>DIAS01000092.1 GCA_002415855.1 Bacteroidales bacterium UBA5072
GTTTCCATCGAGGCGCAGTTCCTGGGAGGATTGGGACAGGGTGAGCGGACCACTGCAAACGTGTGTACACCGGGAACGGATATTGATATCAATGGCATTGCTGTGGAAGGACATTGCACGAATTCTTCCTCTAAAACATATGACGGAGACCAGTGGGTAACCGTAGAAATGATCGTATGGGGCGACAGCATTTTTCACCATGTGATTGAAGGGGATACGGTTCTGACCTATTCAAGGCCAAGAATCGGACCGGATATGCGGCCGGAACCATATCCGGTGCCTGACGGCACCCTGCTGAAGGAAGGTTATATCGCGCTCCAGGCTGAGAGCCACAACGTGGAATTCAGAAAAGTTGAATTGCTTGATCTGTCAGGGAAATTAAAATAGACATTACTGTTAAAATGGATATCCGATTGCCAGGTTAAACATCATGCCGTCAAAGAAATCCTTCGTACTGCCAATCCAGTTGGATTCATCAGCAGCATAGGCCATACGGAGGGGGAATCCAAAATCGGTACGCAGAATAAAAAAATTGAAATCGAATCTGAACCCGACCCCCGTTCCTACCGCCAGCTGATCTAAAAATGTATTGAAATGGAATTCAGCTCCAGGTCTGTTCTCATCTGGATTTAACAACCAGATGTTGCCGGCATCAACGAAAAAAGCACCGTGTAGCACCTTTGACATCCTGAACCGGTATTCCACGTTGCCTTCAATTTTTATATCACCTGTCTGGTCGATGATTTCTGATGTCTCATCAGGCTTCAGGCTTCCCGGTCCAAGCGAACGGGCAGTAAATGCACGGATGCTGTTTGACCCTCCACTGTAAAATTGTTCTACATAAGGCATGACCACTGAATTGCTATAGGGAATTCCAAGACCAGAATACAGTCGGAATACAAGGCTATGTTGCTGAATATTCCTGTAATACCGTATATCTGTGGAGAACTTCATAAACTGGGAATACACATTTCCTGCCAAACTGTAAGGCCTTTCCTGTTCGGTGGGAATAAAACGCCAGATCAGATCGATAAAATTTCCGGACGAACTGATGCCGGCCTGGAAGTAAAAGCCGTTGGGTTGTTTGGTAGCGCTGTTGTCAAATATAAAATCATACTTCATGCCGGCGATGAACTGCTCTTCGAAGCTTTTCCGGATATAAGGATTGGCATTCAGTATGGAGTCAAATTCAAGGGTGGTTTCAAGCAGAGTAATGGAGTTGAAAAACAGCGGATAATAGATATGCGTGATTTTCTGCGACTTTTTCCACTGATAACCAAATCCCAGGTTCACTGAACTCATGCGGTAATACTGTATCTTGTTCATAAATTCAAATCCCAGGGTCATCGTTGTCTGAGGAAGGCGAAAACGGTTGATATTAAAAAGACTAAAAGGTTTCAATATCTTCGGGAGGATGATGGAAGTGGACATCCCGATATTATAGGATGTAGTGCCGAGCGTACTGCCGGAACTTTTTCCCCATTGCCATTCAAAACCTCCGTTAAGCTTCAGCTGTAATTTGTTTGCCCCGCGGGCCAGATTTCCGTGAGCCAGGGTGGCTGCAAATCCGGGCCCTGAGAAACCGGTGGATTTTGTTACCACGTTGGCCTCCAAATCCAGACTGATTTCCTTCATCCTTGTCAGTTCCACCAAAAGATCCAGTTGATTTACCAGACTATCCGGATCAGGAATAAACTGGATATTGACATACTTAAAAATCCCGTAGCTGTTCAGGTGTGTCATGGTCTGCTGATGCTTTACGGTTGAATACCAGTCGCCTTTCCGGAAGTAGATCGCCTGGGAAATTACTTCGGGTTTGACAAATCCACCCGGGGAAATGATTCGGATACCGTCACAAAAAACAGTATCCGTAGCCTTGGAGACCACCAGCGAGTCAATCTGACCGGTTATCTTCACAGTAACTTCGTCAATGGAATACTTCAGCAGGGTGTATGGCGGAAGGTCGGTATTTTTACCAATCCTGAGATCGATCTGATATGGCAATCGGGTAGTATCTGCAATCCACTTCACATGATTCGGGTTAAAATAAAAGTAGCCTTCATCCAGCGCGTGCGCAGTTATTCTTTTGGTTTCTGATTTGACAATCCCCAGGTCGAAAACATCATCAGGCTTCAGGGCAAGATCATCCTGAAAACTGTTGATCAGGGTATCAACAGCATCAGCAGGGGGTGCAAAGGATATATCATGATACCGGAAGGGATCATCGGGTTTTACGTAATAAGTTATACCGGCTTTGTGCGGATTCCGGGCACTGGTATCAAGCACTGACCACACGCTGGCATGAAACAGACCGATGCTAAAAAGCTCTGATTCCAGCTTCTGACATCGTGTTTCGGGATTAACATCCGATACCAGCACCGGTTCGGTCGAAAAAGTCCTGTAAATCCACCCCGGTTTTTTCCCTTCTTTGGTTGGTTTCCAATAATTGTATATCCACAGACCTCCCGGGGGTAACCATCGTTTGCCCGCCAGGGCATTGTTTGGTTTAAAGGCAGTTGTGGATTCAATCAACTGGTTAGCCTTCGGATTCCTGAACTTCCCCTGGCTGATGACGACTTTGTTCTTACCCGTGTACAATAACTGATTATCCGCCAGGAATTTTGTATTGGAGCATGATTCCAGCATCGCCATTATCGCGATTGTTAAAAGGCCATATGTGGACAATTTCCAATCCATTGCTCATTCATTCATAATTCCCAGTTTCTCTGCCATCTTCCTTCCAGAATCTGCCATCTTCCTTCCAGAATTTTTAATCTTTCTTCTTCTTCCTCCGCCAGATGTCGTGAAGCCTGTCATAGCTTTTCCTGTAAATAAAACCGACTCCGGATTTGGTCACTTCTCCTTCGAGCAGGTCTTCATAATTCTGCTGCCGGTAAACCTTAAGAAATTTTATCTTGTTTGTATCAAGCGCGTACTCAAAGATAAAATTCTCGAACATATTGTTGGCTGGTGCCCCGGCCTGGCTGTTGTCATTCATCCGGCCGGAAACTAGCACTGAACCCCGATCGTTGAATACTTCCTTCTTTACTTCATAGGTAAAGCTGGTATATTGCTGTTCGCCTCCTCCCTCGGAAGCACCGGTATATGTATCGATACCAAAGGACACATCCACGTTCTTAATGGCAGATTTGGTGAACTGGTTGATCTGTGATTCCCAAAACTGATTGATTTGCTGAGTAACATAATCGGAAGAACTTTCCATGTTGGGAAGTTCGATCCGTTCAAAGATAAGTAGATTAATAGCCTGGCGCATCCGTTCGTCCTTTGACAACGTATTGAATACACTTGTGATGTACTGGTCGTTGCTGCCGACATCGAAAAAGATTTCGAGCTGTGATAGCTTGTTGGACAGTTTCATATATACCAGGAAATTTACTTCCCGGTTTTGACCGTCCACCGGGTTGTAATAGGAGCCCCTGACCTTGCTTGTTGTTTCCAGGAGCAGCTCCGGATCTTCCACTGGTCCGTTCCATTTCAGATAACTGCCCGGTGTTATTATAAAATTCTTACGTGGCCAACCGGGAATTTTCAATTCAGCGCTGCCCTGCTGAATCTCGTATGTGCCACTCAGGTTGATGGCGTTGTTCGGCATCAGGGCATAATTCAGAAAGCCCCCCCCGGTTATGCTGACGCCTATATCATATCCGCGGGATATCTGAAAAGTAAAAAGGCTGTTCGGATTTATCTCAATCGACGCCTCAATATTGGGAGCTTTCGATAAAGTATTTAGTGAAGCCATAAACTTTTCCGAGGAAGATTCGTCCCGGTTGAGACTCGCAAAAGTTAGTGTCTTTTCCGTTTCTGAAACAGTCAGATTCTCCGTGTACCTGTAATTGATAACCGTACCCTCCGCAAGTACAATATTGCCGGCAATAGAAGGCTTTTGAACAGGACCTGTTATGGTCAATTCTGAATTAACAAATACAGATCCGTTGAATGCCGGATTCTCCTTTTCCGTTGTATTCATCACCTGGAGTCGGTCGGATGTGATCTGAAGATCAGCTGTTATATTACCCGGATCATTCATGTCAATGAATCCGTCGACACTGAGCCGTTTATTCAGGGAATCCAGCACTGTAAACTGCCTGAAACGCATTTGATTGTTTTCCAGTTGGATGACCTCATCCGGCAAATAAAACCGGGCATTCAGGGGGATGATCTTCAGCGCTGTTTTATTGATCGCTATCTTGCCATTCAACCGGGGTTTGTTCCCAATGGATGTCAGGGTAAGTCCCCCGCTTATTTTGCCATGTAATCCGCTGATGTATTTGTTGACCGAAGGCTCAACAATGTCCAGGGGGATGCCTGAAAATTCGGCACGGACGCTTTTCTGTTCGGCATGCTTTCCAAGCCGGACAATGAGGTCAAGAGTTGATGTATCATTCAGGACGGCGTTGAGATCGCTTTCGATGGTACCAAGGGTATCGGATGAATAAGTACCGGAAACCTTCAAATCACCCAGCAGTCTTTCCGCCATTTTCATCTGCCTGATATCCATTTGAATTCCAACCTCCTTCTTATTATAGCCTTCATAATCAATAATTCCGGTAAGCTCACCGTCGTATCCGAAAGTATTCATCCCCGGAACCGCGAGCATGTTGAACCATACATTGCGGATCTCCAGATTCAGCCTGGCTGATCTTTGGCCATAAATGTCAATGGCACGACGGTCGTTTTTCCAATGTAAATCAGCCGTAAAATCTTTATTCTGTGGCTCCAGCACCAGAAAATCTTCCGGAGAAACGATCCATTCAAAACCATTTATTGTCCATTGTGGCAGTGTGGATCTCAGCCTAAGCTGCCCGTTGCTTCTATAGGCCAGACCAGCCATTTGATAAAGCATACGGCCATTTTTACCTCCTGCCTTCAAACCATACAGGGCAGAATCTGGTTTGATTGTCAGGTCAACTGCTATAGCAGTCATGACCATGATGTTGTACCTTATGCTGTCGGCCAGCACCCGGAGATCCGATCTGTCCGGAAAACTTTCAATATGTACGATAGTGCCATATCCGCGGGTATTCCCAAAATTGATTCTGTCCAGTGATACTTCCACCCGGCCATAACCTGCAGTATCTTTTACCAGTTCGAGCATGGCCTGATGATAGCTAAAAATGCTATCGTTCAGCAGCAGTCCCAGAAACGGATCATAGGTCGATTCAACGAAGATGTGCATGTCGGGCAGGACGGAAAGATAAGGAATCCGGTTCTCTACAGCAGAGTCGACGAGTGCGAAGCCCCTGAACCGGCCCTTCGAAAATGCTCTTTGAATATCGCCCAGAGAACCTCTGCAATGCATATCTGCTTTCACGAAATCGGCATCGATCTTACCAGCCACGAGACTATCCGATGATTGAAAACTCAGGGTAAGCTCTTTCAGGTCTTCAACAGCACCGGCCTTTCTGAGAACGATGTTTTTTAAGGAAACGAACGCATCAAGGTTACCGGACGTCTTTCCCATCTCAGCTTCCAAAGCCCCCCCGATGGAGATATCCTTGTACAAATGACTTTGTCCGGCATCGAGGCTGAAGGTCCCCGATATCTTTCCCTGCTTCAGGGAATCATGGAGTCCTGCCGTCCCGGCCAGGTCACATTCAAATGCAGGATCGGCCGAATTGAGCTTGAAAGACAAAAGACCCTTGTCCCCTTCCAGGGCAATATGAACATCGTGGTAATGATAGCCCTTGTAACCTGCTGAATCAAGGTTAACGGAAGCTTTAATTCTCATCCTGTCCGGCGAGAATTCTTTCCCGGTCACAGTAAGGTTTCCGGAAAACCGGCCCAGATCACGGATTAGTAAGATTTTGCCCAACTCCAGGCCGTCCCAGGACATTTTAAGGTCGTAACGCTTGTCCGGAAGATCAGCCAATCCGGTAACGGCCAGGTTCCCCGAACGGCTTTGCAAGGTAAGCGTGAACTCGGGGGAGAGCAGCTTGCTGCCAATATTTCCTGCAATAGTCAGCGGTTCAAATTCAGGCAGATTCACAGATGAACCGGCAATCTGCATCAGCTCCGCTACTTCTGAACGGGTGATTTCTCCCAATCGGAAGGCAACATCACACAGCGCAGACCGGGGATTGGTTATCCGTGTCAGCTGTCCTGCAGCCGAAAAGGTAAATCCCGAGGGTGTATTCAGGGAAAAATTCTCAATTTTCAGGAGATCAGCTGTACCGGTGACCCTGCAGTTTACGCCCAGTAAAAGATCCTGTTGTGCTTTCCACGATTTTTGTTCTTTCAGGTCTGGCAGGAAAGCAAGAACTTCCCGGGCAGATATTTTCGTGTCATCGATTACTAATGATACAGGCACGGAATGATAGGATCTGAGGATGGCTGCCAGTTCATCCTGTACTTCCATGCGCAGATTGATACGGCTGGATTTAGTCCTGACAGACGTCTTCAGCAAAGTCTTCCGCGTTGAATCAGAACGCATTTCCATGCTGCCCCTGATCAGTTGAGTTCCGTTCCCCATCAGCAGTGAAAGCCCGTCAAGTTTGAATTCTGATGCCTGGCGGCTTAACAATAAATCTTTCAGGGTGACATTGATTTTAGCGATCTGCAAGGAACGATCCGCAGGATGCGCGGAGGCGACAAGATAAGGTTGTGTTTGAACTGCTCCACGGGTGATCTTCAGGTAGCCGCTCATTATTGTCCAGGCTCCGGGGAAATCCGCGCCGGAATTATTTTTGGATTTTGTTGCCGGTTTATCCGGGTTAGGAGAGGATAAGAAAAGAGCCCCGGGTTTTTCAAGTACAAGGCCGGAGACGGAAATCCGCCGGCCGGCCAGTTCCATGCCTGCTTCTTCAATGAAACCCCTGGAGAGCGAGAACTCACCCCGACTGTTATCATCAGGTTGATGAAGCGTGAACTGAATGTCCTTGAGAAAGGATTGCCTGAGCTTAAAATTCCATGCAGCAGGAAGTTTGTTTTCGCTTCTGGTTTTCGGGGATGCAGTTTTCAGAACAATTCCGCCATGGGCCTTTTCCATATTGACAACGGCAGCAAATAACTGTTTGCCTGCCAAGGAGAATTTATCAAACTTAACATACAACTTCCCGACGTACTGGCTGATCTGAATTCCATGTACCTGATCATTGTAGGTGAACCGGATATTTTTGAGGCTCACCGTATGAACACTTATGTCCCATTTTTTCCCCGTGTTCCCTTTCTTTTTCGGAATTTTACGCTCCGGTGAAAAGAGGGAGACCAGGTCGGGTTTACCACTGGTAGAATCTGTAGTAATGTGAACCGCGGCATCGTTGATGGTTACGCTGTTTACCGTCACCTTTTTTAACAGCAGGGGAAACATCCTGACAGAAACCCTGATCTGCCGGGCAAAAACAATTGTATCCCCCGTTTCCTTGATGATCCGGGGCCTGGTTAATCCAATTTTGCCATTGATCAGCAGGGATATATTGTCTACCTGTACCGGCAAGTTCTTGTTGCGGAAGAATGCATTGGCCTTTCCCGTAATGAGTCGTTGACTGACCGGCAGATTAACCCCTATCAGGAGCAATACAAACAGAAGTGCCAGACAGAAGATCAGGTATTTAAGAACTGTCAGAACCCGTTTAAAGTACATGAAAGGGATCGCTTTTCCCAAATTTAAGCTATATTTCTTTCATCGCGGCCATTTCCATACCGTCTGTTCCCGTTTTTAATACTGATTTGTGTTTCATGCAGAAATAAATTAATTTTGTGTAAATTATAAATCAATAACCTATGAAAAAAGTAACATTATTATTGTCAGCGCTGTTTATGGTTGCTATTGTTAACGCCCAGACCAACAAGGAAGAAGTTGATCTCATGCAGGCCGCCTTTGGCATGGAAAAGAAAGCCATGGTTGAGGAATTCGTCAAGGTTGATGTAGCACAGAAAACGGCATTCTGGCAACTTTATGATGAGTATGAAACTGCCCGCAAAGAGCTTGGAAAGGAAAGAATTAACCTTTTGGAGCAATATGCTAAGAATTATGATAAACTGACCATTGAGTTTGCTGATGACTGGACTTCGAAAGTAATCGATCTGGGTAAAAAAACCGACGCGCTGCTGATCACCTATTACAATAAGATCAAGAAGGCAACCAATCCTGTTGTTGCTCTGCAATTCTATCAGCTGGAGGGCTATATTCTTTCCGGAATCAGACTTTCCGTGCTGGAAGATCTTCCGCTTCCGGAATTAAAGTAAAAACCGGCTGCAACAAATGAATAATCCGGACAGTGAACGACTGGCCGGATTTTTTTTAAATGGCAGGATTACCTCAGCCAGGCAGTTCCAAAGATGACATAGAAGGCAAAATCATCATTGCTGAGGGCAAAATCCAATCCCATGCTGGTCCCTAACTTGCGGGCCACCAAATACCTGAATCCCATGCCCAACGTGGAGACACTCTTTCCTTCCTCAAAATCCGAGAAATTTGCGAAGGCATTGCCCATGCCTGTGAAACCTGACAAATACCAACGTTTATAAACATTGTAACTAACTTCTGCTTCCATCAGGAGTGTATTTGTGTTCTGATATTTCATCAAAGGTGCACCACGCATGTTAATTATGGGTCGCGCATAAAAAGGGACATCACCCAGTGAAAAGTTACTCTCATGACGGACACC
>DIAS01000134.1 GCA_002415855.1 Bacteroidales bacterium UBA5072
GCTCTCTAAGACTTATCCTTTTATCGCCCCTAAATCCCCTAAAGGGGACTTTCTCCTTAGCCCCCTTAGGGGGTTGGGGATCCCTGAACACAGAGATCACGGAGGAAAACTATTTGTACGAATCGACATGAACACTTTTCACTGCCCTGCCTGACGGGTCGTTCATTTTTTTAAATGATTCATCCCATGCAAGAGCTTCTGCTGTGCTGCAGGCTACTGATGGTACTGAAGGCACACATGATGCTGCTGAATCGGATGGGAAATGTTCTGAAAATATCGATCTGTAAAAGTATTCTTCTTTCGACATCGGAGGATTTATCGGGAACCGATACCTGGCATTTGCCAGTTGTTCGTCTGAGACTTCCCTCGAAGTAATTGCCTTCAGCGTATCAATCCAGTTGTATCCGACACCATCTGAAAACTGTTCCTTCTGCCTCCACGCAACGCTCGGCGGAAGGTAGTCCTCAAAAGCTTTTCTGAGGACCCACTTTTCAATGCGGTCTTTTGATGTCATCTTGTCAACTGGGTTCAGCCGCATTGCGACGTCCATGAACTCTTTGTCAAGAAAAGGAACCCGTCCTTCTACACCCCAGGCGGCAAGAGATTTATTTGCCCGCAGACAATCATAAAGATGGAGTTTGCTTAGCTTCCTTACGGTTTCATCATGCAAAGCTTTTGGACCTGGTGCTTTATGGAAGTAAAGATATCCGCCAAAGATCTCATCTGCACCTTCCCCTGAAAGTACCATCTTCACTCCCATCGATTTTATTACCCTTGCAAGCAGGTACATTGGCGTTGAAGCTCTCACAGTGGTAACATCATAGGTCTCAATATGGTAGATCACATCCCGGATAGCATCAAGTCCCTCCTCGACTGTAAAATTTATTTCATGATGCACTGTTCCTATATGATCAGCAACTATTCTGGCAGCGGCCAGGTCGGGTGAGCCCACAAGACCTACAGCGAAGGAATGCAGCTGCGGCCACCAGGCTTCAGCTTTGTCACCCGATTCTATTCTTTTCGGAGCAAATTTCTTAGCCACGGCAGAGACAATTGATGAATCCAGGCCTCCTGAAAGCAGAACTCCATAAGGCACATCAGACATTAACTGCCTGTGAACGGATGCTTCCAGCGCTCTTCTGAGATCGTCGATTGAGGTCGTGTTTTTTTCAACAGCCGAATAATCCATCCAGTCGCGGGTGTACCATTTCTTCATCACACCGTCTTTACTGTACAGGTAATGACCGGGAAGAAATTCCTCAATCCTTTTACAAACACCTTCTAGGGCTTTCAGTTCGGAGGCGACGTAAAAATTACCAAACTGATCCCACCCCATGTAAAGCGGAACTATACCTATATGGTCACGTGCAATGAAATAGCTGTCATTTTCCTTGTCATACAGTGCAAATGCGAAAATACCATTCATTTCTTCAAGGAAGGACGGACCTTTATCCCGATATAGCGGAAGGATAACTTCGCAGTCGGAATGTGTCTGGAATTCATAAGTGCTTTCATAACGTTTCCTGATCTCCTGATGGTTATAAATTTCACCATTCACTGCCAGAATCAGGTTCCCGTCTTTGCTGTAGAGAGGCTGCCTTCCCGACTGCGGATCAACAATTGATAACCTTTCATGAGCCAGTATCGCTTTTTCGCAATAAAAGATGCCTGACCAGTCAGGACCGCGATGCCTTACCTTTTTGGACATTTTAAGAACAGCTGTCCTTAATTCCATATGATTGACCTTTAAATCAAAAACTCCTACAATTCCACACATATTCTTTTTGTTGCTGGTTGCTGGTTGAATGTTGCTTGTTAAATCAATTTTCCAGGGTTGATCAGGAAAACCTGAATGCAAAAATAATAATTGATTTGAAATAATAAAACAATTATATAATATAAATGTATAATTTGATAGTAAAACAACTTATATAGTATAATATATTAATTTAAATGGTCTGTTTAATTTAATATATTAATTTGAATTTTCAGTTGATCTATGTGAGCAACACTCATATCCCAGGAATATCTTTTTTTCGTGATAATTGCAAGTTTTTTCTTTTTCCTGCCTTATTTAAATCTTTCTTTGGATTGATTTTGGCATATTTGACAGTTTGCTTAAAACCATTTTAAAATAAAAACAAAACTCACAAAAACTGATATGTTATGAAGAACGCAACTTTAGCAATAATCCTGTTATTATTGGTTACTGGTTTTACTAATGCCCAGGAGATCAGTGAATGGCGGGAAGAAAACCGTACCGGTGTATCAGCAGAAAAAGGCCTCATGAAATCTTGGCCGGCTGCCGGTCCGACATTGCTCTGGTCAACTCTCAGCCTGGCCAGAGGTTTCTCATCGCCATCGTTTGGAACAAATACTATTTACATTACAGGAAACAAAGGTAATGACGATATATTGTTTGCATTGGACATGAATGGCAAACTTCTCTGGCAAACAGTATTTGGACGGTCCTGGACAGAGTCCAATCCTGAAAGCAGGGCTACTCCGACTGTAGAAGGTAACAGGGTTTACTGCTCCAGCGGATTTGGAGATCTTGCCTGTATTGACGGAAATACAGGGAAAATTATCTGGTCGTATAAAGCCAGCGAGCTTCACAAAGGTA
>DIAS01000175.1 GCA_002415855.1 Bacteroidales bacterium UBA5072
GGGTCCAAACAAGCCGCCAATAAGCCTTCTACATGCTTAGCCCGATGTTGGTTTTCGAATACAGACTGGCACCGGGCGGCCTACCTGCATCTTATCCCCTTTTTATCTTATCCGGTTTCAGGGGTGTCAACCAGACCAGCCTTACCTTTTATGTGCCCCTCGATCCACCGCCGTAAAGCATGGTAGTGGAGGAGCAGCCCGTTCAGATACCTGGTACCTGAATAATGCCTGAATCTACTAAACTTCGATTAGGCAGCGAGCGCGTAATTAGCTTCGCCATTTAATTGTTTGCACTGCAGTTTTACGGGGTGCCATGCGAAGCCCGGCATGCTTACTCACCTGCTAACCTGCTGTCAAAGCCAGAACAGCCCCAAATGGTTGTGGGTGTGAGTGTGATCAAAGAACGTGGTGCAAAGATAGTCAAAAAAACAGTTGTTTCAACAATCACACCCTTATACATTATAGGTCGATGAGGCGGTACTGCCCCCGCGACCGGTCCAGTTGGTATGAAAGAATTCTCCTCTTGGTCTGTCAATACGCTCATACGTATGGGCGCCGAAGTAATCTCGCTGCGCTTGCAACAGGTTAGCGGGTAAACGGGCCGACCGGTATCCGTCAAAATAAGCCAGGGCTGAAGACAGCGAAGGTACTGGTATACCATGTATTGCAGCCGCCGCAACCACCCTCCTCCAACCTTCCTGGGCTTCTGTGACCTTGCTTTTGAAATAAGGATCGAGCAGCAGGTTCTGCAAGCCCGAATCGCTGTCAAAAGCATCCTTTATCTTTCCGAGGAAAACCGATCGGATAATACACCCACCTCTCCACATCAAAGCAATTCCACCGTAGTTCAGGTTCCATTTGTATTCCTTTGCGGCAGCTTTCATCAAAGCGAAACCCTGCGCATAGGACACTATCTTGGAGGCATATAGCGCATTACGCAGATCACTCACCAGGGCATTTGTATCGCCCTGAAATGGTACCGGAGGAATATCAAGAATCTTAGCGGCATTGACCCGTTCATCCTTGAAAGAGGACAAGGATCTGGCAAAAACAGCTTCAGCAATAAGTGTCAGCGGAACTCCAAGCTCCAGGGCCTCAATGCCGGTCCATTTGCCGGTTCCCTTTTGCCCGGCTGTGTCGAGGATCTTTTCCACCAGCGCATCACCATTGGCGTCCCTGTATCCCAAAATATCAGCCGTAATCTCGATCAGGTAACTGTTCAGTTCTCCCTGATTCCAGGAAGAAAATATCCGGTGCATTTCATCACTGTTAAACCTGCCCAGGTCCCTTAGCAAATGGTAGACTTCACAGATGAGCTGCATGTCGCCGTATTCAATGCCATTGTGCACCATCTTGACGAAGTGACCCGCACCGTTTTCCCCAACCCAGTCGCAACAAGGTGTTCCATCATCCACTTTGGCTGCTATCGCCTGGAACAATGGCTTAACATGTTCCCACGCTTTCACAGATCCCCCGGGCATGATGGATGGACCTCTCAATGCTCCCTCTTCGCCTCCTGAGACACCCGTACCGATGTATAAAAGTCCTTTCTCCTCAATGTAATTTGTGCGTCTGATCGTATCCGGAAAATACGAGTTGCCACCGTCAATGACAACATCACCCTGCTCAAGATAAGGCAAAAGCTGCTCAATGAGTTCATCAACGGGCTGTCCTGCTTTAACAAGCATCATGACTTTCCGCGGTCTTTTGATTGATTTCACAAATTCATCCATGGTATGTGCCCCGATGAACTTTTTTCCCTTGCCCCTGCCCTGAAGGAACTTGTCCACTTTTTCTACCGAGCGGTTAAATACAGCAACAGTAAACCCTTTGCTTTCCATGTTCAGCACCAGGTTCTCACCCATCACTGCGAGGCCGATAAGGCCGATATCTGCAATAGCATTCATATGGTAATGTTTAAGTGTTAATTCTATAAAACTTTAAAACCAAGTTGCCGGCATACCTTTTTTAATGTCTCGTCACCAGATTCGAGGATAAGGGTATAGGCGTCAAATTCACGCCGTGGCGGATATTCTCCCCGTTGCTTCTCGAATTCACCCGGCTTATCTCTTAACTTTCTGTCGTCCTCCGCAATACGGTAAGTGCTGTAAATGGCTTCCCTGATAACTGCTTCGTCTGCAACTCCCCTGCAATCGATCCTGATCACCGGATCGGCAGGTTCAGGAATATCATCGGCCTCCCAATCCTCAATACCCAGATCGAAGTGCCTGCTCAGCTCCCGGATGATCATGGCAGTCCCCCTGGCCTTTCCATCAGCAGAGTATCCGGCTATGTGCGGAGTTGCCAGGCAGCACAAATGCATTAGTTCGCTGTCAATATCCGGTTCATTTTCCCAGACATCCAGCACCAGACCACCGATTTTGTTTTGCAGCAAAGCTTCCCTGAGTGCAGGGCTATCTGCCACCTCACCCCGTGAAGAATTGATAATAAACGTTCCGGGATTTACCCTGGTAAGGAAATCATGATCGATCAGGTGATATGTTTTGTCAACACCCTCATGATTTAAAGGTACATGAAAAGTGATGATATCACATTCCCTCAGGATTCCATCAAGCGAAATGAATCCGCAGGTTCCTTCTGACCTGGCCCTGGGCGGATCACAGAGATACACCCGCATCCCCATCAATTCAGCCGTGCGAACAACCTTCTTCCCGACATTCCCAACACCAACGACGCCAAGTGTTTTGTCCCGCAGAGAAAAGCCAAACCTCTCTGCAAGCAATACCAAAGCTGAAGCGATATACTGGTTTACGGAAGATGCGTTGCACCCGGGAGCGTTCTTCCAGACTATCCCCCGACTTTCACACCAGCCTGTGTCAATGTGATCAGTTCCGATGGTGGCGGTGCCAATAAACCGGATATTGGTATCTTTGAGAAGAGATTCATTACACCGTGTACGTGTCCGCGTAAGCAGGGCATCAGCATCCAGCAGGTGATCCCGGTTTATTGATCTTCCGGGTACGTACACGATGTCAGCGAAAGGTTCAAGAACTCCCCTCAGAAACGGGATTTTATCGTCAGCAACAATTTTCATGTTCAGAGCCTGTTCAATATTTTATCCATAATCCAGTTGGTGCGCTTTGCCTGTTCACTGTTCGCCTGAACAGGTCTCATTCCTTGTAGTTCTTCCACCATGTTTTTAATGAACCAGTACTGGATGTTTTCAGGATTCGGGGGAAGAAATTCGGTAATACCAGTTTTGCTGATCAGTCTGACAGGAGTAAAGGCAAAGGTTGAAAACTCAAGGGTCGCTTCTGACCCAAAAACCCTGATCAGATCAATATTCTGACTCTCATCTGCTGCGAAACACCAGCTTCCGGCAAGCGGTAATCCTGATTCATAGGTTATGTGTGCGATTACCGTATCTTCAGCCTGGTAAAGCCCCCGCCGGTTGTAACTACTTCCTGAAATCTCTCTGACCAGCCCGAAAAACCAGTCAAACAGATCCAGCTGATGACTGGCCAGATCGTAAAAATACCCGGCTCCCGCAATTTCAGGCACTACCCGCCAGGGCAAGTTGCCTGCCTGATAGTCTTCTTTCCTGGGCGGAATGTGAAAATCGACTTTGACAAACAGCAGTTTACCCAGCTGTTCGCTGTTCAGCAGTTCCTTAACCTGATTGAAATAGGGAAGAAATCTCCGATAATAGGCCACATATAGGGGGACTCCGGTTCTCACCGAAGTCTGGTGCATCATTACACACTCCCTGTAACTGGCGGCCATAGGCTTTTCAACATAGGTAATTTTACCCTGTTCCAGGGAACGAATGGCATAGCCGGCATGACTTGATGGTGGTGTGGCAATATATATGGCGTTGACTTCAGGGTCATGGATCAGATCATCGGCATTGGAATACCAGGCCCTTATACCGTGCCGCCTGGCATAGTCCCTTGCTTTTGCGGCATCACGCCGCATCACGGCTACCAGTTCAGAACCCTCAACCTTGTTGAAAGCCGGACCGCTCTTAACTTCCGTGACATTGCCGCAGCCAATGATTCCCCATCTGATCTGATGCATGACAAGCAATAATAATTTCGGATGCTAATATAAATAATTTATTGCTAAGCGGCATTTTCCAAAATGACAACCAGTACTGAGATGGAGAAACCAAGCACTGTGAAGATTCCGGTAAGTTTTCCTCCGTGTTCATATGATTCAGGGATCATTGAATTGGCAAGCACGATAAGGATAGCGCCTCCAGCGAATGCCTGAATAAATGACAACCATTCGTCAGATGCACGGCTGAAAAGGGAAAAGCCCGCAGCAGAGGCAAAAGCACATACCACAGCGATGATTAACCACAGCAGGGCAATTTTACCACGGCTCCAGCCGCTGGATTTCATGCCGGTAGTTCCTGCGATGGCCTCGGGCAGATTGGAGATAAATACCGCCACAAGCATGGCGAGGCTTACCGTACCGCCTTCAAAAATACTTAATCCGATGACGATGGATTCAGGTATTCCGTCGAGGATGATGGCCAAAACCATTGGCACTACCAAACCGGATTGTTTGGACGCCTCAATTTTCATGTGGTTCCTGGCACCCAGTTTTTCGATCAGGATTTCACTGATATAAAATGTAAAAGCACCGGCGAATAATCCGAATCCTGGAAAACCGGTTCCCCTGGCAAGTTTCACGGCTTCATATATCAGTTCATAGGAGACAGCCGAAATCAATGTTCCGGCACCAAATGCCATGATAATTCCCAAAACACGTTTTCCCAAAGACAGCCTGGAGGCTATAATGCCACCCAAAAGTAAAGAGGACGTTGCAAATGCGCCCCATAAAAATGCGTTCCACATACGTAAAGATATTTGGTTAAAAATTTCTTATCCTCCCAATGCCATTGTCATGGCTACTAAAAATACCCCTATTGCAGCATAGGTGAGTGCGGTGACGACTGGTCTCAGTCCTGAGTACCTGGCCAGAGAGAACCCTCCTGCAAAAAGCAACAACAGCGCCACTCCATTGGAAATCCTCATCGCCAGTGCAACATCACTGAAAAATACGAAGGGCAGGGCTACGGGTAATGTAATCAGAAATACAAGTAAGAAGATCTGCCCGGCAATCACGAAATCCTTAAGGATCAGCGTACTCCTTACCGAGATATCCGGCAGATTTTTAAGTTTCACCTTCAGCCTGTCGATTTGATCATCATCCATCAGGTCCGCAAAAAGCGGTGACATATTTTCACGGATGAGTTCCCTTGATTTTGAAATGTCTTCTGACTGTTTGACCTGGTTTAGCTGGGTGACACTTCGGGCGCGACCAATAAGCTGATCCATCAGGTACATGATGCCATCCACAAGACCCCAGACGAGGTTGCAGCCCAGTGCCGCCCAAAGAAGTTCACCGACCTCCTGCTTTCCAGCAGTGGATGCGCTGATTGTGCCGGTAAATGTAAGGACCATGATCAGTCCGAAAAGAATCTCCGATATCCTCGCGGGCCTATCGAGTACCGTCCATTCCCGGAGACGGGCTTTCCAGAAATCATCCCTTGTCATTGCTCAGAATTTGAAATTAAACCCACAGCTCACTACACATCGATGAAAGTAATAAAATTTATCGGAATGAAAAGCGATTCCTGTTAAGTATATTGCGTAAATCACCAGCTGTATATTATTCGGTAAATCTTCAGGCATGCTATAACTCTTGAATGTCTTTTTTCGTATCAGGGAATAATTTGCAGTTAATAATCACCCAACTATGAAAAGATTCGCAATTTATTTTCTGGTGTGCTTTTTTGCCCTGCCGGTATATTCCCGAACCGGTGCAGAGCCTGTTAATCAACTCATTCATGACTTTCTTTCAACGGATTGGCCTACTGTATCTGCTGCAAAGGAAAAAATTGAAAATAAAGGGGCTGAAGGCATTTCTGATGTGATCGCCATCATGAACGATTGCCGCGTTCATGAACTGCAGAATACCGGCGACCTGATCTTCCCGGGTGCGGAAAAGTACTTTGGCCACGGACAGATCATCGATTACGATATTGATGACATATGTGTAAGGGCCGGATGGCTGCTGGAGGATCTAACCTTCATGAATTTTGGTTTCACGGGCATTCACCTGCCGGATGATGAACTGACCGACTTTGTGCGTCACAACTTCCCGGATTATTTTGGTGCCAATGAACGGCAGATAGCAGAACTGTCAGTTACCGGAAAAAGAAAGCTGATCAGGATGCTGAGTATTGAAAGGGTGAAAAACTGGTGGCAAGACGCGGCTGCAGGGTGGAACCGTCTGGATGCCCTGGAACAGGCGCTGAACAGCCAGGATGAAAAATGTCAGGTAAAGGCCCTGTTTTATATGCGCAACGGCACAACCGGTTGTAAGGGCCTTAACGAGCAATTCTACAAGGCAAAACTGGAACATACGATCATGAATCTTTCAAGGGCTGAAACAGGCCGTGTTTCGGAAAATGCCAAGCTCATTATGCTCGACAGTGATTATGACTGGTTAAAGATCAAACCTGTTGATTAGTATCTTACAATAAATTGTTGCTGTGTCGTACTTTGTTTAATTTTGCAGGCAAATTAATTCCTTTTATGAGACAGATTATATGCTATATATTCCTGTTGTTTATGGGATTAAACAACACACTTGCACAACAGAAAGAAATCTTTCTGAAGCAGATTGAATTCAAACTCGATCATGTCAGTGACCAGGACTATGAGAATGAGTATTTTATGACCCTCAAGCTAAATAAGGGAACCTCCTATAAATTCAAGATCACCAACCACCGTGACAATTACGCCGGAAAAGCAGTATTTGAACTGCTCGACGCGGATAACCTGATTCTGACAAATTCGGTCGGGGAAAAGTACTTCGAGACTTTCAGCTTTGTTTGTAATAAGACAGCTTTCTATGACATCCTGATCAAATACAAGGATAAAAAGCCAGGTTATTCGGTTGTTGACATTTCCATGCTGCAGTAATTCCTAATAATCCTCGAATTCCTTTTTTATCCTGACATCCAGAACGGTATTTTCAATCACATAGCATTCTGCATCACATGCATCTGTAACCCTCAATGTTCTGGGTTTTGTGCCATCGACGGCATACAGTATTTTACCTTCTTTTTTGTACTGTGCTTTCACTGAATACCATTTGTCAACCTGAATGCCCCCCAGGTAATAAGTACTTTCATACGCTGTATCTACATATTCAACCTGATTATCCTCAATATCACCACGGTAGACGACGAGCGGGACACCTGAATCATTCCCGGGAATGGTGACATATATTTCAAGATCCACGAGTGCAGGCTTATCGGAATAACATTCATTGCAGTCCACGTCGCCGGTAAACACCTTATCGCCGCATGCAGCTGTCAGTCCTGCTACCACTGCCAATAATACAATTTGTCGCATTTTATCCAGCTTTAAAACCAATTCATGGATGGAACCCTCAGTTTTGCCCTCTTCCTGGTAAACATCAGATCCATCGAAACGTTGAACCATCCATTGGGAATATCCTCCAGTCGTAAGTCCATGAATTCATAATCGACTTTGAATCTCAGCAGCCTGAATTCAAAAATGATACCAATCCTCGGATTAAATACAAGGCGAATATCCGGATTTTCCTTTGACCCACGGTAACCACCAAAAGTCAATACTTCGCTGAATCCGGCGAAAATCCCGGATTTCATGAAGTCTGTATTACCAGGTATAAATACGGCTTTCTCGCAGGAAAGGGATATAAAATGCCGCTTTTCCCAGAACTGGTAATACTCTGTCTCAGAGGTCTGTTCAAGCACCTGAATGGCTTTCAGACGGAAACCATAGCCGAGACTGGTCATCAGGTTGTATTTTTTTTCGCTTAGTCCGATGGAGAAACCCAGGTGTGTATCTTCTGTGTTGAAGCGCACCAGGGTACCAAATGTGACACGATTGAAATAAGGCTTCCGTATTACTTTTGCTTCCTGGTTCCTAAGCATGTTCACCAGAGAATCATTTTTGTTCTCCAGTGCCAGGGTAAGTGGGTTCAGTGAAGGGGTGATCCGGCTGTTCACATCGGCACCATAGCCGGTCAACAACTTGGCAGCGCCGTAATTGTTTTTGGCAATTGCCAGCGATAAAGGAGTATATCCGCTGTTGGTAGCTGCCTCCAGATTTGCTCCGTTCACGATAAGCAGATCCATGATGTCCAGCTTACCTGCAAGCGTTGCATAATGAAGGGGGGTCCAGCTCTGTCCGTCCGCAGTGTTGACGTCGGCCCCGGCCTCAAGAAGGGAAAGGACGATCTCATATCTTCCAAGCCATGATGCCAGCATCAGCGCATTCATTCCCTGCTTGTTACGCTTATCAACCGATGCATTGTAATACAACAGCATGTCAGGCATATAGAAGCTGTCCACAGCTATCGCATGCATCAGTGGTGTCACATTGCTGTTATCCGGCAGATCGATGTCCGCACCGTTCCTGATCAAAAACTCGGCGGTTCCCAAATATCCGCTTCTGATGGCAGAGATAAGTGCAGTATAACCATTGACAGGCTTTAAGTCAACTCTGGCACCATGACTGATTAAAAGCTTTACCATGGCGGTGTTACCATTCTGTGCGGCATACATAAGGGGCGTGACACCTTCATAGGATGTTGTGTTCACATTGACTCCGAGATCGATCAGCTGCAATACGGCGACAGTATCACCTTCATCAGCAGCAGTAAATAATTTCTCTTCCCATTCCGAGAGCGTGGAGAACTCACTGGAATCCTGACCAAGGCAACAGGCCAGGCCTATAAAAAGAAGTGATACTACTGCAATGATAAAATGGAATAGCTTCATTGGTCAATACCTGTTGTGCATTGACTGCATAATTAGCGATTTTTTGGTATTTTTATAAAGATTTTAACAGGAAATTAATGAAAGTATTAGAAAACCAGTTGATTGTTATCTTTGGAGCATCCGGAGACCTTACCAGGAGAAAACTGATTCCCGCGCTTTTTGAATTATTCAGGCAAGGTCTTTTACCCCAAAATTTTGCCATTCTGGGTATCGGCCGGACTAGCATAAATTCACAGCAGTTCAGGGATAACCTCAAAGATGAACTGGGAAGAGCAGCAGACGATACCAAAGGCAGGCACGATGAAGTTATCGGCTTTACCAGCCTGCTGCACTACCTGAGTCTGGAAACTTCTGATCCGCAAAGCTATTATAAGATCAGGGACAGGATGGCAGAGATGGAACTCACCTATCAAACCAACGGTAATTGTATTTTTTACCTGGCCACGCCCCCTGACCTGTATGCGATTATTGCGACAGGTCTCAGCCTGCATGGCATGACATCCCATGAGACAGGCTGGCGAAGGATTATCGTTGAAAAACCCTTCGGAGTTAACCTGGAATCAGCTAAAGCCCTGAATAAGCATTTATCGGGCTGTTTTGCCGAAGAACAGATCTTCCGGATCGATCATTACCTCGGCAAGGAAACCGTGCAGAATGTTATGGTTACCAGGTTTTCGAACGGCATATTTGAACCGCTTTGGAACCGGAATTATGTTCATCACATCGAAATTACCTCTGCTGAAAACATTGGCGTGGAAAACAGGGGCGGATATTACGACAGAGCCGGTGCCTTGCGTGACATGGTCCAGAACCATCTACTGCAGCTGGTCACGCTTGTAGCCATGGAGCCACCGACCCAGATCCATTCCCAGGCTATCCGGAATGAGACCCTGAAAGTACTTCAGTCCATTCGGCCGCTCGATAAGCAAAAGCTCGAAAAACAGGTAATCCGGGGACAATACACAGGTTCAACAGTACGGGGAATCCGCCTCAGATCTTACCGTGAGGAATCCGGTGTTGACCCCGGATCGCGCACCGAGACTTACGTTGCCCTCAAGCTATTCGTTGATAACTGGCGCTGGGGAGACGTCCCATTTTATATCAGAACAGGAAAGCACCTTCCCACAAAGGTGACTGAAGTGGTTGTCCACTTTAAGCCCACACCGCATAAGCTGTTCTGTTTTGACGCGGGAAGGAATAACTCGGAAAACCAGCTTGTCATCCGGATCCAGCCTGATGAAGGTATGCTGCTGAAGTTCGGGATGAAGGTGCCTGGAGCGGGATTTATCGTTCAGGACGTAAATATGGATTTTCATTATTCCGACCTTGCCCAGAAGACTGTGCCTGAAGCATACCAGCGGTTATTGCTCGACTGTATGCAGGGGGATGCCACCCTTTTCACCAGGGGAGATGCCATTGAACAATCGTGGAAAATCGTGGATCCCATATTAAATGCGTGGGAGAAAAATCCTGAAATCCCCATTTACGGTTATCCGGCTGGAACCTGGGGACCGATTCAGGCAGACAGTCTGATCGACGGACCCGAAATGACCTGGCGGCATCCCTGTAAAAACCTTGCGGATGATGGTATTTCCTGTGAATTATAACCAATAGTCTCTCATCAACGTGGTAAATATTAAAAGAGTCAAGAAACTGAAATGCGGATCACCGTTTGCAGGTCCGGTGCTGTACTGGATGAGCAGGGACCAGCGGATTCATGATAACTGGGCACTGGCTTATGCCATTGAGGTTGCTGAGAACACGGATCAACCGGTAATGGTCGTATTTAACCTCGTCGATAATTTTCTGGGAGCAACCTGGAGACAATTTGACTTTCTGCTGAAGGGACTGAAGAAAGTAGAGACCAACCTGGCTGCCCTGAATATCCCTTTTGTGGTTTTGATTGGGGACCCGGCAGTTAACCTCCCGCATTTTATCCGGCAACATCACATCAGCCGCGTTATTGTGGAATTTGATCCGTTGACAATCAAACAGAAGTGGCAACGGGAGGTCGCTGGAAAGATCGAAATCTCCATGGACGAGGTGGACACACATAACATTGTTCCATGCCGTATCGCTTCTGAAAAGGAGGAATATGCTGCTTCCACCTTCCGGCCAAAAATTGCCCGGTTGCTCCCTGAATTTCTGGATGAATTC
This sequence comes from Bacteroidales bacterium UBA5072, assembly GCA_002415855.1. Lineage (GTDB taxonomy): Bacteria > Bacteroidota > Bacteroidia > Bacteroidales > UBA10428 > UBA5072. The sequence continues at coordinate 10,967 of DIAS01000175.1, forward strand.
CCGCCGCTGATCCGTCAGCGCGGAAGCTTCAAAACGCACCGGATTAACTGGGAGGCCATCTCTGTGGCGCTGAAAACAGATCATGCTGTCAGACCTGTTGAATGGCTCACTCCCGGTGAGAAAGGTGCAACAGCTGTTCTTGCTAAGTTTCTGGAGGGACCTTTGGATAACTATGCCCATAAAAGAAATGATCCAAATGAAAGATATGTTTCGGGATTATCGCCATACCTGCACTTTGGTCATATCTCAGCACAACGGATTGCGTTGGAAATAACCAGGAACCATCCCCGCAATGTGCATACGGATGCCTTTCTCGATGAGCTGATTGTAAGGAGGGAACTGGCTGATAATTTCTGTTTTTATAATTCCCTGTATGATAAGGTTGCTGCTTTTAAACCCTGGGCAATTAAAACGCTCGAGGAACACCGCTTTGACAAAAGGGAGTTCACTTATTCCGATGAACAATTTGAATTGGCCCTTACGCATGATACACTTTGGAATGCAGCACAGTTGCAAATGGTTTACTCCGGAACCATGCCCGGCTATCTGCGCATGTACTGGGCAAAAAAGATCCTGGAATGGTCCGCCGATCCTCAGAAAGCCCTTCAAACAGCCATACGGTTAAACGACAGGTACCAGCTGGATGGCCGCGATCCGAACGGCTACGCAGGTTGCGCTTGGTCAATCGGAGGTGTGCACGACAGGGCATGGGGCGAACGAGAAGTATACGGAAAGATCCGCTACATGAACCATAAAGGTTGTGAAAGAAAGTTCGACGTAGACCGCTATGTTGCCCGCATCAATAAGCTGGTCCATCATCAAGAAAAGTCTCCCTTGCTACCGTGAAATCCTTTCTATACTGGATCAGCATATAGCTATTGTTCACATAGCCTCCCGTGCCTTGCCGGCTAAACCTGAAACGGGACAACAGTTTCTCTGAATCCAACTGGTCAAGACATTGCTGAAAGTCCCTGCCATACTGTTTCAACGCTGAGAGAAAAAAGAGACCGATATCGTATCCCAGCATGCTGAAATTGTATCCCAGGGACGTTATTTCATAGGGTTCGTAACCATATACCTCACGGGATTTTGATAAATACCTTGCTATCTCAGGATTGGTATAATCCGTAAAGAAAGGGGTAATCAGACTTACCTGAAGATTATGCAGGTAAGTCAAATCAATGCTTTTCATGGCTTGCCACGAAGGCATACCGAGGAGCCGGACAGGATAAAGCGTTGACATCATGTAGATACGCGTCAGAAGACGGCTTACATCAGGTTCATTGTCAGAAAAGACCACAATAATGTTGTCATCCTCTTTGGTCAGGACCTTGCTAAGAACATTTATCAGACTGTCATTCAGTTTATAATCCCTGAAAACCAACGGATTTCCCACAGGATCACAGGGCATGTTTTCAAGCAGGTGCTTCTTAAAGCGCCAGCTGTTGCTCATGGATATGCTGTCGGTTCCCCGGATAAGAACAACCTGTCCCTTGGTGGTGTTTTTCAGGTATCTGGCCAGCGCGTAACTTTCCTCCTGACGCGGAGGAATTACCTGGAAGATGCTGGGATTACCGGCAACAAGTTGTGGACGCGTCGACAAGGGCGAAACAAGGCTAATATCAAGGTACCTGGCAAGCCTGCCGGTTATGCTGACATCCTCTGCGAATACAGGACCGATGATCAGATCAGGCTGCAGCACAGACAACTCCTTCACGATCTTTTTGATTTTCAATGTGTCATGTTCAGTATCCTTGACATGCAAATTCACTGATAATCCTGTCTTTCGTAAAGAATCCAGCGCCATCATAAAGCCTTCGTAAAACTCCGCGAAGCTGCGGCCTCTTAATCCCTGCTGCTTTTGAGCCGGCACGTAAGTTCCCTCTTCAGTAATGGTATCGGCCGGTAACGCAGTCTCCTCCATAGTCAGCTCAGCAAAGAAGGGAAGCAATAAGGCCACATTATACGTCACGGATTCCTCAGCAGGCATGCATGGATTTGCAGATGTTAAAAGAGAGTCTGCAACCCCGGTTACAGCAGGTTCCGCAGGCTTGATCCTTGGTATTCTCAGCACCTGTCCGGCCTTTAGCCCCTCTCTTAATTCCGGATTGGCATCAACAATATCGGACACGTTTAACCCATATAGCAACGATATGGAATATAGCGTTTCCTGATCCTTAACAGTATAATAATAGAATAGATCATTTGCCCGTGCTTCCCCCGAAATATCCTGCATTTCCTTCTTCCGCGGTATCCAAATAGTCTGATCTTCCCTGATTCCTTCGCGTGCCCAAGGGTTATAATAATAAATCACTTCTTCGGTAACTTTATACTTTCTGGAGAGGGAATACACGGTTTGCCCCTTTTTCACGGTGTGAGCATAAAAATCTTCGCGGTTTTGCGGATACAGGGCAGCCTGCCTGGGTTTTGATTCAGGGATCCTGATCGCCAGACCTTCCCTGAGGTTATCAGGATCAATTTCAGGATTTTCCCTGCGGATATCCTCCTGTGTTACATCATATGCTTTGCAGATGGAATAGAGGGTTTGTCCTTTAAGAACCGTATGAATGTAATATATCTTACCCTGAATAATTGTCTTTTCCTGGGACTTTACTACTTCAGTCGGCTGAAACTGACCTGCGGCCATTTGGGATAAGACAATGGATATCTGAATGATAACAGAGAAAACCAGTAGCTTTTTCAATCGGAGTAATGTTTAATCATGGAGTCAAAAGTAGTAAAAAAAGTAATTGGCGAGGCTGAACGAACCAATGCCATTTGTTCAGTGCCAGCTGCAAAGGTATTGACCTGGTGAAATGCAATTCTTACATGTATTACTGAATTCTTCTTATCGCATGAATGATCAGAAACAAAGTTGACCTCCCATAAACTCTCAAAACCTAAAAAACCCAGCTTGCCCCGGCATGCTTTACTGGCTGTATAAAAAGTCACTTTTTAAAGCCATTCTGGTGGGTGCCGGTAACGGAATCAGCGATACCAATTTCTTGAAAAAGAGCTGGAATCACTTGGGGGGGCGATCCTGGAAAAAGAACCAGGAATTTGCCAGCCAAAATGCTCAAATGACCCAGGATCGGGAGAGGTAGGAATGATCGGCAAAAAGCTTTCCGGGCCCTGAATTGAATGCAAACAAAGGCGTCGTTCTGTATCGGTGACATTCTGTCATCAATTCGGGTATGGCTTGATTTTGGTATGACTTTAACCTGCAAATAATACTATTATGGGAAGACTGGTTAAAATTGCCGATGCAGGAAAACCGGGACTGAATCTTGTATCTCAAAATCACGAACTATCCGATGACAGTGATCATTTGAATAACATAGATCCCTTTTCGAAGTTGATTATTGAGGCTACAGCAAAGGTTAGTCCTGCCGTTGCACAAATCACAGTAATTAAGCCCGATGGCAGGAGGAGAAACAATTCAGGAGAGGGAGGCACCGGATCAGGCTTTCTGGTATCGCCTGAAGGGTTTATTGTTACAAACAGCCACGTGGTCAGTAAATCCAGCGAGATCATGGTCAATTTGCCGGATGGCACATCCTATCAGGCAGAGCTTGTAGGTGAAGATCCTTCAACAGATGTTGCCGTGATCAGGGTGTATGGCTCCAATTTTATACACGCCCGATTCGGGGACTCAAGAAAGCTGAAAGTTGGTCAACTTGTGATGGCCATTGGCAATCCCTTCGGATTTCAGTTCACCGTAACAACCGGTGTGGTAAGTGCGCTTGGCCGATCGATGTATAGTTACACGGGCAGGCTTATCGATGGTGTCATACAAACTGATGCTGCATTGAATCCGGGCAATTCGGGCGGCCCCCTCATAAACGCCGGTGGGGAAGTGATTGGCATCAACACCGCAATAATATCCTCTGCGCAGGGTTTGTGCTTTGCTGTGGGATCGAGTGTTGCAGAATATGTCGCAGGCAAATTGATCATGTCGGGCAGGGTCAGAAGGGCAGTTCTGGGGATTGCGGGTCAGACCATCGTACTGCCCAGAAGAGTTGTTGATTATAACCATCTCCTCCTTAACCGGGGAATCCTGATCCAAAAGATTCTTGACGACGGGTACACTGACAATAAGTCAATCCGTCCGGGAGATGTGATTGTGACTTTCAACAATACAGCGGTTGGTTCCGTGGATGAATTGTATCTGCAATTGAATGAAAAGGTTATTGGCAAACCGGTGGAAATGGACATTCTGAAAAAGGGCATTAAGCAGACTGTCCGGGTAATCCCTGGTGAAGCATGACGAACAAGCCAGATTTCTCTATATCCTTACTCTCTCGTCCCTAAATCACACCGGCTACCAGGGCTATAAACCTGGAAAAAGGAACCAGTAAAAGCTGCGCGCCAATGGTCCCTATGAAACGGCTTATCACCATTATTCTGACCACTTTTCTGAAATCGGTATCACTGTACTTTCCCTCAATTACATCATCGGTAAGTGCAGAAAGGTGTGGATCAATGAACATGAACATCAGGATGGTAGCCAGTCCGTTCACAATGGAGGACAGCGTACTGGAAGTGGTTCTCAACTCGGGGTTTATAAACCCGGCATAAAGGGAGGCCAGGACTCCTACGGCCAGAATGGCCGATGCCAGAACATTAAATATGAATATCTTGATAGGAAAGCTTGGCACCCTGTGGGTAGATACTTTGAAATTACCCCTTGCAGGCAACTTTACATCGGCAATTATCTGCCTGATACCTGCTTTGCTGAAGGCGTGCAGGATGAGCTTGGGCACGGATTTTACAATACTGAACCTCATGACCGCCTTGGTGAAAAGCCGCTGAAAAGTAGGTATCAGCAACGATCCGATCAGCGTGGCCAGGGTGGTTGTAAGTAAAATCAATTGAAAAACATATGTACCGGGGTCGATACCCTGGTTAATGTTCTTCTCGATCCATTTGGCCAGAAGAGGAGCCTGGAACGAGTTTGATGTACGGGATATCAGCACCATGATGTTGAAGAGCGCAAAAGAAATGGCGATCTTCCTGGTTCGGATACCTACAATTCTCACGGAATAGGACAGTGTGCTGATCAGGTTGATTATAAAGGTGAGCAGCAATACCAGGATGATTTGAACCGACATATAGGATTATTTAGCTTAGTTTTCAACTCCGGGTTTCTCAATTAGTTTTTCACGCGACTTTCCGTAATCAATTATGGGGTGATCAGCCTGAAAGAGGTTCTCCCCCACCCTCAGATGCGATTCGGGTACAATGTACCATTGATTTCGGATCATACTATTCCATATTTTTCCCAAAAGTAAACGCTATCAAATTATTTGCATGAATATCCCATTCATATTTTTCAATTTTAAAAATAAATGATGAGCAGACCCTCGACATACTGTCGGGCATATGGCTCATGGCAAAGGTATCCGGCCGTTTTGGCCGGTGTAACATGCGTTTTCAAGATTCGGGAAACCTGCAATGATTGTAAGATTGCTAATCTTGCTGTATCTTTATGTTTAATCTTTGTGACGATCATTATTGGTTTTTATAAACTCATAAAATCATAATGGTAGCAGAAGCAGTCAGTTCCATTAATCATTTGCTCAGAGAAAAAAGTCTCCCTTTCATGCGTGAAAACGGGAAACTGATAACCCGGTTTATCCTTACCGCACTATTTGTTGTTTTGGGCATCTGGTTTTTAAAACATGAACGGGCTGAATTGTCAGAGGTCAGGTCTGCGTTTATCATCGCCCGGTGGTCGTGGCTGATGGTCGGGGTTGTGGTAACCGTAATTTATATCACACTCCAGGGGCTGATGTATGTGACTTCATTTCTGGCAATTCAATGCAAAGTAGGATTAACAGATACTGTTTTACTGTTCCTGAAGCGAAATCTGATCAGTGTGTTCCTTCCTGCCGGAGGCGTTTCTTCACTGGCTTTTTTTACCGGGCCTTTAGAAAATAAAGGCATATCAAAAAGCCAGATTCACTATGCCTCCACCATATATGGCTTTGTCGGGATACTGTCAGTTGTCCTGATCGCCATACCGGCATTCATATATGCTCTAGTCAAGGGCAACTCGTCGGGCAAGGAGTGGATAGCCCTTGCCTCTCTTTTGCTCCTCACCGGTCTTCTTTATTGGCTGTACCATTGGGTAATGCTCAAAGGCAGGTTTTATCAATGGGTGCTAAAACGCTACCCGACCATTGAATTCCTTCTTGAGGATATCCGGAGCAGGAAGGTAACGGTGAGCAAATTCCTGCTGACTGTTCTGATTTCACTATTTATTGAAATTACCGGTATAGCCCACGTATACATTGCCATGAAGGCTCTGCAGATCAATCCATCACTCTTTGCCGCCCTTATGGGATATATCATTTCGGTGGTTTTTATGGTAGTTTCACCATTCCTGAGGGGACTCGGTGCAGTTGAGGTTTCCATGAGCATTATTCTGACAAGATTTGGCTTTTCAAACGTGGAAGCCATTTCTATTACCTTGCTTTACCGACTCTTCGAGTTCTGGCTACCTTTGTTTTCCGGTGTAGCAAGTTTCCTTTCGGGCATCAGAAAATTACTCATGCGGATAGTACCCGCTATGTTGCTCCTGTTATTGGGAATTATCAACATCATATCAGTAATTACTCCGTCTGTCGGTTGGCGGTTGGAACAGCTTCAGGAGTATATTATGCTGGACGCTATCCAGGCTTCCAACTACTTTGTACTTGCAGCAGGATTCTTTCTCCTGATAACAGCCGCCTTTATGCTCAAAGGCTTGCGAAGCACCTGGTGGATTGCCATGGTCCTCAGCATCATTTCTTTTATCGGGCACCTCACGAAAGCCATTGATTATGAAGAGGCGACTGTGGCCCTGTTCTTAATCATTATTCTTTTATTCACCCGCAAGGATTATTATATCAGGAATAATCCCCGTTTGCGCTTCACGGGTATTCGAACGGCCCTTTTCAGCATGGCAGCCATGCTGCTTTATGGTATAATCGGATTTTACTTCCTGGATGAGAAACATTTTAACACCAATTTCAGCTATTTACAATCGGTTCATTATACCCTTGCCAGTTACTTCCTCGTTGGCAGCCAAGACCTGATACCAGGAGATGCCTTCGGCAGGGATTTTCTTCTTTCAATCAACGCAGGCGGGTTCATTACCCTTACCTTTTTATTATATACGCTTGTCAGACCATATGTTTACAGGGGAAATGCATCCCCGGAGGAAATCTCCAAAGCCAAAGAGCTGGTGAGCCGGTATGCACGTTCGGCTTTGGATCATTTTAAGACCTATTTTGACAAAATGATCTTTTATCACGATGATGCGGACGGGTTCCTTTCTTACCGCATCAATGGAAATTACGCGGTAGTACTTGAGAATCCCGTTGCCCGTGATGAAAATGAGATGAAGAAATGCATTGCTCTTTTTGATAATTTCTGCTTTGAGAATGGCTTGAAAGGAATTTACTACAGGGTCCCCGAAGAAAGCCTTCCGATCTATACCGAAAAAGGCAAGAAAAGCATGTTTATCGGTCAGGAAGGCATTGTTGATCTGGAAACCTTCACACTCGAAGGAGGAAGTCGTAAATCACTCAGAAATGCCATTAATAAAGTTAAAGACAGGGGATTTAAATCCACTATCCACCTGCCACCCATAAAGGACGGCGTATTACAGAAATTAAAATCGGTATCGGATGAATGGCTGTCCTTTAACAAACGGGATGAGATTGTTTTTTCACAGGGAATGTTTGCATGGAACGAGATTAAGCATCAGACAGTACTTACAGTTGAAAGCTCCGAAGAAAAAGTGGTGGCATTCCTGAATATCATTCCTGATTATGCGGAGGCTGAAGGCACCTATGATCTGCTGCGAAAAACCACCGATGCCCCTAACGGAATCATGGATTTTATCCTGATCGAACTTTTCCAGTACATGAAAATGCAAAATCTGAGGTATTTAAACTTAGGATTTGCTCCTATGTCGGGAATGCGTGATGCGCATACCTTTAAGGAGAAATCTATGAAATTCGCCTATGAACGGATCCGCTCATTTTCTCACTATAAAGGATTGCGGGAATTCAAGGAAAAGTATGATCCCGTCTGGTACAACAAATACCTGATCTATGAGCAGGATTATGACCTGATCCAGATGCCCGCAGTGCTGACCAGGATTATCAGACCCTGATTCCCTGTCAAAATGGGATTTAATCTACCTCGACGGCATGCAGCAGATCAGATAAGATCCCGTCGATGGCTGATTCCACCCTTTTCCAGTCGGGTATCAGCGGTGAACCGAAGTGCTGATCGTTGAAATCGACTACCCCTGAATCAATGGCCCTGGCGAACACCTCGACCGTCTTCAGTTCTTCATGGAAATCAAAATCAATGCGCTTGTCGTACATTTCTGCGAGTGACTCATAAATGCCTACCATCTCGCGGGCATGTTTCAGATAGGTCAGCCTGATGGTTCGGAATAGTTCTGAATTTAGGGCAACACCATTGCTGGCAAGATGTGTAAAAAAGGTTCTTGCTATATCGGAAGCCATCTTGTACAAGCCCTTTTCGCTTTCGGAACCTACATGCTGGTGTTTATGATCATAGCGGTTTGTCAACTCTATCTGACAGATCCGCGATTCCCGCACCAGACGGTATATTTCACCCAGCAAACCCACTTCGATACCCCAGTCCGAAGGAAACTGCATCATCCTGGCCTGACTGATATAGGTGGCAAACTCGCCAGACAAAGGGTACCTGAAATCACCCATGTAGTCGAGGAATTCAGTGCTGCCGAACATGTCTTTCAGGGTGCGCACGAGGGGAAAATAGAAGAGGCGCGTAACGCGGCCGTACAACTTCTTGTCATACCGGATATAATACCCTTTGGAGAACTGGAAACGGAGATACATCAGGGGGAACAGCAAACGGGTCAGAAAATCCCTGTCATAGGTAAGTATATCAGCGTCGTGAAAAGCAATAGCAGAAACCTCTGCCTTACCGATTATATACCCCAGACATGTCCAAACCGCCCGACCCTTGCCACGGATCCCCAACGGCAACTGCTGCTCGATCCGGCGGATAACCTCGGTCACTTCGGGTTTATCATTCCAGACCAATGTTACACGGTTTCCGAGCGGCGCAACAATGGCCTGAGATTTTGCATATTCCTCCTTATTAGCCTGGTCAAGCGAAATGTATACTTTTTGAACATACCGGGTATCCGATAATACAGCGATAATATGTTGCATCGCATCACCCGACAGATCACGGTATAAAGCAGGAATCAGAACCCCTACGGGTATTTTGGACGACGCCTTTAACACCTTGGCTTCCATCGATTCGCAACTTTCGTGCTGCAACAGGGAGAATGTCGGGACTTTGTTAATGTGGAAATCGGCCATGGCAATTAAGTTTTAAAAAAACGGCGGATCAATCCAAAATTTTGAAAATTCTACATAAAAATACTACTTTTATTCCTTAACCAGGTTGTTAGTTTCATTAAAACCCATCAGAAATGAAATCCTTCGCAATTTTAGCATTCGCAGCAATCTTTGTTGCAGGTTCTTACGGCTGTAAAAAGAACGTATCCACAAACATTGACCAGGCCAATGCACCGGAAGGCTGGGAAATGGTATGGGCCGATGAGTTCAATTATAACGGACTGCCCGATTCAACCTCCTGGGCTTATGATGTTGGCGGTTCCGGCTGGGGTAACCAGGAAAAACAATACTACACAGCATCGCGGCTGGAAAATGCAAGGGTTGAAAATGGCATTCTGATCATTGAGGCCAGAAAAGAATCCATGGATACCAATGATTATACATCGGCCCGGCTAATAACCCGTGGCAAAAAGGAATGGCTTTACGGCCGGTTTGAGATCCGGGCAAAGCTCCCCAAAGGTACCGGAACCTGGCCTGCCATCTGGATGCTGGCTGCCGTAAAAAGTTATGGCGACAGCTACTGGCCGCATAACGGTGAGATTGATATCATGGAGCATGTTGGGTTTAACCAGGGATTTATTCACGCATCCACACACAGCCTGAAGTATTACTGGCAAGTCGGCACCCAGCGCACAGATACAATTTTTGCCGCAGATGTCTCGGAGAACTTCCACAATTATATACTGGAGTGGTATCCCGACAAAATACAGGTATACATGGATAATACCCTGTTCTTTACCTCTACGAATGATAACACCGGTTGGGAAGCATGGCCGTTTGACAAGCCCTTTTACCTGATCCTTAACATTGCCGTGGGTGGTGCCTGGGGTGGGCAAAAGGGGATCGATGATGCCATATGGCCCCAGAAGATGGAAGTGGATTATGTCAGAGTATTTAAGAAGAAGTAGCAACTGCAAAGGCAGCAGATTGGCGGAGAGACAGGGACCCTTCTAGCCCTTGCGCCCGTATGGGGTATATCGGGTGAATCTTCCTATAGAGGTTCCCTATATTCACTTCGAAAAGCAACCTTTTTGGAAACTGATCATCCTATTGATGACCCTTTATTTAAAATAGGATCTAATCGGCTGTCAATTTAAAACTAAGTCTATGAAAGTTAATCCTGTAATTACCGTGCTATTGGGGATATTGTGGATCTCCATACTTGCTTCCTGTAAAAAAGAGCAAACCACTGAAACGGAACAAAGTGAGGTTGTGGAAAGATACCTGGAATTCAAGACCAAGATGAATGCCATGAATGCAAGTTCAGGTCAGATGAGCAATTTCCTGTCCATTATTGGAGCCAGTCAGTTGCGAAATAATGGTCTCCAGTTGAAATCTGCCACAGGCGATTCAGTCGTTACCGATACCGTTCCATGTGACACATCGGATTATTGGGATTACTGGACCTGCGCTACTGTGACGGAATTTGACAATGGAGATGGCACTTTTACAACGATATACGATTATGGGGACGGTTGTGATGAGTTTGGTTACCTGGCAAAAGGAAAGATCACATACATCTGGAAGAATGTCGGAAACGATTATTATTCAAAGGTTCTCTATGACCATTATTATAATTATGGCATGGAAATGAACGGTTATTCGGAATACAGTTTCATTTCAGATGGAAATTCCTATTTTGAGTATGATTCCGCGCAAGGTTCAAAGGACAGTCTCGTCTCTCCGGGTATCGTATTCTACTGGTCAGGTACATCCACAGGAAAGGACGACATCAGCATCGTTTACGATAACGGCGAAAAATATACTTACACCTCCAATTATTCCAATAAATGGGATAACTCTACCTACACTGTCCTTGAGGGTGAATACACATGCATCAGTGAACCGGATGGCTATGAGTATCATTACCTGGTCACCACACCTCTGTTTTATAATTATGCCTGCACCAATACCTGGGTTGCTGTTTCCGGCGTTGAAACCATTCACTATAAAGACGTTGCGGAAAGCTACGATTTTCTGATTGACTATGGCAACGGGAATTGTGATAACCTGGCAACCATCACAGAGAACGGCGAAACATCGGTTGTTGATTTTGGTGAACTGATTTATGAATATTGCGGGGAAGACGTGGTAAGTGACAGTACTACGGCGTATCCCGGGCGTTAACGGGGAACAACATGCCTTGAAGCAATACGGAGTCGCGGAACGCAGGGATCAGTTATCCCTGCTTCATTTTCCATCGGAAAGCCACTATGGCTAAGAGGAACAGAACAACCGCATAGCAGAGCAAAGGATAGAAATTACCCGATATTCCGGTAAATGCGGAACCTGCCAAAAGGCCTTTGGCAGCGTCCACGGCATGTGCGAACGGAAGTGCATAGCCAATCCTTTCGAATACACCACCAACCATCTTCAAATCCATCCAGGCACCGCTAAACAAACCAATGGCGGTAACAAACACTGAACCAACTCCCGACACCTGGTTCATTGTAAGAAGTGAACCCATGATCATCCCTATGCTCAAACAGATCATGGTGATCAGAAGAAAGATAATCAGCGAGAACAAAACATTGCTGAAAGCAGCCCCAAGAAATACCCCTACAAGAAGACATACGGCTGTTTGAATCAGCGCCAGGGGAATAAATGGCAAAGTATAGGCTAGAATAAAATCAGCAGGTCTCAGCGGTGTGGTAAAAAGCCTGGTGAGAAACGCGGTTTGCCGGTCCTTTGACAATAGGATGGCAGAGAACATGATTAAAAAGGCAAAACAGAAAACAATGATTCCGGGAGTAAGCATCTGCGGAGAAAATATGTCAAGCCGGATCTTCTTGTTCACGGATGAAAAAAGAATCAGCAAAGCTAAGGGCATAGCAAGACCCAGAAGTGCTGTCAGGGGATCACGATACACTTCCTTCATGTTTCTGTTGGCCAAACTCATGAATCTCATCAGTTAACCTCCTTTCCGGTCAGATGCAGGAATACATCATCCAAAGAAGGCTCCTTCATTTGTATGCCGTTGATCCTGATTCCCTTTGAACGCAATACATCAATTACTTCATTTGAATTCAGTTCATTTGATCTTATTTCAATTCCCTCTTCAGTGAGTTCAACCTCTGTTCCTGGTTTTTTAAGATCATTCAGGACATCAGCATACAGATTTTCAGCAGAGATTTTCATGATCTGGATGCCCCGGTACTTGTTTTTTAGTTCCTGCGGAGTGCCGGATTCAATAATCTTTGCTTTATCCATTATGGCAATATGATCAGCTAAAGCATCCGCTTCCTCCAGGTAATGGGTTGTCAGCAAGATGGTCTTTTTCCCTTTCAGTTTTTCAATGTAGTTCCATACCGATCTGCGGGCTTGCGGGTCAAGTCCTAATGTTGGTTCATCAAGAAATATTATCTGCGGCTCAGACATCAAGGCCATGGCAATGCTTAGCCTGCGTTGCATACCACCGGATAGCCTTCTTGTCTGGTCTTTCCTGTCCTCAAGTTCCATTAATTGCATCAGGTTTTCGGCCCTCCTTGCTGATTCTTTCCCTCGCAGGCCGAAAATACCCCCCATTAAAAGCAGGTTTTCACGCGTATTTAAATGACCGGCGATGGCCGTCTCCTGTGGTGAGACGCCAATGATCTCCTTAATTTTCATGGGATGATCCAGGATGTTGAAACCCATGACGGTGGCATATCCCGATGTGGGTTTTAGCAAACAGCTAAGCATTTTTATCGTTGTGGTTTTCCCGGCACCGTTCCTGCCCAGCAGGGAATAAATCTCGCCATGTCTTATGGCAAAGTTTATTGCGTTTACGGCATTACGAGAACCGAAATTTTTTGTAAGATCGGAGGTCAGGATGGCAGATTCAGGGTTTTCCATAGGTGGTTATAAATTTAGCGCAAGTTGCAGCTAACCTGAGTATAAAGATATTATGTTTTGATTAGAAAGCAAATAGTTGCTTCATACCGCGTAGCGGTTTAAGTATTG
>DIAS01000184.1 GCA_002415855.1 Bacteroidales bacterium UBA5072
TCCAGTCATCGATTTTATCAGTTGAGATCATATTATCAATGCATGCTTTGATGTCTTTTATCCGATCTTCTTTTGAAGGATCCATAAGGTACAGGTCGATATATGTCTGACCGCAGCACTGGTCATCTCCGTTGCGTGTCTGGATACCATTGCGTAATCCCCATTTATGAAATTCACCCCAGCTTACTGCATAATTAAGGTATTCCGGATCCGGATTCAGTTTATAAAGAGCCATTAAACCTTCATAATATGTGCCGCGTGTCCAGATGTTGCTTGGACGTTCCCTTTCGGTGATAATTGTCTTACCGGCATCCGGCCATTTTTCCATGAAGTATTTATTGGCCAGTACCATGGCTGCCATAGTTCTATCCTTTGGAACAGACTGGGAGGAAAGTAACCCGGATGATAAAGTGAACAGGCTGATTGAAAAACAAAAAATCGAAAGCTTATGGATATTGTTCATGGTATAATGTATCTCAATCCCTTTTGGTCTGTCTATTTTTTACAATTATCCTTACTTTTATTCTAATGTACTCACCCCCTTTTATTCCCACTCTCTACGTTGTAACGAGGGGGAAATTGTTTATCTACAACGTATTAGATCCCCCTCGTTGCGAAGCAGAGAGGGGGTCGGGAGTGAGTTCGTGAGAACAGATGAGGTTGCAAAGTAATTCATTCATTTATTCACTTTGCTTAATAACCACTCCGTCAGGTTCTCAGCTGCCTTACGGTTCTGGAAGCTTTCCGGAAGCCTGTCATGATCGATGTATTCGTTATAGATCCATGGATCGCCAATTGCAAAAACATATCCTTTCCCAAAACTGCTTTCCGCGATAAGCACTTTCCCGTTTTCGCTGAGAATTGCCCTGGCATTTCCGGAAAGTCTGATGTCGGATATTTCTTTGATATAAATCTTCGAAACTCCCCTGAACAGAGGGTGGTCTGGCAGGTTCGTGCTGGCTCCCGTCTCAAACTGCGTACCTGTTACAGGATGAAGAGTTACATGATTAAAGGCCATTCCGAAGTCCTTCATAAGCTGATTAAGGTGGGTGAATTCACAATTCGGGGCATCATTGGCAAGGACAGCCAGGACCCCTCCCTTCTTCACCCATTTTTTTACAGCCTTAATGTCATCATTCATAATGTAATTAGGCGCTTTTGATTCGCTGGCAGTATCAGGATCCACAATTATGTAAATATCAATAGTTTTTAAAACGGACGCTGTTGGTTTTTCTATGGTGGTTATACTGGCACCTTTTGCTTTAAAAATATCGCCCCACCTTGAATAACCGCTCCATTCGGTGTCGGTCCACAAGTAGTGGAATGGCTGACCGGTTGTTGCGTTTGTCTCCCTGTTGAACCAGTTATCCAAACCAACTATTCTCTGAGCAGATGAATTCTGCGATGATATACAGGCAAACAGGAATAATAACAACAAAAACTGATGCAGATAATGCTTATGATTTTTCATGATATTCCTGGTTTTTCATTCAAAAATAAGAAACATTAATTAAAATTAATATCTTTCATTTGTTTTGACCTGATTTAAAAAATATAAATAAATGAAAAAGATAGTCTTTGCTTATGCAGCATTGTTACTCCTGATCTCGGGATGTAGAAGTGACCATCAATGGAAAAACCTTATCGGAAATGATCTTGGTAACTGGGAACAGCTAAACGGGACCGCTCCTTTTGAACTCAAGGATGGTGAGATTGTCGGAACTACGGTGCTTAACTCGCCCAATTCATTTCTTTGTACAAGAGAAAAATACGGTGACTTCATCCTGGAATTTGATACCTGGTTTGATCCTCAAATGAATTCAGGAGTTCAGATCAGGAGTGAGAGCAGAGCTGATTACCAGGATGGAAGGGTACATGGGTATCAGGTTGAAATGGATCCATCGGCCCGTGCATGGTCGGGTGGTATTTATGATGAAGCGAGGAGAGGCTGGTTATACACTCTTGACAAAAATCCAGCAGGACAGAAAGCCCTGAAAGCCGGTGATTGGAACCATTACAGGGTCGAGGCTATAGGTAATTCCATCAGGACATGGGTAAACGGGATACCATGTGCCGATCTTATTGATGATCTGACACCTTCAGGCTTCATTGCACTTCAGGTCCATGCGATTGGTACTGATTCAACAAAAACAGGGCTTCAGGTCAAATGGAAAAATATCCGGATAATAACAAATGACATTCAGCAATATGCCACACCTTATGCACCGGTGATACCCCAGACCAGTTTTCTTAATAACCATCTGACTGAAAGAGAAATAGCTGATGGATGGAAGCTTCTTTTTGACGGATCGACATCAGCAGGCTGGATGAATGCCAAAACAAAAAGTTTCCCATCATCAGGATGGGATATAGCCGGAGGAGCACTGAGCGTGAATCCTGAAAAAAAGGGAACTGACGGAGGCGGCGATATTGTAACAGTTGATAAATACAGGAACTTTGAACTTATCGCAGATTTCAAATACTCGACCGGAGGCAACAGTGGAATTAAATATTTCGTTGATACTGAAACAGATAATGGAGCAAGATCTTCCATCGGATGTGAGTATCAGATACTTGACGACATAAATCATCCTGATGCAAAGGAAGGCTTTGAAGGCAACAGGACCCTTGCCGGACTTTATGATCTTATTGCTCCGAAAAATAAACGTGATAACGGACCAGACAGCTGGAACCGTGCTACTATAATCGTTAACGGCAACAAGGTTCAGCATTGGCTGAATGGATTTATGACT
>DIAS01000078.1:0-30374 GCA_002415855.1 Bacteroidales bacterium UBA5072
TGATGAATTACTATGAGTTTGTCAGTGATGAATACGCCAGTATCTTTGCTGAACAGCACCTCATGGGGTTTTTCCTCAACCACATCCCCTTGTTGCGCAGGCTGCACTGGCGTGAGGTGGTGAGCTGCCATATACTGTACGGAAGGCTTTCGGAAAAGAACAAGACTGTAATGGTATTTCCCGAAGGATTGTCAGGGCTCAGCACCCCTTATTATGAGGCGAGCATAGGGATCGAGAATATCTTCAAACTGTTGCGTATTGACGCCACATGGCGGTTTTCCTACCTCGATCATGTGAATGTGAGTCCTTTCGGCCTGAGGGCAACGCTGCAACTGTCGTTCTAATTCGCCATGCATTATTGAACGATCTCAAATATGGGTGTTCCTGTACATGAATTGGGAAAGGTGATGTTCAGAAAGGTCGCCAGGGTTGGGGCAACGTCAATAATGTCCACCTGCCGCGTGATGGTCCCGCGGCCAACCTTCCAGCCATACCATAGGAGCGGTATACGGGAATCGTAAGCATAGGAGGAAGTTCCCCCTGTGGAAGCTTCGCCTTTCTCAACCCACCCGGCTTTCAGGTTGATGATCACATCCCCGGAACGTTTCTGGTTGTAACTATTCTGTATTTTCCGGTAGACTCCTTCGGTAAAATTGGCGGTTTGCAGCGTGTGTGAAGTTACCGTATTGGCCACACCCGAAAATTGGAGCAGAAATTGTGCTACATACTCCTGCATCTGAGTGAGCGAAAGCTTGGAATCTTCTATCAGGGTATGGTTCAGGTAAACCTGCTGGGCATGATAAGCCCTTATCCAGTCACCTTTACCATAAGTATTGTTAAGTGCACTCATCAACAGCGAAAGGGCTCCGTTCTGGTTGAAATAACCTGCCGGTATTTTGTTATCACTGAGATAGGAAGGTATTTGGGCCACGCCGTGATCGGAGGTGAGAAATACCAGGGCATTTTCTTTGCCAACCTGTTCATCAAGAAAAGAGAGGAAATGTCCGATTTCTTTGTCAAGACGCAGGAAAGCATCTTCAACCTCAACCGAATTGGGGCCAAACAAACTGCCAATGTTTTCCATCGCGGTAAAGCAAATCATGAGAATATCCGTGATATTGTCTTTTCCCAATTGTTCATTGATGATGAGTGTCGATGCAAAATCTTTCGTATAGGTGTTGCCAAAAGGAGTCTTGTCCAATAAACTGTAGTCAATTTTGTTCTTCCTGATTTCAGCTATCTCTTCCAACACGTATGGGAAAGCCACAAGCCCCCCGAATCCGGTTTCATATTTGTTCTTGTCCGGAAGACTTTCGGTATAACTGTCAATAGGCAACAGGGTATTCCATGTTTCCCTGAGGTATATATCCGGAAATCTTTTATCGTTAAAGCTTTCCACCCATTTCGGGAGCGAATCGGTATAATAGCTGCTGGTGATCCATTGGCCCGTACGCTTGTCGAACCAATAGGCACCATTGGCAGTGTGACCTGCTGAAAAGATGCCGGGAGCAGGATCAAGTGAAATGGAAAAGACCTTGGACCGGAAATTATTGGACAACCGGAGTTCATCGGAAAAAGTAGTGCACATCAGGTTTCTGGGGCTGTAACGGCCGTTATCAACATCGCCGCCAACTGCTTTGTATTGCGGATCTTCTGTGCTCTGTTCAATCTTATCCTGCAAATACAGGTACCATTCACGGCCGACAATCCCATGGTCTGCAGGTGTTGTGCCGGTCGACAGGCTTGCATGTCCCACACCCTGCTGTGAGAACAGGTAGTTAAAACTGGTATTTTTACAATAGGTGCCGCGGCTGACGAGCAATTTTATACCATTCTCATCCAGTTTATCCCAATACCGCTGGATATAGTCATACCGCATCTGGCTGACAATGATACCAACAATAATTTTGGGTTTTTCTGGAGGGATCTTTTTAAATTCCTGTGCATACAAGGGCGCTGTCAATATCAAACAAGTTGAGATACAGGTAGTAATTAAGATCTTCATGCCGTACATACGCGGTTAGTGATTAATGATAAAACACGAACGGCAAAGATAATTTTTTGTTGCCAGCAGGCAACAAAAGATGTTAACCATTAAAAAATATAACCTGCCTGATCAGGTATGGCTGAACCGCCGACAAGCCTTAATTCTCCTCGCCAATATCATCACGATTGCTCCCAGCATAGCCAGCGCCATGTCCTTCTGTGCATCCCAGAAATCTCCCTGCTGTCCATTGTAAGCATCAGCCTGTTCAGGAGAAAGCGCGAGTGATAACACCCACTCGAATACTTCATAAAACAAACTACCGGCAAGTATAAAAAGAAACGCGATATGATCCGATTGCTTAGCCGGAACACCCAGCCATTTGTGGTAGACTTCGCTGGCAGGAATCAGCAACAGGAATCCAAACATCAGGTGAATGAACCGGTCGTACTGATTTCTTTGCCAGTTGAAACAACGGTTAACGCTGAATCCTGTCAGTTTCCTGATCCAGTCATCATAAGGTGTATAGGAATAGATCCAGCGTGCTCCGATCATATGAAGGATCATAAACAGAAAGATCAATACAAAGGCTTTGTTACTCAGGTTGTTATTAATGGTGACGTACACGAGGAAAATACCCATCAGCAGGGTGGCAGAATGCTGCAGATACATTTCCCGCGGATAAATGGGATGAATGCAGGAAAAAACCAGAATCAAACCATAAAGTATTAATACTACTGATTTCAGGTTGCGTGATTTCATGCGAAAGTCCATTGAAACATAGCACTAAAAATAGTGAAATCAGTGACAATTCCATCACCTCTTTTCCAGACTTCATCTTTATGTTTACTTTATATATCATTAAATTAAACATTCCACTATTTAGAAACAATTTTGTTTATTTATATTTAATAATTCATTTTCAGTTATTTATTATGATTAACAAAATTGATTTCATACCTGTATCATTATAATTTGTTTATCTTTTTATATTTTTTATTAAACATTATTCATATTCCTGATGTTAATACATCAAATCAATAAAACCAGAAAAAATGAAAAAGTTTATAAGATTCTTCAAGCCCGTAACAGCCATCGTGCTTCTCGGGATGTTCGTATTCGCATCATGTGAAAACGAGGATGATAAGGCCCCTGTGGAAGAAATGAAAAGTATCGTGGAGATCGCCTCTTCCGACAATAATTTCTCCATACTGGTAGCGGCACTTACAAAAGCCAACCTGGTCTCCGCACTTCAGGGTGACGGACCATTTACCGTATTTGCTCCCACCAATGAAGCCTTTGCTGATTTGCTCGCCGATCTCGGCGTGTCCAGTCTGGATGATCTGTCCGCCGAAGCCTTAGCTCCGATTTTGCTGTATCACGTGGTAAGCGGTAAGGTATTATCAACCGATCTCACCAACGGTTATGTAAATACACTGAGCCCGGGTCCCGGCCAAACCGCGGTCTCCCTGCAGGTAAACGCAGATGAGGTGATTCTGAACGGTGGTTCGGAAGTTACGTCCGCTGATTTGCTGGCTTCCAACGGCATCATCCATGTGATCGACAAGGTATTGTTACCGCCGACCGTGGTCAACCTGGCCATCAACAACCCTCAGTTCAGCATCCTGGTTGAGGCTGTTGTAAAGGCAGAACTTGCAGAAACTTTGAGCGGCGTAGGTCCCTTCACGGTATTCGCCCCCACCAATGCTGCATTTGAAGAACTTTTTACCACACTGGGAGTATCAGGAATTGAAGATCTTACCAAGGAGCAGCTGACTCCGATCTTGTTGTACCATGTCGTTAGCGGCAACGTACTTTCGACCGACCTGAGTTCGGGCAATGTAGCTACGCTCAATGGTGACATTGCAGTCAGTGTAGGAGCTTCGGTAACCCTCAATGGTTCCTCCAATGTGGTCCTTACTGACGTGCAGGGAACCAATGGTGTGGTGCATGTGATCGACGAGGTCCTGCTTCCCTCCGGCAAATAAACCGGCAACTCCATGATACCGTAAAACCGGGCAGGATCTGCCCGGTTTTATTTTTTCAGACAAACGCTTCGGGTTGCCCGGTGGCCGCCAGCGCTGCCCGCCACTCCCAGCCATTCAGATCGACCCGTTTTGATTTTTGCGTCAGCAGGTCAATGGGAACATGGATAAAAGTATCATGGATATGCCCGATCACCAGTCCTGTCTTGCCTGCCATTGCTGCATGCACAGCATTGCGGGCATACAGGTCGCATGATATGGAGTCTTCAGCATCTGCCGCGCAGCTTCTGATTGAATAACTGGGATCGAAATACCGGATAATGACAGGTATATTTTCCTTTTTAAAGAATTCCGCAATCTGATCCTTCAGGAAAACCCCAATATCTTTCAGGATAACGTTGCCCGAAGCATCACGGCCGGTATCCCCTGATGCAAGCAGGTCCTGTCCCGCACCTTCGGCTACCACAATGACGGCATGCTTCCTTTCGATCATGCGGTCTTTAAGCACCTGCAGGAAGCCCTTATTACCATGAAGTGCAAAGGGTATTTCGGGAATGAGAACGAAGTTCACATCCTGACTGGCAACAGTGGCCCCTATGGCAATAAAACCTGCATGGCGGCCCATTAGTTTTACCAGACTGATGCCGTTCTGTACGCTTTTTGCTTCCACATGTGCCGTATCGATTACGCGACAGGATTCCTCAACTGCGGTTAGATATCCAAAGGTCCGCGATACATAGGATACATCGTTATCAATGGTTTTTGGTATTCCAACCACAGCCAGGGGATAATCCCGCTTTTGAGCTTCTTTGAAAAGATCATGACCGCCCCGCTGGGTTCCGTCACCTCCTATAGTAAACAATATGTTGATTTTCAGCCTGATAAGGTTGTCTACAGCTACTTTCACATCAACCGGTCCCCGGGATGTTCCCAGGATGGTTCCCCCTTCCCTGTGAATGTCGTCAATACGGTTTTGTGTGAGCACAACAGGCTCGATACCGCTGGCAGGATCGAGACCACTGTACCCGAACCTGAAACCGATGATTTCCTTAACACCATAAATAAAGTGCAGCTCCAGGAACAGGGACCGGATTACATTGTTCATTCCCGGGCATAATCCTCCGCAGGTAACAATTGCAGCCCTGGTATCCCCGGGATTAAAGAAAAGTTGCGACCGTGGTCCGGCAAGTTCGAACAAAAGACCATCGTCCTGTTCCTCTCCGGGGATAAACTTAATTGAGGCAGGGATCCTTATACGGTCATCTACTGAATAATTGAGCGGGGATTTAAATCTGGCCTCACCTAATGATGTAATCATAGCATTTAATTAATTGTTGAACAGGTTTTCATTTTTATCTTTATTGTCCTCAGGGCATTTTTAGCACCACCTGCCGAATGACCAGGCTTCCGCAAGTTATCCTTACCAGCCAGGTACCCCTGGAGAGTGCTTTTGTATCAATGCTCTGCGTTCCGGCATTAATGACCGGCTGGCTGGTCTGCAGGACCTTTCTCCCCGAAAGGTCAAAAAATTCAGCCTTCAGATCATTCCCTGATTCACCGACATAAAGATACAACATGTCAGTGAAAGGATTTGGATGAAGTTCGTACATATTTGCTGGAACAAGTTTTGCATGAAGCGGGGAAAGCGCTCCGCCGGC
This sequence comes from Bacteroidales bacterium UBA5072, assembly GCA_002415855.1. Lineage (GTDB taxonomy): Bacteria > Bacteroidota > Bacteroidia > Bacteroidales > UBA10428 > UBA5072. The sequence continues at coordinate 5,628 of DIAS01000078.1, forward strand.
AACAGCAACCGGTTTCTTCTGAGTCAGGTATCCCTGTGCTGTAATGCTCACCTCATATTGCCCTTCACTGGTCAATCTGTAGAAAGTACCGTCGAGTGCCGATGAAAGTACAAATGAATTATCCTTGTCATGGTTCTCGATCCAAATTTCTGCCTGAACAGCTTGTTGTGTCAACGAATCGGTTACAGTACCCGTGATCCCGGTCAGCGATCTTTCCATATAGTGCAACAGGCTCTGCCGGTGAAATTTCCAGAAATCCTCCAGCAGGTCCTCCGCAGGCATCTTATCTGATGATAACTCAATGGTGACCTCGCGTGCATGCAGAAAATAGTTGACATAATCCTGGCGGCCCCCGTACAAGGGATACCAGGCATAGCCGTTCGTGATCCCATTGTCAAGATCGTTCATATATTCAGCAACTCCGTATTGGTGAACGGTATCAGCATAAGCACGTGAAATCAGCCTGTACCAGTCATCATCCGCATGCAGTTTTTCCCACGTGTCCCACGGATAGTTTACCACCTCAGCACCTCCATGAAAATTGGCCGCCAATACCACACCGCAATCATTCATGAAACTCATCATGGCCAGGTTCTCCGGTTCCCTGGGTCTGTTCTCCCAATCAGGGTCCTGCAAATCGGGGAAATTTCGGTTCAGGTCGGTGTGGTTGGCATTGAACCTGGTTGCACCAGCCACCGAGGTATCTGACATGAAGTAGGTGCCGTCAGGATTGGCAAGAGGATTGATCCATATCTCTGCCTCATCCACCAGGTGCCTGATCCGTTCATCCGAATCATAGTTAGCCAGCAGGTAGTCTATCATCCTGAGCATCAATACATAACCAACCGTCTCATCCCCATGTATGGAGGAAGTCAGTATTATAACAGGTTCATTTTCGTGAATTGCAGGATTATCGGATATTTTTAAGGCCAGCAGTTTTCTTCCGTTTATGCTGGTGCCAAACTGGGTAAGACGACTGAGCTCGGGCCGGGCCATGGCAAAACTGTCCATCAGACCTGTGTAGCGACTGTACGAAGGATACTGGTTTCGCCAGCTTTCCTGAGCCAGAACTTCAGGTTTATGCAGGGCAGATTGCAGTGAGGGTGGTTTCCGCACTTCATAGGGTATATTCAATGCCAGGAATTTCCTGAATCCTGCCTCGCCGGCATAGGCTGTTACCGTATCCAGGTGGTAATTGTCAATGGAAAGGAATGAGGAAAGATCGGCCAGGCTGCAGGAAAAGGGTTTTACAAAGGAGATCACCACCTCACCCCTGGTAGTTAGCAGGTAATGAGCCCGCTGTGCGTCAGTTGCTTTTATCTGCTGTGCTGAAACCTGGCCAGACAGTATAAGCGCAGATGAGATCAGGCACAACCTGATTACCAGGTCACGTGGAATCATGCAATGCGTTCCCAATCTATACGTTAAACCGGATATGGAGAATGTCCCCGTCACATACCACATAGTTTTTACCTTCAATCATCAGCTTTCCCTTCTCCTTACAGGCATGTTCAGAACGGAGGGTAATAAAATCCTGGTATTTGATAACCTCGGCCCGGATGAATCCGCGTTCCAGGTCACTGTGGATTGCTCCTGCGGCCTGTGGTGCAGTCATACCCTTGTGTATGGTCCAGGCCCTGATCTCATCGGGCCCTATGGTAAAGAAGGAAAGCAGGTTAAGCATCGAATAGGCAGAACGTACCATCCGGTTCACACCGGGTTCGGTCAGACCGGCATCGGACAGGAACAGCATTTTATCCTCTTCGTTCTCAAAATCGGCAATCTCCGCTTCGAGTTTTGCAGCAACCACCAGGATCTCGGCGTGATGGTCTTTCAGATGCTCCCTGACCCTTTCAACATAGGCATTACCCTTTGCTGCTGAAGCATCATCCACATTGCACACAAACATCATCGGCTTCATGGTAAGCAGGAAAAGATCATCTATGTATTTGTGTTCCAATGAATCAAGCTTCAGATCACGGATATTGCCCATCGATTCAAGCCTGGCTTTCACCTTGTTCAGGACATCCATGCCATGCTTGGCTTCCTTGTCGCCCGCCCGGGCAATCTTGTCCAGTCGTTGAAGTTTCTTGTCCACACTTTCGAGATCTTTAACCTGCAACTCAAAATCAATGTTCTCTATGTCACGCACCGGATCAACAGATCCGTCAATGTGCGGAAGGTTCTCATCATCAAAACAGCGCAGCACATGTATCAGGGCATCGGTATTCCGGATGTCAGCCAGAAATTTATTGCCAACCCCCTCACCCTGGTTGGCACCCTTGGTAAGACCGGGAATATCAACAATCTCAACCGTTGCATGGACCACCCTGTTCGTAGGCTGGTATTTCTCCAGCTCATAAAGCCGCTGGTCGGGCACGTGAATGATGCCGATATTGGATTTGTTCGATGTAAAGGCAAAATTGGAGGTCTCTGCTTTTACATTCGACATACAGTTGAAGATGGTGGTTTTGCCCGTATTGGCAATCCCGATAATACCGCATTGAAGGCTCATGATTTGTTTTGAGTTTAATCCACCTCAAAAATACACCTATTCCCCATTTCATTGCAAGCCATTTTGTTCAAATCTCGAATCATTTTATGCAATAAATTACTCCTGCCTTAAAACCAGGTTGCCATAGTTTTATTTTATATTTGTCAGAATTAGTTTCAGGGGATTACAGGACTTCCGGTCTGCACGACCGCCAGGCCGTCATATAAAACACAGATCAACCATAATAAAACATGCATGAAAAAAGATATTATAAACCGGGCTGCAGATAACATCAGGATTCTTTCCGCCGCCATGGTCGAGCGAGCCAGGTCGGGCCACCCGGGCGGAGCTATGGGTGGTGCTGATTTTATCAATATTTTGTATTCCGAGTTTCTGAACTGGGATCCGCAGGACATGACCTGGAGAAACCGTGACCGGTTTTTCCTTGATCCGGGACATATGTCACCCATGCTGTATTCCATCCTCACACTTACTGGCAATTTCACAACAGGAGAGATCATGAATTTCCGGCAGTGGGGAAGTCCGACTCCCGGACACCCTGAAGTCGATATTAAAAGGGGCATTGAAAACACTTCTGGACCATTGGGCCAGGGTCATGCCATGGCAGTGGGTGCTGCCATTGCCGAACGTTTTCTTTGTGCCCGATTCGGAGAATGGATGTCACATAAGACTTATGCCTATATTTCCGATGGCGGTGTACAGGAAGAGATTTCGCAGGGGGCCGGAAGAATGGCAGGATTCCTGGGATTGCACAACCTTATCATGTTTTACGACTCCAATGATATTCAACTGTCAACCAAAACCTCGGCGGTGAGCCGCGAAGATACTGCCATGAAGTATTCTGCATGGGGCTGGCAGGTAATCCAGATCAACGGTAACGATCAGGATGAGATCAGGGCTGCCCTACTGAAGGCCACACAGGAAAGGTCCCGTCCCACACTGATCATTGGCAAAACTGTGATGGGCAAGGGTGCCGTGGATGCAGCCGGTGACAGCTTTGAAGGTCAGACCTCCACTCACGGGATGCCCCTGGGGGAATCCGGAGCCTCTTTTGAAAAAACGATTGAAAACCTTGCCGGAAATCCTGCCGATCCTTTTGTGATCTTCCCCGAAGTTGCTGCCTATTATAAAGAGGTTCTCCGGAAAAAAACCACTGTCGCCAATGCCCGTAAAGATGAAGAAAGAAAGTGGGCCTTTGCCAATCCTGAACTCGCTCAGAAACTTGATCGTTTTTTTTCAGGCCAGTCGCCGGAATTGGTTCCTGAACAGGTTGCACAGAAAGATGACATCGCTACACGGGCGGCATCAAGCAATGTGCTTGGCTGGCTGGCTAAAAATGTTGACAATATGATCGTGGCGTCGGCTGACTTATCGAACAGCGATAAGACCGATGGTTTTCTGAAACACACAAAAGCCTTTGCCAGGGGAGACTTCAGCGGAGCATTCCTGCAGGCCGGCGTGGCCGAGCTTACTATGGCAGCCGTTGCAAATGGGATCGTGCTGCATGGTGGAGTAATGGCAGCATGCGGCACCTTCTTCGTATTTTCCGACTACATGAAGCCAGCCGTACGCCTGGCTGCTCTCATGGGTCTCCCGGTGAAATACATATGGACCCATGATGCCTTCCGTGTGGGTGAGGACGGACCGACCCACCAGCCCGTTGAACAGGAAGCGCAGATCCGGCTCATGGAGCAAATGAAGAACCACCACGGAGAAAACAGCATGCTGGTCTTGCGTCCTGCCGACGTGCATGAAACCACTCAGGCTTGGAAACTGGCGCTCCTGAATACCAAAACCCCTACTGCACTCTTGCTGACCAGACAGAATGTTCCTTCCCTTCCGGCCCGGGAAGGATCGACGAGGCTCGCAGATGCAGCCCAGGTAAGCAGAGGAGCCTATATCGTAAAAGATACACCCAAACCAGATATTATCCTGCTTGCCAATGGCTCTGAGGTATCCACCCAGCTGGAGGGCGCCAGGAAACTGGAAGAGAAAGGGCTCAAAGTTCGTGTGGTTTCTGCTCCATCAGAGGGACTGTTCCGAAAACAGCCCAGGGAATATCAGGCACAGGTCCTGCCTCCAGGAATACCCGTGTTTGGCCTGACTGCCGGTTTGCCTGTAACCCTGCAAGGCCTGGCAGGAATAAACGGCAGGGTCTTTGGCCTCCAGCACTTCGGTTATTCTGCTCCTTACAAAGTACTGGATGAAAAATTCGGCTTCACCCCTGAAAACGTTGTGAAACAGGTCGAAGAAATGTTAAAGATATAATTGGCGACCGACATTTCTAAAAAAATGTTAATTTATTTGAAATTATCACTATACTTATAGTATTTATAAAATATTTATAGTATATTCGTCCTGCATATTCATATCATTCATCTCAGACCATGAAGGAAATTACCAAAGCACAGGAAGAACTGTTAAAAGCATTATGGGAAATCAAGGAAGGAGCCGTAAGCGACGTTCTGGATAGCCTGCCTGATCCTAAACCGGCATACAATACAGTCGCCACGGTAATTAAAGTATTGGAGAAGAAGGGCTATGTTTCGCACAAGACCTACGGCAAGACCCATGTTTATTACGCCCTGGTCACCAAAAAGGATTATGCCCAGCATGTAATGAAGGAAACATTTAAGGGACTTTTCAATGGTTCTCTGAACCAAATGGTCTTGGCATTTGTCAAAAGTAAAGAGGTAAGTCTCAACGAGCTTGAAGAACTGAAAGAAATGCTGGAAAAGGAAATCAGAAATAAACGGCAATAAGATGGCAGTTATTCAATATATCCTGATCGCAACGGTATGCCTGAGTATCTTTTATCTGGTATACAGGCTGTTATATAGAAACGAAGCCAACTTCAGACATCTGCGGATTTTTCTGATGGGTTCTGTTGTGGTCTCCCTTCTGGTTCCACTTAACAGATTTACAGTTGATATTGTTAAAAAGAATCAAACTGTGATTACACTGCAGGAACTTGATAATCCGCCGGGTATGGCGGAACGGGCTTCTGTGGCACAGACCCGTCCAGTTATTAACTGGCAGGATATGATTTCGAAATTGTATTTTACAGTGACTGTGTTACTGTTGTGCCGGATCCTGCTGCAACTGGTAATCCTTGCTTCTCAATACGTGAGATCCGAAAAGGTCAGGCATAAGAATTGTACGCTCCTGCTGAATCACAGGTTCAGGAATTCCTTTTCCTTTTTCAACTGGATTTTTATTACCCGCGATACTACTTCCCAGGAGGACCTGGATCAAATCATCGCACATGAAAGAATACATGCTTCCCAGTATCACGCTGTCGATCTGATTGTGATTGAACTGCTGACGGCCGTAATGTGGTTTAATCCGCTTATCTGGATGATGAAGAACACAGTGCAGCTGGTGCATGAATACCTGGCAGATGAAGGAGCCCTCAATACCGGAATTGACAGGCTCAGGTACCAGGTTCTCCTGGTCAATCAGGTAACCGAAGAAAGACTCATCTGCCTTTCTTCCAGTTTTAATCACGCTTTAATTAAAAAACGTATGAAAATGATAACCAATAACAAATTTAACCGGAAATCACGGCGGCGCGTATTGGCCCTGCTGCCTCTCACCGTAGCCCTGTTTTTCGCAATGGCCGTTGTGAACGGTTTCTTCCCTGAAAGAATTCAGGCCGGTCCATCTTCAGTGACATCAGCCTTGAGCAATACAAATGAACCGGAACGCTTGCCCTTATCCAACCTGATCCAGGCCCAGGATACCATCAAAAAGAAAACCGTTATCAAGGTGATCAGCAAGGGTGATCCGCAGGATACCGTGATCACTGAGACCATTGAGGTTATCGTTGACGATGACACAACCAGAACAGTTAAAATGGTCGGCCATACCGATGGCGGCGAAATCATGCATGGTGATAAACTGATATTCATTTCAGAAGATGAGGATATTGAACATTTGAATATTGGCGAGTCCGATTCTGTTAAAGTAGTGAAAGTGTATAAACATAGTTCTGAGCCTGGTGGTACCGATAAAAATGTCATCATCATCAGAAATTCCAAAGATGTACAATGGGAAACCAGCGATAAGGAAATCCCGTCAAACACGCTGGTGATTGTTGACGGAGTTGAACAGAAGGGCAAAGATCCTTTGGCTGGTCTTGATCCGGATCAGATTGTTACTGTAACAGTCATCAAGGATAAAAAAAGCATGAAGCAATATACTGACAAGGATTACGAAGGAGTTATCGTGGTCACAACCAAAAAAAAGTAACCCCTTAGCAGCAACCAGTATCAGTTGTTAATCACTATACACCCTTCAGGCGGTCCTTTAACCCTTGAAGGGTGTTCTGCTTTAAAAAAAAATCCTAAAAAAATTTGGATATTATGTTATATATTTCTAACTTTATGTTAGATATATTTAACTTAAATCCAGAAAACATGAAACGCTCAATTGTTCTTTTTATTGTTGCTGCCATTACCCTGGCTACCACGGCATGGTGGTTCTTCTCTGCATCAACCCGGTTTCAGCTTTATGACCTGCTTCAATTCGGCATTATCGTGATGGTAGTCGGATTAGCTATATTTGTCGGCTACAAACGACTGGTCAGTGCCAAAAGGGGCGAACCCGCCGAGGATGAATTATCAAAGCATATCATGCGGAGAACGGCTGCATGGTCATATTACATTTCGCTTTATCTGTGGCTTGTAATCATGTATGTGAGTGACAAGGTAAAACTGGAGATCCATTCACTCATTGGGGCAGGGATTCTTGGTATGGCCGTTGTCTTTACAATATGCTGGTTGGTTTTTAATTTCACAGGTATCAAAAATGAATAACAGGATCAGGGAATACCGGGCAAGATTTAATCTTACCCAGGAGGATCTTGCCAGGAAGGTGAACGTCCGGCGGGAAACCATAGTTTTCCTTGAGAAAAACAAGTACAACCCCTCACTGAAGCTGGCATACGATATTGCCAGGGTTTTTGGGGCAGCCATTGAGGAGGTGTTTGTTTTTTAAGTTTTAGGCTATATTTGTACCCGTCTTTCATCATAAACCTAATCCAGGATATGGAAAAACGAAAGCTGGGTGCATCTTCGGTTGAGGCTTCAGTCATTACCTTCGGAGCCTGGGCCATCGGCGGATGGATGTGGGGTGGTGCCGACCGCAAAGAGGCCATCGACGCCATAAGGGTCTCAATTGATCACGACGTTACGTCCATTGATACCGCGCCGGCCTATGGCCAGGGCCTGAGTGAAGAAATTGTCGGCGAAGCGATCCGGAAAACAGACCGTGATAAAATCCAGCTTTTTACCAAGTTCGGATTAAGGTGGGATACCAGTCTGGGGGAATTCTTTTTTAAAAGCAAGGATAATGCGGGCCGTGATATCAGTATGCATAAACTGGCCTCCAGGGAAAGTATTATCAGGGAATGTGAAGACAGTTTGAGAAGGCTGAAAACCGATTATATTGACCTGTACCAGATTCATTGGCCCGACGGTTCCACCCCTATTGCCGAGACAATGGAGGCTTTGCATCTATTGCTGGACCAGGGCAAGATAAAAGCTGCCGGCGTCTGCAATTACAATGCTGCTCAATTGGCGGAAGCAGGAAAAACGATAACGCTTGCTGCTGACCAGGTTCCTTACAGCATGTTGTACCGGAATATTGAACAAGAAATAATACCCTATGCAGTAGACCACAACATTGCCATTATTGCATACAGTCCTTTGCAAAGAGGGTTGCTTACCGGGAAAATCTTACCGGGACATCATTTCAACGAAGGAGACACCCGTGAAGGAAATGCTTTTTACAGCACCGAAAACATAGCCCGTGTCAATACCTTTCTTGACAAGCTGAAACCACTGGCCAAAGAGAAAAATGCCACCGTAGGGCAACTGGTGATACGCTGGACTGTTGATCAGCCCGGAATTACCATTGCACTGGTTGGAGCGAGGAACCGGAAGCAGGCGACCGAAAACGCCGGAGCGGATCAAATCCGCCTATCCGGCGATGAACTGGCATTCATTTCCGGCGAGTTAAATAAACTGGAATTGGTTGGCAGTTAAAAAGAATGTGAGTTTATAGACAGGAAATTATTAAACCAATTCACTTTTGGTTAATTTTAAAGGAAGTTTACACCGGTATTCCTAGGACGCTGCCGGGATTAACAAACAGGTTATGTTCGCATCAAAAAGATCCAGACATACCATTGATGATGTAAGAAGGCAAATCCTTGATACGGCCCTGGTAGTCGCTTCTTTAATTGGTACCGCGGCCTACCTGATCAGCCTTTACAGGTGGGTCAATTATGGATTCCATCCTGCTTATATCATCAACCTCCTGGTGATCGGAAGTGTTATTCTGATTACTTTTTTCCGGACAAAGTTGGGTACCATCTTTAAGACTTATGGCCTGATTGCTCTGATAATCCTGCTTTCCATGGTCGATTGCATCAATTATGGCTTATTGTCTGCCGCCCGGATATACCTGATCCTGATCCCTTTCATATCCATACTTTATCTTCCATTTCTCCGTACGGTTTTTATTTATGTAAGCCTCGTGCTGTGCTTTCTGGTGATTGGTGTTTTACACCACAAAGGAATCCTTACCATTCCTGTAGAATATGATCCCGCACGATACATCCTGCAGATGTATCCCTGGGTCATCATCATAACCCACATTTCCGTGGTAGCGATTATTATTCTCCTGGTTACCCGTACCTTCATCCAAAACTATACCAACCTTATTTCGGGTCTGGAACTGGCCGTCAAGGAGCGTACCGAGGAGATCGAGGCAACAAACGAAGAGTTGAAAGCCGCAAATGAAGAGCTTTCCGGACAAAGGGAAGAGTTGGAATCTGCCATTAATAGCCTGCACACTACGCAAAAGCAACTTGTTCAGTCAGAAAAAATGGCCTCCCTCGGCGTGCTGGCTGCCGGTGTGGCTCATGAAATAAACAATCCCCTGAACTTTATTAATGGCGGGGTAGTTGGACTGGAGAACTACATCAGTGAAAACCTGCAGGAACACCGGAGCGAACTTGAGCCACTCATTGAAGGAATACAGATCGGGGTCAGAAGGGCATCCGACATCGTAACAAGTCTCAACCATTACAGCAGGCATGATGATTCACCATCGATTGCCTGTGACATTCACGAAATAATTGACAATTGCCTGGTGATGCTTGCCAGCCAGTATAAATACAAGATCGAAGTCCAGAAAATATACACCACCAAAACCCATACGCTGTTGTGCAATGAAGGAAAGCTCCACCAGGCAATTCTGAATATCCTGGTAAATGCTGAACAGGCAATAAGTGAGAAAGGGACTGTCATCATTACAACACATGTAATGAATGGCCGACTGATCATTTCGGTAACAGACAGTGGCTGTGGAATCCCGCAGGAGGACCTGCCTAAAATCACCGATCCGTTTTTCACTACCAAGGATCCTGGCAAAGGAACAGGTCTCGGGCTGGCAATCACTTATAACATCGTGCAGGAATACAAGGGCACACTTGATTTTGAATCCCAATCGGGTTTAGGTACCAAGGTTACCATTACATTACCAGTAAGTAATACTGAAAACCATGAGTGAAAATACCAAGTTGTTATATGTGGATGATGAACCCATCAACCTGAAGCTTTTTACCATCAATTTTAAAAGTAAGTTCCAGGTCATAACGGCGGGTTCGGGTTTTGAAGGACTTTCCCGGCTGCAATCAAATTTGGATACCCGAGTGGTTATCAGTGACATGAAAATGCCCGGCATGAACGGCATTGAATTTATACGAACTGCCAAAAAGGATTTCCCTGAAATACTGTTCTTTATCCTGACCGGTTTTGATATCAGTGAAGAAATTGCTGATGCCCTGAATGAAGGAATTATCAACAAATACTTCCGGAAACCATTCAACATGAAAGAAATTGAATCCTCCATTCAGGATGCTCTGGAAAGAAACAGCCACCATTGATCCTGTCATGAAACAGCATGCTGATTTACTAACACCATAAAACTACTACTATGACATCAAGAACCCGACAAAAGCATCTGGGAATTGTTCTGACGATGCTTCTTATTGTGATCTGCCTTACCGGTTGCGCCAACAAGGAAGTTGTAGATGCCTGTCTCACCGGGAAGCAATACGGATTTTGGGGTGGATTGTGGCATGGCATCATCGCTCCCATTGATTTCATTGTCATGTTGTTTAAAGACAATGTAACCCTGTACGCCCAGAATAACAACGGTGCGTGGTATGCCTTTGGATTCCTGATCGGAAGCGGTGGATGGGGATTTCTGGGTGGGAAAGGAATTGGAAAAAGGAGAAAAAGGGAATGAGAATAGCCGCAGCAGTAGCAGTTGCAATAGCAGCAATCGGTACATTATCTTTAAAATCGGGCCGGGAAGAAACATCCTGGACGTCTCTTTTGGATAAGGATCTGTCGCAGTGGGAAATGTACCTCAGCTATGCGCACAAGACGGGGTACAACGGTGAGATTCCGATGGATGAGAACGGCGATACCATTCAACCTGTAGGATATAACAAGAACGAACGCAACGTTTTCACTGTTCTTGAAGAAAACGGTGATCCGGTGCTGAAAATATCAGGTGAGATTTACGGATGTGTTTTCACCAGACAGGAATATGAAAACTACCACCTGAAGCTGAAGGTCAGGTGGGGCACAAAAAAATGGGAACCCCGACTGAATGATCCGATGGACTCCGGTATTCTCTATTATTCTCAGGGTGAATGCGGTCATGATTACTGGCGCTCCTGGATGTTGTCCCAGGAGTTTCAGATCATGGAGGAAAGCTTTGGTGATTACTGGTCGCAAATGACCTCCATGATTGACATCCAGGCATCAAGGCCGCAGGGATCGGAGAATTTCCGGTATGACCCTTATGGTACCCGGATTTCATTCGGATTCAACACAGGTAATCCGGGTTATTGCCAGCGTAGCAGTGATTATGAAAATCCTGCGGGTGAATGGAATTCTGTGGAGTTGATCTGTTTTGAAGGCAGGAGCCTGCACATCGTAAATGGCCATGTGGTGATGGCACTGTCCAATTCGCGGTATTTGGATGGAAATGTAACCAGACCTCTCATCAAGGGGAAGATACAGTTACAGAGTGAGGCAGCTGAAGTTTTTTACAAGGACATTATGATCAGGGAATTAAAAACCCTTCCTCCTGAATTTAATTCCTATTTCAACTGAAAGCCAGAGGCAAGGACTTACCTTGCCCCTGGTATTTGAGCAAATTGAAATTCTTACTTATTTGGATTTCGGCCCCGGTTTGGGTTTGGCTGCGGTTCTTGCAGCAGGTTTTGCCTTTACTGAGGGCTTGGCAGTTGTTTTTACAGCTGCTTTGACCGTTTTTTTAACTTTAGGCTTAGCGGCCGATTTTACAGCTGCTTTGACAGTTTTTTTCGCTTTAGGTTTTGCAGCAGGTTTAGCCACAACTTTGGATTTTGCCTTGGGTTTGGGTTTTGCTGCTGGTTTGCCCTTCAGATTTTCAGCGAGATCATCGATCCTGTCTTCCGCTTTGACGGCAAATTCCTTGCCCATTTTCTTCAGCTTCTTCAAAACGACTCCGGCCTTCTTTTCGGCTTTTCCAGCCATCGATTCCAGCTTTCCTTTCATGCCGCTTTTCTCAAAATCATCCATCTTTACTTCTACATAATCCTCTGCCTTCTTAAAGGCTTCGGTGGCCTTTCCATATACCTTGCTCTTTTTCATTTTGTCAACAGATTCATCCAGCAGGTCGTCGGCCTTGTTCAACAGGTCTTTTGCCTTATCAAACAATCCCTTTGGTTGTTTTTTGCTTTTGGCTTTTTTGTCCATGTTCTTATAAGTTTAGTTAAATTTCAAGGTGTCGGTACACCAAATTATTGATATCCTGTTTTAAAGATACACAAATCTATCTTATTGTGGGATTGAAAAAAATATTTATCTTCGGTACCCCAAAATTAAAATCATGCGAAGCATAACCATCAATGATAAGGTCAAGGTTATTGAGGGAGATGATCAGATCTACCGGTACATTGCGATAAATAATTGTTCCCTCGATATGGATACCCTGGAAAAGATGACAAAGACCGGTGACGAGTGGTGCCAGGAAAGACTTTGTGCAAATTTTGTGGATATCCGAAACATGCTGTTCATCGATTCCAAGACCCGTGCATATGCTGCTGCCCAGTACCGTGCACATGTGGCAGGTCAGGCCATTGTGATAGATTCAAAGATCTCCAGCTATTTTGCCAATCTGTTCCTGAAATTCAGTCAGCCCAAGGTACCGACCCGCTTGTTCACCAATGAGGAAGAGGCAATATTGTGGCTGAAAGAGCAAATGAAAAAGCGTCTGAAAAGCTGACCGGAAATCAGCAAAACAAACACAGCATACAACGAATCGTATCCGCAGGATGATGCAGATCGTTTCAACTGAAAGAATTCCCATCAAACTATGGCTTGACGACATTGAGGAAGGTGCTATGACGCAAGCCAGGAATGTGGCAAACCTTCCCTTTGCCTTCAGACATGTGGCACTTATGCCAGATAGTCATGAAGGTTACGGGATGCCCATCGGCGGGGTACTGGCAGCCAAGGATGCCATCGTGCCTAATGCGGTGGGTGTTGATATAGGTTGTGGTATGTGTGGCCTGCAAACAAATCTGACCGACCTCCCAAAAGAAACGCTGAAACGAATCATGGGTGGAATCCGTGAAATTGTGCCCCTGGGATTCAAACACCACGAGAACAAACAGGATGACGGCCTGATGCCACCTGTGGAAAAACTCCCGGAAGGCGGCATAGTGGACCGTGAATATGAAAATGCACGGAAGCAAATAGGCACATTGGGCGGCGGAAATCATTTCATTGAGATCCAGAGCGGCTCCGACGGTCATATATGGATCATGGTACATTCAGGAAGCCGGAACATAGGGCTTAAAGTTGCGGAACATTATAACAACATCGCCAGGAACCTGAATGAGAAATGGTTCTCAGGTGTCGAAAAGTCGAAGAACCTGGCCTTCCTTCCCTACCATTCGCAGGAGGCCGTCAATTACCTCACCGAAATGCAGTATTGTGTCGATTTTGCTTTTGCTAATCGCAAATTGATGATGGACAATATCGTAGCTGTTTTTGCTGACAAAGCCGGCAATGATTTCAGGCCTCTCGAATTCGTGAACATTGCTCATAATTATGCGCGATTGGAGACCCATTTCAACACTGATGTCTTTGTCCACCGGAAAGGGGCCACCAGCGCACGGACAGGCGAGACCGGCATTATCCCAGGTTCCCAGGGTACCCGGAGCTATATTGTAAAGGGAAAAGGAAATCCTGAAAGTTTTGAAAGCTGCTCACACGGGGCAGGACGCCTCATGGGCAGAAGGCAGGCCCAGAGAACCCTCGACCTGAGCGAAGAAATTGCAAGACTCGATCAGTCAGGTATTATTCATTCCATCCGTCATCGGAAAGATCTCGATGAAGCACCCGGAGCTTATAAAGACATTGACAAAGTTATGCAGAACCAGCCGGACCTTGTTGAGATCGTGGTTACACTGTCGCCCCTCGCCGTTATTAAAGGTTAATCCAAACGTGAAAACTCGAGGTAATCATAGTTCATGTTTCCGTTGCCGATGGTCTTAAGGGTTATGACCTGAACACCTTTTTTTAACATGATGCTACCCAGCTCATCGGTCCTGTTCCAGTGATGCCACTGCCTCCATGCCACCGTATCCGCATCCTTATGGGTCGACATTACCTTCATAAGTCCCGTGGAAGTGCTGTCATCCGTAATAACCTCAATCTCACCATCACCATTTGCCGTATACATAAGTGCAATTTTGTAATTTCCTGATTCCTGAACATCAACCGTGTACCTTATCCATTCCCCGGGTACAGTCCACCCTACATAAAGCTGCTTCATCTCCGGCATGACATCATTGAAGGGATTGTCATCTGTTCCGTTTATCTTGGTATATGAAATATCAACACCCTCCTGCATCCTGAATTCATTTAAAAAATCACCGTTGGCCGGATTTAGCTTTCCGCTGCCGTTGTTTACGCTGTCCATATCATGATAACTGATGCCCTCCCCTCCCGTATCGTAGAACTCACACTGGACCCTTCCCGGTATCAACTGGATTTTGTTCTCCCAGGGTTTTCCAGGATAGGAATTACAGGAAACAATGATGGCAACAAAGGCTGGCATGCTCAGAAACAAGGTGATGAGGTAGTTCTTCATGGGTAAAATGCTTAATGGTTTTGGGAATATGAAAGCAACAAAATTAAATATTATGAATGGATAATAACCATTAACCTTCCCGTTATTGAAAATAATTACAAAAGCTACCTTTTTGGTATATTTCTGATATTCTTTTATCTAATCAGGCCTCCAAATCAATTGCAAAACGCACAAAAAAACAGCCCGAAAACTTGCAATTCTGTAATAAATGTTCTACATTTGTAGAACATATTTAAAACTAGTAGAACATGTCTTTGACCAATGCAGAGGAGCAGGTCATGCAGTACCTTTGGAAACTCGGAGAAGCTTACATGAAAAACATCCTCGATGAGTTTCCCGAACCCAGACCGGCATCTACCACTGTTGCCACACTATTAAAACGGATGACCGAGAAAGGATTTGTCGGTTACCACCAGCACGGAAGCAACCGGCAGTACTTTCCGCAGGTCAATAAGTCGGAATACTTTTCCGGTCAACTCAGCGGTCTGATCAAAGATTTCTTTAACAATTCCTCAGCTCAGTTTGCCTCGTTCTTTACCACTGAAACCAACCTTAGTGAGAAAGAACTAAAGGAATTAAGGGACATCGTTGACAGGCAGCTGCAAAACAAAAGGAGAAAGATATGACAGCCTATGTTATTAAATCAACTGCGAGTTTGTTGTTGTTATTTCTTTTCTACAGGTTATTCCTGGAAAAGGAAAACATGCCGGTATTCAAACGTTTCTATCTGCTGGCCTCTCTTGTTTTTTCCCTGGCAGTTTCCTTCGTGATTATTGATGACTCCCGGTCTGTAACATCCGTAAATTCATTGCTTAACAGCATCGATTACCGGCAGGGTTATTACAACATCAAGGAGATGACCGGCAAGACCCTTGGCACTTTTTCCTTTAAATGGATCTTGTACGCGATATACTTTTTGGTTCTTCTGGTACTGCTGATTCGTTTCGTCCTTAATCTCACCCGGTTAGCCCGAATTCAGCAGGCAGGCAGGTACGCATTTCATGATGACATGCGGGTGGTTTTACTCGACCGGCCTGTTTTGCCTTTCACATTTCTGAGAACCGTTTACCTGAATGAACGGGAATACCATGAAGGACGAATTACCCGGGAACTCCTGCTGCATGAATTTGCACATGTCAGGCAGCTGCACTCTGCTGATATAATTTTCATAGAACTGATGCAAATTGTCTTCTGGTTCAACCCGGTCATCCTGCTTTATAAAAAAGCCATACGTCTTAACCATGAATACCTGGCAGATTCAGCCGTGGTAAATACCTATGCCGATTTAAGACAATACCAGCACCAATTGCTAAACATCGTATTCCGGAATAATTCCACATACCTGGCCAGTTGTTTTAATTATTCACTTACCAAAAAACGATTACTTATGATGACAAGAAATAATCCGTCAAAGCTGGCAATGTTTAAAAAAATTGCCGTCTTCCCCCTCTTTATGATAACAGGGTTTTTGGTGATCAATGCACAGGATCCGCCACCACCTCCTCCGCCTCCTCCGCCACCGCCGCCTCCAGTGGTTCAGAATATTGGATTATCTGGCGAATGGTGGGAAGATATACTTGATAAGCATAAAGTATATCCGTCAGGATATAACAACTTCGGCAATGTTTTTGAAATGGGGGAGAAAAACTCCATTGAAAACGATGTTGTTACCCTTGAAAAGGCCTTCCTGTTAATCAACGGCAACAATGAGTATATGATCCTGGAGTCGCCCCTGGTGTTTCACGATCTGAAAGCTAATACGATTAAAGCTGAAACCGGAATGCTTAAAAAGTACCGGAAAGATGCCAAGTCAATGGAACCATTTGAAAGCAAAGTATTTAACAATATCGTGCTCGAGGTTGAAGAATAGCGTTGAACAAATAAAGCAGAGACGCGGGTTCATGCGTCTCTGCTTGTGATGTTTTCACCAATACCGGTAATCCTGTCCCTGATTACCCTCATCCGATCCTGTCTTTCCTCCGAGAAAGTGCGGTCGGTCTTTTCAATAAACTCAAAAAGCAGGATCGATTTCTGATAGTAAGGCAGGCTTTCCTGCTTGTTTTTCTTTTCATACAAAAGGGTCGCCTCAGCGTATAACAGCTCTGCCAGCACCTCCAGGTGAGCATTTGTATAATGGTGATCGTTGATCAGTGTAGTGGTTAATTCTCCGGCAGGGATGTTCTGAAAAAAAGCCGCATCTTTCCGAAGCATGGTCAGGTAGGCCTCATTGATCGACCGGCTGGCCTGCTGATAATTTCCCCTGGTGATCATCCCGAATATTGCCCTGAGCAGGTCACCAAGCATTTCTATCATTCTCAGTATATAGTCCTTTTGATACATCAGTTTCAATTATCCTTAAAAATAGTAAATTTACGGTTGACTTAATAACCTCAGCCATGAAAATCAGAATATTATCATTTGCGGTTCTTTCCCTGGTGCTTTTTACCGGGATCTCTTCCGGTCAAACCTTTAATAGTGATAAACTTGACAGCCTGCTCAGTTTACTGGCAGAAAAAAACAAGGCGATGGGCAGTCTGGCCATATCGGAAAACGGAAATATTATTTATGCCCGTGCCATCGGTTACCGGTTGTTAAATCCTCAACAGAAACTCCCCTCCGATACAAAAACCAAGTACCGTATTGGTTCCATTTCAAAGATGTTCACCGCCACGCTTGTATTTCAGTTAATTGAAGAAGATAAACTTAGCCTGTCCACCACTCTCGACCAGTTCTTTCCATCAATACCCAATGCTAAATCCGTCACTATTGGTAATATGCTCAATCACCGCAGCGGTATCCACAGTTTTACCAATGATTCAGACTACCTCAAATGGATGACCGAACCCAGGACCCATGATGAAATGATCCATATTATTTCTGGGAGCAAACCTGAGTTTGAACCTGACTCCAAAGCGGAATACAGCAATTCGAACTTCGTTTTGCTGGGTTACATTGTTGAGAAGGCATGCAACAAACCTTATCCTGAATTACTGGCCGAAAGAATATGTTCCAAAATCGGGCTGAATGACACCTACTATGGTGGAAAAGCCGATGCCGGAAAGAATGAAAGCTATTCCTTTAGTTATGTTCAAGGCTGGGAACAGCAGCCTGAAACAGATATGAGCATACCTCACGGAGCCGGTTCTGTAATTTCAACTCCCTCGGACCTGGTGAAGTTCATTGAGGCTTTGTTCGCAGGCAGGCTCATTAGTCAGGCCAGCCTCGACAAGATGAAAACCATCACAGACGGTTACGGAATGGGTATTTTCCAGTTTCCTTTTGAAGACAAGAAAGTATATGGCCATTCAGGCGGAATAGATGGTTTCAGTGCATTGCTGTGCTATCTGCCCGACGAGAATCTGTCGGTAGCATACTGCTCCAACGGCGCCGAATATTCCATCAACGACATCATGATCGGGGCTTTGAGCATTTATTTCAAATTGCCCTATTCCCTGCCGGTATTTACAACTTATTCGGTTAATCAGGAAGATCTAGACCAATACCTGGGTGTTTATTCCAGTGCACAAATTCCGTTGAAGGTTACTTTCACCAGGAACAATGGTCAATTGTTTGCCCAGGCAACCGGACAACCGTCCTTCCCGCTGGAACCCACAAAAAAAGATGTCTTCAAATTTGAAAAGGCCGGCGTTGTGATTACTTTTAGTCCTGAAAAACATGAATTCCTGCTGGAACAGGGAGGTGGCAAATTCACATTCACCCGCGACGAGTAAAATTTCATATACCATTTCAGCTTATCATGAAAGCTCTCTTTGCGTTCTCCATCATTCTCATAATGAGTCTTTTCCAGTCATACGGACAGTTACCCTCGTTCAAGCGCGGAATGGCATATGGTTATCATTCACCTGCCGATTTGGAGGCCTTGTCCGCCGGCCTCACCTGGTGGTACAACTGGTCTGTAACTCCGGAAACCTCCGTATCCGCGGTATATGGTGACTACGGCTTCGATTTTGTTCCGATGGCCTGGAATGGCAGTTTCAATGAAACACAACTCAGGGCTTTCCTGACCGACCATCCCGATGTCAAATACCTGCTCGCCTATAATGAACCGAATTTCATTGAACAGGCCAATATGACTCCTTCCCAGGCAGCCGCAAACTGGCCAAAGCTGGAAGCCATAGCTGATGATTTTAACCTGAAGATTGTTGGGCCGGCGGTAAACTACTGCGGTAATTGCGTCAGCGAAGGCGGCACCACCTACACCGATCCTTTCAAGTACCTTGACGATTTCTTCAATGCATGCGGGGATTGCCGGGTTGATTATGTAGCTGTGCATTGTTACATGAACACCATCGGCGCCCTTTCCTGGTATGTCAACGAATTTAAGAAATACAACCGCCCGATCTGGTTAACCGAATTCGCCGGCTGGGAGAGCAACGGAAACATCAATGATGCAGGTGACCAGGAAAGCTTTCTGATAGGGGCTGTTGATTTTCTCGAAAGCAATCCCAGCGTTTACAGGTATTCCTGGTTTATCGGCAGAACCTCCGGTGGTCCTGATGTATATCCTTATATCGACCTGCTGGATGCTGACGGTGAACTGACAGCACTTGGCAATATTTATGTGAATATGCCTGTCCATGACACCACCTATTACCTGGCTGTGCCGGGTCACATCGAAGCGGAGAATTATTCCCAAATGGAAGGTATGCTTCTGGAGAAGACCAGCGATGTTTCCGGGTTTGCCAATTGCGGATATATCGCGGCCAACGATTGGCTGGTATACAACATCGACGTAGGCGAGAGCAGAAACTATGCCCTCGATATCCGTGCGGCATGTGCAAAATCATCAGTACTGGAAGTGCTTGTCGACGATGTACCGGCTGCCACAGTTAACCTTGCGAATACCGGTGGCTATCAGGACTGGCAAACATTCAGTACTTCGTTTAACCTGGACGCCGGCAGGCATAAATTAAAACTTATGGCAAAAACAGACGGCTTCAACCTGAACTGGATTGCTTTCAGGGATCTGGGTCCGACCGGACTGCATGAACCCCTGTCCACTTCCGGCATGATGTTCCCCAATCCGGCTGGTAACATTGTTACATTCGAAAAAGCTGATGGCGTATCAACCATTGAAATCATCGATGTGACCGGAAGAAAGCAAATCCGTGTGACTTTTCAACCTACTGTGGATGTCAGTCAGCTCCGGGAGGGATTCTACCTGGTAAGGGTTGTGCATCCTGAAAAAGGCATAATGTTTACCAAACCATTGATAATCAAACGTTAGTTAAAATGGAGAACCTGGTATTGAAAGACAAGTCGGTTATCCCCGACGATAATTTGGTATTCGGTATCATCGGGGACAAAAGTGCTTTGTGGCAGGACCTGATGAAGCAAATGCATCTTAAATATCCCGATATACAGGAACTATGGAATTACTATAATGACGGGAAAAACTGGCTCTTCAGGATGATGAGGAAGAAGAAAACAATTTTCTGGATTGGCATTTTACCGGATACTTTCCGGATCACATTCTATTTTGGCGACAAGGCTGAGTCACTGATTGAAAGCAGCGACCTGCCCGCCTCCATGAAGGCTGATTTTAAGAACGGGAAAAGGTATGGCAAGATCAGGGCTATCTCTATTGAGGTTGCAGGTGCGGAAGATATTGAGAATGCCCGAAAAGTGGCAGATATAAAAATAAAGGCTTAAGCTTCAGGATTAATGATTTGCTAAGATGGAAATGCACAATTGGTGGTTTGTTGATAAGGAAACAGTTGCCGGTAAACTTGGCACTGATTTGGAAAAAGGTTTATCACACCAGGAAGTTGCCAACAGGCAAAAGCAATACGGGCCTAATCAGCTGGCGGAAAAAGAAGGCCGTTCCGTAATCGGACTTTTTCTCGATCAGTTCAAGGATTTTATGATATGGGTGCTCATCGGAGCTGCCCTGGTTTCGGGATTTCTGAAAGAATGGGTGGATGCAATCGCCATCATCAGCATTGTTGTTCTGAATGCCATACTTGGGTTTATCCAGGAGTACAGGGCTGAAAAATCGCTTGCAGCACTTAAGAAACTGTCCTCGCCAACCTCAAAGGTGATCCGGAACGGAAAGCACCATGTGATTCCTTCCAGTGAAATCGTACCGGGTGACCTGGTGGAAATGGAAGCAGGAGACTTTGTACCTGCTGACAGCCGGATAATCTATGCAACCGGTAATATGTCGACTCACGAAGCCAGTCTGACAGGTGAATCCACACCGGTATCAAAATCCGCTATGAGGCTTGAAAACGAAAACATTGCCCTGGCCGACAGGTCCAACATGTTGTATATGGGTACGGCCGTTGTCTCGGGGAAAGCCCGTGCGCTGGTCACAGGTTCTGGTATGAATACCGAACTCGGGAAGATTGCAGAACTCATCCAGGAAATTGAAGATACCAGCACACCCTTGCAGGATAAACTGAAAGAATTTGGAAAGATCATCATTGTTATCGTTTTTGCGCTTGTCGGACTGATCTTTCTCATTGGTTACCTGCGTGGAGAAGAGCTTCTGGGTTTATTTCTGAGTGCGGTCAGTCTGGCTGTTGCCGCTATTCCTGAGGGATTGCCCGCGGTAGTCACCATAGCCCTGGCACTAGGGGTGCAACGCATGGTCAAACGCCATTGCATCATACGAAAACTTCCCTCTGTTGAGACGCTGGGCTGCACATCCGTCATATGTTCAGATAAAACCGGAACCTTGACGAAAAACGAGATGACAGTCCAGGTACTATTCCATTCCGGACTGTACCTGAATGTTTCAGGCATTGGATATAACCCTGAAGGTGAGTTCATTAAGGACAGCCAAAAGGTCGATCCGTCGGAAGTACCGGGATTGGCAAGAATGCTTGCAGGAACTGTACTGTGTAATGGCGCCCAGCTTGCCAAAGAGGAATCGGGCTACAGAATTGTGGGTGATCCGACCGAGGGAGCACTCCTAACAATGGCTGCCAAAGCCGGTTTATTTAAGCCCGCGCTCGAAGCAGAGTTTCCTTTTGTGGAGGAGATCCCCTTTGATTCAGAGCGCAAACAAATGTCCATCCTCAGGAAACATGGCAAAAAGTATATGGCCTATGTCAAGGGAGCCCCCGATATTCTGCTGTCGAATTGCACCAGTATTGAGGAAGACGGACAAGTGCTGACCCTCGACCAGGTAAGACGGGAAGAGGTGATGAGGGCAAATGCCGGATTGGCTGACCAGGCT
The DNA here is from genome assembly GCA_002415855.1 of Bacteroidales bacterium UBA5072. Lineage (GTDB taxonomy): Bacteria > Bacteroidota > Bacteroidia > Bacteroidales > UBA10428 > UBA5072. The sequence goes on from DIAS01000078.1 coordinate 27,575, forward strand.
ATGCGGGTTCTTGCCGTTGCCTGCAGGGAATTTGAAACCCTGCCTGACAGTCTGGAGGCAGCCGAGATTGAGAAAGAGCTTACTTTTTTGGGACTTGTTGCCATGATTGACCCTCCCCGGCCGGAGGTTAAGCTTGCCATGCAGGCATGCCGGACCGCCGGGATACGATCGGTAATGATCACCGGTGACCACAAGAATACTGCTGTTGCCATTGCCCGGGATCTTGGTTTTTACCAGACTGATTCTCTCGCCTTTACAGGGGAGGAACTCGACAGGCTGACAGACGAAGAATTCGATCAGTATGTTACCCGGACTGCCGTTTACGCCAGGGTATCTCCCGAACATAAACTGAAGATTGTAAAAGCCTGGCGCAACAAGGATGAAATTGTTGCCATGACCGGTGATGGCGTTAATGACGCACCGGCCGTAAAAGAAGCAGACATCGGTGTCGCCATGGGCATTACCGGAACCGATGTGACCAAAGAAGTTTCCGAAATGGTAATTACCGATGATAATTTTGCATCCATCGTAGCTGCGGTCGAAGAAGGAAGAGGTATTTACGATAACATCAGGAAATTCATTCATTACTTGCTTTCGTGTAACGTTGGAGAGATCCTGGTGATGTTCATCGCTTCGCTGTTCAGGTTACCCCTGCCTTTGTTGCCTATCCAGATTTTATGGGTCAACCTGGTTACCGACGGCCTGCCCGCTCTTGCCCTTGGCGTAGATCCCATCGAAAGGAACATCATGAAACGGCCTCCCAGGTTGAAGGACGAATCAGTAATCACCCGAAGAATGGGTGGTCTGATCATGATTCAGGGAGCCTTCATTGCCTTTTGCAGCCTCCTTGCCTTTTATCTTGTGTACTTTGTGGAGAATGAAGGCATTGAAAGAGCCCGTACTGCCGGCTTCATTGTTCTGGCCTGCAGCCAGCTGTTTCACTCGTTCAACTGCAGAAGTCACCGGGAGTCAATATTCAGTCTGGGATTTATGACTAATCCTCAGCTGGTATACGCGACCCTGCTTTCATTCGTTCTTCAGATGTCCGTAGTATATGTCCCTTTCCTCCAGACTGTTTTTAAGACACAGCCCCTTGGATGGTTCGACTGGGTAATGGTTCTGGCAATATCTTCTTTCCCGCTCCTGGCCATGGAGATCTTCAAATCGATCAGCAGAATGCTCGAAAAAGGAAAGAATTGAGTTATAACATAATTTTGTGTTTCCCCAGTCGTTCATTTAGTTATAATCAAGCGTGATCAAAACCATACATCTCTCATGAAACATAGTTTTTACGTTACCACCGTTTACCGGTCATGCCTGTTGACTGTTTTATGTGGGATCCTGCTGTACCATTCCGTGAAAGGGCAGAACAGCCCTCCAAAGTATCAGCCGCCTGAAACCCGGATACTTTTCATTTTCGATGCCTCGCAAAGCATGGCCGGAACATGGCAAAAAGAAAGCAAGATTTCCATTGCCCGAAAAGTACTGATCCACATCATCGACAGCCTCGAACAGGTCCCCAATGTGAGCATGGCCCTGCGCATATATGGACACCAGAGTCCGGTACCACCGCAGAACTGCAATGACACAAAGCTCGAGGTTCCGTTCGGTAAAAATAACGCCCCGCTGATCAGGCAGAAGCTCCGGTACATCGTACCCAAAGGCACCACGCCCATTGCTCATTCGCTCGAACTGGGCGGCAGTGACTTTCCTCCCGATGTGGAAAACTGCAGAAACATCATCATACTCGTCACAGATGGTGTTGAGTCATGCGACGGTGATGCATGCATTGTTTCCCAGGACTTGCAGCGACGGGGTGTAATCCTGAAGCCATTTGTGATCGGGATCGGGATTGACGAGAATTTTGAGCAGACTTTCAACTGCATCGGTAATTATTACAATGCCATTGCTGAAGAGAAGTTCAGTGAGATCATGGACGTTGTGATTAGCCAGGCGCTGAATGCCACAACCGCCCAGATTAACCTGCTTGATGAAAGCGGGCATCCCACTGAGACCAATGTGAATTGTACGTTTTACGACAGTAATTCCGGAAAGATATACTACAATTACATTCATACGCTGAACCACCGCGGATTACCAGACACGCTGACAATTGACCATATTCCTGTTTACCGGATGCGGGTGCATACCATACCCCCGGTAGATGTCGACAACATCAAACTCCTTCCGGGCAAGCATACCATTATTGCTGCCGATGTTCCGCAGGGTACCCTGGTTCTGAAATCAAATGATCCTGTTCAGTATCGCGGTTTAGAATTCATCGTCAGAAAGGCAGGAACAATGGCCACTATTAACATGCAAAAGATGTATGCCGATGAAAAATACCTGGTTGGAAAATACGACCTGGAAATCCCTGTTTTGCCCAGGATATACCTGTATAATGTTGATATCAAGCAGAGCCATACCACCACTGTCGAAATTGCGCGTCCCGGTCTGGTGACCCTGCTGCGCTCATCGGTGGGGTTCGGCAGTATTTATCTTCGGAAAACCACCAGGGAGGAGGACTGGATCTGCAACCTTGACAATACTGTTAAGAATGAATCGCTTCAGCTTCAACCCGGCAAGTACAGGGTGGTATTCAGGGCCCTCAATGCCAAACAAACCCTGTATACTGTCAACAAGGTATTTGAAGTGCGATCGGGGGGGGCGGAAGTGATACAGTTGTATTAGAATGATAGTTTTACTGGCTTCGACTCCGCTCAGCCTGACAGGCATGTCAGACTAACCGCCTGACCGGCGCGTCACACTGAATAACTGACCGGCGCGTCACACTGAGCAC
>DIAS01000078.1:30663-65808 GCA_002415855.1 Bacteroidales bacterium UBA5072
ACCTGACCGGCGCGTCACACTGAGCGGAGTCGAAGTGTAATAAAAAAGAATCGCATAAACAATCACCTGTATTATCAGGAATGTCCATCAAGTTTACTGATTACAGCGATAAGGAACTGGTGCAGCTATTCAGGGAATCTGATAGCCGTGATTATGCTTTTAACCTTATCGTTAAAAAATACCAGGAACGTCTTTACTGGCATATCCGGAAACTCCTGATCAACCACAATGATACGGATGATGCATTGCAGAATACCTTTATCAAAGCTCTGGCAGGACTGAACAACTTCAGGGAAGAATCATCCCTGTTTACCTGGTTGTACCGGATCGCAACAAACGAAGCGTTGTCCTTTCTGAATAACAAAAGGAGAAGGTTCCTGCTGCCGCTGGTTGATGTCGAGAACCAACTTTCAGCTACGCTGGAGAATGATCCGTACTTTAACGGCGACGAACTGCAGCTGAAATTTCAGAAAGCCGTGCTTACACTTCCGGAGAAACAAAGGATTGTCTTTAACATGAAGTATTTTGATGAAATGAAATACGAGGATATGGCAGCAATACTCGGTACCTCCGTGGGTGCCCTTAAAGCCTCGTTTCACCATGCCGTAAAAAAAATTGAAAAATATATCACTGAACATTAAACCTTTTATACTTTTAATGGTCAAAAAATCAGTACGGAAAAGCGATGAACGAACATCGGAACATAGGACCCAATCTTGACAGGATCAGGAAGGATAGTCCTTTTAAGGTACCTGACCGGTACTTTGAAGACTTCTCAGCCCGCCTGGATAATAGGATCCGGAGCAAAACGAAAGCTCCGGTGCCTGTGCGTAACATACAGGCATGGAAGCCCTATTTGGCCGCTGCAGCTATCCTTTTTGCAGTCCTCATCACCGGCAATTACTATTTCAGGGGTCTTCAGGCCAGGAAGGCTGACCGGCTTTTACATGCAGAGATTTCCCGGGTAGTTGAACAGGATCTGTACTCGATTAGTGAGGATATCCTTTATGAAGCCCTTGAAAAAGAAGATCCCGGGAATTCCGACCAGGCAGCTCTCAACAAGGATGCCGCAATTGATTACCTGTTGAATGAAGGTTTGCGTGATGAAGAGCTCATTACCGACTTTTAAACCGAACTGCAAGATTATATGACCATGATTAAACCTGTACTAAAAGCCTTGATCCTGGCGATGTCTTTGCTGGTTACAGGATACAGCATTCAGGCACAACCTGATAAGACCGAAAGACAAGATAATTTACAGCAACAGAAGGTGGTCTTCTTTAATGAAAAATTGCAGCTTACTCCTGCTGAATCTGGTAAGTTCTGGCCTGTATACAATGATTATCAGAATCGCCGCGACAAAGTTGCCCGTGACCGGAATACGCTGATGAAATACTTCGAATCGAACATGAATAACATGACCGAAGCTGAAGCTTCTCAATTGATTGGAAAATATATGACCTTCCAGCGCGAAGAAACACAATTGCTCGAAACCTACACAAAAAAATTCCAGGAATTTCTTCCTGCCAAAAAGGTAATGGAAATTTATACTGTGGAACTGGAATTCAAGAAATGGCTGCTGGAAAACCTGAGACAGAACAAAATTCCGGCACAGCCCCGCAATTAATTATCCGCGGACAAAGAGCGCCTTGATGATATGAAAGGCCATCCGGGGATTTTCTTTCAATCGCCTTGTACAGTAATTGAACCAGTCTTTTCCGTACGGCACATAGACCCGCATGGTATAGCCCTTATCCACAATGGACTGGCGCAGTTCAGGCGTAACGCCAAACAACATCTGGAATTCAAATCTGTCGGCTGGCGCATGGCATGCATCGATCAGCCTGTAGGCTCCTTTAACCAGTCGTTTGTCATGGGTAGCTATGGCAGCATAAACATTATTTCGCAGCATGTATTCCAGGTCGATCAGGAAGTTCTGGTTGATCTCCTCCCTGTCTTTAAAAGCCATTTCTGCCGGCTCGTTGTAAATCCCTTTGCAGATCCGGATGTTGATGAGTCCCCTGCCCTTATCAAATGCAATAAGGTCTTTCAGATCATCGAGTGTACGTTTGAGGTAGGCTTGAAGAACAAGGCCCACGTGATGCGGAAATTCGTCCAGAAGTCTTTTGTACAGGTTGATCTCCATGTCGGTGCACTGTGTATCTTCCATGTCAATCCTGACAAACCTGTTGAATGCGGAAGCCCTGGCAACAATTTCACGAATGTAATGATAGCACATTTCCTGGTCGATCAGGAGGCCAAACATGGTGGGCTTTACCGAAAAGGAATTGTCAAGTCCCGCCTTCTCGGACTCTTCGATCAGCCGGATGTATTCATTCTTATAATACTGGATGTTTTCTGCACGGGTCTGAAACTCGCCCAACAGATCCATGGTGGCTTTTATTCGCTGGTTGTTCAACTTCCTGGTAACGTTCAATGCATCCTTCAGCTCTTTGCCGGCAATATACCGCATGCTGAATATCCATACAAATTTCTTGGGAAGGTATGGTAACAGGCCAACGATCAACTTATTTATCATTGTAATGCAATAATTATAATTAAAAATCCACCTCAGAATCAAAATGTAAAATTATCATGATCCGGAGGTGGAAAACAGGACAATTGTCATAGACTGGCATGCATGAATATGAAATATATCATGCTGTCAGCGGGTGGTTCATTGGATGATCATCTTGCCCTGGAATGACCTCTCTGCTGTATAAACAACTACGTAATAAACGCCCCTGGGAAGATGTTGTACATCCAGGATTTCATTTTCAATTTCCAACCATTGAACTTCCCGGCTGAACACCAGCTGTCCCTGGTTATTGATGATCCGGATCAAAATATCCTCCGCATCAGGTGTCCCGGTGGAAATCCGGAACAAACCATTGTTCGGATTGGGATAGATGATAATCTCCGCCTGCACTCCATTGATTTCTTCGATTCCGCTTTGCATGTTGATCCTGACTGTTTTTGTCGACCGGCAATCGTTCTGACCGGTGACGGTAACCGAATAAATTCCATTCTGGGTTACCATGTAAGTCTGTTGTGTTGAACCATCCTGCCATAGATAGGATTTATGGCCTGCACCGGCATCGAGCTGATGTGGTAGCTCCGTGTTCAATACACCGTTTACATCTCCAAAGTCGATTACCGGACCCGGCAAAGCATCAAATTCAACCCCCAGGGTGTCATTCCAGTCTTTCATGTCCTGCCCGAAAAGGGTATAGAATGCGATACTGCTGATTCCGCCCTCGCTGACGGGTATATTGCCTGAAAGCACCAGGTCGAGGGTGGCTCCGGTGGCAAAATTGGCGGAACGTACAAGCGTATCCAGTGTAACCCTGGTTCCGTTCACATCACAGGCGACAAAGATCGGGGCATCCTTACCAATGCTGGTTGTTCCGAGATTCTTTACCCTGACTTTCACATTCCCGAAATCACCCGTACAACCGTTCAGGGGCATATTCGTATAGGTAATTCCGACATCGCTGTATATCAGAAACACCGTTACGGTGTCACCGTCAAAGCATGAGGTCCGCGTGTCGGTTGCCAAAACACGGTAAATACCACTTGTGGTGACCGTATATACCTGTTCGGTGAATCCATCCTGCCATTGATAGCTTAAGTAAGGTGAATACCCTGCATCAATCTGGAATTGTATGTCTTCTATATATTCCGTTTTGTCAAGCCCGAAGTCAACTTCCGGTTTGGCATAGCGGTAGATCACCATACCCATGGTATCATTGTTGGTTCTGATGTCACCCGACATCACCGTTGTAGCCTCAAAACCATAGTCGGCAGGGCTGCTCAAATCTACTGTACCGGGAAAGCTATGCAGAACAGCCGATCCGGGCAACAGCTGGCTGGCAAGGTTCACTGTGCCGTTGACCCTTGTTCCTCCGTTAAGACTGTAGCTGACTGCAATGGCAGTTCCGGATGGTATAGTATCCGTACCGGAATTGCGTATCCTGAGCGATACGGCTTCGGCCGCATTGAACCTGCAATCAGAAACCGGGCTTGCAAAACCATCGGGACTTACATCCCTGATCTTTAACCTGATATAAGCTGTATCGGAGTTGTCGCATTGGTTCTCATCAAAAACCTGCACCCAGTAAGTTCCTGTTTCTGTCACCTCCCGGGCCCGTGTGGTGAGGCCATTATCCCAGAGGTAGCTTTCATAACCGCTGCCTGCATCTAATGTATAGGATAGCGCCTGGACAGTTTTGTCGGGGCCCAGGTTTATCGTCGGGCGGCCCAGTATTTCAATACTTTTCACAAAGGTGTCATTCCATGTGATGGTATCACCGCCATAGGTTGTATAAATGATGAAGTTGTAAGTGCCCTTGCCTGACAGATCAATGGCCCCTCTGGTAAAGGTATGATCAATGGTGCGTCCTGAATATAAAGTACGGGTAAGTTCCAGTGTATCCGAAACCGGCAGTCCGGAATTAAGGCTGTAAACAACTGCGATTTTCTGGCCTTTTGAAATGCTGTCGGTTCCATAATTCGTAATGGTTACAACAGGATATTCGTGTTTTCCGAAGCCACAGTCATCCACGGGATGAACAAGTCCGGAGACTCCCACATCACTGAACAGCAATTCAACATTCGTGGAGTCGTAAGTTGTGCAACCATTGCCTCTGGTAGCTGTGACGGTCAGGTACTGCCATCCGGCATGCTGTACATTGTATGTACTTGAACCTGCCGTCCCGTTCCACCAGTAATCGTAAGCTGCGTTATAATTGGTTTCAAGCGTTACAGTATCCGGCAGGTGTGTCTGTATGGTATCGATGAGACTGGTTATGGGACCCGGGTAGACCTCAAAGCTGATGGACGCGGTATCGTTTTCGCTGAGACCATATTCAGGATCCTCTTTCAACAGGGTATAAGCCCGCAGCTTGTAGCTGTCCGGAAGTGATACATCCACGGGTGCAGAAAATGTGTGCTGCAATGTGGCCCCCGGTTTTAAATCGGCTGAAAGTCTGAAGGTATCCACAGCTATTTTTACCTCATTGAAATCAAATCCAACAATGAGGGTATCATTTTGCTTCACCGTATTGATGCCGAAATTTTTAACCGTCACGGTTACATGGTCCGGATTAACATACTGGCAGGCATCGGTATGAGAAGTGATCTGCGACACACCCAAGTCAGCCGGTGCGGTTGAAATACTGAAATCATCGAAAGCAAATCCGACTTCGCTGCTGTCGGCATTGCTGGCAAATGCCAGTCTGAACTTCATTACAGGAGCAGCAGTGACCTGGTTGGGAATGATAATCCTTGATGTTTTCCAACCTCCTGAATTACCCGACCACCCCCTTGACTGTAATGACTGAACATACCCTGTATACCAGTTGACACCTGAAGCGAGAGTATCCAGCAAATGCCAGTTCAATCCATCGTCGGTGGTGTATTGTATGGCAGCACCATCCTCACCGTTTTCAGTTATGAACCAGTATTTAAACTGGAGGATCTTCCTGTCGTGATCATTATTGGTATAACATACACTCTCGACAAAAGAGGAATCTGAATCAGGATAGTTTGAGGAAAGTTTTGTCATCCAAAGCTTTGAACCTGAAGGAGGTTCGATGCCAAAACCCGGATTACCCCATTCCCAGTTGGAATTGATATTCAATTGAGGTTTCCATAATCCTCCCGTCAACTCGAATGATTCTGTATAATCTTGATTAATAGATGACTGCACATAGAATAACTTCACGATCCCGTCATTCGCAGGATCATCATCCCCGTTCATGCGTGTTGATACGACGAAATCATAGATGTCAGGAACTGACAGGTCCGCTTTTTTTTTAAACGTAAAGAAAACGCTGTCACCTATCGGTATTACCTGGTAAAGCGTATCATACGTAATGTTCTCATTTCCATCAAAAGAATACTGAAGGGGAATTACCCCGTAGGAAGCAGTGGCCCCATAATTCTTTACCACAACTGTTACTGATTCACTGTTTGTATGACCACAACCATCAACAGGTGCTACAACTCTGCTAATGCCAACATCCTTAGAAACATAATTGCCTGTAATGCTAAAATTATCAATGTTCCAACCCGATAATTGCCAATAGTCATTGGTGGTCCCCAGGGTATACCTGATCAGCACTTTACTTTTCCGGGCTGCCAGACTGGAAATATCAATTTCATGCAATTTCCAGGTATTGTCAAGAATCATGCTGGAATTTATCCAGGCTTCCTGCCAGGTTTTCCCACCATCGGGGCTGACATCAATAAAAGCTTCGTCATTAATGCCAATATTGAGGAACCGCATGTAACGGACCGAGAGATCATTATAATAGGTGAAATCAAAAGTATCAGAAATGGCACGGTACTCACCTAGTGAAAGGTTTTTCTCATAATCGCCCGGATAATCCCCCAGACCGGTCAGATCCGTACCAATTACTTTGGAACCGCTGTACGCTGATTCAGGATCAGCATTCCCCTGCGAACCACCCAACCCTAGAGGAGTCCCGTATTCAAATTCTCCTGAAAGCTGCCATTTCAGGGATGATTCAAAGTCATCCGTGGTCAGTGTCTGAAAGATAGTACGTGAACCTTCAGGCGACTGTTGATTGCTGAAATAGTTCTGACCGTTGATGTTAATGCTGTTTGCGGCAAACCTGGCATCAATGGTATCCCGGTGGCCGGCATCCGGTTTGACATCATAGGTAATCCATAAATAGGAATATCCTGTAGGCAGATCATAATTCAGGCTGCTAAAAACAGCCTGTCCCGAAACAAAACTTACTCCTGTGCCCACCTGATTATCGGTATTGAAATCATCACTGGTTGTCAGGTATAATTTAACGCCTCCTGCTGCAATATCAGCATCGTCCGTGTTTTGCGAAGTCAATGCCAGGGAGTTGATGGGACAGGTCCCGGTGTTCCCCATCACTTTCAGCTTCAATCGTAGAATGGGATTATTGATCGTTCCGGAAGCAACCGATACATCCGAGGCCTGCTCCACCGAGATATCGCTCAGGGATTTCTGGCGTATCCCTGTTTCCACGATCTGTACATCATCAATGCAGGTGCCGTATCCCCATTTTGTTTCTCCTTCAAAAGCCAGGTAGTAATCGGCAGACAAATCATTTTCAGGCAGTAAAATGATGCGCTCCATCCAATCGGTGGTTGCTTCGGTATATTCCTTTAGAAGGATCCAGGAACCGGTGGCGCTTTTCCGATAGTAAACCCTCAGCCGGTCGTTATAATATTCCGAACCATGTTTCCATTTAATCTGGGCATGATAAAAATGCAGCTCCGGCTTAATGGCAAATTCAATTGCATTGATTTTTTTGGTTACCAGTTTGGTGGCTTCACTGTTCAGGCTTTGGAATTGAAAAAGGGCGTTATACAAACCGCCATGAGCAGCCAGGGGATTGCGGGTATTGGGAATTTCGGGATTCAGCGTGTATCCCCCATTCTCATAACGCCAAGTGATGGATCCTTTGATAAATTCTTCCTTCCAGTTTAAAGGAATCTCACCCGATTCGAAATTCTCGGAGAAAAGAACAACCTGCCCGTAACCCTTCATGCAAAGAACAGCCAGGCCCAGCTGCAAAATCAAGAAGATCTTTTTCATAACGCCTTTGTTGATTCAAACAGGTTTTACGTATTTGTGCATTTTTGGTTGCAAAGGTTTTGGTTCATTCTAACGTACATGAAATGCGTGGATTATCTTACTGATAGCGGTTTTGCGTCAGCAAACAGCAACTTTTGGACGATTTTTTCGTAAAAAAAGATAAGTTTTATCCATCATGAGAACCAGAATTCTGCTAGTTGTTTTTATACTTGCATTCCCGACAATCGTTTCGGCCCAAACCGATACGCTTTTCTGGTTTGCCGTACCCTATTCCACACGACTACACGATGGACCGCTGACTGCAGACCTGACTATCAGTGCCACCGAAACCACCAAGAAAACGACTGTAACAATCTCCCAACCCTTTAACCCACAATTTGCGCCCATCACAAGAGTAATTGATCCTGCAGTTTCACTCACCGAAAATATTGCCTTTACCCAGGCGGAATTGCTGAAATTCAGCAATAACATTTACAATACACCAAGCAACAGTGCTTTGCTTATACGGGCTGACAACGAGATCACCGCTTATTATGAAACCCACAGAGTGAAAAACAATCCCGCTATTTTTGCCCTGAAGGGCAAAAATGCCCTGGGGTATGATTTCTGGACACCTTTTCAGAATCAATGGCCAAATCATGTTTTTAGCAATACTGACCCGGCATTCAGCCAGATCATCATCGTGGCTACGGAAGATAACACGGTCGTTACTGTTAACCTTCAGAAGGATGCAGCTGCTCATGTCGCAGGAACCCCTTTTAATGTCAATCTAAAAAGGGGCCAAACTTATATGATTGTACCTAAGTTAGTCGGGGGTGTTCCAAGTGTTTTACCCGCAGACCGTCTGACGGGCACTCGTATAACCTCTAACAAGCCGATCTCCGTTACCCTTGGTGATGATTCCGTTGAGAAAGGAGTACCAGGTTCAATAGCTTATGATTATATAGGTGATCAGAGTATTCCTGTTAAAAATATACTGAACAAACCGGTAATTGGCCTTGAATATATAGTCATGAAAGGCAAATTAAGCGATATTGGTGGCGGGAACAACGAAAAAGCCTATGTTCTGACCACCCAGGCCAATACAACCATCAAGGTTTACCATAAGAGTACCGGAGCAACAACCACTTATGGACCCTTCGCCACAGCAGGTTACCAGTTGACCATTGACATGCTGGCAGCCACAAATGATTTTTTCGTGCGGGTTGTTGCCGATAAACCGGTATATGTATTGCATGTTTCAGGATTTACCCATGAAATGGGGGATGCGATACTGCCCACAGTTGACGGGTGTACGGGTTCCCTTTCCGTGAGTTTTACCCGGTCAAAGTCCGATACATTCTACCTGAACCTGATGACCAAGGCCGATGCGATCGACAGCTTCTACATATCAATAGATGGCAAACCCGGTAAGCCCTTTTTAAGTGGAAGTCTTTTTGAGCAGGCAGGAAACTCAGAATGGTATGTTCTAAAGGATGCAAACAAATTAATGAAATATACGGTCATCCCCAGAGGTCATGTTACACGCATATACAATACAAAAAACGTTTTTCACCTGGGTTTCTTCAATGGTAAACCTGTCGGTGGAGGTTGTGTTTATGGATATTTCTCAGATTACAATGAACTCGAAGCCTCGGCCAATGTTGAAGACCAGGGCAGCGTGTTCCAGGTGTGCGGTATAGATTCCATTCAATTGAAGGCCAAGGGCGGGATCAGCTATCACTGGAGCCCTACGGAGTACCTCGATGACCCGGATGTGCAGAATCCGATCCTTCGTCCGCCCTATGGCGGATTTGAACAGCTCTTCAAGGTGGATATCGAACAACCATGCCAAGGATTTGTGCCCATGTATGTATATGTCATAGTGCCTAAAAGCCCCAATGCTTTTATGGCGGTTGACCAAAACAAAGGTTGTGCCCCAATTGCCATCGATATGCAAGATGCTTCACAGGCAGCCGTCAAATATATCCTGGACCTGGGTGATGGCTCTCCACTGAATATATCAAACAGTCCCATCAACCTTACACACCAATACCAGAACACAACCGATACTACCGCGGATTATGTAATTTCCTATACCGTATCCAGTGCGGATGGCTGCAATGATTTCTTTTCTGATACCATCAGCGTATATCCGGAGATCATCTCAGATATTGAACTTGTCGACCAGAACGATACAGCTGTGTGCCATGGTACTACCCTGGGACTTAGAAGCACCTCATCGGGGAATACGGATAAATTCCTCTGGAATTTCGGCGACGGATCATCACGGACAGATACACTGGTCAACCATACCTATGCCAATTATGGCCGCAACGATACAACCTATGGGGTAAACCTTGTTGCTGTATCGCCTTTTGGATGCAGCGATACATCCGATTTTATCAATATCAGGGTGTTTCCTTATATATACTCCGGCTTCACAGTTGATTCCACACTGTTGTGCTCTCCTGCAGAATTATTTGTGAACCCTGAAGCATCGATGGGCGTGGATACCTTTTACTGGTCATTTTCTGATGCCAGCAAGTCTTTTCTCGACAGCACCTTTAGCAGGCTCAATGAATCACCTGTCATTTATCCCTACCAAAACGACCATCCTGTTCCGGATACGGTCGAAATTGCCATGCATGCTGTCAACCGTTTTGGCTGCAGTGATACGGCAGCCACAAGGTCAGTCGTTCTCTATCCCGGGGTGATCTCCGACTTCAGCATTGATCAGAATGCCGTTTGTGATTCTGTGGGAGTGCTGGTTACAAACAAATCCTCAGGCTTTGATCTCTTTTATGAATGGGACTTTGGCAATGGCACTTCCGCATCCGATACTTCATCCTTGCCGTTCAGCAGATACTTCTTCAACCGGTCTGAAGATGACACAACCTATTTAATCCGTCTTGTATCTACTTCCAATTATTTCTGTAAAGATACCTTTTCGGTTCCCATCACCGTGCATCCGTTCATCAGCGCAAATTTTGCCGTTGATTACAGCAACAATTGCTCACCCCTGAATGTGGAAATCACAAATATTTCCAAAGGAGGCGATCTCTTCAGCTGGGATCTGGGGGATGGTAATCTGGCAAACACATTGCTTCCCGGTATCATGTACCACACCTATGAAAATAGCTCCGACGACGATACTACCTTTGTCATTCGCATGCTGGCCTCAAACAACGAGGGCTGTTCGGATTCTGTATCGCGGTCGGTTTCGCTTTACCCGCGGGTAATTGCCAGCTTCGGCTTCAACAGCCCCAGCCAGGGATGTAATCCGCTGAATGTATCCCTGACAAACAGCTCTTCGGGAAAGGACGTGAATTACTTCTGGGACTTTGGCAACCGGACCTATTCCGTTGACCAGTATCCCCAGCCCCTGGATTATCAGAACCTGACAGATAAAGACACTACCTACTATGTCAGGCTGACGGTGATGAATCCGGCAGGTTGTGACAGCAGCTTGGTCCGCCCCGTTCAGGTGTACTCGAGGGTAACAGCCGATTTCGCAATCGAAAGGCTCGACAGCTGCTCGCCTTTCAAAATTGCGATCCACAATTATTCCGCAGGAGGCATAACGGATTTCACCTGGAAATACACCGAAGATGATTCCTTGTTGCTGCATGATTTTTCTGATCCGGTTATTCCGGTATACAGAAACCAGACACTGCTGCCGGCAAGATATCCTGTAGCCCTGCGAACAAAAAACATTCACGGATGTACTGCCCAGAAAGGTGATTCCGTAACGGTGTATCCTGAGATGCATGCTGAATTTACGCCTGATATCACAGCTGGCTGTCAGCCCCTGCCGGTAAACCTTATCAACGCCACCAACATTTTGAATGGTACGTCCTTCAGGTGGGATTTTGATGATGGCGAGTACTCCTATATGGCCACACCACCGGAACATAGCTTTGACAACATCACCAGTCTTAGTATAATCCGTAATATTCGCCTGGAAGCTACCTCGCAATATGGGTGCTACGATGATACCACACTGGCGGTGGAGGTTTATCCATATATCATGGCCAGGTTCACCATTGACAAGCCTGCCATTTGTTCCCATGAACCTTTTACTATCGACAGAACGAGCTCATCCGGGGCGATCAACCATTACTATTGGGATTATAATGATGACGGTACCATGGATGAAGAGAAATCCGATGCAGCCTTTGGCCATACTTATCCCAATACCGGAACGGCCAACGTGGATCAGTATATCAGGCTCACGGTCACCAACAACCAGGGCTGTGATACATCATGGACCGAACACCTGCTGGTATATCCCCAGGTACGGGCTGCCTTTGATGCTGATACAAACCAGTTATGCTATCCGATGCTGTCAGAGTTTACCAACCACAGTGAACCCAACATACCGCTTACCTATATCTGGGATTTTGGTGACGGATCCAGTTCAACAGCCAGTGATGCGCTGCATACCTTCAGGAATTTCAGCAGAACGGATGATATAACCTATGTTGTTGATCTGACGGCAATCTCTGAATATGGCTGTGACAGCACCATTTCCCATTCGGTTACCGTACATCCGAAACCCCTGGCCGATTTCACCTATCCGCTGGCTGTTGACTGTCCTCCCTTTACAGTACAGTTCGACAACGGATCGCAGGGTACAAGCCTCGATTATCTGTGGGAATTCGGTGATGGCTCTACCTCTGTCAGTGAAAACCCGAGTGAAGTATTTAACAATACGGGATCAACTATCAGTGAACGGAACATTACCCTGGTCGCCGTTACCGATTTTGGTTGTTCAGACACGGTTGTCAAACCTGTCAGTGTTTTCCCCGGTGTGGAAGTCGATTTTACCGCTTCTACCTGGGCAGGATGCAATACGCTTACGGTAAACTTCGATGGCACTGCAACCAATGAAAACGAGTATTACTGGTATGTTGATAATGAGATATTCAGCAACTACCAGGACCCCACATTCCGTTTTGTGAATGAGAGCCTTGCCGACAAAATTTTTGACGTGCGCTTTAAAGCCGTTTCAATTAACGGATGTATAGACGATACTACCCGGCAGGTCGTGGTATATCCGCAACCGCTGGCTGAATTCTTACCGAGTCCCCAGGCACAGGAATTCAACACAACTACTGATATTACGGCTGTTACCATGAATAACCTTACAAACAGCCAGTCGATCTGGGGTTATCAGTGGAATTTCGGTGACGGCATAATTTCTTCAGAGTCTGCCGCTTCCTTCGTGAAAAACTATGCGATCTGGGGGGACATCTCAGATGGGAACCGGATACCTGTTTCACTGATCGCAACCAATAAAAACCACCCGGCTTGTTCCGATACCATTATGCGTTACGTGATTATTGCTCCGCCACTTCCCAGGGTTGATCTCGGCGAGGACATTTCCGGCTGTATGCCGCTCACCGTCGAGTTCCCCTCATCCACAAAATATAACTACCCCGATGCATACCAATGGGACTTTGGATATGAAGGTCTTACCTCCGGTGAAGCCCAGCCTGCTCCATTGGTTTATGATACCGCTGGTGTTTACATTATCCGTTTGGTTGTACAAGGAGATGGTGGTTACAACTATGATTATAAAATGGTTACCGTACATCCTAAACCCATTGTCAATTTTACTTTCACGCCTGATTATGCCTGGGTCGGAAGTCAAACCGAGGAAGGTACGGAGATCAAATTTTTCAATACTACGCAGCAGGGTTCATCCTATATCTGGGACTTCGATGACGGGGAAACCAGTACGGAATTCCAGCCCCTGCACGAATACACGTCGGTTGGCAATTATTATGTGACGCTGATGGCACTGAACAGCCAGGGTTGCATGGATACACTTACAAGTGAACTGCCTATCATCATTGATGGCAGGGGGAAGCTCGAGTTTCCGAATGTGATTACAATTTACCCGGGTGATCCCGCTGACGAGTATTATGATCCCAATAACCCCGATCCGCGCATCTTCAGACCCGTTGCCGAGGGGATCGACAGGTACAAGCTTGAAATTTATAACCGCTGGGGCGAACTTATCTATTCAACTGATGAGGTCAGCAAAGGCTGGAACGGATACATCAAAGGATCCCCGGTAAAACAGGACGTATATGTATGGCGCGTGACAGGCACCTTCACAAACGGCACTCCCTTTGTTAAAGCAGGTGATGTCACCGTGCTGATAAGGCAGCCGTGATACTGTGCAATATTTTGGCAAGTTCTATAAATATTATCAACAGTTTAATCAGTGTTATCAAAATTACCCTGTTTTTAATAACCAATATGCCGATAAACCGTAAAATAACCAAACCCAAAGCAACCGTCTACTGAACGTTCAACAATGCGAAGGCTGATTGCCATATGTTTCGTAGTGTGGGTGGCACTGAGCCGATCAGCCGCCCAGGATCCACAATTCTCACAGTTCTATTCGAACCCCTTGTACCTGGCCCCTTCTTTTGCCGGAGCTGCCAATGCGAGCAGAATATGTGCCAATTTCCGGGATCAGTGGATTGCATTGCCCACAACCTTTATGACTTACAGTTTTTCCTTTGATCATTATTTCTCCAATTTCAACAGCGGCATCGGATTCCTGGGCTACAAGGATGTTGCCGGTTCAGGACAGCTGGGAACGCTCAGTATGGGAGTGCAATATTCCTATAACTTTAAGATTGTTGAAAACGTTTATGCGCGGCCAGGCCTGCATTTCTCCTATCGCGAACATGGTATTGCCTGGGATAAGCTCCAGTTCATCGATGAAGTCATGTATTCGGGGGGTGGCTCCACCCAGCCTGAACCTCTTCCGAAAACCAGGGATGTAGACCTGGCACTTTCCACACTTGTTTATTCCAAAAGGGTATGGGCCGGTGTCACCGTTGATCACATTCTTACCCCCAACGTTTCGCTCTATGCCGACAAAACGACGATCCCGGTTAAGGTTTCCGTTTTCGGGGGCGTGGAACTGGTCAGGAAAGGCCGGCTGCTGAAACCTGTTGAAGAAACCATGACCCTGGCGTACCTGTTCAAAACACAGGGACCCTATACACAGCTCGACCTTGGTGTATACTGGCACAAGAATCCCCTGGTGCTTGGGCTCTGGTATCGCGGAATACCGCCTTTCAATTCACAGCGGGGTGATGCCTTTATCCTGCTGGTTGGTTATAAAACCAAGAGCTTTAACGTTGGGTACAGCTATGACGTTACCATTTCCAACCTGATCGGCCAGGCTATCGGATCACACGAGATTTCCATGAGCTATAAATTCGCCTTCCCCAGACGATCTAAAAAAGGGGAAGTGCCCTGCCCCGAGTTTTGATATTTATTCGTGCTTTTTTTTTGTTGTTCGTTTAAAGATTTATATTTGCTACCCAAATTAACAAATATAAAAGCCCTAACAATGAAAAGACTTCCGCTTATATTGAATATTGTGCTTGCAGTTGCTGTGGCAGCGCTTTACGTTTTGCATTTTACCGGTCTGGGTGCCTCCAAGAAGAACAGATCAGAAGCCGGACTTGCTGCCGGTGTTGCAGATGGCAGTGCCATTTTCTATGTTCAGATTGACTCCGTGATCAGTAAATTTGATATGGCCACCGACCTCTCCGGTGAACTGGAAAGCAAGTACAAATCTTCCGAAGCAGCCTTTCAGTCGAAGCAGGAAGCATACCAGAAAGATGTCAATGATTACCAGTATAAAGTACAACGCGGTCTGGTTACGCGTACCGATGCGCAGAACATCGAACAGCAGTTGTATGCCAAACAGCAGGATCTGGTCAAACTGCAGCAGGACCTTACTGCAGAGATCAATGAAAAGCAGGCTGTTATGAACCGCCAGGTTATCAACGCCATAATGGATTACCTGAAGGAGAACAGTACCGATCTCAATTATAAATATGTGCTGGGAACTTCTTTCGGAGGTAATATACTGTATGCCAACGACAGCCTTGATATTACCCAGAATATTGTCAAAGGTCTGAACGAAGATTACCAGAAAGACAAAAAGAAAGAATAGCTGCCTTTGCTGATGGGGTTTGCTGATCAGTACCTCGGAAAACAAAAGAGGGTTACCCCTTATTTTACTGACCTTCCCTCCGGGAAACTCCGGTTTTCGGTTGTAATACCCGCATACTGCGAGCCTCACCTGAGCGATGCCCTGCAATCGTTGTGGGATTGTAAACGACCCCGTGACCCTGTGGAGGTAATTGTTGTGGTGAACTCTCCAATAGATGCCTCTTTACAGGTAACAGAGACTAACCGGGCCACCCTGCTGACAACGTCGGAATGGATCTGTGATCACAATGATCCGGCAATGCGTTTTTTGCTGATGGATCAGACCTCTCTTCCCGATCATGACGCAGGTGTGGGACTCGTCCGGAAAACAGGCATGGATGAGGCGTTATTCCGCTTCAACCTGGTTAACAATCCACATGGATATATCCTGTCGTTTGACGCCGACAGCCGGTGCGACGACAATTACTTCACCGCCATTGAAGCGGCAATCGACCTGCACCCGTTAGCAAAGGGATTCGACGTGTACTTTGAACACCCGCTGTCGGGCCCCGGCTACCCGGAAAAAGTCTATCGGGGAATTGCCGCCTATGAACTGCACCTGCGATACCTGAACCTCTTTCTGCGTTTCACAGGTTTCCCGTTCGCTCACCATACCATCGGTTCATGCTTCGGAACAAGGGCAGATGTTTATGCAGCGCAGGGCGGGATGAATAAAAGAAAGGCAGGCGAGGATTTCTATTTCCTGCACAAGGTCATTCCTCTCGGTAATTTTATC
The DNA here is from genome assembly GCA_002415855.1 of Bacteroidales bacterium UBA5072. Classification (GTDB taxonomy): domain Bacteria; phylum Bacteroidota; class Bacteroidia; order Bacteroidales; family UBA10428; genus UBA5072. Next base: position 47,010 of record DIAS01000078.1, read on the forward strand.
ACTATTAAAGATACCCGGGTCGTTCCCTCTCCCAGGACTTCGGACAGAGTTCCTTTCGGAACCGGGGTATCCATTGGAAAATTCCTCTCTGCTGATGATGAGATCACGTTGACTTACGCCCCGGAATGTTTTCTTACACTACTGCCATTCTTTCAGCTGATTGAAAAGCTTTTCAAAATGCCATCCCCGGAAGTGGGTCTGACGCTCGGGTCAATGCCCGAACCGTTGAAATCCCATCTGTCTGAACTGGGTGCCGTTCCGGCAATCGCAAACATTAATAGCAATTGCAGCTCCTTGCCAGCATTTACCAACCGCTTCTTCAGGTGGTTCGATGCTTTCAGGATAGTCAAGTACCTGAATGCCTCCCATCGGAGCTATTTCAGGATGATACCCGTGCAGGAAGCCGCCATCCGGTTTTTGGATATAGCCGGATCTCAGCCTCATCCTGGTGCTGTAAACACTTTTGATTTGCTGAAGATCTTCAGGGACATTGAAAGAGGCAAGTTTTAAAACTGCCACCGGTTACTGTTTACTGATTACTGTTTACCCGAAGTACTCAATCTTCCACAATAACAAAAATATCCTCATTATCCTTCTTCATCAGGTATTGCTCCCGCGCAAACTTCTCCAGGTTTTCGTTATCGGTTTTCAGCTCATTGATCCGCTTTTTGTCCTCCTGGATCTTCTTTTCATAATAGGCTTTTTCCTCAAGCAGCTGATTGTATTCACGGGTACTTTTTCTGCGTTCGGACAGGTTATTCTGGTCGAATAACAGCAACCATACCAGGAAGATCAGGGCTGTAAGCACATATTTATTCCGCAAAGTGATACCGGCCTTTGAATTGCGGAAGCGCTCCCAAAGTCCTGCTGCGTTCCTCAGAAATTTACTGATAGGCTGTTCCTTTTCCATTTGTGGTGGATGAATAAGACAAAATTAAGCATAAGCTGTTATATAAAGAATCCTGTACCAGAACATTTATTAACAGTTTTCAGATCGAAGATGGAAGATGGATGATCTTAGTTCTTTTCCATGAGAAATGTCACTACTTAACTGATTGAATGAATAATAAATATCATTTTTTTATGGTCTGCACTGTGATACATTTGCAAAAAAGGAGATACAGCCATGTTAGCAAGCGGATTTTTTAACGTGCCCGATCCACAGAATGAACCCATATTGAGTTATGCTCCGGGAACAAGGGAGAGGGATGAACTTAAAAAACAGATCAGGGATTATCGTGAAAACCTTGCCGACATCCCGATGTTTATTGGCGGTAAGGAAGTCCGGACCGGCGAGCTGGTTGAGATCCATCCGCCCCATGACCACCAGCACCTGCTGGGACATTATCACCAGGGCAGTGAAAAAGAGGTGAAAATGGCCGTTGATGCTGCGCTCAGGGTTCGGGAAACATGGGCGTCCATGCCATGGGAAGAACGGGCCTCTGTTTTTCTTAAGGCCGCTGATTTGTTGTCCGGGCCCTACCGGCTAAAGATCAATGCCGCAACCATGCTGGGACAGAGCAAGAACATCTATCAGGCTGAGATTGACGCCGCCTGTGAGCTGACTGACTTCCTCCGGTTCAATGTGAAATACATGACTGATCTTTACAAGTTTCAGCCCTATTCCCCTCCGGGTGTCTGGAACCGTATGGAATGGAGGCCGCTTGAAGGATTTGTGTTTGCACTCACCCCTTTCAACTTTACCTCGATAGCGGGAAATTTACCCACTGCCCCGGCTATACTGGGCAATGTAGTGGTCTGGAAACCCTCCAAGGCCCAGGTCTACTCGGCTACTGTCATCATGGATGTGCTCAGGGAAGCAGGACTACCCGACGGGGTGATCAACCTGGTATTTGCTTCCGGTCCGGTGGTCAGTAAGGTTGTCCTATCCCATCCTTACTTCGCTGGCATACATTATACAGGTTCAACCGAGGTCTTCCAGACCATCTGGAAAAACATCGGTGACAATATATACAATTACCATACCTATCCCCGTGTTGTCGGGGAAACCGGCGGAAAAGACTTTGTAATGGTTCATGAATCGTCCGATCCGGGCCAGGTAGTGACAGCCATTTCGCGGGGTGCTTTTGAGTACCAGGGGCAGAAATGCTCTGCTGTTTCGCGCGCCTACATTCCCGATACCCTGTGGCCCAAAATAAAAGATATGCTGCTGGCTGACCTGTCTTCGTTCACAATGGGAGGGCCGGAGGATTTTTCCAATTTCATCAATGCCGTTATCGACGAAGGTTCGTTTACCAAGCTTAAGCGTGTGATCGACCGGATCAAAAGAGAGAAACAAGCTAGGATCATATCGGGAGGAAAAACCTACAAAGGCACCGGATACTTCATCGAACCCACGGTTGTGGTAGCAGATGACCCTATGTATTTTGCCATGCAGGAGGAATTCTTCGGCCCGATCCTTACGATGTATGTCTACCCGGCAAAAAAATTCATTGAAACCCTGGAATTGTGTGACAGAACTTCGATATATGCCCTGACTGGTTCGATATTTGCGCGTGAACGTGAGATCATCGAACTTGCCTCCAGGAAGCTCATCAATGCAGCAGGAAATTTTTATATCAATGATAAACCTACCGGTGCCGTAGTGGGCCAACAGCCTTTCGGAGGGAGCCGAGGATCAGGGACAAACGATAAAGCAGGTTCCGTGCTTAACCTCATTCGCTGGCTTTCACCGCGATCGGTAAAAGAGACTTTTGTGCCCCCGGTAAACTACCGGTATCCGTTTATGCAAAAAGACAAGCATTTACAATAAGGGTATCAGTTTCTCCAGTTGGTTGCTGCGTGAACCTTTAATCAGCAGGAAATAGCTTGTCAATTGCTTTCCCGACAGCCAGTCAATGAGCTGGCCGGTTGTTTCGGCGTAACGGTATCCCGCTCTAGCAGCAGATCGTTCGAAGGCTTTCCCGACACACACGACATCCACAATGCCCTGTTCCCTTAGGAAGTTGATAATGCTCTCATGCTCCTGTTCCGAAGAATTACCAAGTTCCCGCATTTCACCCAGGATCAGCATCTTATTACCACCCTGCATGTGAAGGAATTCAGTAATGGCGGCCAACATGCTTGAAGGATTGGCGTTATAAGCATCCAGAAAGATCCTGTTCTTGCCGGTATCCAAAAGCTGGGACCGGCTGTTTTGAGGCTGGTAGCCTTCAATGGCTGTTTTGACCGTTTTCGCTGCAATACCGAAATGAAAACCCACACAACAGGCTGCCAACACATTCTCATCGTTGTAGCCGCCCAGCAGCTTGGTATTTATTTCTAAGGAGCTACCATCATATTCTGCATGCAGGCTCAGGAACGGATCACTTCTCCTGCTGCTGATCGTGGTTCCCCGACTACCGTTGTACCGTACAGCTTTTGGGTAATCATCCGGAACCAGTTGCCGGATCAGGGGATTCGCTTCATTGACAAACAGCGTTTTCCCATTTTGCATGAGGTGGTTAAACAGCTCTCCCTTGGCCCCTGCCACTCCCTCGAGGCTGCCAAAACCCTCGATATGAGCTTTTCCGATATTGGTTATCAGACCGTAATCGGGCTCAGCAATCGCACAGAGCCGGCTGATTTCACCCGGATGGTTGGCCCCCATTTCAACAATGCCGAATTCAATGGATTCATCCATAGCTAGCAAGGTAAGGGGAACCCCGATATGGTTGTTGAGGTTTCCTGCAGTAGCATACACCTTGAACTTCGCGGATAAAACCGCCCTGCAAAGCTCCTTGGTGGTCGTTTTGCCATTTGATCCGGTTATGGCCAGCACAGGTATTCCAGATTGAATCCGGTGATGGTGCGCAAGTTGCTGTAATGTTGCCAGTACATCATCAACGCTGATGATCCGGGAATCGGGCTCTGCCGGTCCCTCATCCACAATCGCCGCAACAGCGCCCTTTTCCAATGCCTCCCGTGCAAAAAGGTTGCCATTGAAATTTTCACCCTTTAATGCAAAAAACAGGCATCCTGTACTGATATTCCTTGAATCGGTTGAAATGCTTCTACCGGTGCGGTAAAGATCATAAAGATGGCTGATATTCATAAATGTGTCTGTAAAAAAGAAGAGACGTTGCATGCAACGTCTCTACCCTGTTATTTTATCATGGTTCCGGTTATTTCTTCTTTTTTCCGTCTCCCGCCGGACTGCCCACACGTATCATGGCGCAACGGAAGCCCAGATCATCACGAGATTGCTCTTCGCTGAGGTAACGGCGGGTTCCGGGACTAAGCCAGTAGGCCCTGTCGCGCCATGAACCGCCTTTATACACCCTCGACTGGTCACTGATGAGCGTGGTTTCATACCCTGGTTGCTGAGAGTACATGCGTTCTGAATTTGAAGCCTGTCCTTTGATATCGGCCGTCCATTCGGTGCCTTCAATAACACTTGATTCGTAATCACCATCCTTGTAATTCTTGTAATATGCCTTTTTATAGTTCCAGCGGCTGATGGCTTCTTCCTCGGTCACATCCCTGTAGCGTAACCTGCCCAGGCTGTCCTTTTCGGCAACATTGCCTTCCTCGTCGGTTTCCAGTGTCTGGAAGACATTCCCGCGGAAAGGATTGAACTCGTCAACATCATAGGAAGTCATGGGTCTGTAAACATCCAGCACCCATTCGTTCACGTTTCCTGCCATGCAATACAGGCCATAGTCATTGGGCCAGAATGATTCAACAGGTCCGGGTATGCTCGCATTGTCGTTCAATGAACCGGCAGTACCCATCATGTCACCACGTCCACGGACAAAATTGGCCCGCATTTCACCACGATTGGATTTGGCATCATTTCTCAAATTGTGTCCGTCCCAGGGATAGATCCTGCGCTCATAAACGCGCTCCTCATAGGTATTGCCAATCAGTGCAAGAGCAGCATATTCCCATTCGGCTTCGGTTGGCAGCCTGTACTTCGGCAGCAGCATACCATCCTCCAACATGACTCTTCTGAATTCCTGATTTGGATCGATACTCCTAAGGTTCTGATTTACCAGCCCCTCATATTGGCCGGCCAGATAAGATTCGGTATTGAAATTTTCCTGTCCAAGCTGATTGGGGTCCGGTTTCAGGATGCCTTCACGGATAAGAATCCCTTCGTTGACACGGTCTGTCCTCCAGGCACAATAATCGCTTGCCTGCAGCCAGCTTACGCCAACCACGGGATATTCATTATAGGAAGGATGCCTGAAATAATACTGCACGTAAGGCTCGTTGTAGGCCATCGGGCGTCTCCATACCAGTGTATCCGGCAAGGCCTTCTTATACACCAGCGGATAATCTATGAAAACCCGGTGGATCCAGTGCAGGTACTCGCGGTAATCCACATTCCGGACTTCAGTCTGGTCCATATAGAAAGAACTGACAGTGACCCTGCGCGGTGCATTGTTCCAATCATAAGTAACATCCTGTTCCACACGGCCCATGGAAAAGGTACCTCCTTCGATCATAACCAGACCGGGACCTGTTTCCTGTTCGCTGCCGCTGATCACTTCAAATCCCCCATTTTCGGCTTCATTGTAATCCCAACCTGTTGTGGAGGAAACCCCACTTCCACCGCCACCTTTAAAGCAGCCGGTAAGTAAAAGCGCTACCGCGGGGATTGCCAGAAATGCAGAAAACTTAACTTTCATCATGATTGATTTTTATTTCAAAAATATAAAATTATTTACTTCAAATTTTCACAAGTTATTAAACTAATTATAAGCAGGACAAACAACCTTTCTGCCCCTTCTTTTTCCTTTCTGCTCATCTTTATACTCGAAGCGGTATAAAAAGGTTACTTCGTGAGCTGCCATTTTTGTTGACAAAAAATTAATTTTTTTCAAATTAACGTCATAATGGTAGCTGATATTGTATTTTTCCCACGAAATACCAGCTGAAATAATAAGCGCTTCCATATTAAAACGCAAATTCTGACGCATCCAGCCACCCAGCATAAAATTCTCTGCAATGAAAAACCTCGACCCCCATATCAGTTCATTGTTATTTTGCTGCGTGGAAAAGAAGACGGCAGGTTCGGCTCCAATAAGGGTACCCTGGGAAAGGGACAGCCGTTTGCTTGCAAATGCCGTGTACTTAATCGGCAGCCTGTTGCCCTCTACCTCAGAGAATGTATAACTGGGCCGTGTAACATGACCGACAGACAATCCAACCGACACATCATTATCGCTTCTGGCAATCAGACCGACCGAAAAATCAGGATAATTTCTGCTGTAGTTTTCATAGATCACAGGAGCATAGCTGTAGCCCAGGTCATTCAGGATATCGGAACGGAAGATCAGTTCATCGGCATTGAAGTTCTTAAAAACATACGAGGCACTTAATCCGGCACCAATCTGCCACGAGCCGCTGGCATTAAAAAGATATCCGTAAAGCAGACTGACGGCGCTTTGGTTGATCACGCCGCTTCCCTGCATGTCGTTGGTAAAGCTAAGCCCGATGCCGCTGCTGAGGATCCGTACCGGCACAATCAGCGAAGCGCCATAGGTAACAAACGTTGCCGGGATTCCCGGCCATTGGTTACGATATGTCAGGCTGACCTCTCCCGAAGCAGGAAGGGCTGCATAAGCCGGATTCACATACACCATGGTCTCCATGAATCCTGAAAAGTGAAAGTCCTGTGCGTAGGAAGCCCCCATAAAAAGGGAAATCAACAATGCTCCGAAGGTTCTTTTAACGACCACGCGGTGAATTTTAACAATTGTAAAACTATAATATTCTTTTTTTGTTTTTAAGATTCAGTGATAATAATTGTATTTTTGAAACGTTCAATCATTCAGTTTATTTCCTTGGAACCGTTTATTTTGAACACACGGCAATCATCACATCTATCACCTATGATCATTTGCGGCATCTTACTTTTAGCCATGCTGTTGTCCCCATTCAACCTCCGCGCGGGAAACGGGCAGCAGCATGCGTTGGAAAGTCCAGCTGTGTCATCGGTGCTTGCTTCGGGAAAATGGTTCAAGATCAAGATATACCAGGATGGCATTTACCGTCTTGATTATACCGACATCTCCGCAATGGGATTTTCAAATCCGGCAGGGATCAGGATCTATGGCAACGGCGGCAAGATGTTGCCCCTGATGAATGCTGCCTCACGGCAGGATGACCTGGTGGAAAACGCCATATTCATGAACAAAGGTGCCGACGGTATTTTCAACCAGGGTGATTATGTCCTGTTTTTCGGAAAAGGTCCTGTTTCATGGTCCTACAATGCGGTATCCGGTATGTTTGAACACAGGCTGAACCAATTCAGCGCTGCTGCATATTACTTCATCACAACCGGTGAAGGCACAGGTAGCATCATTACCGAAGCTCCTCCTGTTACAGGCTCCCCCGACATCGAGGTTACTGACTTTGACGATTATGCCTTTCATGAACTGAACAAGTACAACTTTCTGAAATCGGGACGACAATGGTTTGGTGAAAGAGTTGACTATGCAGCCTATGATACTGTTGTTGTTTTTACAGGACTTCAGATCAGTTCCCCGGTAAAGCTAAAGGCGAACGTTTTAAGCCGTTCTGCGAGCGTTAAAACTTTCCAGTTCATGAATAACAGCGCTATAATTGGCACCATCAACGTGCCGGGCGTTATCCTCAGCAACACCACCGGCATATATGCGCAACAGAAATCCGGAGCCTTCAGTTTTCCTGTTACCGGCGACCAGGTCCAGATCAGCATTTTGTATAACAAATCCGAAAGCTCCGATGAAGGATACCTCGATTACCTTACAATAAATGCACGCAGGGAATTGGCACTATCGGGCAACTCAACATTTTTCAGGGATGCCTCCGTTGCCGGATCAGATGGCATTGCACGCTGGTCAGTAAAGGACTGCAACCCGCAAACCGAGATATGGGATCTTACCGACCAGTATACTATTAAAAGGATACCTTCGCAACTCAACGGTTCAACCCTTGAATTCTCAGACAGCACCCACCTGCTGAAGGAATATGCAGCCGTTAACACAGCCGCCCAGTTTCCAAAACCCGAGTTCACTCCCTCCGGGGAGGATGTGGGTCAGGTTGCCAATCAGAATCTGCACGCCACTGCGGCCTGCCAGATGCTGATCATAACCCATCCGCTCTTCAAGGAAGCGGCTGACAGCATAGCGGAGTTACACCGCAAAAAAGACAACTTAAGTGTTTCGGTGATTTGCACCGATGCGATCTATAATGAGTTTTCATCCGGAGCCCGCGATGTTGCTGCCATCAGGGATCTTGCCAAAATGGTTTACGACCGTGCCACGGGTGACCATGACCGGCTCCGGTATCTCCTCCTGGTGGGAGACGGATCCTATAACAACATCTCCCTTGCAAGCGGCAATTCCAACTATATCCTGACATACCAATCGGAAAGCTCCCTGAATGCCAGTACCTCTTATGTTTCGGATGATTTTTTCGGGTTTATGGATGACGATGAAGGCGGCTCCGAATCCATGGAGGATTATTCACTCGACCTCGGTGTGGGCAGGCTTCCTGTAAAGACCGCAGAAGAGGCTATGGGTATTTACCGGAAGATCAGGTATTACAATACAGGCGATAACAAGCTTGACTGGCGGAATAACATATTGTTTGCAGGTGACGATGAAGATGGCAATTTGCATATGACCCAGGCCAACAGCCTGGCCGAATGGATCAATGAAAATTATCCTGTTTTTTTTGTGAAAAAGGTTTTTCTCGACGCCTACCCACAGGTCGCTTCGTCGTCAGGAGCCCGTTACCCGGATGTGAACCGTATCCTCAATGACAATATACAAAAGGGTTTGCTGATCTTCAATTATACCGGACATGGTGGTGAAGCCGGACTGGCTGCAGAGCACATCCTGATGAAAGAAGATCTCACCAGCATGACCAATTTTGACAACCTGCCCTTATTTGTCACGGCCACCTGTGAATTCAGCCGTTTTGACGACCTGATGGACGATGAGGGCGTTATCAGCGAAAATACATCCGCAGGCGAATTATCGCTCCTGAATCCAGCAGGCGGAAGTATTGCCCTGTTCACCACCACACGAATCGTTTATTCTGACCGGAACCATTATCTGAATTCAAAATTTTACCACGTTGTCTTCCGACGCGATGAAAACGGAAATTTTTTCAAACTGGGAGATGTGGTCAGGATGGCCAAAGATTCCTCAGGGCTGAATCAGAATAAGCTCAACTTCATCCTTCTGGGTGATCCCGCACTGACCCTGGCCATCCCAAAGTATTCGATCGTTACCGATTCGCTGAACGGAGTATCTGTTTACGAAGCCCTGGATACCCTGAAGGCATTCTCACGCATCCGCGTCTCAGGCCACCTCGAAGACATCGATCATCAGCCGATAACGGACTATATGGGTATTATCTACCCTTCTGTCTTCGACAAGGACCAGGTGGTAACCACATTGGCCAATGATGGCGGAGAGACCATGCAGTTCAGCACTCGTGAAAATCTCCTTTACAAGGGGAAAGCCAGTATTAAGAATGGTAGTTTTTCCTTTGATTTCATGGTACCGAAAGACATCACCTATAGTTTCGGTACCGGTAAAATAGTATACTATGCACAGGACACCACCAGCGATGCCAACGGAAGTTTCAGCAATTTTATCATAGGAGGTACCAATCCTGAAGCAATACCCGATCTTGCGGGACCGGACATTTCCCTGTATCTCAACGATGAATATTTTAACAATGAGGGGATTACCAATGAGAATCCTGTCATTTATGCCAGAATTTCCGATGAGAGCGGCATCAATACCATCGGGAACGGGATCGGGCACGACATCACCGGTGTCATAGATGGCAATGTTGCGGATCCTGTTGTGCTGAATGAATACTTTGAAGCCGACCTCGACAATTTCACACAGGGAAGCCTGAGATACACGATGACCGGCCTCACGGAAGGATGGCACTCGCTTACGGTGAGGGTCTGGGATGTTTTCAACAACTCCTCAGAAACTACCATTACCTTCCAGGTAATAACCGGCAGCAGTATCATCATGGCCAATCTCTTCAATTATCCAAACCCAGCCTCCGAAGTTACCTGGTTCACATTTGAACACAACAAGCCGGATGAAGTGTTGCAGGTTACCATCAGCATCTACGACATGGCGGGGCGAAACGTTGCCATACTTGATGAGAGCTTGTCGACTACCGGCTTCAGTCTGGCACCCCTGGAATGGGACCTGAAAGACCAGAGTGGTAACCCGCTGCGGCAGGGAATCTATCCTTACCGTGTGCGGATAACCGACAGTAATGGCTCATACACAGAGAGTTTCCAGAAACTTGTGATCATCAGACAATAAATTTTACTTTGGGATGTTAATACTATAACTTTCGATTCATCTATCCGTAGAAAATCTGAATAAATTTCATAAACCTATATAGAACAGCGTATGAGATCATTCTACCCGTTTTTTTTATAATAATTAATTATAACTTTGTCGCACTAAAAAATAAAATGATGATTTTAAGAAGGTTATTTGCTTTTTTTGCAATTGTTTTTGGATTAATCTCAACGCTTGTCGCACAAAATACAGGAACCATCACCAATAAAGTACTGGGTACCCTGAATGCCATTCAGACCACGGTTCCTTTTCTTACCATCGCTCCCGATTCAAGGAGTGGCGCGATGGGTGACCTGGGTGTGGCAACATCACCTGATGTTAACTCACAGCACTGGAATGCAGCCAAGTATCCGTTTGCCAAGGGACAGTTTGGTGTTTCCCTGGCCTACACACCCTGGCTGAGGAATGTTGTCAATGATATTAATCTGGGCTATTTAGCAGCCTATTACCGTTTTGATAAGAAACAGGTTGTCAGCGCCTCGCTGAAGTACTTTTCCCTCGGAGAGGTAATCTTCAGGGACATGGATGGCGTTCTGGTCGGTAATTATAATCCCAACGAGTTTGCAATAGATGCAGGCTATTCAAGGCTTTTATCGGATAATTTCTCTGCAGCCCTTGTAATGAGATTTATCCGTTCAGATATTACCGGTGGTGGAAGCATAGAAGGGCAACAATACAATGCCGGTTATTCCTTCGCTGCTGACCTCGGATTTTATTACCAGCACCCTACAGAACTTGCCGGGCTCGGTGGTGAATGGGCCTGGGGTATTAATTTTTCAAACCTGGGATCCAAGATCTCATACACCGAAGGGGCCGACAAACAGTTTATTCCTGCCAATCTCAGGATTGGCGCCCGTTATACCCTTGATATTGACGATTACAATTCACTTACCGCTTCTGTTGACCTGAACAAATTGCTGGTTCCTACACCGCCGATAACATCGGCCGACGGAGACACCATTTATTACGGCATGAAGCCCCCGAACTCACTCCCGTTAAGCTGGATCCAATCCTTCTACGATGCCCCGGATGGCTTCACCGAGGAAATGCACGAGATAATGTATTCTATTGGAATGGAATACTGGTACAGACAACAGTTTGCGATGCGTGCCGGTTACTTCAATGAACACGAGACAAAAGGCAACAGGAAGTATTTTGCTGTCGGTATCGGATTGAAACTAAATGTCTTCTTCATCGACTTTTCCTATTTGATTTCAACATCAGGCAGGAACAATCCCCTTGCCAATACCATGCGTTTCACACTGGGACTTAATTTTTCAGAACTTTGATAAGACCCTTATGAATATCCGTATCGGGTTGGGCTATGATGTGCATCAGCTTGCAGAAGGACGAAAACTGATCCTCGGCGGAGTTGAGGTGCCTCATGAAAAAGGCTCAGTAGCCCATTCCGACGGGGATGTTCTTATCCACGCAATCTGCGATGCCTTGCTTGGCGCAGCCAACCTGCGGGATATCGGATTTCATTTCCCCGACACATCGGACGAATTTAAGAACATCAGCAGCCTGATCCTCCTTCAGAGAACAATATCTTTGCTGAAGGAACACGGTTACCGGGTGGGTAACATCGATTCTACACTTTGCCTGCAACGTCCAAAAATCAAAGATTTCATTCCGCAAATGATCACCCGGCTGGCCGAGGCTTTGGAGACCAGTACGAATGACATCTCCGTAAAGGCAACCACAACCGAAAAGCTTGGATTTGTAGGAAAAGAAAAAGGTATGGCAGCTTATGCAGTAGCACTGATATATCAAACCCCATGAGCTTCGTTGTAGTTCTCGGAGCCAGTCCGAATCCCGAAAGATTCTCCAACAAAGCCGTAAAGCATCTTGTCAGGCACGGCTACCAGGTAATCGCCGTCGGCAAACGCGAAGGAACAATCGAGGATATTCCCATTGTTACCGGCCAGCCCGCGCTGCAGGATGTCCATACCGTCACCATGTACCTTGCCCCCCACCACCAGGGCGAGATCTTCGATTACCTGCTCTCTCTGCGTCCCAAACGGGTTATTTTCAACCCCGGAACCGGAAGTTCAGAACTTGAGGAATGGCTGGAAAGCTACAATATTGAGATCGTGCACGATTGCACGCTGGTGATGCTGGCAACAGGAACGTTTTAGAGAAAAGGTGCTCAGATTGCACAGAATGAAGGATGTAATTCCATTACATGGCCTTGGAAATTCATGCATCAGTGAACTTATATCATCTTTTCAATGTAAATTGTCATCAATTCTCCAATCTAAAGTGATAACCTGTTAACTTTATGCTGTTCCGGATTACCAACCCCTAAATCCCCATCCATGAAAAAACCTTTCATTTTAACAGTATTTGTTGGCCTTGCATTAACCATCAACGCACAAGATCCTGCTGTCCAAAAAGTCAGGGTTATTGAAGGAACCAGGTTCTATCTTTCTGCCAGTTTCCTGTACGGAATTGGCCTGGCACAATCTGAAGTAGTTGAATATGATAGCGGAGAAAAAGTAACACTCAGCGGAGGCGGCGGTTTTGGATTTATAGGTTCCATTGGTTACAATTTTTCAAAATATTTTGGATTATCTGCCGATGTCAGCTGGCAGAAAGCAGTGGAAGATGATCCCGTCGGCGAGGTCGAAGGTGAGTTCACCCGCTGGGATATTTTTCTGACGCCCAGGTTGCTGATTCCTGTGGGTGACCGCAGTCAGCTCCATCTGGGTGCAGGTGCAGGCTTGTTCTTTGGCGGCTGGTTGTTTTTATATTCTTCCGGGTATGATCTTCCCAGTGTGTATTATGGCCCCTCCTTTGGGTACCATTTTTTGGGTGAGTACAGGTTCTCAATTACCGAAAGGTTTTCCGTCGGGTTGGGGATAAAATACACCGGCACAACGCACCTGGTTGAATCTGTTTCACCCGATTACTATAGCGTGGATGATTTAACCGATGAAATACAGCATCTCAACGGCAATAGCCTGGATATGTTCGCGGGATTTCAGGTGAATTTCTGAAGAATTCTGCCTGACGGCATTCCTTCATCTGCCTTTCTTTTATTTTGATCTGTGTTACTTGACTTTACCATTGAATTGTCATATATTTAGCAATAGTCCAATGAGGCTGTCTTGAAATGCAAAGGCATCCATACTTTCTGTTCTGATCCCTAACATCCTTATTATGAATTTAAAAGCATCTTTACAGAATCGAAATTTAAAAGGAATTCCAGGTCTGGCCGGAATAGTTTTTGCTTTATTTACCGGATTTCCTTTATCGGGACAGCAAAGTGCTGCTGTCTCCATGATAAACCTTGGTGTGCCTTCGGGCATTGGAACAACATTCTCACAAATTACACTGAAATCTGCTGAAGTGCGGGTATGGCGAGTAAAACCTGCAACGAATAGCAATAAAGAGGAATACGAAATTTTTCCGATAGAATTTATTGATCCGACTACCGGTGATTTTAATACAGCAAATCCATTGCTTGAAAAAATGCAGGTAGTCGTTGGAGGAAAGCGTGTCGCTAAAGCCAAAGTGCCTGCCGAATTGCAGCAGATGAAAATATCTGGATTGATCACCTTTAACAATAGTAATCCCGACCTGGCTTATTTCGGAGAGCTGCTGTTTACACCTTACGGATATACCTATATCCTGCATGAAGGGTGTGTCACCCTATCCAGCATAAAAGCAATTACAAAGGGAAACTGGCTCGGTGCAATATATGAAGCCCGGGTGAATAGTAATGAGACTATAGTATTTTCGAGACTTGAACAACGATCGACCACTACAAAATATGTGGAAATGACAGTTGCCGGATCAGGTGCCTTGCTGAAAATCAGTGACGGGTCCATCATCGGGACGGAAGGACCGTTCGCGCGGGTAACCTTACCCGTTGAACCTAAAAGACAGCTTGATATAAAAACCACCCTGGATGGACCGTTGATAACAGTAACTTATCCGGACAGACATGATAATACAATATCGTTGACCTATAATTGGTCCATGCAGCAGATTGATGGAAACAACAAAGGAAAATTGAAATTAATTGAAAGTAAGTGAATTAACGTTGCCAGAAATTCCACTCCTGTTAGCAATCCAATCTTCGGACGACCATGATGCCTCTGGCGTTTTTAAATCCCTGGACGGAGGATAGCAAGCATGATCGGGGTTGTAAATCCCGAGCAGCGGGGAGTGGTATTACGTTAGCATGTGATTGATAAAATGTTTACCACATCAATTGCCACGCCTTGTATGGCGTGGCAATAATTATCATCTAATCATGCACCGAAGTCAATGGTATTGGTTGCTGGTTTCGCAGGTCTAATGATCCCTCATGCATCTGATGGAAAAGCCATTTACCTTAGCATTCTCGCCCTTATTTAAACCAGAATCACTGTTTCTCAAAAATCTCATTATGGCAAGACTAAATGGCGCTGCTGTCGATGTCCACCAGCAACCTTCGACTCCAATATTCCAGAATGGCCCGGAGTAAGTACGGCGTCCCGCAGGAAGACCTGAAAAGCCTGTTGTATTGAATTTTTCAGGATAGGAAGGATTTCCTGCATTGCCGGGAAAGTTGTCTGGCAGCCAATTTGTATTAACAGCAAGTGACTTGGCAATTTTGTTCAAAGTAGACCTGTCACCGTCATTATCTACTGAACCATCGTAATTAAACCCATTTGCTATCAGGTAGTTTTCCATGGCTGTCCACTCATCATCCGTTGGCACATGCCAGCCTGCGGGGCAAAGCTTGCCTGTTTCAACGGTGTACCAGTTATACAAAGCTCCATAAATGTTTTTACTGGCGTTTTCATCGTTGTTGTACCAGCAATAAGTCGGCGTTAATAAATTGTACCAGGTATTGTCATCTGTTACCAAAGGAATTTCTGTGCCATCGTTATATTTGGTAGTCTTAAGGTTTTCCGCCAACCAGGTTTGAGAGTCAATGGTAACAGTTTTATAAATGTTACCATCCCCATCAATGATACAATCAAGGTCACTCCCGTTGCAATCCTGGTCAATGCCATCGCCACAGACTTCTATTGCATTCGGGTGAATGGTGGCATCAACATCATTACAATCAACTGGAGAAAAGTAACCATCCTGATCGGTATCAGTTGATCGAACTGCGCTAAATTCAGAATTACCGTTACAGGAACAGCTGTTTGAATTGTAAGCAATACTGCCAGTGAAATTGTCTAAATCCGAGAAAGTTCCTGTAATTGTTACAGAACCGGGACAATCTTGATAGTAATAACCCGTAAGACTGATATCATGTCCATTTGCAATCAGGCCGGATACAGGTTGAGTAAGGTTTGGAATAAAGAACCTTATGTTTCCATTAATTTGCTCAACCATGAAATAAGTTATGTCACTAATACGACAACCAACCGGCATATCAATGATGGTGAAACGTACCAGGTACCAGTGTAATTTAATTCCGGGTGTGGATACTCATCGGTCACCCCGTCACAGTTATTATCATATCCATCTCCCATAATTTCAGTTGAAGCTGGATTTATGGCTACATTACCATCATCACAATCTGCTGCATCAGTAACGAATCCCTCCGGTTCGTTCACTCCTGTTGGTACCTACACCGGCACAAACCGATTACCATATCCATCACCGTCTTTATCAAGATAATAGTATTGACCACCTGTTGTAATCGTTGCAGGCATCTTCACAAATCCCCCACCTCTTAAATAAATGGTATCATGCCCAATGCTGAGCATTTGCAGCTCATTTCCAGGATCATGATCCGCATCATTCACCTCATCGGGAAGTGTTATGGTATTCCCTTCTGCTATAGTCAATTCATGGCCTGTTATTGAAATGGCCTGAATTTCATTGGTGGGATCAGCATCGGCATCATTTACTTTATCGGGTAAAATGACCGTATTTCCATTCTGGATGGCAAGCTCCTGCCCTGTTAAGGTTAGCTGCTGGTTGTCCGTGTTGTCAACGAAAACGCCCAAATCTATCTCAGCAGCTGTTCCGTTTTTGTAATTGTCAGTTTGTTGTCCACCAGCTGTAAATCCTGGATCTCATTTTCCGGATCGGCATCATCATCTTGAATTCATTGAGGGGATCGGCATCGTTGTCCCCGCTGTTTTGAACGTGTCCGGCATACAGGGCATAGGGAACCGACAGCAACTGGCTGGTGCCGATTACAGTGTATTCCTTTTTGGGCTTGCATTTCGGATCCATTTCAATTTTGATGAAATAGTCCGAGGCGCCCCAGTCAATGGCAGCCATTGTGCCCAGTTCCGGCGTACCCCTGCCAATGTCCAGGTCGATTATACCAAAAGTGTTGCTGTAAGGGGTGTGTGTCTCAACATACACCGCTATTCCGGTTTCATTTCCCTGCAATATGCTGATGCGCATGGCTACCTGCTGGTTCACCAGCAGCCTGCCGTACTTGTCGCGTGCTATTGCCTTGTATTTGAAAGCCTGCGGGGGCTGGGCGGTAATTGTAAACGCTGCTGTCAGCAGCATTACAAGCAATATGGCGGTCCTTTTCATGGTTCGGGGCTTTTGTCCCTTATTATTTTGGTCTCGGTTACCTGTTTGTCTCCCGAGGAGATCCTCAACAGGTAAATGCCATAGCTGAAATCCGCAAGGTTTATCTCGTTATGAAGGGCATCGAGCCTGACATGCAGCACCAGTCTGCCGCTCATATCGATAAATTCGCCTTTCAGGGTTTCTGTGTAAGATCCGGAAATGACAACATGGACGACATCAGGTGTTTTGGTGGGAAAAACCAGCACCCCTGCATCATCAAATGAATCATCCGGAATGGCTGCAGTGAAGTCTTCAACTTCCTGAAAGCCTTGAAGCAGCAACAGGTCTTCTTTGCCGAAGCTTTCGATGAGGCTTTCGCCGATCGTCCAGCTGAGGCTTGCGTCTTCACCTGCCGTGTGTGTTCCCGAAGTAATGATCACAGCGGGAGAGTTGGTTTGCGCAATACAGGTAAGACATGCAACTGAATCAATCAATAGGATAAGGAGGTATTTCATAGTTTATGATTTAAAAGATTTCGGCTTTTTAGTTGATAAAATATCTTACATGGTTGGTCGGCCCTAAAAGCCTCGACTACGCTCAGTCCAACGGTCACCCTGAGCGCAGCCGAAGGGTATCCGGGAATACTCAGTCTTTAATACAACGAACTGAGAAACCATTGCTTTTAGGATCCGCATGACTGAAATTAAGTTTCACATCGTTATAATGCATATGTATATATACCGAATGATTTGCATCAAATTCTGCAGATGACCACCAAATGCCGTAAATTCCGACATCAAAGAAATTACCATTTTCAAAGAATCTGTATCCTCCGGGAAGTGCATTATAACCGATTTCATTGGTAGCACCTGTATTAGGTTCTATCCAATGAGCTGTGCCCATTTCCTTTAGTTTTCCACCGGCCGTTTCAATACCGCCAAATACCCCTGCCATCATAAGCCATTCATCCGTGTTTGGCACATGCCAACCTGATGGGCACAAATTACCCATATTTACAGTGTAGTAATTATATAATGGCCCGTAAGTATTCCCATAAGTAGACTGATCATTATTGTAATAACAATACCCGGGTGTTGTCAGGCTGGTCCACGTGTTATTATCTGTTACAAGTGGTATGGATGTACCATCGTTGTATTTTGCTGCCTGAAGGTTTTCAGCCATCCACACTTGTGTTCCAATTGTGATAGTCTGGTATGGATGTCCATCCTGCGGATCAATCCAGGGTTCTCCGGGCTGCCAGCCTATGTTTGGATCGCAGACCAAATCACCGCCATTGCAATCCTGATCAATGTCATCGCCACACTTCTCAGTTGCACCGGGGTGAATGAAAGCATCCGTGTCATCGCAATCACCCTGGTTCTCGGAATATTCATCACCATCATCATCGATATCCTCAGGACACAGCAAATCCTCACCATTACAATCCTGATCAATACCATCCCCGCAAATCTCGGGTGCTTCAGGATATACGGCAGAACTTCCGTCGTTGCAATCCAGGTCATTGTCAACATACCCTGCAGGAGCTGCGCATGATTCCTCGTATATTTCAGGATTTCCAAAGCCATCTCCATCGGCATCCCGGAACCAGGTTGATCCCGGTGTACCTTCATCAACAGTCCCGTCGCAGTCATTGTCCTTTCCGTCACATGCCTCAACAGCACCAGGAAATACTTTAGGATCATGGTTATCGCAGTCACCTTCTGCAACAGTATAGCCGTCTTCATCAGCGTCATCGCAAGCGGCATCGCTTCCGTTACAGTTCTGATCAATGCCGTCTCCGCATATCTCAGATGCTCCCGGGTGAATTAAAGGATCCATATCATTACAATCTCCCTCTGCCGGGGAATAACCATCCCCATCGATGTCGGTGGAACCACAAACAGAAAGCACATAATCTGCCCTGGCGTCATTGCTCCAGGAATCGTCAAAGGGCAGTAACTCGGGATTATTAAACA
>DIAS01000137.1 GCA_002415855.1 Bacteroidales bacterium UBA5072
CTTTGCCAGGTGACGTTCATATCGAGTGCCAGCCAGCCTCCGCCAACACCCATGGTAGGGGTCATGCCGAAACCAATTCCTGTAGCATCAAATTCAGCTTTCGAGGAAAAGTCCGTGACCTCGCTCCAGACATTCGATGTATCAGGCAACCACAACCCGGCACTGATCTCGGTGGATGTTTTGGCCTGGGTGAAAATGGCATATACATTTAAGAAAGGCAGTATCCAGATATCGGGCCTGATATTAATTGCCGAGGCCCTGGATGTTGCATCGTCAAAACGGACGATCTCCCCCAGATCGTACATGGGCCCGTTATTAAAGCCCACAAACAGATCCTCGATGATCAGATCTGATTCTTGCCAAAGGTAATTTAATCCCAGTCCGGCCGGATAGGGCAGATCATATCCCCTGGCAGCGGCTTTGGCCCCGAGAATCGGCAGGGCATAAGGATATTCTTTGGTTTTCAGACTGTCAACATAAGCTTCATTCTTTGCACCCACTACTTTGTTGGTGTATACCTGTCCAAATACCGGGCCTATCATGAACACACAAAGGATGTATGCACTGATTGAGATTTTCATCAACATGAATATATGAAATAAATTAGAATCCTGTCAAAAGTAACCATTTATTGATAAAACAGGAAATACCTGACAATATCTCTTACCTTCCCTATTTGAACCAAAGGCTTTTTCCCGAAGTCGGGGAGAATGTCACAATTATTATATGATAAAGTTGCCGATATATGGAATCTTGAAAAATACTTACTAATAAGTAATTTTTATAAAAATTTGTAACCAAATTAAACCTAAATCATGCTCGTTGGTCACTTAAGCGCTTATTCCAAAGGCTATTGCAACCCCAGCCCGTCCTTGTCAATCCAACGGATCATGTATCGCCGGGACCGAAAGGAACCCAATTACGAATAGAAATTTATTATTTTTACTTTTATGAATTACCCTTTAACTAATTAAAATATGGTTATGAATAAATTCCGACTTGTTTTCCTCATCCTCCTGCTTTGTTCATTCAGATCATTTGCCATTCAGGATACAACCAAAGTTTCTGCCGATACCCTTTCCAAATTCGAAGCTACCAATGCAAAAATGGAGCGTCTGTTTAAAATCATACCTGTGCCGCTTTATTCCTATTCTACCGAGGCAGGACACACCTTTGGACTGGCCAAATTCAACCTGATCGACCTTTCCAAGAATGACACCATTTCATCAGCCTCTAAGATATCGGAGGTTGCTACCTTTTCAACTCTGGGAAGGATTAACGTTTCCGTTGCCACGGAGCTGAACTGGCACAATGGAAGGTACATGGTTACCGGTTATATCAATTACAAACAGCAGCCGGAATATATGCTCGGGATCGGCAATGATGTTTCCATTGACGATGTCGAAGAGGTCTCCACCACACGGTTGAAATTTGTGAACTATGGGCTGATACAGGCTGTGAAAAATCTGTACCTTGGTATTGGGGTTGACCTCACCAATTACACAGATATTGAATACGACAGCACCAGCTTCCTGGTGGAGGACAACGTACTGGGCGTGGATGGAGGTACCAGCACAGGGCTCGGTTTTGCAGCCGTTTACGACAGCCGCGACAACCGTTACAATGCCTACAAGGGATATTACGTTGCCCTAAAAACCATGACATTCCCCTCGTGGATGGGCAATCCCTACCTTTATTCGAGCTACAACCTCGATCTGAGAACCTATATCAACCCCTGGTACAAACATGTGATCGCCTTTCAGGCCACCACTTCGCTCCGTACCGGTGATGTCCCCTTCTATGAGCTGGCCCAGCTTGGGGGAGAGGATCAGATGCGCGGCTATTACAAAGGGGCATTGCGCGATAATGTCCTGGTGGATTGCCAGATGGAATACCGCATGCCGATATGGAAAATAATCGGTGTCACAACCTGGATCGGGACCGGACGCGTTGCCGAGAGTTACTCCGACCTGTCATTTGATGGATTCTGGCTTTCTTACGGTTTGGGGCTGCGGCTCAAAGTCGACAGCGCCCACAATACCAACCTGCGGTTTGACTGGGGTTTTGGCCCGAACGGAGTCAATGGCTTTTACATCAACTTTGCAGAAGCCTTTTAAGGACAATAGCTATTCTTTATCTGGGTGCATCCTTCAGAAAGTTGAACATAAATCCGAAGTACACCGAAATATCGTTGTACCGGATTCTGACATTGTTGTTGATGACCCCTGTCAAGGGCATCTGGGCATCACTGATGTATTCCACCGGTTCTGTCAGGTTGACGACTTGCGGCTGATCATTTGCCCGGCCGTGCGAAAACTGCATGCCCAGCGTGATCGAGCCCCTGCTGAAACGGTAACCCAACCCGTAGTTTATGTGATACACATGAAAGGCATAGAATGATTTTCTGTTGTAAACCATAATATCACGATCCTCAACCTGGTCGAGGTAATTAAAATCCGTGCGAAATCCGCCTGAGAACATCAGATCACCGGTGAGTTGCTGCTTATAGGCGACACCTGCATTAAATACCGGTTTTTGACGGGTATTGACCGTAAGCCATTCATCGGCAGCAACAGGTGTATAGTTGTATCCATTATCGGCCGGATCAGGTTTGGCCTCTATGTAATCATAAGCAGGTATCCCGAAAAAATATTCCGCAGTAATCAGCAGGACAGCATTCCCCGATGGTGTATAATAGTTGGCACCTGCTGCTACCGATAAAGGATCCTTGAAATGTGAGGTGCAATGCCGCTGGCGACCGCCATAATAGGCGTTGGATACTTCCGGATTACCGGGCTCCTTATGAATATTCGTGTAGGAATATTGCTTAACCACGGTGCCGTCGCCAAAGATTTTTACGGAGGGAAAGCTGATATTGGCGCCGATTGTCCACAGGTTTTTTCGCAGGTGGAATCCCAGCTTGGTAACCAGGCGTACGTCATACATATTGTACTTGAGGTGGTAGGAAGCATCCGACACGTATTGCTCAACCGGTTCTGCTTCCGTGAACGCCTGGGTATTGACGAGGTTATAAAACTGATCATCTTTGTAAGTGACCATCGCTGAGAATCCAAGGGCCAGTGCATCGGATAATTTATAACCGAAACCTGCACCTCCGTAATAATCCTGGAACTTTGAACGCAGATAATATTCGGCTGTATATTGCTCATCACCTGGGTTTGCGGTGATAATATCGCCGGCAAGCGAAGTACCCTGGTTGATCTGCATGTAATCATCGGTTTTTGTGAAATAGGCCATTTCAATGGTAAGATCGGGCTTTTTCTTTGGATTAATCGTCAGGGTAATAATCCTCGGGTAGACATCCAGTTGTGTGCGGTCTGCCGGAAAATCAGTTCCGAGAGCATTCCCGGCTTTAAAGAACGATACCGAGAACAAATTCGCCGAAAGAGAGAGGTTGTTCCTGGTCATTTCCGAAATGGTGGCCGGATTATAATAGATGGCTGCAATTCCGCCTTCACCGGCAACAACCGCACCTGAAAGCAGGGCAGCCTCCGAGTTCAGGTTCTGGTCCCAGTACCTTCCTGCCTGCGCACCGGCCGGTTCAGTAAACAATAGCACCCGGAATAAACTTAAAATGGCCGTTAAAATGATACCGGTTCCGGTCAAGAGCTTTCTAATCATCCGCAGCATGGTATTATTATTTCAAAGATAAGAAGATTTATTCTCATCATCACGCGGATGCACCTTTGTTGCATTCCTCAGGCAGCCCAACGGTCAATTATCAAAAATGATGTCCCCGCACATTATATTGGTTATAACAAATAATACCTATCTTTACCGCCTTATTTTTTCTATGAATGAATAATATTACACATAGCCTTTACTGTATAATAACCATCGCTTATGAACTTTAAACTGAAAAATGTAATCTTGCCGCTGATCATCGTAACCGCAGGATTTTCCTCCTGTTACCCGGTTGATGACTTACTGGTGGAGGACCTTGATGTTGCCGCCACCCTTTATGATAAAGCATACTACTCTCCCGAAACCGGTGAAAACAATTTTGAGGAGCTGAGGACCTTTACGGTAGTTGATACCATTGTCCACATTATCGGAGAGTATGACGAGGACAACATCAGCAGAAGCTATGATGATTTTGTGCTGGAGCAGGTACGACTCAATATGTTAAAAATGGGCTTTGTCGAAGAGACTGATCCCGATGCAAATGCTGCCGATGTGGCTATTACGGTTTCAGCCATATCGAGCGAGCACGAGGTTTATTATTGGTATCCTTACTGGGGCTGGTACTGGGGATATTATCCTTATGCTTCCTCCAAAACCGGTTCTGTTCATGTCTCTTCTGCTGCAGCTGATGATGCCGCTGATCCCTATTCCTATTACTATCCCTGGTATCCGTACGGATCCTATTATACTTATCAGTCAGGTACACTGCTCATGGAAATGGTAGATGTTGCCCGTATAGATCCCGATGTTGAGGAAATTCCGGTTATCTGGGCAGGCATTGCTAACGGTGTGATGGCGGAATCGCAATCAGGAACCCAGGCCCGTCTTTCGAAGGGGATTGACCAGTGTTTTGCACAATCCCCTTACCTGTTGAAAACTTTGAATAATCCGGAATAATCTTTATAGCAAATGAAAATGAGACTTAAGCACATAATCATCAGCCTGACCCTACTCTTGCCGGTTATGACCTTTGCGCAGGACGGTTACACATATCAGGGACTTTCCTACAGCATGTCTGTTCCCACAGGGGGTACACAGGATTATATCGATGCCGGAAGCTACCGGGGCATTAATTATGAAGGTTTGCACGAACTAACTCCCAAGTTGGCTGTAGGTTGGCTGTTTGGCTGGAATGTTTTCAACATTGAACTCCGGAACGAGACCTATGTAAATGACAATGTCACCATTACCGGCAACCAGTTCCGTTATCAGAACGAATTCCCGATGCTCGTTAGGGGCATGTACATGTTTGGTGCCCAGGGCGGATTCCGGCCCTATTTGGGAGTCGGCATGGGTGTTATTTATAACGTCCGGCGTACCGATATCGGTTTGTATTCACTGAAAACTGACGCCTGGCATTTCTCGGTATCACCGGAACTGGGTATTCTCATTCCTGTCGGCGAATCAACCAGGATTTCCGCCAGTGTGCGGTATAATTACGGTGTCAAGGCACGGGATCTGGGTCAGCAGTCCTACATTTCCTTTAACCTGGGGTTCGTGCTTGTTCCCTGATGATTATTTAACCCTTCCAAAAAAAATTGCAGGATGAAAAATTACAAAATCAGTATTATCAGCATAATTACCATTGTTATAACACTGGCTGTGTCTGTCCGTCTGAAAGCTCAACATCTGGAAATTACCCCTTATGCCGGGTATGAAACAGGAGGCAAAGTATCTACCAGCAGTGGATATCTCCGTGTTGACGATGGGATGAACTTTGGCGGAGCGATAAGCTTCGGCTATGACGCAACAGCCCAGCTCGAATTCTCCTATAATCATATGAACTCAGAGCTCAGCCTCGACGTAGGGGAAAGCATTACAAACAGGACTCCCGTGAATGTGGATTATTATATGTTCGGCGTGACCGGATCACAGTGGCTGGGGGATAGATTCATGCCATTTTATGGCGGTGCGCTGGGGTGGGTCCATTATGGTACACCTTCGGAAAATTATGGCAATGAATCGCTCTTTGCAATCAATATACAGGGAGGTTTGAAAATACTGCTGACAGATTGGCTGGGTTTCAGAATGCAGGCGAGGTTGCTGATGCCTTTGTATTACACGGGAGCTTACTTCGAGGCCGGCACCAGCGGAGCAGGTTACGGAATAACCTCCACGTGTTTCATGGTGCAGGGAGATTTTACAGGAGCCCTGTATTTCATAATTGAGTAATATAAGCCTTTCATGCCGATCTAGTTTACTTTTGAGTAAGCTGTCAATGAAAATACAACAGTGCCCTTTCATAGTAACGCTGCTGTTTTTCCCCTGGCTTCCCTTTTCTATCGTTAATGCACAGGAGCCAGCCCCTGTTGGTGATTCGGTATTGGTACCAAGGGGCTATATGGTTGTGATGGGAGATTCCGTCCTGAGATTTCCGGCGGATACCGTCATCCTGTTACCTGGCAATCTTCGTTATAAAGTTAAAAAGGACAGGGAATACCGTTCGGATGATTTTTATGGCAATTTCAAGGACAAAAGCAAGAATAACCTCTTCCTGAGAGGTATTTATGATGCCATGATCCGGGAACAGCATGATACAACAACTTCGCCGGATGAACAGAAAACCGAGAACTATCATCCTGAATTTGAAAACAAGACGATTGGCAGGATAGACATTATCTCTGTAGATATCATTGACGGGAATGTCAATGACCCCTATGTTCATGCCAACAAGGGTTATGCAGCAACCCTGAATAAACTCCACAAGGATACCAGGCACAACATCATCAGGAAAAACCTAACCATACACGAGGGTGATCTTCTGGGTGCCTATACACTTGCCGACAATGAATATTATCTGCGCTCACTCAGTTATATCGAAGATGCCAGGATCTTTACCGCAATGGATAGCCTCAATCCCGACCTGGTCAACATACTGGTTGTTGTAAAGGACATTTTCCCGTTCACGATCGGTTTGGGCATTGGCGGAATTACTGATTATGCCGTAGGGATCAATGACATCAACATGGCAGGAACAGGACACGAATTTACCAACACCTTCCGGTATAACAGCAGCAAGAAGCCGGCTTTCGGATATACCGGGGAATTGATATTCAACAATCTTTGGGGATCTTTTATCAATACCAGAATACTTTACAAAACCGACGACATCGAAGATCTAGCCCGAATTACCGTGGAAAGGGAATTCCTTACGCCCGAAACAAAATATGGCGGAGGGATTGAGCTGTTTCAGCAAAAAACATCCATTACTATACAGGGTGAGGATAGTGTTGTGATCAACGTGCCGTATACCAAGGATTACTTTGACCAATGGATCGGCCGTTCCTTCCTGCTGGATAAAGTGAGCCGTGAAAGGATCGTCCTTAAGGCCAGATATATGGCTACCTATTACACCAAACGTCCAGTAGTGGAGGCAGATTCCAACCAGCAGTTTTTTAACACCAATCTGCTGATAGGCTCTGTAACCCTTTTAAAGACTGACCATTATAAGGAACGCATGTTGCTGGGTTATGGCATGGTGGAGGACATTGATTTTGGATACGCTATTGAGTTTACCTATGGATACCAGTTCACCGAGTTTTTTCATGCACCTTATCTTGCCTTGTCGCTGAAGGCTGCCAACAAATACAGGACCGGTTATTATGCAGGAGGCATTGAATTTGGCGGACACATTTACCGGAACGATCTGACGCTTGGCTTGTTCCGGGTCGGCTTCACGTATTACTCCCCTCTTTTTAAAACGAACATATTCGATTACCGGTTGATCACCCGTTTGAATTACACCAAAGGCATCGGGCGTTATCCGTTTGAGATCCTGAATCTCGGGAGAGAGGTAAGGGGAATATCCAATTCAGGCATAAGAGGAGACCAAAGACTGATCTGGCGTTTTGAGCTGGTGACCTTTCTCAGGGGCAGCTTGCTGGGCTTCCGGTTCTCTCCCAATTTATTTTATGATGCGGCCTTTATCAGCGGGGGTCCGGAATTGTTCTCGAAGGAGAACTTTTTTTCCGTAATGGGTGCAGGTGTCCGCATCCGGAATGAGAACCTGGCCTTCCGGACCATTATACTCCGGGTAGGTTATTACACCGGAAACCCTTTAAAAGATGCACACTTCGCAGCCGGAGTCAGCACCAGCGTTCCTGATGTAATCCGCGAATACGATATTGTAAAACCCGACGTCCTGCGGTATTGACAGTTCTGGTGCAGGTTTTTCTATTCACTGAATTTTGTAAAAAAATAGGTATACCCCAGCACAATGGCAAAGCTGTGTGAAGATATCACGGCGTTTTCAGTAAAGTCGGGTGTTTGATTAATGATGGTATAGGGAGGAACTTTTTTCCCCGGCGAAAAGGCATAGGAAAATCCCAGGGTGATGGCTTGTTTTTGCCGGCTATAGGATAACCCGCCCGAAAAATGATATACATCAGTACCCCCGAATCCATGCAGCAATTCATCCGCCTCGTCAGGCTCCTCATAGCTGCTGAGATCGGTGTATGCTCCCAACAGCAGGGTCAGTCTTTTATAGATCTCCTGGCTGAATCCAATGCCCACATTCAGTACTGGTTTGGTCGCCATTTCCACATGCAGGAAATTGTCGATCATCGGTTCGTAACTCGCTGAGTCGAGGTATGAAGGAGGGTATACAAAGGGAGTGGCATCCGGTTCTACCAGGTGATACGTGCCTGTCCTGAAAAAGTACTCAGCTGAAATCGCAACCCTGGTCCTGTCCGTCTGGAACTCAGCGCCAAGGCCAATGGCAATGGGATGCCTGTAGGTAGCCTTCACATCGGTTTTTTTATCCATGATGAGGAAGTTGTCTTTCATATCGGCTGCATCTTCCGAAACCGTGATGACCGAATTCTGCCGCTGGACGCTCCCCTTGCCGTATTGCGGAACGGATGGGGTGGTGAGCGTCAATCCGAGTTTCCAGGGCCCTGTGTGATAGGATAATCCCATCTTAACCAGCAGCCTGAAAGTGTTATACTTGATGGCTTCATCATGGGTGGTGGTGCTGAAAACACTGTGTGTATCAACCTGTTTTACCTCCTGCACGTAATTGGTCAGCTGGTAGCTTTGTCCCCGGTAACTTGCATAAAAGGTTGCTCCTACGCCCAGTTTTTCCGACAGACCGTATCCGACACCCATGCCGAACCACTGCTCATTCAGCTGGTTAACATAATCGAAAACACCAATAAAACTGGTAGGTGAGGAAGTTCCGTCAGCAGAAGCACCGGCGGTATACCGGGCGTTCATCAGCACATTTCCATGATTCCGGGTAAGCATGGTGTACGAAAATCTGAACCTGCTTTTCTTTAACAGGTTTACCATTCCGGCAATGATCTGCGGATAAACACTCAGCTGGGCTGAGTTCAGGTTCATATCCTTGCCTGCCCCGTCGGTAATGACGATTTTATCCATCCGGTAAACGTTGGCGTCCACGGAAAGGCTTGGGTTGTTGATAAATGCAAGCGCCCCAGGGTTGTAATATACTGCTGCATTATCGCTGACAGCGCCAATCATGGCACCCCCCATGAGTGTGCCCGTTGCCCCGTATTGTTGCGCCCAGTAATGGTTATCCTGCGCTTCAGCCACGAAGGTTTGGCCAAGCAAGAAAATCAAAAACAGGACTCCCGTCAGAAGGGACTTATGGCACATGGCGGACCTTACTGAAGATGTTTATTTTCGGCAATAGAATCTAGAGTCCGGAAGCAGCGCCTTTGTAAAAAATCTCCAGTTCGGCATTGCCCTTTAACAGGTTGATTTCCCTTACATTTACATATTCAACTTTCAGGCCAGTACGCGATGAAATGTCCATCAGAAGCTCCTGCGATTTGTCCGGACTTAACAGCTCCAACCGGTCGTAAATAAGGGTGGTGCTGTCGTATTCCCTTTTGTTGAAAAAGACTTCGAGAAGGAAAATCGAAAGGACAATGATGCTGTTGATCAGGATCATCCCGCGAACCGGGTTGTAAAAAGTTGCCATGGCATTGATCACTGAAACACCGATCACCGTGAAAAAGTATGTCATGTCCCTGAGCGACAAATTCCTCGATCTGAAGCGCAGGATGGCGAAAATGGCAAAAAGTCCGAGGGCTATACCCAGTTGGATCTCAACCGTTTTCAGCAGGACACAAACCAGAAAGATCATTATTCCCATCTGGTAAAATGAGAATACTTTTCTTCCCCTTTTCGTATAATGGTAATAGATAAGTCTTATGAGGACAAAAAGTACCAGCAGCGTTGAGGAAAAACGTACCAGAACTCCCCATAAAGGGTCCTGGTCAAAAGCAAACGTATCTGCAATCATATCAAGCAAGGTTCTGAGGTTTAATAATCTTTACAGTCATGAAGAAGCTCATTTACAATGCTGTTCCGGTTGTCGAACCCATTGAAGAATTCATCGAGGTAACGGACCATGTCTTTTTTTGATTTTTCGCTGATCAGGCTGAAATCCCCGATTACCTTGTAAAAGGCATCTTTTTTGTCGGAGAACTCTTTGAGGGTTTTCTGGAATTCCTCTTCGGTCCTGCATCTCCCCAGGTAAATCCGTTCACGCACCGATTCGATGCCCAGCGACTCATGTGGAATGGCATAATCCGTATTCACGATCCCCGAATAGTCAAAATCATACGGAACGATCATGCCTAAATCGGGTCTCTCCGAAAACTGCTGCATCAGGATCTTGCAGTTGTGCTGATTGGGGACCGACCAGTCCGTATTCCCGATCATGTAATTAAAAACGGCCATTCTGTCCATCATTTCCGGCAGGATATTCTTCTGGGAAAGATTTACAGATTCTATCGGCATGCAATTCAGCCTTTTTGCCATGAAATCGGTGGGCTCAATAAAGAAAGCATAAGTCTGAATGGGCTTTTTGGCTTTGTAGGTGTTGTGATAAGTGATCCGCAGCAATCTTACCCTGAAACTGTTCTCGGTGAGTTCGTTATACAACCGGTATACCAGGTATTCCCTGAAAAGATAATCTTCATTTCCTGATTTACAGTGTGTTACCAGCTTCACCTTTTCCAGTTGGTTCAAATCATCTTTCTGGAATTCAGTTTTTTTGAAATTCAGTACCACCGGCGGAAAGTCACAGAAGCCATTCCGGAATTCACCGCGCGACTTCAGCCTGATCTTCTTGTTAATGGAATCCTCGGGTGTAAGGTAGTAAGTTAGAACAGCGTCGAGGTATTGTTCCTTCGGCTTTTTCCTGGTATACTGGGTTATATCGAACCACAGCGAAAGGTCAAGTACCTCTGAGTTCGTGAACAGGCCGAAATCATTATCCAAAGTATCCGAAATGGAATACAGTGAATCGGCGGGTTCTTCCTGGCTGAATACCGGCATTACCATGAAAAACGCCAGCATACACTGAATGCAGCATCTTTTTCGAATCATATCCCAATTGAATAAGGTTAGAATAAGTTATATTTGGGTAAAAGATACAAAAAATCCGACATAATGACAAAACCTGCTTACATGCTGTTCCTCGCCCTTTTTGTTTCCTCCGGCCTGAATGTTGTGGCGCAGGAAAAGAAACAATCCTTTTCGGCGTTTCGGGATAGCCTGGACCATGCATTGGACATCAGCGACTGGTTGATCAACAAGAAAGGACTCCTGCTGGTACCGACGATCATTACGGAACCTGCAGTTGGCTATGGCGTAGCAGCAGCAGCCGTGTTCTTTCATTCATCCTATTCCGACAAACACGGTCCTCCAAGTATGACGGGAGCTTTGGGGGGAGGGACCCAGAACGGGACCTGGGCGGCAGGAGCCTTTCATGCAGGATTCTGGAAGGATGACAGAATCAGGTATTTGGGTGCTGCAGCAAAACTATATGCCAATCTTGATTTTTACGGATCCGGTAACAACATTCTACTGGGTGATGAACCGGTCAACCTGAATCTTGATGCCTGGTTTTTACTGCAGCAGATCAAATTCAGGGTGGCACGGTCGGATTTTTTTATTGGAGGCAGCTATCTGCTGTTAAAAACAAACAATACTTTTGAAATACCGATTGACATCCCTGAATTCGACAGTATCGAGTTCGAATCCACGCTGAGTGAAGTTTCCCTGAAACTTGAGCTGGATTCGAGGAATAACGTTTTTACCCCCACACGGGGTGTATTTTTCGGACTATCGGGAACTTACAGTGATACCTGGATGGGAAGTGATGCTTTATACGGGAGGCTCGGTCTAACCCTGATCGGATATTTGCCTGCCGGTAACAGGTTTATGGTGGGTGTCCGTCATGAGAGTAACTTTT
>DIAS01000071.1:0-254 GCA_002415855.1 Bacteroidales bacterium UBA5072
CACAACCACCACAACCCTCACAACCCTCACAACCCTCACAACCATTCCATTCCACTAATGATATAATTGCAGCAGTCAGTAATGGCATTCTTCCCTCCCAGATAATAATCACCATTCATCCGCAACGCTGGACAAACGACCCGCTCCTTTGGACCAGGGAACTTGTTTTCCAGAATGTGAAAAATGTTGTGAAACGATTGATTGTCAGGCCATAATCCGTAATCTGCGTGAAACTTTCCGCGTTAATCTGCGTG
>DIAS01000071.1:553-824 GCA_002415855.1 Bacteroidales bacterium UBA5072
GTTAATCTGCGTGTATTAAATCTGCTTATATCTGCGAGAAATAATCTGCAAAATCTGCGAGAAACTTTCCGCGTTAATCTGCGTGTATTAAATCTGCGTATATCTGCGAGAAGCCTTTCGCATTAATCTGCGTGTACTAAATCTGCGTATATCTGCGAGAAACTTTCCGCGTTAATCTGCGTGTACTAAATCTGCGTATATCTGCGAGAAACTTTCCGCGTTAATCTGCGTGTATTAAATCTGCGCATAGCTGCGAGAAACTTTCCGCGTT
>DIAS01000071.1:1096-6364 GCA_002415855.1 Bacteroidales bacterium UBA5072
TTAATCTGCGTGTATTAAATCTGCGTATAGCTGCGAGAACCTCTTCTGCAAACCCCCGCCTGCCGGACGTGCAGATACGCGTGATACCTGCTGTTTCAATACGTCAGGAACGCTCCATCAATATATATTTTTCTGTATTTTTTGCTTGATTTTCCTGCCAGGAATCCGATCGAAAAGCAAATTCCAGTCCCCCCGATGATGATTGCACTGATTGCTCCTGAACTCAGTCCATCGGTATAATCATCAGGATCGTCATTAAGAAATGCTATTGCGTAAGAAATAAAAAAGCCGGCAACTGCACCTGTAACGCCAAAAAGCCAGGACCTGTTGCCATGCTGTTCTTCAATGCTGTATATTTGTCCAAGCTGATAAGTTGATTCTTCATCGTATTTGTCAATAAGCAAAATAGAATTCTTTTGTGTATCTAATATTAATCGGGGTGCTTTAATTTCATTCCAGTTGGTTGTAGTGATTCTCACGCTGTTAAAAATAGTATCTGATGGAAAATTTATTTTCTGACCCAATATTGCAGGATGGGTGCATAGGAACAGTATAATAAGAAAATAATCTTTTTTCATGGTGTTTGGTTATAGATATGTTAATTTATAGACTTTTAATGGTTTTTGAGAGGATGTATCGTATTCAGTAATCTCCACTTTGGTCCCTCTGTCATCATATTTGAATCCATACATCGATTGGATCGTATTATCTGCATTATAGGCAACTTTCATTACCAACTGATTACGTTCATTAAAGGCCTGGATAATTTTTGAAGTTATGGTGCCGTAATTATCATAATAGATGCTTTGATTGACGTTACCTTTTGAGTCGAGAACATTAACATGCTTTGTTTGCAATTTACCCATTGCATCATAACTTTGATATTCCAGAAGTTTTCCATCATCGGTGAAGATCCACATAAAAAAGCCCTTGGGTTTTTTATTACCCACCGCACCAGCAATAGGGACATAATCAGGTGAATAAAAGTCCGATTTAATCATGAGCCCCTGCATATTGTAGAAATTTTGTACCCTGTAGCTGCACTGTGCATCTGAGAAAGTCTTTGATAAAGCACCCTGAATACTTTCCCGCATGCATATAAGGATTTCTACCAATTGTTTTTGCTCGTTATAAACATACCTTTCCCTGTAATATTCATAATCATCATTGGGATGCAACTTATCTCCCGCATACACCATCAGTTGTGATGGGAGATTTTGATCATTATAGGCATATTTAAAGATGGCTTTCTTAAATGCACCAGGTCTTTCCAAACTGCCAATATTAAAGATTTGTACATACATCCCCTTTTTAAGTATATACTCAATCTGCACTAATCTTCCCAACGAATCATACGCCCTGGCCATATAATGCAAAGTATCACCCCCCCCTTCGATCGCCCAGCTTTCAACAATTTGATTGTTCTCATTCAGCACACTTATTAATTTATTCTTGCCATTGTTGAACTTTGACTCTGCCACATATCCATTTCTGTCGAATTTATAAGTGACTGCATCAACTTCCTTATCAACGACTACATTATTTTTAAACTTAAAAATTTTAATACTGCACTCTTTGATTCCATTCGAAGCTATCCATTCGGATGAATTAAAATTATCATATACTGAAAGCCATAAATTATGGTCCTTGGGTAAATCATTAACAGAATACGGTAGAATTATTTGACTTTTCACAGCTATTTGAGAATTCAATAGCAACAGGCAGAAAAAAGCAATTTTATAAATTGGTAAGTATTTGCTTGCTTTCATAATTTACAGGGTTTTGCATGATCCAAGATAATCAATAAAAATAAGAAAATCAATACTTTCATATTGCTGGCCATTCATGATGCTATCTAATTCTGTTTCTCATTAGAACTACCCTTCCCTCCAAAATCTGCATATATCTGCGAGAAACTTTTATATTTCAAACTAATTACGTAAATTGCGTTACGTAAATTGCGTAATATGAAGCAAAAACCTGCGAATCCTTTTGTAACCGGCGGCTATCTGTCGCCCTTGTACTTCTGCGACCGTGTGGATGAAACAGATCACCTTTTAAAAGCCATTGCTTCCAAAAGGAATATTACCCTGATATCCCTGAGAAGAATGGGCAAGACCGGACTCCTGAAGCACGTCAGGCATTCCCTGGAGAAGGATAACCGCTCCATGGCCGTTGTTTACGTGGACCTGATGCCTACCATGAATGGCAATGCAATGCTGAATGCCATTTCATCGGCCCTGCTGCAGGTGAAACAGGAGGAACGGAACTTCTTCGAAAAGATGCTGACCCTGCTGGCGTCGCTCCGGCCAAAACTGTCGTATGACAGCCTTACGGGTCAACCCTCGCTTGAACTTAAAGTGGAATCTCCTGCCGAAATACAGCTTGGCCTCGGACACCTGCTGACCTTTATCTCCGGTATAAAAAAGGACCTCGTCTTCATGTTCGATGAGTTTCAGCAGATCAGCCGGTATCCCGATGCAAACATGGAACAGATGCTGCGCTCGGTCATCCAGACTTTTCCCGAAATACCCTTCATCTTTTCAGGAAGCACCAAGCACATGCTCGAGCCTATGTTCAGCGCTGCCGGAAGACCATTTTACCAGAGCACGGAACTCATGTACCTCGATAAGATCGGGGAGGAGGAGTACAGGAAGTTTATCCTGGAAAAGTTCGGATCGGCTCATAAAAAGATCAGCGATGAAGTTATTTCCAGGATCTTCGACTGGACCCGCCTGCATACTTTTTACGTGCAGTATGTCTGCAACCTGCTTTTTGAATCATCCGGGCCAAATGCCGGCCCCGATCTGGTCAATGCTGTTTTTGAGCGGGTGCTGAATTCCTATGATCCCCTCTTTGCCAGTTACCGGAACCTTATCCCGCCGCACCAGTTCAGCCTGCTGAAGGCCATTGCCATTGAAAACAGCGTTGATAAACCCACCGCTGGCGCCTTTATCCAGAAACACCTGCTTGGCAGCGCCAGCTCCGTGAAAACATCGCTCACGGCACTGGCCGACAAAGAAATGATCGTCCTTTCAGGAGATTCCTGGCAGGTTTACGATGTCTTCTTCTCACGCTGGCTTCAATATCATTACGGGGAGCGCTAGATGGCCTGGCAGACAAAAGAGCAGAGAACGGATTTTGGTTTACTTTTGTGTAAACTTAGGCCTATGCGGTTCGTCATTTCCTTTTTGCTGGCATTGGTGGTTATCCCCTCATTCGTGGTTAACGGCCAGGCAACCTACGAACATGTCTCCGACAGGCGGATATACGACTTCCTCGATGAGCTGGCCAATGAAAAGGTTGTCAGCCTGAATTCCGCCGTCAAACCCTATACCCGGAGCTATATATACAGCAGGCTCGCCGAAGCAAACGACAGCTCTTCGAGGCTGAACAAACGCCAGCAAAAAGAGCTGGAATACTACCTCGACTACTACACCTTCGGTAACAAGCCCGCCACGCTGCCGGAGAAAACAACGCTGAACCTCTTTAAAAAGAGCCCCCGCTCCGCAACTTCCCTCGAGCACATCGGATACTTCTACAGCGACTCGTTTTTTAATTTCTCCCTCAGGCCGATCCTGGGAATCGAGTATTTCAGCAATTCCTCCGGCCATTATACCCACACTTACGGGGGCATTGAAGCCTTCGCCTCGGTGGGGAAATATGTGGCGCTCTATGCCAGCCTGCGCGACAACACGGTGAACCAGATCCTCGCCAAACCCGCCTATTTTACCCAGGAAACAGGGGGCGCCTACAAGGGCAGCAACCAGGTTGCCGGCGGGGCCGACTTCAGCGAAATGCGGGGCGGCATAATGCTGTCGTGGGATTTTTTACAGGTGGGAGTCGTCAAGGACCACCCGGTGTGGGGTGACAATTACAACGGGGCCATTATTCAGTCGGGCCGCACCCCGTCGTTCCCCATGCTCAAGCTCCACATCAACCCGGTGAAGTGGTTCGACTTTAATTACTTCCACGCCTGGCTGGTGTCGGACGTTGTGGACAGCTCCCTCACCTACCTCCTGCCCAACGGAACCCACCGCGATACTTACGAGAACAAATTCATGGCGGCCAACATGTTTACCTTCATCCCCGTGCGGGGACTGAACCTATCCTTCGGGAATTCCATCATTTACAGCGACCAGAACGTCAACCCCGCTTACCTGATCCCCATATTCTTCTATAAATCGGTTGACCATACCGAATCGTACAAGATCACCAACCAGAATTCCCAGATGTTCTTCGATTTCAGCGCCCGGCTGATCCCGCATACCCATTTGTTCTTCACCCTGTTCGTCGACGAGTTTTCCACCACAAGGATCTCTGATCCCGACGTTCACAATTTCTACAGCTACAAGCTGGGCGGTAAGGTCAGCAACTGGCCGGTGCGGAATGTCAGCCTTACGGGTGAATACTTCCGGTCGATACCCATCACTTATAAGCACATCGTCCCCACGGCCACCTATGAGTCCAACAACTACAACATGGGGTCGTGGCTGCGCGACAATTCCGAGGAAATATTCTTGGCCGTCGACTTC
The DNA here is from genome assembly GCA_002415855.1 of Bacteroidales bacterium UBA5072. Lineage (GTDB taxonomy): Bacteria > Bacteroidota > Bacteroidia > Bacteroidales > UBA10428 > UBA5072. The sequence continues at coordinate 5,632 of DIAS01000071.1, forward strand.
AAACCGGTGCAGCGGTTGTATCTCCGGTATGCCTATTCCAATGCCCGGCATTGCAATGAATACCAGTATGTCGACGGGGGCGAGGCCGTCGCTTACCCCATTCTCCAGGATGACACCTGGACCAGCGTGATCCATTCGCTGCAATGTTCCTGGGAGGTGCTCACCAACTGCCACATTTCCTTTGAATACCGTTTCAGCGAAACGCAGGGCCATGCAGCCGACGGGCAAACTGCCGAGTACTACCTCAACAAGTTCACGCCGGAATTCTATCAAAATAAGAAGAATACGGTAATGTTCAGGGTCAATTTAGGGTTCTGATCGAAGAAGGAAGATCTAAAATCGAAAATCAAAGATTATGTATTTTCATTCTTAGATCATTGATTTTAATCTTAGATCTTTGATTTTAATCTTAGATCTTCGATCTTTGATCTTAATCTTTGATCTTTGATCTTCGATCTTTAATCCTTAAAATCACGTTTATGGCAAAAAAGTTTGAAGAAATTGAAGTTTGGCAGCTTTCCAGGACCCTGGTTAAAGAGATTTACAGCATTACTTCTACGGATAAAATCAAAAGTAACTATTCATTGAAGGATCAGATTCAAAGAGCTGGTTTATCCATTATGAATAATATATCTGAGGGTTTTGAAAGACAGTCCGACAGGGAGTTTGCTTATTTCTTAAATATAGCTAAAGGATCGGCCGGTGAGGTCCGAAGTATGCTGTACATCATGCA
>DIAS01000022.1:0-2254 GCA_002415855.1 Bacteroidales bacterium UBA5072
CGCATATCCTTCAGCGCATTACGCATGGTGCGGGCATGGTACTTGTTACTCTCTTTTCTTGCTTCAGACTGTCTTGCGGCCTTAAGTGCTGATCTGTGATTAGCCATATTTTCAGTTTAATTTGTTTGTAGTAAAATACTTTTCTCCGTCTTTTTTTCCCGGTGCAAAATTAGTAATATTTTTTATTATCTGGCTCTTCCGGGCAGATTTTGAAAAATCATTCCAAATTAAAAGCCTTGAACGAATGTGGCTTCAAGGTGATGGTATATCTGTTTTTCAGTTGGTTACTGCCATCAGGACTATAAGACGGCTGTCGGCCAGGTTCTCCGGGAAACTGTTGATTCGTGCCAAGATCGGTTATTTTACTGTATTTATCAGATGTGACAATTTTCAGCGTTGTTTCATAATCCGAGAACGATTCTACAATAAAGGCATCATTATCATAAAGATACAGACTAATATCTGACGGACCTTCGATTGAAACGTTTAAATTGGCACATAAAACTTCTCTGATTTTATTCAATACCTGGGGAGGAAGATTATACAGATCGGCAAAGTTATCCGGAATGGTAAACACATAAAGTTTTCCTTTTGAGTAATCGGCCATATGCAAAACAGGCCAGCCATTTTCTCCTGCAATACCTGAAACAATCTCCCACGAATCGTTGGTGAGGTATTGCAGCTGTTGCATTAATATGGGGGTATCATTATACACCATTTTCCGGCGATCGATCATAAAATCCTGCACCAAAGCTTTCCTGTCCGTATATCTCAATTCGACGATATCGCCCAAACCTTTATCCTGCAATGCGCGTAACAAACCGGAAGTTATCACAACGGTTTTCCCTGCTGTCAATTGATTTTTTATTTTGCCAACAATGTCCGGGTCAAATTTTGCTGTTTCCGTTAATAGTATAATGTTGTCTTTTGACGGAAACTCCGGTCTTAAATCCATCGGCAAACCAATCATTCCAAGATAATTATGCAGGAAGTCCTCCCCTATGGAGTTATACGGCCGGTAGCTTTTAATACCAACGGGATTACCTGTTTTGCCCATAATTTTATCTGCCGTTTCCAGGGCATAGCCTGCAACCCTTGCAATGCTGGTTGGTCTTACCGGCGTGCCACCATTTTTATTTACCGGTTGCATCATCTCATCAAAGTCAAAACTGGTTCCTTGTCCCTGCCAGGCTGACCGATAGGACGGATCGATAGGAGTATCAAGCAGACCAAAATGGAATAGAGTAATTTCGCTTGCCTTACCAAAGGCGGTTATCCACAATTGTTCAGCATACCTGTCATAATTGCTAATATTGAATGGATCTACCCAACCGCCACCATTTCGACCCGGTGCAATGTTCTCAAAATAACGCATGATATTGTAACCCAGGTATGGCTGTAAATGCTGGTCGGTGGCCACGGCATCCCTGGTTTCGGTACCGGTATAGATACCGTCAAATATTTTTGGTTCTGTTGCAAGATTAAAGCCGAGTCCCTGGAAGTGCTCGTACCAGTTTGGGTACTTAATGATCACTTTTACATTTGGATTTACTCTTTTTGCAGGCCCGACGATAAGGTTTTGTGCGGCTTCAGTCATCAGGTCCAGACGATATTGCGTCCAGCTTCTGTCGCCTTTTTCTTTTATAGCGCCGTCGGTTTTACAGTTTGTAAAGAAAAAATCATCGAGGATGAACTCATTAAAATTCTTTGCTGTGTATTCAGCAATTTCTTTTGCTTTTTTTCGGTCCCCGGGATCGTTATAACAGAAAGACTGGAAATTACCGGTTGGTGTGGCGGTATAAGTAATGCCTCCGGCTATTTCTATGCCCCTGTCAGTGAAAAACTTCTTTGCAATGTCAAGGGTTTTTTGGTCAACAATAAAATAATCACGATGAGTCTCAATATAAACTTTGTCGATTTTTATTTGTCTTGTAATCTCCTCCCACCTTGGTTTGAGATAATTAGTTGTATCAGCCATCTGCCTTACATCCTGAGCCGTGCAATAAATTGACACTTTGAAGTTCTGGTACTTCTGTGGAAAGCATGTCACAAAAAGTGCCGAAAACAGAAAAACAAACAAGCTTTTTTTCATGATAAATAGTTTTTATGGAATTAATGCATAATGTGCCCGGAAAAACGACCGCTTATTTTATCAGATCCTTAAAAGCTGATCCAAATATCAGATAACCTGTATTTCCGCCGATCGTTCCCTCGTTCTGTCCCCACAGGAATGGCCAGTCGTCGTAGTTTTCAA
>DIAS01000022.1:2513-3293 GCA_002415855.1 Bacteroidales bacterium UBA5072
CGTAGTTTTCAAAGTGGTCGGGTTTTCTGAATAATAATCCCGGAGCAACATTGCCCGGAATAAATGAGAAATCAGCCCTGTTGTTACCGTAAAAGACTGCTTTCGGACGGGCGGCGCCCACTGTAGCCACCAATGAATAGTTGTGGTACGGATGGCAGCCAAACAGCCAGTTGGTGGTTTTGAAAGCATTGCTGGCGTCGATAATCTCAGGGAAATATTTGCTGGCAAAGCAGACTGTTGTACCAAAGTTCACCACAGCCCCGCCACCTGCCCAGTTCCCCAGGCCTATAGGCACTCCGTACGGATTGTCTTTTTCAAGCCCGTCGATGTATTCTTTGTACTTTACAACATACGGGCGGAGCTTTTCTTTGAACGATGCGTCCATATATGGTATAGCATCAAACGCCGTCAGAATGTTCCTGCTGACGTTAAGTTCAAGTGCCGGCCATAAAAGTTCCTGGAATTTATCGAAATATTGTTTCTCACCTGTTGAGATGTACAGTTGAAGATTGGTGGCCGTATTTGCTGATGCACCTCCCCGGCCAAGGGTATCCTGCGGCTTATTGGCAATTAATTCCTCTGCCTCCTTCAGGAGTCTTTTTGACTGCTGCAATGCTCTCGCCGAAAGATCGTCGTTATATCCTTTCAATGCCCTGCTTGCTGCGGCAAACATAGTTGCCGCCCTGAGATCCAGTCCGGGATTACGGCTTGTAAATGCCCACATATCATCCTTAACTCCGCTCGACCGGCCGTCAGCGGCTACTTCGTAAGGACCCAGGT
>DIAS01000093.1 GCA_002415855.1 Bacteroidales bacterium UBA5072
GGTGAGTTCTTTTACAATGTAGCTCTTTCTGAAAATGATCAGTTATGCGACGGATTGTTCTATGGCCGGCAGGATTTCGGAACAGGTTCATTGATCCTGGAATGGAGCAGCGAGCACCTCAACTGGGGATCGTATTCATTTTATGCCATGGGATTAATAAATGAAGCACAGCGATGGGCTTACGAAGAGATGGTGGTTTACGGTTTTAGTCCCCAGAATATGAAAATGCTTACAAAAACCAGCCTTTTAACCGGGAATTATCGCCTGGCAAAGAAATACACCGGTATTCTGGGAAAGACCCTTTTCTACAGAAACTGGGCGCGGGAATATGAAAAAATGACTGTGGACACTTCACTCATCCGATCGCATCCTGAATTGAGCAACAGGTTAAAGATTCTTCCGGGAAGCGATTTTTTTATTCACCTCGAATCACCGGAGTCCAATCTTCCGTTGCTGGTGGATGAAAATCCTAAAAACAGGAGAGCCTTTGAGTATATGATGTCGTGGCTGATGCTTGGGAAGAATGTTGATATACTGGTGAATAACATAAGGTTAATGAAAAATATGGGGTATACACGCATTCCGCGTCATATTGAAGAAGCAATCTTAATATATTATAACAGCCAGGGAGTTTTTCCCGATATGGGCGGGCTTTCCATAAGTGGTGATACGAGGGCCCGTTTCGACCAGTATTTTACCACCTACGTTACTGCCCGGCAAAATCCATCAACACTAAAAGAGACTATGCAGAAACAGTTCAGTAATACATTCTGGTATTATTTTCAGTTTAAATAGCGGAACATATTCTCACCCTCCCAAACCCCATTCTCTGGCAATGAAATGTACTCACCCCCCAGCCACCGCTGGATCACATGTACTCACCCCCTAACCCCCTCTCTGCTTTCGCAAAGAGGGGGAAAAGAAGGGGGTGAGTACAAATGAACATAAACCCACCCCCGGCCCCTCCAGGGAGGGGAGCCTGAAAGGAAAGAGGTTATAAAAAAAGCAGAGACGTTGTGCGCAACGTCTCTGCAATATCAAATGATGTGAAATTTAATTACATCAATAAGCCGGATCCTGTGTAATAATGCCTGGCTGAAGGTCGATCACACCCTGGTATATTGGCCAGTAATCATCTTCATCGGCATTGAATACAGCTACTCCTGGGGAAGCTAGGAACGACCTGAATGTAATATCATCTGCAATATAAGCATTCAGGGTTGAGGCCAGAATACCCCAGCGGCGAAGGTCGAAGAAACGATGATTTGTGCAGGCAAATTCAAGCCTTGTCTCCTCCTGTACAGCCTTCAGTGCATTAGCCTTGGTATCGAAAGGATATACTCCCGGCCCTGGGTAGGGTTCTACCAGATAATTGGCTGCATCTGCGTTCCAGTCAACAACCGGATTTGAAGCAAGGTTTTTGGTGCTAGTGCATTTACCCTTCACATGTGTACTGGCTTTGGCACGGTTACGGATCATATTAACATATGTCCTGGCAAGTTCCAGATCATTGTCTTCAATAGCACATTCAGCCCTCCAGAGAAGGATACTTGCATAACGGTAAGTTCTGAAATTTTTTCCATTGGAGAAGCCTGATCCATTGAGATTTAAAGACTGTTCTTCCTTTTTGTGCATGAATATCTTGGTCATCATCGGACCGCCATTATTCTGTTCACGGATCCAGTCATTTCCCGGATGGATGCCCCAGCCAAGGAAATCAACACCCCTGCGGGCAATGATCCAGTCAACACGCGGATCAAGGAGATGGTCGGTTGGAGTAAAGTCAGCAGAGCTTACAATTCCCATATCAGTAGCCAGATGTACACGGGCAGCCGGATCGAGAACAGGAAGTCCGTTAGGATCGACCTGGAATGCGTCGAAGAGGTTTCGTGATGGCTGATAAAATCCCCAGCCGCCGCAGCTTGCCGGGCCGTTCTGGTGAAAATTGCAACCTGAACCGGCAACTGAAGAGGTGGCTGTGGCAGTGGTTGTGCACTGCAATTCGAAAATTGACTCAACATTATTCTCATGGGTCATATCGAAGTTCCAGTAAAAATCAGGTGCCAGGCTGAAGCCGCCGTTGGTGATGATATCATCGAGAATCGGTTTTGCTGAAGCGTATTTTTTCTGATACATGTAGGCCTGGGCTAAAATTGCTTCGGCTGCGTACTTGTTGACACGGCCTGCTTCTTTGTTGTACTTGTCTTTCGTCAGGTTATCGACTGCAAATTGCAGATCTGTTTCAATCCCGCCCCAACCTGCATCTGTGTTCGGAATCTCTTCAGGTTTGGCATCTCCCAATTCTGTCTGGGTTAAAACATACGGGATCTTTTCAAAGATCTTGTTTGCCTGCATGTGGAACCATGCCCTGAGTGCTTTGGCTTCAGCTTCAACCGTCTTGGCCCTGGCTTCAGACATGGGTGTTGGACCTTTCTGTGTTGCCCAAAGGAATTCAAGACAAACATTTGCACGGGCAACCCCGTCATAGCAAAGAGTCCATCTTTCATTCA
>DIAS01000091.1 GCA_002415855.1 Bacteroidales bacterium UBA5072
CACAGTTTGCCATTCTCGCCTCCGGGGCAGGTGTCAACGAGCCGGTGCTGAGCTCGGGAACCTGGGAAATCCTGATGGTGCGTGCAAAAGCCGGAGCATTAAGTCTGCCCTCCTGGAATTCCGGCGTGACTGTCGAATTAGATATCAGTCCCGGTATAGCTAATCCTGGTGTTCAATGGGTGGCTTCGGGTGTCCTGGAATGGTTGGGCCGGTTGTTGTATGCTGACCTTTCGGATGGAATCTCACGGTATGCGGCCATGATCGGGGAAGCGGAAAATGTACCTGCCGGAAGCGACGGATTAACCATAACCCCGGAGCTATTTCCCGGCAGCCTATCGGGAAAGCCGGGAAGCATGGATGGCCTTACCCATGAAACCACGCGTGCACATATTTATCGTGCAGGACTGGAAGCATTGAGTTATTACCTGGCATACGGACTGAATAAGTTGCAGCGTGTTGGTAATTACACGGCCAAAGACCTGATCTGTGTGGGCGGGGGTTCAAAAAACCCGCTGTGGAACCAGATCCGGGCTGACATTATGGGACTTCCCGTCAAGGTGCTTGACATGAAAGAGGCAACCGCGCTGGGTGCAGCGCTGGTGGCGTTTACCGGACTGGGAGAATACAGGAACTTCGAAGAAGCTTATTCCGCTGTGGATAATAAATACGAGATCTATGAACCTTCCGAAAACAGAAGGATATACGAGAAGCTATATCTGGATTTTGTCGGGAAGGTTTTCAATTTGTGATTATTTTAATGAAGCAAATGAATTCCAACTACCCTTCAGGAAATCTTGATAACCAGACCTTCCATGTTCCCTATGTAATTGCTATTTCATTTGCTGCGGCCCTGGGAGGATACTTATTTGGCTTCGATTTTGCGGTGATAACGGGCGGTCTTCCCTTCCTGACTGATCAGTTCGGGCTGAATGCTGCTGGTGAGGGCCGTACGGTTGCCTCTCTTGCACTGGGATGCATGTTTGGATGCGGGGTGGCGGGTTTCCTGTCAGATAAATTTGGACGCAGGCCCGGATTGTTGTTTGCAGCGGTAGTATTTGCTATTTCTTCAATATTAATGGGCCTTTCACCTGGCCTGCCTGCCTTTACGGGGGCCAGATTTCTTGCCGGAGTTGGGGTGGGGATGGCTTCCATCCTGTCACCCATGTATATTGCCGAGGTTACTCCGCCGAAATTGCGGGGACGGATGGTGGCTGTTTACCAGCTAACCATTGTTCTTGGCATTGTGGTTACCCATTTTATCAATTATTCGCTTCAGGATTTAGGTCCACATGCCTGGCGCTGGATGTTTGGACTGGGTGCTATTCCTTCGTCATTCTTCTTTGCCGGAGTGCTCTTTCTTCCTGAAAGTCCGAGGTGGCTCATGAAAGCCGGCCATGAAAACCGGGCCGTTGTAGTGCTGAAAAAGATCGGAAACGAATCTTTTGTGTATAATACTATCACCGATATCCGGAATTCAATCCACGGGGAGTTCAAGGTCTCCTTTCGTGAGATTTTTGGAAAACAAGTTTTTCCACTGGTGCTTGTCGGAATCGGACTGGCGGTATTTCAACAGTTTTGCGGAATCAATGTGGTTTTCAATTATACGGGTAAAATATTCGAGAGCATCGGGGCCAGCCGGAGTGAACAATTGCTGCAGGCAGTATACATAGGGCTGGTAAACCTTGTGTTTACCCTGGTGGCCATGATGCTGGTCGATAAGGTCGGGAGAAAGCCACTGATGATCTTTGGCGCTGGAGGACTGGCAATCCTTTATCTGATAATTGCCAGGATGCTCCGGTCGGGTTCACCTTACCTGTCCCCGCTCATTCTTGCGGCCATCGGCACCTATGCAGCGTCGCTCGCACCTGTAACCTGGGTGCTGATCTCGGAGATATTCCCAAACAGGGTCAGAGGCAGGGCAACCTCAATTGCTGTCATTTCACTCTGGCTGGCATATGGTATAGTTGTCTTCACCTTCCCTGTTATTTCAGAGCGATATGGCGATGCTTCCGCCTTCCTGGGTTATTCCGTGGTCTGCTTTGCAGGACTGCTATTTGTCCTGTTTAAGGTAAAAGAAACCAAGGGAAGAACCCTGGAAGATATAGAAAATGAGAATATTATTTAATAATAACCGGGCTTGTGCCGTCATGTTTTATTCATCACAGGTCTCGCTCCCAAAAAAGCATACCAGGTAACCACCACATAGCAGATTAACGGCATGATCATTGCCAGCGCCATGCTTCCGGTTTTATCGGATATAACACCCATTATGGGTGGGAAGGCTGCTCCGCCTATGATAGCCATTACCATGAGAGAGCCTCCCAGTTTTGTATTTTCACCCAGACCCTTGATACCCAGTGCGAAAATAGTGGGGAACATCAATGACATGAAGAAACTGGTCAGAAAGATTGACCAGACGCCGGCCCAGCCCGGAATCAGAACTGCAATCAGCACCAGGATAATATTGGCAGTGCCATAAATACTCATGAGCCTGGCCGGCTGGACAAATTTCATGATGAAGGTGGCTGAAAACCTGCCAAGGGCAAAAGCTCCCAGGGTTCCGGTAAGCAGAATGCCGGCCAGCTTTTCATGTTCACCGGTATAGTCCTGGATGTACTGGATAAAAAAACTCCAGGTCCCAACCTGTGCACCCACATAACAAAACTGGGCAAGGACACCCTTGTAAAAATGAGGATACCTGAACAAATGACTCACTTTCCCCTTGCTGTTTTTGGCCAGGATATCATCGGGATGCGGTTCGGGGAACCTGGTAACCAGGATAAACAATCCCCATAAAAACACGACGCATCCCAGCACTACATAAGGTACAATAACACGCAGCGTTTCACTGTGAAGATAGGCCTCGTAGGTTCCGGCAGCTTTCATAACGGCAATCTTTTCCGGACTATGTTCAATTCCCGAAAGTATGAAGATCGTGCCAATCCCGACTCCCGAAATGGCACCCAGCGGATTAAAGGCTTGCGAGAAATTCAGTCTTCTTTCTGACGATTCTGCATCGCCCAATGTGGCTATGAAAGGATTGGCTCCTGTTTCCAGAAACGAGGCGCCGGAGGCTATCACAAAGAGGGCGAACAGGAACATACCAAACTTCCCGATAACTGCTGCAGGCCAGAACATTATGGCACCTGCGCTGAACAGCATTAATCCGGTAACCAGTCCTGCCTTATATCCGAACCGCCTCATAAGAAGACCTGCCGGAATGGCAAGCAGGAAATAGCCCATATAAAATGCCGATTGAATCAATCCGGCCTGCAGCCGGCTGAGCTCGAACGATTTCATGAATTGTTTGATGAGGATGTCGTTCATATTACTGGGGATGCCCCAGAACATGAACAAAGCTGTTACCAGGATGAATGGGAGCAGAAAGCTTCTTCCGTTGTGGCCGATCAGGGAGGAGGATGTTTTTTGTTGTTTCATATTGATTGCTGTATGTAATAAGATGTGGGTTATGGGCCTGCCTGCAGGTTGCCAGTAAAGGCTATTTGAATTTAGCCTGTATATCCTGTAATTTAATACCAAATATTCTTTCGGTAATCAAACTCAGCTGTTCTTCATTCCCTTCGAAATGAAAAATACGCTGTCGATGGATGATCTTTTCTCCCGGTCTGAGGTTTGCAGCAGGGGACGAACTTTCAAGTTCATAGAACGGTCCCATTTGGGTGCCGTCTTCCACGGGACCATCGTTATAAGCATTGATTGCATCACCGGAGAAAGGATCCTTCTGGATTTCCCATTTGGAGTTCACATAATCGGTCCTGTCAGTGGGCAGATCACACCAGAGCAAAGTCAGTGCTCTGTTTTGGGCATCGTAGCTGCCTGAAAAGTTCATGGCACGCTTTGGTGGTATTCCGATCTTGCTGCGGTATTTTCCATCGGCTTTAAGATAAATTATACCGCTGTCAACGATCAACCTGCTGGCAGGAACTTTCCCGAAGTAATCATCATTCATGATTGTACCGGAATCCTTTACATCTCCCTCACGGTATGGAATAAAGATGGTAACCCCCGGAGAAGGTGTCAGCATGGACAGCATCCAGACGGACAGCATACCGGACTCTTTGGTCCAGGTATTTTTCCCACGGTTGGTCAGGGTGTTTTCCGATTGGTAGGCCACGCCTGTTAACGAATCCGGCACCTCAAATCCAAGTGTTGCAGCCATGGAATTTTTGTCAAGAAGATCCACGGTGCGTTCAATTCCAATGTCCAAAAGGGTTCCCGAGTAATTTACCAACCGGAACTGTTTGGCAAATCTAGCACTGGTCTTACTCTTCAACACCAGGTCAAAGGCCACGGTATCCAGTTCGGCAGGAACATACCAGTTGGCGAATTCCTGTTTCATGCCTTTGGCGAAATATACCGAGAACTGACCGCCTTCGGGACCAAGCCATAGCCTTTCCTCGCCGCCAAACGCGTTAATATGATCTGCTCTCCGGCCTGAAGAGATCAGCCTGTAATTGATCCAGCCATAGCTGAATCCTTTACTGCCATTGGCAGTGCTGGTCATCACTCGTGCCTGCCATCCGGGCATGATAACCACCTGTGCCCTGTTCTCACTATCCGATAAGACAACGGTTTCCTGGAAACGGTTCAGGAAAGCCAGGTCATAACCGAAGGTTCCGGGAAGTGTATTGTTCATTTGCATGCTGCTGTTTTTTTTGTTTCCTGAGCTGCAGGATAACGTCATACCCAAAACCAATGCCACGGCCGTAAAAATCAATCGAATATTGCCCGGGTTGCTCATGGAGCTTATTTTAAGTGTATTTCAACGACTGTGTCATGCGGATCGGGTAACTCAAAAGTCATGTAAGTCGGGCTGTTTACATTGACAAAGAAGTTACCCTGTTCATTATTACCCCACCAGGCTTTTTCCTTTGGCAACTCAGCCCCGGAGCTAAGCAGGTAAACGCTGCCGGCTTCTCCGATTCCCTTGATGTTGATATGTCCCACAGTAGGATACATCCAATGTGCAAAGAGTATGTTTCCATTTTGGGTATAACGGCCCCAATCGGGTTTTGCAAGCTTTGAGGCTCCGCAACCATAAATGCTTCCACTGTTTTTATCCATCCACCTGCCTACCTCCTTTAAAATGCGAATACTTTCATCGGGAATCATTCCCCTTGCGTTGGGCCCTACGTTGAGCAAAAGATTTCCATTTTTGCTGACACAATTCACCAGGGAGTGGATGATCAGTTCAGGTGATTTCCAGTTCTTATCAGCCTCGTAATAGCCCCAGTTGTTGTTCAGGGTCAGGCATGTTTCCCAGGGAATGGGATTACCGTATTTATCCAATAGTCCTTCATCGGGGATACCCTGTTCAGGGGTCTCAAAGTCACCGTATACACTGATCATGCGGCCACCGGTTTTGGTACCCTCGTTGATGGTAAGGCGGTTATCAACCAGGATGTCAGGCTGATATTTGTGCACCATTTCGAGCAATTCCTTGGCCTTCCATTTCTCCCCGCTGTATTCATCAAATGAATAGTCAAACCACATAATGTCCAGTTTTCCATAATCCCTGACCAGTTCTTCTACCTGGCCATGCATGTATTTCAGGTAATTGTCCCAGTTGAAATTCCTTTTACCATATTCTTTGTCATTCCGTTGCGGATGGTTTCCTACATTTGGATAATCGGGATGATGCCAGTCGATAATTGAATAATACAAACCAACTTTCAATCCTTCAGCCCTGAAAGCATCAAGGAACTCCCGGACAAGGTCGCGTCCGTTAAACTGTTTGCTGAGTTTATAATCGGTAAGTTTGCTGTCGAACATACAGAATCCATCATGATGTTTGGCAGTGAGGACAGCATATTTCATACCGGCGGCTTTGGCAGTTTTTGCCCATGCTGCGGCATCAAAATCCACCGGATTAAAGGCATCGACATATTGCTGGTATTGTTCGGTACTCAGCTCTTCATTTGACTTGACCCATTCCCCGCGTGCAGCCACGGCATAGGCTCCGAAATGGATGAACATGCCAAAGCGGTCATAACGCCACCACCCGGTACGCTGCATGAGTTTGTTGTAAGTATCGGTGTAAGCCGGGGTAGGGGTCTCCTGGGCTGTCAGAACTGCAAGCGACAGGAACAGTAATAAAAAAATAAAACAGTGAATTTTTTTCATTTTTCTATGTTTTAAGTTAAATAATACCAATTGTCGCACTTCGACTCCGCTCAGTGCGACCAGTTATGTCAGGCTGAGTGCGACCAGTTATGTCAGGCTGAGTGTGACCAGTCATGTCAGGCTGATTGTGACCAGTCATGTCAGGCTGAGCGGAGTCGAAGCCTGATATGGTCAACAATATCCTACTTGTACAGCGCTCCATACGCTTCACATGCGCGGTAATCCGCACCTTCCGTATCCATGCCGAAAGCTCCCCAGGCGCTGGGCCTGAAGATCTGACTGTCCTCCACATTATGCATACAAACGGGAATGCGCAACATGGCGGCCAAAGTAATGAGGTCAGCACCGATATGACCATGGCTGAATGCCCCGTGGTTTGCACCCCAATTGTACATCACTGAATAAACATCAGCAAATGGTCCTTTTCCGGTCAACCGTGGGACGAACCAGGTAGTAGGCCATGTCTGGTCGGTGCGTTCGTTGAGTAACCTGTGCACCTCCGGAGGAACTTCAGCTGTCCAGCCTTCGGCAATCTGTAATACTGGTCCCGCACCTTTTACCAGGTTGATGCGTGACATGGTCACCGGCATGGCTCCTTTGGTGAGAAAGGACGAAGAAAACCCGCCTCCTCTGAAATATCCTCTGGCAGCGGGATACCAGGTTGTCGACTCCAGACATTTTCTGACTTCACCTTCGGTGATTTCCCACCAGGGTTTCATGGCAGGAGCCCCGTTTTTCGACATCTGTCCGCTGCCGTCAAGTGATGCCGAGCCCGAATTGATCAGGTGGATCATGCCGTTTGAGGCAACTCCGGCAAGATTCTTACCGGTAACACGTTTGACAGCATCCTTACTCCAGTAAGTTCTGACATCGGCAAATACCTGGGCGGTATTGGTCAAAAGATGGCCAAACAGCATGGCCACTCCGTTCAGACAATCGTTTTCCGTGGCCACGACAAATGCCTGCCGGATTCCGTTCCAATCGAAGGAGGAGTTCAGAATGGCCTCGGAAAAATCACCGTTCGGCATGTAATCTGTCCATTGCCGCTGTCCCTGGAACCCGGAGACTATGGCATTGTGACCGAGAGCTTCCTCACCAAATCCCATTTTAGCCAGTTCCGGGTTGCCGATCATCAGGTCGCGCATGATCAGTGTCATTTTAACAACATATTCCCAGATATCATCGAGCCGAGCCCGGCTCAGTTTCAGGGCAGCGGGATTCAGATCAGCACCCTCCCTGCAGTTTGATTTGGTCCATTTCATGGCCCTGGCAAATTCCTCCTTGTCGTAAATGCCTTCATTTACGCGCCGCATAATTTCACTCATATCGACATATTCATTGCGCATTCCCAGGTATGTCTGAAAAAAATCGGCATCGACGATTGAACCTGCAATACCCATGGAAACAGAACCAATGGAGAGGTATGACTTTCCACGCATGGTGGCCACGGCGATACCGGCCCTGGTGAACCGCAATAGCTTTTCTTTAACATCAGCAGGAATGCTGGTGTCAGTAGCGTCCTGAACATCATGCCCGTAAATGCTGAAAGCCGGCAGTCCTTTCTGGTTATGACCTGCCAGGGCAGCAGCAAGATAAACTGCCCCGGGACGCTCAGTACCGTTAAAACCCCAGATGGCTTTCGGCAGGGCAGGATTCATGTCGATTGTTTCACTGCCATAGCACCAACAGGGTGTAACAGTAATAGAAACACCAACGGCTTCGCGTTCGAATTTCTCAGCTGTCAGCGCAGCCTCAGCAACCCCGCCTATACAGGTATCCGCGATAACACACTCCACGGGGCTACCGCCGGCATGGCGGAGTTCGGCGGTTAAAAGTCCGGCAACCCTTTTGGCCATCCCCATGGTTTGGTCCTCCAGCGATTCGCGAACGCCGCCGAGACGTCCGTCAATAACCGGACGAATGCCGACCTTTGGTAAACTACCTTTCAATCTATTCATCTTCGTAAGGTTATGGATTCATAATTCATCATGCATAATTCCTTCATAGCGATCCCCTCACAATCATCCTTGCAGGTATTACCTCATATACTTTCTCCCGGGTCCTGACAAACTCCGCCGCTTTTTGTCCCATGGCAGCAAAATCCGTAGAGATCACGGTAATGCCTTTTTCAATAATCTCATACATGGGCGTGTCGTTGTAGGCTATCAGCCCTATATCCTTTCCGATGACCAAGTTCTCTTTCCGGCAGCGCTTCACCATTTCTACAAGATCTTTCTGCTGGATGACGAGGTAGGCAGTATCGCTGTTCAGATTGACTTTCTTCAGGTCTTTAAGCACACTGGCATCAATCCTGTTGTCCTTTGAAAACTTCTTAAAGTATTTGACAAGTATTTTAGGATGTTCTGATTCATCGGGCAGGTAAAGGACAAACCGTTTGTATTTCCTGATCAGGCAGATATTTTCCGCGAGGCTGGTATATACCGATTTACCGAAATCCTGACAAACATAAGCGTAATCAAACTTTTCAAAATCTCCGAGGTCAAGGATCAGGAGTCTGGCAGCATCTATCTTCCGCAGTGATTCATGCAGTAAATCGTTACTGAAATTCATGATTATATAATAGTTGTAGCGGCCAATGCTATCAGCGATCACTGTTTCAAACAGGTGTTCGTTATAAAAATGAAAGACCAGGTCAACCTTATAGTTTTTGGGAAGTTCTTTTACAAAGGAATTGTACAAAATATCCTTAAACGGACTGTAGATGTCAAGCATCAGCAGCACCTTGTTCAGCATGCCGGCCACATGGTAACCCTTGGCGGGCGTTGAATCAACGACCCCGCGTTTCTTCAGTTCGCGGTAAGCCTTAAAAACAGTGTCGCGTGAAAGGTTGTGCTGCCTGCTGAGTTGGTTGACGGAAGGAAGTACCTGCCCTACAGTATATTTTCCCTGGTTAATGGCCTCACAAAGCGCATCAACCAGGTGTTTGACCTTGGTGGAGCTGTAGTTGTCCTGGATGTTGAGCGGGGTCATGACTAACTATGCTGTGCTGTGCTGTGCTGAAACAAAATTAAAATATTTTTGCAATCTGACAATATCCAGGTGCAAATATTTGCAGTTTCCGGATATAATTCATCAGCTTTTCATTTTGAACTTTTAGAAAGTCTACATGTTCTAGTTGAATAAAACAACCATAGAATATGGCTAAAGTTCTGATTCTGTTTGCACATCCCCGATATGAAAATTCATTGGTCCAGCAGCATCTTTCCACCGTGGCGCAAAAGGTTTCGGGCGTCACATTCCATGATCTTTATGAGTTTTACCCCGATTTTGACGTTCAAATTAAATATGAACAGGATTTGCTGATCGGCCATGATATCATCATTCTTCAGCATCCTTTCTATTGGTACAGTTGCCCGCCTCTCCTGAAGCAATGGATTGATCTTGTTCTGGAACACGGTTGGGCATATGGAAGAGCAGGAAAAGCACTCGCCGGGAAAATAATGATGAATGCGGTCAGCACCGGGGGAAGCCAGGCAGCCTATCAACCTGATGGATTTAACCGGTTTACCATTGGTCAGTTCCTTGCTCCCTTTGATCAAACGGCACGACTGTGCAATATGGCGTATTATCCTCCTTTTGTTGTACATGGAACTCATCGTGCTGCTACCCGGGATATTGAAAATGCCGGGGAAAGCTATCGGTTGCTCCTGGAGGGTATTGTTGCCGGTAAGTTCTCAGACGAAGCCATCCGAAATGTAACCTATCTGAATGAGCTAATCAATTGAAAACATGGATCAGGTATTCTTTTCACATGCCCTGGTATATTTGGCCGCTGCTGTGCTGGTAGTCCCTTTTGCAAAAAGACTTGGAATGGGTTCCGTATTGGGCTATCTGATTGCCGGTATCATCATTGGCCCTTATCTCCTTGGCTTTGTCGGTGCAGAAGGGGAGGACATCATGCACGTGGCCGAGTTTGGTGTGGTCATGATGCTTTTTCTGGTGGGCCTGGAACTGGAACCTTCGCGTTTATGGCGTTTGAGATCGTCCATTTTGGGACTCGGGGGACTTCAGGTGCTGGGAACTTCACTGCTTTTGGCTATACCTGGAGTACTGCTTGGCCTGTCCTGGAACGTAGCCCTTGCAATTGGTATGATCCTTTCGATGTCATCTACTGCCATAGTGCTGCAAACATTGGGTGAGAAAGGACTGATGCATTCTTCCGCCGGACAGAATTCATTCTCAGTTCTTTTGTTCCAGGATCTTGCAATAATTCCGATCCTGGCTGTATTACCTCTTCTTTCTTTTCATGGAGGGGGACAGGAAATGGAAGTGCCAGGTGAGACGGGATTGATTGATCATTTACCGGGCTGGGCTCAAACCCTTGCGGTTTTCGGCGCTGTTGTGGCGGTTATCTTCATCGGGACAACCTTGGTGCGTCCTCTGCTGCGCTATGTAGCCGGTACGCGTCTGCGTGAGTTATTTACCGCCGCCGCACTTTTATTGGTTGTGGGTATTACAGCGCTGATGTATTCGGTTGGATTGAGTCCTGCACTTGGAACCTTCCTGGGAGGAGTGGTACTGGCCAACAGCGAGTACCGGCATGAACTCGAAAGTGATATTGAGCCCTTCAAGGGTCTTCTGCTGGGATTGTTCTTTATTGCCGTAGGGGCTTCCGTCAATTTCGGCCTGATACTGGAAAACCCCTTTCTGGTTCTCTCCCTGGTAGCTTCCATCATGGTGCTTAAAACCATTGTCTTGTACGCTTTGGCCCGATTATTCCGCATGGGGACAGACCAGGGTCTGGTTTTTGCCGTCTCGCTTTCACAGGTGGGTGAGTTTGCCTTTGTGCTCCTTTCATTTGCACGGCAACAGAGGATACTGGATGAAAACCTGACGGCCATGCTGATGGCCATAGTTGCACTCACCATGGCGTTGACGCCGTTGATGATTCTGCTGAACGAAAAGCTGATCATACCAAGAGTGGGAACTGAAGAACTTGCCGAACAGATTGAGCCGGACCGTATAGATGAAAAAAATCCGGTGATCATTGCAGGTTTTGGCCGTTATGGTAACATTGTCGGCCGGTTCCTGAAGGCAAACGGTATCGGCACAACTGTTCTGGAAATAGACAGTGACCGGGTAGAACTGTTGCGTAAACTTGGACTTAAAGTGTATTACGGTGATGCTACCCGTGAGGAATTACTTAAATCAGCAGGTGCCGAGGCTGCCCAGCTCATCGTTATCGCACTTGACAGTCCTGAGAAATGCCTGGAACTCGTTGAAACCGTTAAAAAGCACTATCCGCACCTGCATGTTCTGGTGAGGGCACAGGATCGTTCTGATGCATATGAATTTATGGATGCCGGTGTTTTGTATGTGTATCGCGAAACTTTCGATAGCTCACTTCGCATGGGAGTGGATGCCTTGAAAATACTGGGTCGCAGATCCTACCAGGCCCACCAGGCAATGAATATTTTCAGGCGACATGATAATAAGGCATTAAAACACCTGGCAACCTTGCGGGGAGATCGTAAGCAATATATCAATCATGCCCGGGAGAAGATCATGGAGTTGGAGAAATTTATCGAGGCAGATTTGCAGGACAGGGCCCTTGACCATGATGCAGGCTGGGACGTGGAAAGTCTGAAAGAAGAATTTAGGGCCTCTTAGACTATCGTATTAATGACTTTTGATGGACTATTCATATCTCAGATTATCCGCCGGATTCGTTCTGGCTACCTTCAGTACTTGCGCCGCAATGGTTAACCCGGCCACTACCAGCAGCAACAGCAGGGGTAGTACAAAAAGCCAGGGAGTGACAGCCATCTTGTTTGCATAGGAATTCAGCCAGGCATGAATCCCGGAAAGGCACAACACCAGGGAAACAAGAAAAGCCGTTATGATGAGCAACAGGAACTCACGGCCAAAAAGGAGCATAATTCTGGAGGTTCCTGCACCCATGATATTCCTTAGACTGATCTCCTTGGTACGCTGAATCGTCATAAACGAGAACAAGCCATATATGCCGAGGGCAGTTACAAAAACGGCCAACGCCGAAAATATGCCAAATACCTTACCAACCAGCATATCTGCCTGATATTGCTTTTCGAAGTAATTGTCAAGAAAGAAATATTCAAAAGGATTTCCCGGGAAAAAGCGATCAAAGGTTCGTTGTATCAGGTCTACAGCTGATTTTGGTTCCCTGGCGTTGAGTTTGAAAGTGAACATGCCGCGAACTCCCCTTCCATAGGGTAACAACCTGTAGATATGCGGTTCAAATGCTGCTTTCGGTGACTGCTGATGATAATCTTTCATCACGCCGATAACGGTGTAGATAACATCCCAGTAATTCACCTGTCGGCCAATCACTGAATCGGCATCTGCAAATCCCATCCATTTTACGGCAGTTTCATTCAGGATCAGGGCCAGGGTATCAGCCGGGAATGCTGGCGAAAAATTCCGGCCGGCAATTATGGAGGTTTGGAACAATTCAACAAAATCGAAATCGATACCGACAATCTGGTAGTTTTTGCTTTCATCAGAACCAACAGGAAAGATCCCTCCTGCATCCCAGTATACTTGTTGTCCCGGGACTTCCGTGACCACGCTCATCTGTCTGATCCCCGGATTCTTAAGGATTTCCTGTTTAAAGGTAAACAAGCTGCTGTTAAAGGCAGCTTCTCTCACCCTGGGAGCCCTTACCACAAGAACCTGATCAATGTTAAAACCCAGGTTCATATTCTTCATAAAAGAAATTTGCAGAAATATGGCAAGCGTGGCTGTGATCAGGCAGAGCGCCATGGTGAACTGAAATACAACCAGTACTTTGCGCAGATTCAATCCTTTGGGACTGTTCCCAAGTTTGCCCTTCAGAACCTCCATGGGCCTGAACGATGACAACAATGCCACAGGATAGAAACCGGACAGTAAAACACCTGCAGCCAATAGAATTATAAGAACCGGCCAGAACCATTTTTGCTGCCCTATCTGGTAATCAACTGGTGTTGCGGTTAATGATGAAAGAAGCGGCATTAACAGTTCGAGCATGATTATTGTCAAACCTATGGCCAGTAAGTTGATCAACACAACCTCGAGAAAAAACTGAACAATAAGTTGCGAACGGTTTGCGCCAAGCGCCTTTCGCAGTCCAACCTCCCTGGCTCTGGTCAGAGAACTGGCGGTTGACAGATTGATATAGTTGACCCAGGCAATGGCAATGATCAGAACTGCAATTGCCAGCAACAGATTAACAGTGGTGCGGTCTCCGTTCACTTCAAATTCCTGCTGATAGTGTGAAGTAAGATGAATATCCGCAACCGGCTGCAATGGAAGCTTCATGGTGAGTTTGTATGACCTGAGGTCTTCTCCGAATTCCTTATCTGCGATTGCATCCAGTTTCTTCTGGAAATCGGCAATATTCACCCCTTCTTTAAACAATACATAAGTAAAAGCCCCGGAGTCTCCCCATGAATCATCAAAATCGGTTCCCAGTAAATTGAGCAGGTTGGCCCATGGCAAAACAATATCAAATTTGATGTGAGAGTTTTCCGGTGAATCTTCGAAAATACCGGTGATCAGATATTCCGTCTTATTGTCAAGTTTGATTGATTTGCCCATCGGGTCCTCATCGCCAAAGTATTTTCTGGCTGTTGACTGCGAGATAAAAGCCGTATTGGGATTGAGGATTCCCTTAACAGGATCGCCCGCAATAAATTTGAAATTAAAAAGCCGGAAGAATTCGGGTTCAGCATAAAACAACCGTTCCTCGATAAACCTGTTTTCATCCCTGGAGACCGATGCGGGATATCGGCATATACGTGCAACCAGTTCTACCTCGGGTAAGAGTTTCCTGATCCTCAACCCGACGGGAGGGCAGCAGGATGCAAAGCGGACCGATTCACCGTCCTCGCTGTATCGCTCATACCGCAGCCGGTAAATACGGTCACTGTTAACATGGAATGTATCGTAACTTTTCTGGAAACTGACATAATGGAGTATCACCAGACAGGCGGTCATCCCAATGGAAAGTCCCAAAATATTGATGAATGAATATTGCCTGGTTTTCAATAAATTTCTGATGGCAATCAGAAGATAGTTTCTAAACATCCGGGTAGGAATAACTTGCCGATTAAATTACAGAAAGCTTTTAAATTATGCAAGCCGGGTAGTGTTACCATGCAAGGTATTTGCATCCTGCTGCTCCGGCTAATCTATTCCCGGGAGTCGGGCGGCTCACCGTCCATATCATACAGCACACCCTTTATCACGCTGCAATCCATAGCTTTTACAGGAAGCAATTTCGGAAGGGTTTTCGACAGGACAAAAAAAATCCCGCCTCATCGGCGGGATCTGCTGACAGTATAGTATTACCGGTACGACCATTTCAAGCCAAAATACTTCAATACATTGGGCATGGTTTTTTCGTCCAGTTTCAGGTACATATCCTCTCCCTGGTAAATATAGAATACATCATAGGATACCAAAGGATCATTGGATTCCGGATCGAACTCCACATTTCTGTACAGACTGAGGTTTCCCCTTTTTTTCAGCAATTGCATAAAGGCTTCTTCAGCGGTTTGGCTGCCGTTTTTATGCAGCACTTTCTTGTCAAAGATAAATCCGTTCAAACAGTAGGATTCGAGCTCTTTGAGGGATACAACCAGTTTCTCCCCGTTTTGCAGGGTGATACGGGCATTGCTGATACCAAAATGGATCTTTTCGCAATTGATTCTGTCCTTGCCGGTAACAACCCACGCTGTGGGCGGTACTGCTGCCAAACCGGCGAAACTGATCATTGCTGCCGAAATAAGAACTACTAACTTTTTCATAATAAATACCTCCTGATTATTGTTTTAAGTGTTAAAAGACAAAGTTTTACCAATCATATTGTTTTAATATGTTATGCATGAACCATGAAATTCAATGGATGGATTCGTATACGACTGATCCCACCTGAGACCAAAACCGGTTAAAACAATTGATCAACCTAACCAATTATATGACCCCTGATCTATCACATTCCCTACCGGTTGATTGAAGTTTTTAAAACAGGCCCCAGACAAATGAGTTCCAGCGTTAAACACAATGCTGTTATATGAGAAGAAGGACCTGGGCAAATACGGGAAAATGATCGGAAGGATACCTGCCGCTGTACGTGTTGTTAAGTATGCCGTATCGCAGTACTCTAAAGGATGGGGTCACAAAAATGTGATCAATTCTGCCAGGAGCTGCTTCACTCCTGTTAAAGCCATTAAATGTGCCACCGGGTGCAAATCGTATACCGGCGAGATCATAGGTGTCGCTCAGCAATCCCGAAGTTTTCAGCAGGGAGTAATTTTCATGCGTCTCATCAAAATTGAAATCACCTGTAAGGATTGTGGGTGTATTGCCTGCTATTTTCCTGATCATGGTGATTACAAGTTTAGTACTTTCCTTTCGGGCGGTATCGCCTTTGTGGTCGAAATGCAGGTTAAACAGGAAGAAGGTCTTTCCGGTGTCTGTTATCCTGAATTCTCCCCATGTGCAAATTCTGGGAAGAGCAGCATCCCATCCGGTACTGGGTTTGTCGGTCACCGGAGACAACCAGAAATTCCCTTGCGCCAGTAATTTGAATTTGCCCGTTTTGTAAAAAATGGCGCTATGCTCACCTCTTTCAAAGCCATCATCGCGTCCGACGCCGATGTAATCATAGCCGGGAAGTTCATTTTTCAAATCCTCAAGCTGGTGCTTCAATCCTTCCTGGGTTCCGAATATATCAAAATCGTTCAACAGCACGAGGCCTGCCAGTGCGTGATAGCGAAAAGGCCACGAATTGATGGAGTCGAGAGGAGTGTCGTAGCGCAGGTTGTATGTGGCAACGCGGATATCCTGTGCCGAAATACTGATCGTCAGTAAAGCCAGGCAAAAGGCTACCATATTTTTCATAGCATCATTAGTGAAATATTGGAACGAATAGATTTAAGTACATCTGAAAGTAACAATTATTTTCGTCTCCTGATCCCTTTCCCGGCAGTTCAGATCCTTTTTAAATTTTGCTGTTACCATCATTCACCAATAACGTGTTATTCTGGAGCCTGCTCTGCCTGTTGATACCAGTAAACTACCACATCATACAAACAACGATTGTTATTTCCCCATTTATTTCCCTTGTATTTTTCAATATATCCCTCAAAGGATTCATGAAAGGGTATGTTATCGGCGATGTGGAACCTGCTGACAATAGTATGACCGTTTCCGTTAATCGGAGTGTATGGCTGGCAGGCAAAGGGGCTGTCAAAGGTCGGGAAAGGAGGTTCAGCTGACCATGCAAATCCAATGTAGTCTTCACTTCCGGTTCCAAAGGTAGAAGGAAACTTCTCTCCATCAACAAAGAACTTTTCGTCTCCTTCGCCCCACCACCAGTCAATGGTTTTCTGGTCCCACTTTCCGTACCACCAATCTTCAGCCATTAATTCCGGATCTTCCCAGGTGTTTTCAACATGCAGAGAAATGCCGCAGAAACGACCTTTCCCCGTAACTTTTAAAAGCGGCCAGTCAATCTCCCTCCCAGCAACAGGTGCTGAATTGCTGATCAAATTATTTCCGTCATGCCACAAAGCATGAAAGCGTAACAACTTGTTGGCGGATTCTTTAAGCGGAGCAACATCCATTAGGCATTGAAAATAATAAGTCCTGTTCCCTTTATTCAGAAGTTTCAGTTGAGCCTTTTCTGCAAAGGGCATATACCAGTTTGCATACAACATATCCCCGATAAGGCCTAAAGGCAAAGAACGATAGGGATACGAGCCTTCGGAGATACCGAAAAACATTCCCAGCGGAGCCATTACGGAAGGCTCTTTATCGGAATCCCATGTGATGCTCAGCCAGATATTTTTCAGGAAGTCAGCATTGCTGCCATAAGTGACCAGGCTGTCATACCTGATTTTTAATGATGTTAAGGCCTTATTTCCTGCAATTTCTTTGATTGTTTTTGTCTGATTCGGTCCAAGGGTTATTAAAACTGCCTCCTTGGCTTCACCTGCAGAGGTCTTCTCAGGATAGCCTCTGTTGCCAAGAAACCTGTCGGCATTTGCCAGGGCAAAACAGTCATCTCTTGAATAAGATCCGGTATAAGTGGGGAGCAGGGTACCTTCGGGAAAAGATGTATAGGTTATATGGTAATAGGCACCCCAGTTTTTTGACAACATAATCTTGCAGTGTTTCTGGTAAGGAACCGGCAGGAAGTGATTTCTCCCTCGTGACAGTATCATCACGAGGTTTGGCAGGTTCATAGGCGGGATATCGCTGTTAAATCTTTCAAAAAAATCGGAAAAGGGAATATCCACAACCGGGATTTCCGAATGATCTATGAATATTTTTATATGACCTGTCGCCGCAAGTGCGCTCCAAAACCTCCAGATGACACCAGGTCCGTCTTTCTCAAAGATCACAATATCCTCACCTTCCTTCCTGATGTATCCGGAACCGTCGTTGTTAGCGCTCCATTGCATATACGTATTTGATGCTTCATCATATACGGAATTCCGGTCATAACTTGAAAAATTTCCTGAATACTCTCCTAAATCCGGAACAGTAGCCAGGTATTCCAGGTCATACAGCCTTTCAACCAGGTTGCTGTAGGTAAATGTTACCTGGGCTACCCCGGGGGTAAAAAATGAACATATCGTCGCTAGCATGAAACACCAAAAAGTTCTCATAACTGAATCAAATGCCTGAATTAAATAAGTATTAAATTACATATAATTTACATTATATCCGCGCATTCCACCAAATATACATTATATAAACCAAAATAACTAATCCAATCCGATTTACCATGTTTTGGTTTCGGGAAGGAGATTCTTGGACTGACTCTTACAAACTCGCTGCTATAAGATATTTAGTGAGCTGGTAATAGTAATAAATTCATACGGGAAATTTGCT
>DIAS01000013.1 GCA_002415855.1 Bacteroidales bacterium UBA5072
TCTGGGAACCGAGAATATCCTGTATCCATTTGGTATAAAATGCACGGGCATCAAAATTGTGCATGACGGTAACGCAGGCCACCTGTCCGTCACCTGTATAGGGTGATCGCTCACGATGCGGGCAATCGCTGGCAATTCCGCCATGCATATTATCAGTCTGGCTGCGCCACCAGATCTTATTAATTTTATTGAACAGATCATTGGAAGATTCGAATTTTCCGGTTGTCTCTACATCTGAATAAACAGCTTCCGCAGTGATCTGATCTGCACTCAGATTTCCCGGCCAGTTGCTCACTACAACAACCCTGAAAACAAACCAGGTGAAATGCGCCGCGTAGGTTTCGGTCTCTCCTCCTTTTAATGTGTAGGTATTCTCTCCTACGGGAGATTCACATATATAATCAAAGTCTATTACACGGCCTGTATCCCCTTTAACAGAAATCCTTATCCATCCGGAAATTTCCTCTCCGAAATCCACATAATATTTGCCATCTGCATTTTTAATAATTGAAACAGGCTTCAATCTTTCCATTACTTTGTCGGTGGGTGACATGTGTGCCTTCATCTTTCCCTCCGGGGTCTTCCTGATGGCAGCCTGTTCCCATGCTGAATCGTCAAAGCCCGGACTGCACCAGCCCGGCTGTTCCAGCCGGGCATCATAATGTTCCCCGTCATAAACCAGATCCATCACGATCGGACTTTTTGATGCCTTCCAGCTCTGATCGCTGATTATAACATCTTCCGTACCATCGGTATACGTAATGTATATTTGACCCAGAAATCTTGGTGAACCGTAGGATTGGGTCCAGTTTATCGGGGCATTATAGAAGCCATTGCCAATCATTGCTCCGGCAACATTCTCCCCTTTTTTCAACAGTTCCTTAATGTCATAGGACAAGTACATTACCCTGTATTCGCTGAAACTATCAGGTACTGAGATGTAGTTATTTTCCAATCCGGGGCGTTTCCCATAGAGTGTGAGGTTGGGGACCAATACATCATCGCTCACTTTTTCGCCATTCAGATAAAACTCGAAAAAGCCCAGTCCGGTCACATAGGCACGGGCCGAGGCGACTTCTTTGTTAACTGTAAATGATTTCCGTAACATGGGGGCCGGAGGCGGTAGATCTCTTTTAACCGCGGGTGCTTCCTGTCCGGGCCTCCTGCGTGGCGGGTCAGGCAATACTTCCTCTCGCTGCCAGGGTGCTCCGATCCACTGGGCCTTCCATTCTTCGGCATTAAGGAGTCCCATGCTCCAGAAAGCAGGTTCACTCCAGTCTGATACCTTGCCTTCTTTATCCCAGGTTCTCACCTGCCACCAGCAATCCTGCCGGGATGTCAATGGCTTTCCGTTATATTGAATATTGACGGACTGATTGGATATCACCTTGCCGCTGTTCCACAAATCGGCCCGGTCATTCAGAAGGTCATCCTTTGAACCTGCAACCCTGATCTCCCAGGCAGTCTGGACCTGACCACGCTCTCCTTCTTTTGCAACATTCACCCAGGAAAGGTGCGGTTTTACTACGTCAACCACACCGGGATTCTCCAAATACTCACATCGTAAATCATGTGGAGTAATATTGGCTTCTACCAAAGAAATCTGAATTCCGAGTAGAAAAAACAATAACAAAAACCTGTGCATGGTGAATATTTTTATGTCATAACAAAAATAAACGTCTGATCAGAATATTATAAACAGGTGAATTCAAGATGGCTTTAATACAAGTAAGTCGTAAACTCTTGTTATTTGACTAGTTTGTATATTTCCCTATTAGGGTACAATGTGTTCCTCTCCCTCCTCCCACATCTTATCTGGATCAAAGCCGACTCTTGCCACGCCATACACGGCAACGGTTTGTGTCCTTTCAGGAAATAGATGATTTTTTACTACCTCCGTTTTCGCGTCCCCACGCAACAAGGAGCGGAAGGCTTCAATCACATCATCGAGTACCTGAGGTTTCTGAGAAAAGACATCCATAGTGCCGGCATAGGCAATATGACCGTTGTACATCTGGTCATATTCGGTACGCAGCTGCTGAAGCCGGATAAGGTAACGAAGTGTTGTACTGACTGCCATGCGTGTGCCCACGTTACCATTTGCCGCATCACCTGAGAACAGAATCCGGCTTTTGTCATCCAGGAAGGTGCATTCTCCAGGAGAATGACCCGGACAGTAATATACAGTCACCTGGCGACCACCCAGGTCGAATACCTGGCCATCAGATAACAACTTGATCTTCGGTTGTTTCGTATACTTTGTAACATTTTCCTTTGTATAGTCCCACACATTTTTATAGCCAATGTTCATGTTGCGCATGATTTCGCCATATTGAACTCTCTGCTCATAGGGAATATGGGTCATTGCAGTATCAGCCGCATGCATATAAATCTCATCGAATTGGCCGATGCCGCCAACATGATCCGGGTGTCCATGGGTAATGGCAACATCGTAAGGCAGCTTGGTCAGGCTTTCAATGATGCCCTTAAAATCGCAAAAACCGGTGCCTGCATCAATGGCAAGGGCGCGCTTTTCACCAATAACCAGATACATGGCATTCATTCCAAACTCATTGATAAAATAAGTATTTGGCGCAATTTCAACAACCATTGGTCTTGTAACAGGCCCTGGTGTCACAGCTTCTTGCTCAGGCGCCCCGACATTAGATTGCTGTTGAGCCTGGGTCAGCGGGCAGGTAAACAGTAAACCTATCATCGCTGAGGAAACAAAAGGACACAAATGGAAAAGAATTTTCATTTCATTCTATTTTGATGATAAATTAACAAATTGAACATACAAAATATATCCCGGCTGACTTCCTTTTGGTTTTAATTTACCTTATCCATCATATCGAGCAATCCATTCACAATGGCTCCCTCGGCGCATCCCGGCTTAAGTCGTGAACTTAAAACCTGGAATGTGTACCTGACAAACGCATCATCACTGGGAATATATCCCGAATTGGCAGATCCGTTGGTTGTGGTTGCCATGATTGTATTGCTGAACGAAGATTCATTTTTCAGCCGCTGGGCAATCAGGTTATATACTTCTGCATTTACACCGGTTAATGCTATATCGCCCAGCATAAGAAGACTGAGCCTGATTTTAACCGAATCCCCGTCAACATAAGTTCCGGGAGATCCTTCCCTTCCTGTGTTGGTTCTTGTTCTACCCGGACAGCCAACCATATCCTGAGAACCATATATCCTGATCTTGGTATCCATTCTTTTTGTAAGGTCCATAACACGAAGGATTTCTTCGCCCAAGATCTGTCCCAGGGAGGAGATCATCTGTGCCTGGCGTGCCAGAAGCTTCGGGTCAACCTGTACATCCATACTGGAACCCATCATAATGGCTTCGCTCTCATCTTTTGCCTTTCCACTTGCCAAAGCAGCCTCGGTCTTAAATCTTCCCACATCCATCATGGGCTTTATGGAAATCGGATTCTGATCGCCTGCAGCGCCCATGGACCATAAGACAACCACCTTGTCATGATAATACTCTTCAATATAGCTGGAAGTTACTCCGGGAAAATCAGCGCTGATGACGCCACTCATAAACATGGTATTGGGATGCATGGCATAATTATAGTAAACAGCAAGGGGTTCACCGGCAAGTGTCTCAAATTTAATAACTGCAACAGTTTTATCCGAAATACCTTCATAATTCGGTCCCTGCGACCATAAACGGGTAACCGGATCAATGACATCGCGGTTTATGTTCAGATGACAGGTGCCGGTTCCAAAGCCTATTTTTGCGGGTTGCAGATTTGCTTTCGCTTGTTTGACTACCTCAATCATTGCCTTATCTAAATTTGATGCAAACAAGGCAATCTTAGGATCATTTCCCTGTCCTCCAGGACCTCCACGAATAAAGATAGCACTATGCGAATGGGAAGGTGAGATAAAAATATTCGGCACCGGTATTCCCAGTTCTTTTTCGAGATTTTGCGTATACTTCAGCCAGCTGCTTTCCTGAATTCCTGCATCAACGGAGATTAAAGCAGCCTGTGTGATTCCATTGTCAAGAACCACAGCCCTTACATAAAGATGATCATGAATTCCCTTAAGGTTTGATGGTAAATCCTCGGATTTAGGCGTAATATCTATTTTGGCAGCCCCTGCTTTGAATGAAGTGGCTTCATTTGCCTGTGAAACAGCCATTCTAAAGCTGACGGCAAATAGCAATACAAGTAGTAAAAAGCTTTTCATTTTGGTGTGTATTAAATTGAATGAGCGGACAAGATCTGAAAGTTTTTATCCGGATAGTTTTACCGTACCTGACAGTTTCAGTGGCGCAGCTAATGCCATCGCCACTGAAAACCAAATAAGAACAGGATTAAACCAACAGCATATTTGCAGAACATCAGTTCTTCATGCTGAATATTTTAACCGGACCCATTAATCCTGATGTTTTCAAGGGCGAATCAGCCCTGTAGGGTTCCGTTATGGTAAAGGTGATTTTTTCCTTTGCCCCCGGTTGCCTGTCACCGATCAGCCTGTTCACCCAGAGATTGGTTACCTTTATTTCCAGCTGGTTGTCTCCCTGATGCAGGGCACTTGTAACATCAACCTTGAAAGGCATTTTCCAAACGATACCAAGTGATTTACCATTAACCATTACTTCAGCGATATCTTTGACAGTTCCCAGGTCGATCCATAATTGGGTACCCCCACCGAACCATTCAGCCGGGGCGTTAACAGTCTTTGTGTACGTTCCTGTTCCGGAAAAGTATTTTACGCCGTTGTCCTTGTTTTCATTCCACGGGGTAAGTGTTTCAAAGGTTGCTTCAGCAGGGGCTCCTCTCTTTTCCTGAAATTTGACCTTCCAGGGTCCTTCTACTATTGCAAGTTCGGTCTGTTGTCCGGAGGAAATCGTCCTGACTTCTTCCTTTGCCTTGTTGCGGAATACTACGAACAAAGCATCGTTCGATTCCAGGTGAAGGGGAACCCTGGTCACTCCGTTTTCGATAGTGTAAGCTGCCTGTTCAATCTTCCCGGTCTCGGGATGCCATACCTCAGCTTCCTTTCCTTCGACCCTGAAAGTGGCTTCCAGGTTCTCAACCCTGTTGTTCCGATTATTCACCCAATAGATATCCATGTTGTCTGACCGACGGTGTACAAAGAACATTTTGGTGTCTTCCGCCGGTTTTGTATAGGAAAAGTCCTGTCCGATGCTCATGGCCGTAAGGGCTTTCTGTATTGTATAACCTGCATACACCCTGCCTTTGCCAAAAGTGTTTTCACCTTTTTCCTTAGGCCAGAGTTGTTTTACAATGGCATTGAACTTATCGGGGTCATCGCTCAGGCTGGGGTCCATAATTGGTTTGGGCCCCGATACAACAGCTCCTGCCTTTATCATGTCCCTGATTTTACCAAGGACTGTCAGTGTCATGTACTGGCTGTTGGGATCAAGTGCCAGCAGCCGATAACTCATTCCCGATGGAGTGACCAGCATGCTGTTTTTAACAGCCAGCACATTCACCACAGCATCTGAATTAACAAAATCATAATTGTAGCCTTCCGGCACAGGAGGAAGATCTCCACCCCTCATTTTGCTGAACATGACGGTTATGTTATTGTCTTCACCATAATAGTAGGCAACATCAGCAACGAATTTTCCCTGTTGCAGCATGTAGCAGCTGCGTGAAAGGTAAGTTGTCCAGGCAATGGCCTGTTCCGCCCAGGTTTCATTCCTGGTGAACCATTGGCCGAAGGGGCCAAGGCTAAAACCAGGGACTTTGTCCATTAAAGGCTGATGAACAGAAGTGTGGATAACAAAACGGTTCAGCCCGCATGCCATTAAATGATCGGCAATAGGTTTGAGCAATTCGGGTGACCAGGCCCAGTCGGTTCCCATAGCCGTTAATGATTCGGCTGCAACAAAGCTTTGTCCGTACAAATGAGCCACAGAAGCCGATTCACGAATATCAGCCTGATAAACGGTAGCAAATCCTCCTTCATTTCCACCAAAGCCACCCGGGGTCCATCCTGCTCCCATAGGTACGGCTGCAGTGCGTTTTGCTTCCATGCCGTCACCAATAAAGGCGCGTCGAGCCTCATGAGATTCGGAATAGCGTGCCATTCCACGTTCCCTGAGAAGGTTGGTCAACTGGTCGTAATGGTTTTCTGTGACCAGGTCACCTAAGGTTTTGCGAAAATCCCAGAGGAATTTATCACTGGCTTCAGCACTTTCAACGATATGGCCGGTAAGCACAGGAAGCCAGGGCAACATATCATAGCCTCTGCGCTTCTTAAATTCCTGAATCATGTTGTCGGTCCAATTCTGGGTGCCGGCTTCCCAGCTGTCGGTGATGACGTACTGCAGGCCCCTTTTGCCCATTAATCCTCCTGTGGCATCCTTATACTGATCGAGGTAATTTGTAAAATAGGCTTTTACATGTTCACTGCTTAGCTTATCTACTTCGAGACCGGTTGCCTCGGGTGAAGCCGGACCATTTCTATGTCCGGTCAGAGAATATCCCAATCTCAGTACCATCCAGTTCCCTGAAGGAGCTGTCCATTCGAGCTTACCGTCTGATCCCATTTTAGAAGTCAGATCGACCACATCGGTCTTTTTGACCACCTCTTCCGGACTTACTTCCGGTGTGAATGCTTTATACAGATCCGTAGCAGCGATGAAGGCTGCTTTATCTTCAAAACGGTTAACATGTCCTGAGGAATACAAAACAAGTTCAGCAACCTGCGTACCTGCAGGTCCCTGGGGTGATCTTCCAAATCCCATACCTGACAAACCAGGTATTGATTCGTCCTGTGAGGGTAGCTTTTCCCAGGTAACCCGGAAATATTTTGCCTGGACGGGATCAAAGGAGAGTGTTCTTTGTCGAAGAGAGCCTCCGGGTATTTCCATTATCTTACGAAACTCCTTTCCGTCACCACTGGCTTCCAGGGCACGTTTTTCAGCTGCCGGTCTAAACATACTTTCATTGCCGCCTCCGACTATGGTAATTGCCTGCATAGCAACAGGTTCAGCAAATTCATATTGTATCCATGAACTTTCACCGACTTTGGCAGCCGGTAAAAAAGATGATTTAGCCAAATCACCGTCGGTAAGTTCTGCAAGGTTAAATTTTCCGCCACTTGAGGTAATTTTAGGTTGTAAGGTCACCATTGAAAGATCACTATCCGGCAGACGATAGGCAACTACGGCTGCATCAGCATAATACTCAGGCAAAGGGGTTGAATTTCCACTGCCTGTGAATTCGTTTATCAGCCCGAGATTTTGAAAAGGGCCAGCTACTGCAGGTGGTTTTGGAAGGATACCGGAAAAGGATCTCCCTCCTTCAATTCTGGTTTCAGTCCATACAAATTTTTTCATAGCTTCTTCCGGTTTTACCCATGGGCCGCCGCTCTCACTCCATCCGGGAGAGCCAGCAATAGCCATTTCCAGTCCCAATGAATCGGCCAACTCTGCAGTAAACCTGAAGGCATCTTTCCATTCCGGGGTCATATAAATCAGCCTTTTCTCCACAACCGAAGGTGTTGTCATACCAGCATCAAAGTTTTGAAATCCGCCAATACCCGCCCGGTGCATCCATTCTAAATCGGCCCGGATACCTTCCTTGGTAACATTCCCATTCATCCAGTGCCACCAT
>DIAS01000077.1 GCA_002415855.1 Bacteroidales bacterium UBA5072
TCTCAAATTCATTCTATTTTTGTAGTTTCAAAAAAAGTCAGGATGAGTGAAGAGAATATTAATGGCAGAGAAGAAGAAAAATCACCGGTAAGTTTTATTGAACAATTTATCATTGATGATCTGAAAGAGGGCAAAAATGGCGGCAGAATTCATACAAGATTTCCTCCCGAACCAAATGGCTATTTGCACATCGGTCATGCAAAAGCTATCTGCCTCGATTTTGGAATGGCTAAAAAGTATGGAGGTAAATGCAATCTTCGATTTGATGATACAAACCCTGTTAAAGAAGAAGTAGAATATATTGACTCCATAAAAGAGGATATCAGATGGCTGGGGTTTGACTGGGAGGACCGTGAATATTATGCTTCTGATTATTTCGGGAAATTGTATGATTTTGCCGTAGATCTTATTAATCGCGGACTTGCATATGTCGATGATCAGTCAGCTGAAGTAATCTCACAACAGAAGGGAACACCGGTCCAGGCAGGAATAGAAAGTCCGTTTCGGAACAGGGCAATCCCCGAGAGTCTTGATCTGTTTGAAAGAATGAACCGTGGTGAATTTGAAGAGGGAAGCAGGGTTCTGAGGGCAAAAATCGACATGGCTTCACCGAATATGCAAATGCGTGATCCTATTATTTACAGGATCATCAAAGCAGCCCATCATCGGACCGGAGAAACCTGGAAAGTTTACCCGATGTACGATTTTGCACACGGTCAGAGTGATTATTTTGAAGGTATTACACATTCCCTCTGCACACTTGAATTTGAAGTTCACCGTCCCTTATACGACTGGCTTGTCGATCAGCTTAAAAAAGATGAATACAGGCCGCGCCAGATCGAGTTCAACAGGCTCAACCTGACATATACCATGATGAGCAAGCGAAAACTACTTGAGCTTGTTCAGGAAGGAAAAGTAACAGGCTGGGACGATCCACGCATGCCAACTCTCTGTGGTCTGCGCCGCAGGGGATATACGCCTGAATCGATAAGAAAATTTGTTGACCTGATCGGTTATACCAAGGTTGAAGCCATAAATGATGTCTCCCTCCTTGAACATGCTGTCAGGGATGATCTGAATGTCCGGGCTCCGAGGGTATTTGCTGTGCTGAATCCGTTAAAAGTGATCATCACAAACTATCCTGAAGGTAAAACAGAAAATATGACTCTCATAAATAATCCGGAGGATGAAAGCATGGGGAGCAGGGAGATCCCTTTCACGCGTGATGTCTATATAGAACAGGACGATTTTATGGAGAATCCGCCTCATAAATTTTTCCGTCTTGCACCTGGTGCGGAAGTCAGGCTGAAAGGAGCTTATATTATTAAGTGTACAGGATTTAATAAGGATGAGAACGGGGTAATCAGGGAGGTGTTCTGCACGTATGACCCTGCAACAAGAAGCGGAGAAAATGGATCTGACAAAAAGGTGAAGGGCACGTTGCACTGGGTACCAGCCGGACAAGCAATTGATGCCGAGGTGCGGTTATATGACAGGCTTTTTGATCATGAGGATCCGGCCGGACAAAAAGATGAAGACTACCGTAAATTCCTGAATCCTGACTCACTCAGAATTCTTAAGGGCTGTAAAGTGGAACCTTCTCTTGCAAATGTTAAACCACTCGATAAATTCCAGTTCCAGCGTCTTGGATATTTCTGTGTCGATAATGATTCCACCGGGGAACACCTGATTTTCAACCGCACTGTATCGCTGAAGGACACCTGGGCCAGGATCAATAAATAAAGTCTTGCAGTCTTGCGGTCTTGCGGTCTTCCAGTCTTAATTTACTTTGACCGCAGGACAGCAGGACTGCAGGACCCCATGACATCTATTTTTGGCACACTATTTGCCTGTAAATGAGATATAACCTATTTTCGTAGTAATTAATTTTCTATACGGAAATTATGAAAGCATTAATCAGTATTTTATATGTTTTTCTGGTTCCCCTTGCTGTTATTGGTATCTGGTCGTGTGAAAGCAGGACAGACAACTTTGCAGGAAAAGGGAAAGCCGAGTTCTCTATTAACATGCCTGAGGGGACAGCAAAGTCTCTTTCGGGTGATTCTCTCAACAACGGGATAATTTCGTATCATGTTCTCATCACTGTAGAGGATAATGAAGGTAATATTGTTATATCAGATTCGCTTATACCGGTATTTGCATTTGGACCATCATTTACAAGCGAAAACGTCGAACTACAGACTGGCGAATATAACCTTACAAAGTTCATTGTTATAGATCCCTCAGGAACGGTGATTTTTGCTGCTCCCCTTGAAGGTTCTCCCCTTGCCTATCTTGTAAATGATCCGCTTCCTGTACACTTCACGATTATTGCCGGTCAGATCACAAGGGTAGCTCCTGAGGTTCTTCTGGTCGAAGATCAGCCACCCGGACAGTTCGGCTATGCAAGCTTCGGGATGCAGATAATCAGGCCGCTTGGCTTCTGGACAATCTGCATACTTGATTGTCCGGTGTGTATGAGGCCCACCCTGCTTACAACAGCAAACCTGACAATCCTTGCAGCAAACGGCTGGAAATATTCCTTTAAACTCGAAGCTGCTCTTAACAATCTGTTAATAAGAGGAGGATCGGAGGTATATTATTTCCTGCTTGAAAAAGAAGGTTACATGCCTCAGAGACTGCAGTTCACCGCGAAGGAACTTATGGGAACATCAAAGGAAAATCCGTTGGTTCTTAAAATCCCATGGGATAGCAATCAGTGGCAGACTTTGGTTCTTCAGCCGGGACCTGAAGGAGGGAAAGATGCTATGATCTCCAATCTGGAGGGGGATAAGAACTTTGGAGATTATAAGTATTTTGAAACCACTTTCCTCTCAGAACCGGTTCTGACTGTAATGCGGTCGAACAGAAGTCTGATATGGTTTAGTTTGGACAATTTGCCCAAATCTGCGATTATTAAGAAGGTTGAACTTCATTTATGGTACGACATTCCTGTTCCGTGGGATCCAGCACTGATCGTCACAGATTCTGTTACAAGTCCCGGGTGGTATGGTGCTGTTTTGCAGCAGATTGTCGAGCCATGGGAAGAGAACAAGGTTTCCTGGAACAATCAGCCCAAGAGTATTGAAGCGAACCAGGTTTTCATATCGCCGTTTATTAAAAATGCCAATTTCATATCTGTGGATGTTACAAATCTCTTTATACCAGTCGCAGGAACTGCAACTCAAAACTACGGGATGATGTTCCGGCTCTGGCCGACCGAGAAGTTTCCCGGCTTCAGGTTTGCATCAAGTGATTTTCCTGATGCGGCTATGAGACCGCAACTGACGGTTTATTACACCGTAAACTGAAAATGTCTTGCAGTCTTGGAGTCATGCAGTCTTGCAGTCCTTTAACTGACCGAATGACTGCATGACTGCATGACCGCATGACCGCATGACTTTATTAAGTGGTTTGTGATTTTTCAGGAATTAATTTATATTTGCAACCGCAAAACTGCTCTGTGGTGTAATTGGCAACACGTCTGACTCTGGATCAGAAAAGTTCAGGTTCGAGCCCTGACAGAGCAACCAGAAAATCAACCACTTATCATGGAGACCTGATAGGTGGTTTTTATTTGTTGCCAGGTTTTTGCTAGGTTTTGGGGGATTTTATGACAATCTGGTTAATTTAGATGAAGGTTGGTGGAAATTAACACCACTCTACTCATAATTCAGGGGGTCGTTGGTTCGATCCCAACTGGGCTCACCACCGTGCGCGTCCCCATCGTCTAGTTCGGCCAAGGACACCGCCCTTTCACGGCGGC
>DIAS01000074.1 GCA_002415855.1 Bacteroidales bacterium UBA5072
GGAGAACACTGGGAAAGTGATTTATTCCCATGGCATGCCGCTTATTGTGGTGATATTGATTTGACGGGCTGGAGAAAACCAATTTCGCACTATCGTGACATGTTGTACAATAATACCGAACATATTTATATGGCAGTACGGGAACCTGAAGCTGATACCTTGAAAATCAAGGAAACTTTATGGTCCGTCTGGCCAACCTGGGAAAGCTGGACGTGGCCGGGTTTCGAAGGAAAGAATATACAGGTTGAGGTGTATTCCAAATATCCAAAAGTCAGGCTGTATTTAAATAAGAAACTCATTGGTGAACAGGCAACAACGGAAGAGCAACAGTTCAAAGCTGTATTTGACGTACCCTATGTTCCCGGCACCTTGTCTGCCGTCGGCGTTTCTGAGAATGGAGAATCGGAAACAATGACCCTCAAAACTTCAGGTAAATCTGCAAAAATCAGGCTGATACCTGACCGCATAAAGATCTCGGCTGACGGACAGGACTTATCGTTTATTACTGTTGAGGTGACCGATGAAGATGGAATACTGCAGCCAAACGCACAAAACCAATTGCATTTCAGTATTAGCGGACCTGGAGTAATTGCGGGGGTTGATAATGCAGATATTAAAGATCTTGATCCTTACTTTAGCACCACCCGCAAGGCATGGCATGGACGTGCTTTGGTTGTTGTCAGAAGTACAAGAGACGCCGGTAATATTAAGTTTACAGTCAGTTCCGAAGGTCTAACCGGAGCAGCTGTAATGATTAATTCTGATTTGAAGAAATTAAGATTCGTTCCCTGCAATGCTCGCCTAACTCAAATTCAGCATCATACGCGTGACCAGAAATAAGGGCACGTGAGCAAAGGCGGTTGCGGATTTCGATAAAGAGATAACCTATGAAGGAAGGAAGACGAAAATTAAATTACAATATTTCGATACAAGTTTGATTATGAAGACACTTCTATTAAGCCTGGTAGTACTGATCAATTCCCTTATTTGTATCTCAGTTTCAGCACAGATAACCCCGGCACAAAACCCCATTATATGGGCTGACGTTCCTGATGCTTCTATGATCAGGGTGGGTGATACGTATTATATGAGCAGCACCACTATGCACATGTGCCCGGGTGTGCCGATAATGAAGTCAGAAGATCTTGTAAACTGGAAGATTGTTAATTATGCCTGTAACACACTGGGCGATGTCGATGCGTTAACTCTTAATAACGGGAAAAATGCTTATGGGCGAGGATCATGGGCAAGCTGCATCCGCTACCATAATGACACCTTTTATGTATCGACCTTTTCATCAACAACAGACAAAACATATATCTGGTCAACAAAGGATATTGAAAAAGGTCCCTGGAAAGAGGTATCATTCAGCCCGAGCTTTCACGACCATACGTTGTTTTTCGATGATGATGGTCATGTTTATCTCATCTATGGCAACAAAAAACTAACACTTGTTGAACTCAACCCTGATCTCTCAGGAGTCAAACCTGGCGGAATAAATAAAGTAATTATTGAAAACGCCAGTGCCCCTTCAGGACCCGAGAGCGGACTTGGAGAAGGTTCCCAGCTATTCAAAATAAATGGCAAATATTATCTTTTTAATATTACCTGGCCTAAAGGCGGTATGCGGACTGTTGTAATTCACAGGGCCGACAGAATAACCGGACCGTGGGAAGGCAGGCTTGCACTGCAGGATAAAGGTGTTGCCCAGGGCGGACTGATTGACACGCCAGATGGCACCTGGTATGCTTATCTGTTCCGCGATTTCGGATCTGTGGGACGTATCCCCTATCTCGTCCCGGTAAAATGGGAGGATGGCTGGCCGGTACTTGGAACCGATGGGAAAGTTCCCGATACACTTAATCTTCCCGCAAGTAAGGGCCTGATACCAGGTATTGTGGCTTCCGATGAGTTCAGTCGCCGTAAGGGAGAACCTGCCCTGCCGTTGGTATGGCAATGGAACCACAACCCGGATAATAATCTTTGGTCTGTCACTCAGCGAAAGGGCTTTCTGCGTCTGATAACCGGACGTGTCGACTCCCTCTTTGTAAACGTAAGAAACACATTGACACAACGCACTTTCGGGCCTGAATGCTCTGGTTCAACCGCATTGGATGTATCAGGTATGAAGGAAGGCGATATTGCCGGGCTGGCCCTTCTGCAGAGAAAATTCGGCCTGGTGGGAGTAAAATACCACAATGGGAATAAATCGATTGTGATGGTAAGTGCCCAATCAGGAGATCCTGTCGAAGTTGAAAGTATTCCGCTGAACCAGAAAACAGTTTATCTGAGAGCTGAATGTGATTTCAGAGACCGGGCCGACACGGGTTATTTCTATTACAGCCTCGACGACAAATCATGGACACCGATCGGATCCCCTTTAAAAATGGAATATTCAATGCCTCATTTTATGGGTTACCGCTTCGGATTGTTCAATTACGCTACCAGAACTCCTGGCGGATATGTCGATTTTGACTGGTTCAGGATAGAAAAAGAAATAATTGATATAAATTGAAAACAAATAATGAAAAACCATATACCACTTATAACCATTCTTTTTCTGGCGGTATCATGCCTGAATAATGCAGGTGCCCAGAATCCATTTATCCGTGACCAGTTTACCGCTGACCCGTCAGCCAGGGTTTTCAACGGAAGGGTATATGTATATCCGTCGCATGATATACGTGCTCCTGAAAGCTTTGCCCGTAAAGCCTGGTTCTGTATGGAAGATTATCATGTCTTCTCATCCTCTGACCTTACCGACTGGACTGACCATGGCGTTATTGTAAGTCAGGATAAGGTCGACTGGGTTAATGCAGCCTCATACAGCATGTGGGCGCCCGATTGTATTGAAAAGAACGGGAAGTATTATTTCTATTTCCCGGCAAATATCAAATCAGGCTTGGGAAGGGGATTCGGAATTGGAGTAGCAGTTGCGGATAGACCTGAAGGGCCATATACCCCTCAAACCGAGCCTATCAAAAATGTGCGGGGTATCGACCCCTGTATTTTTATAGATAAAGACGATCAGGCCTATATTTATTATTCCCTGAACAGAATCTTCGCTGCAAAATTAAATGACAATATGCTGGAACTTGCATCAGAACCGGTGGTAATGCAGGATCTGCCGAAGCAAGGGCTGGTAGAAGGACCTTATCTGTTCGAAAGGAATGGCATTTATTATATGACCTATCCGCACGTGCAGAATACCACCGAAAGGCTCGAATATGCAATTGGTGACAATCCGATGGGACCATTTAAGGTGACCGGAGTATTAATGGATGAATTGCCAGGCGGCTGCTGGACAAACCAACCGTCAATTATCGAGTATAACAATCAATGGTACCTGTTCTACCATAGTAACGATTTGTCACCAAAATTCGATAAGAACAGATCAATCCGGGTTGACAGCCTCTTCTTTAATCCCGACGGTACCATTCAGAAAGTCAATCCCACATTCCGTGGTGTGGGTGTAACCGGTGCCGGCCGGCAGATTGAAATAGACCGGTATAGCCACATAAGTCCGGAAGGTACCACAGTGGTTTTCCTGGATACTCTCAATACATTTAAAG
>DIAS01000158.1:0-2031 GCA_002415855.1 Bacteroidales bacterium UBA5072
GCTGTTAAGCAGATATTCATGAAATATCCGCCAAAGTTCTGAGTAACAGACTACAATTTATTGCAATTTTAAATACCTAATCGATGAAAAAATTAATTACTATTTTATTCTTTCTGAGCGGGACCTATGTCTTTGCACAGTACTACCCGCAACAGGCATCAACCAATCCTCAGCCGCAACCTGTACCTCAGCGAAGCAGTGGCCCTGCTGTACGTCTGCATGGATATACGACCTATGCATTCGATGATAACAGCGTGGATTCGTATTACTCAGACAACTCATATTTTGAAGGCTCAGTAAACGGAGGATTTCAATGGGGAGGAGGCCTTGAAGTTATGCCCGCTCCAACCATGGGAGTTGAGTTCACTTACCTTAGGCTTGATTCAAAAGCTGATATGGTCTATTATGATAACGGGACTCAGAACACTATATTCGACGTAGCCCACAACTATCTGTTCCTCAGCTTCAACAAATACATGCCGGTTAATCCCAAGATTGAGCCTTTTGGCGGATTGCAGCTGGGAATGGGCATTTACAATGTTACAAATCCTGATAATAATAATTCAGGAAGTGCAACTAAATTCGCCTGGGGCATTAAGGCAGGGGCAAATATCTGGGCCAGTGAAAAAGTCGGGATTAAACTTCAGGCAGGCTTGATTTCGGCAGTGCAGGCCTTCGGGGGAAGTGTCTATTTCGGAACTGGGGGAGCCGGGGCAGGAGTATCGGGTTTCTCGACCTATTGGCAGTTCAGCCTTGGTGGGGGCCTGGTATTCAGACTGAGATAAGAGTCAGCAAATAAATTTATTACTTACTCATTAATAATATTATAAATGAAGAGGGTGTCTCGAAAGAGATACCCTCTTTTTACTGTTTATAAACCTAACACCCTGCAATTGTTGAAAACGTTCTTCCCAATTGGTTTACCCCTAAATCCCCTAAAGGGGACTTAAAGACAAACAATCTTTTACAAAACCCCCTTTAGGGGGTAGGGGGTAAAAAAAGGGAAGAAAAAAGACAGGATTCACCTTTTATGCCTTCCTCTTCCTTTTTATTGAAATCAATACTGATAGTAAAGATTCTGAATCTCTTCAAGGCTCCGCTTTTTCAGCAATGCAACTGAAAGAAGTATTCTTGATTTTTGCGGATTAAGGTCATAGGAGGCGACAAGACCTAGCCCGTCGTCATCCACTTCAACATTCCGACCCACATTACCGGTGGCAACACGTGAACTTCTGACCACAACCACCCCTTTCTTGCTTGCTCTGGCACATGCATCAAGAGCTGCCTTGGTCATATTGCCGTTACCAACACCTGCAATAATGATCCCTTTTGCCCCATGTTCAACTGATGCATCTATAAGATCGGCTGGCATATCGGTGCAGCCATAAACAATATCTACCCGCGGAAGAGCAGTAACGCCTTCAACCCTGAATTCACTCTGCGCACCGAATTTATTATGCGGAACACGATAATATTCAGCAACTCCGTATGCGACTGTACCAATCAAACCGCGGAGTGGTGACATAAAAGTCTGTACGGCTGTTGTACTGACTTTTACGAGCGATTGTGCCGAATGGATCCAGTCGTTCATCACCAGCAACACCCCATGCCCTTTTGCCTTTGGATCAGCAGCTACAGCAATACCATTATAAAGGTTAAGCGGACCATCAGCACTTATTGCAGTTGAAGGTCTCATGGATCCGACGAGTACTACCGGCTTATCCGATTTTACTACCAGGTTAAGAAAGTAGGCGGTTTCCTCCATAGTGTCTGTACCGTGGGTTATAACCACACCATCTGTTCCGGGAGAAGCAAGAAGTTCATTTATTCTTTTTGCAAGCTTAAGCATGATCTCGAAACTCATATCCTGAGAACCTACATTTGAGATCTGCTCTCCCGTGATATTAGCCAGTTTTTTTGCTTCCGGAACTGCATTAAGCATCGCCGTGATGTTTACCTGGCCTGAAGTGTAACCGGCCTGGGTACCGCTCGGAGCCGCACCCGCTATTGTTCCTCCGGTTGCAAGAATTA
>DIAS01000158.1:2348-4796 GCA_002415855.1 Bacteroidales bacterium UBA5072
AAGAGAAACATGCATGTCAGCGCATTTCTCATTTGATACTTTCCTGGTTTCATAATACTCTGATATTAAAATTGATATAGAATTGATATAAAATTGATATTAAGTTAGTTAAAGTTGATTTCATTTATTTGGACTGGTCATTTTTGCGGGATCCATTAGCTGTTTTATCTGATCTTCTGTAAGCAGTTTCTTTTCACGTATAAGTTCAAGAATTCCTTTCCCGGTTTGAAGGGCTTCTTTAGCCAGTTCGGTGGTCTTTTCATAACCGAGAACAGGATTCAATGCCGTGACAATTCCGACACTTCTTTCCATATAATTCTTAAGTACATCTTCATTGACAGTTATACCGTCAATACATTGTGTTTTAAAAAGGGGTACACCTTTGAAAAGAAGGCCCTGTGACTCAAAAATTGCAACGGGAACCACTGGTTCGAATGCATTTAACTGGAGAAGCCCGGCATGCGAAGCCAATGTTACAGTCATGTCATTACCCATTACCTTAAAGCAGATCTCATTCATAAGTTCAGGCATTACCGGATTTACTTTTCCGGGCATAATTGACGATCCGGGCTGAAGCGGAGGCAGGTTGATCTCAAAGATACCGGCACGCGGCCCTGTAGCCAGAAAGATCAGGTCACCGCTGATCTTGGAAAGGGTAATAGCCAGACTTTTCAATGCTGATGAGTACATTACATAACCCTGCATGCTTGAAGTTTCAGCGATAAGATCTTTGGCTATTACCATAGGCTTACCGGTAATTTTTGCAAGATGGACTGCACATTTTTCTGCATAACCGGGTGATGCAGTTATACCTGTACCAATAGCTGTTGCCCCCATATTCTCACTATAGAGGTATACTTCTGAATTCCTCAGTGCCTCGATCTCTGCATCGAGCTGATTACCAAATGCATGGAACTCCTGACCGAGTGTCATGGGAACAGCATCCTGACCTTCGGTACGGCCCATTTTAAGAATATTTTTGAACTCTTCACCTTTTTTGTGAAATGAGGCAGAAAGGTCCTTAAGTTGCTTAATTACTTTGTCGTTGTGTAAGAGAATAGCCACTTTTATCGCTGTTGGGTAGACATCATTGGTCGACTGACCCATATTAAGGTCATCATGTGGCTCTATATACTGGTATTCACCTTTCTTATGGCCTGTTAATTCAAGAGCTACGTTTGCCAGTACTTCATTGGCATTCATATTGGCAGAAGTGCCTGCACCACCCTGGTAAAGGTCAACAAGGAACTGATCGTGGTATTTTCCCTGCATCACTGCCAGACATGCTTTTTCTATTGCTGCCAGCTTCTCCTTGCTGAGCCTTCCGACATCATTATTTGCTCTGGCTGCAGCCAGTTTTACCATAGCAAACGCCTTAACATAATCGGGATAAAACTTTGTTGCTACCCCGCTGACCTGGAAGTTTTCCAGAGCTCTCATTGTCTGCACGCCATAATAAGCATCGGCAGGAATTTGTTTTTCCCCAAGAAGATCCTTCTCTGTCCGGGTTTGGGAAAACCCGTTAAATGCGCATAGCATAGCTATGATTGTGAGTAAATACTTTTTCATTCTTTGATAGATATTTAATTAATTATATAAGAACTAATTGAAGTAACAACCCTGCAACGACAGATGCCACAGTAGTCACAATCCCCGGCAGCATAAAACTATGATTCAGCACATATTTTCCGATCCTTGTAGTTCCGGTCCGGTCAAACTGAATGGCAGCAAGCAGGGTAGGGTATCCAGGAATAAAGAAATGTCCGTTCACTGCCGGAAATATCCCCAGCAGGAAAGCAGGAGACAGACCAAGTGTGAGGCCCAGAGGCATCAGGGCCTTTGTAGTTGCAGCCTGGCTGAAAAGAAGGATGCTCAGGACAAACAATGCCAGGGCAAAGAGCCATGGGAACTTATTGACCAGTTCACCCAGAGTATCCTTTATGACAACAAAATTGTGGTCCATGAATGAACTGCTCATCCATACCACACCAAATACTGCTATGGTTGCCGACGCTGCACTTGCAAACAGGCTCGCCTTTGTAACCTGGGCGGCTGTTGTGTTCGCAAAAAGGATTATAAGACCGGTAGCAGCAAGCATAACCATCATTATCATGGCAGGCATTTGTACCTGACCGGAATCATTAACGGCAAAGTTCGGCTTGAATCCCTCAGCTCCTGAGAAATTTGGAAGAAGTCCTGGGAATGCCCCAAGTAATACAATACTCAGAACGGCAATACCGAAAATAATCAGTGATTTCACTGCTCCTGGCTTAATGCTGATTGTCCCCTGCGTTTCACTATCCAGGTTCTTGGCAAATGCCGGATCTTTCATTCTTTCGAGAAACTCAGGATCTTTGTCCAGTTCTTTTCCTCTTTTGTAAACAAAGATGATTCCAACTATCACCCCGATGAGTGTAGCCGGGATGCAAACCATGAGAATATCTGACA
>DIAS01000158.1:5040-6959 GCA_002415855.1 Bacteroidales bacterium UBA5072
ATGCAAACCATGAGAATATCTGACAGCTTGATCCCGTTCGATGCCAGAACAGTGAGCAGGGCAGCTGAAGCAGCTGATACCGGACTGGCTGTTATACCCATATGGGCAGCTGTTACGCTCATGCTCAGCGCCCTTTCAGGGCGGATGCGTGCCTTGATGGCAACTTCAGCTATAATTGGCAGGATTGAATAGGATATATGTGCGGTGCCGGCAAAAAGAGTAAAGCAATATGTTACGAGCGGCCCCAGGATTGTTACCTGCCCCGGGTGGCTCCGGAGTATTTTCGCAGCCAGTTTCACGAGGTAATCCATACCTCCGGCTGCCTGCAACGCCGCGGCAGCAGTGACAACACTCATAATAATGAGCATTACCTCAAGGGGGGGATCGGAAGGTTGTATTTTAAAGACAAAAAGCAGGATCAACAATCCGATCATTCCCATCACTCCCAGCCCGATGCCGGACATTCTGGCACCTATAAAGATGCAGATCAATAAAATAGCGAGTTGTATAAATATCATGGCAGTAATTTAAAACGTACGATTTGACCTAATTCCGGCTGAAAATCAAATAAAGGTATCTCTTTTGAAGATATTATTCTAAACGGTCCCGTTTAGATCATGAAGCATAGGATTCAATGGCCTGAAAAGAAATAAATGGATTGAATTCAGACTAAAGAAAGCTGTTTTATTATTCCTTCATGAAATTAAATAAAAATCCAAAATAAACTGAAACATCAAAATATCGTACAAGAACCTGGCTGTGCAGAGGAC
This sequence comes from Bacteroidales bacterium UBA5072, assembly GCA_002415855.1. GTDB lineage: Bacteria > Bacteroidota > Bacteroidia > Bacteroidales > UBA10428 > UBA5072. The sequence goes on from DIAS01000158.1 coordinate 5,811, forward strand.
CGGTTAATGGCATCAGGATTTCACTAATGAACTCAACAGGTTCCGTAAAATTGACGATCTGTTGCTGATTTTTTTCCTGTCCGTATGAGAACTGCATTCCCAGGGTGATTGATCCTCTTTTGAAGTTATAACCCAATCCGTAGTTGAAATGATATACATTAAAAGAATAGCTCATCTTGCTGTTATATTCCATGAATCCGGGTTTTTCATTAGAATCCATATTATTAAAATCTGTCCGGAATCCTCCTGAAAGCATCAGGTCGCTGTTTACAATCTTTTTGAATGCCACTCCTGCATTAAACACAGGATTTTGTCGGGTCGTGAAGGAGAGCCATTCCCCGGCCTCTACGGGACTGAAATTGTATCCGTCTTCCCCGGGATCATTACTGGCTTCAATGTAATTATAGGTGGGCAATCCGAAAAAATATTCAGCTGTAAAAAGCAGTATTGATTTTCCCGAAGAACTATAGATGTTTGCACCGGCCGCTATCGATAAGGGATCTTTGAAATGCGCAGGGCATTGCTTCTGGCGGCCGGCGTAATATTTATCGGATCCCTCAGTGTTACCCACCTCTTTATGTATATTGGAATATTCAAATTGTTTAACCACCGTGCCATTCCCGAAAATCTTGATGGAAGGAAAACTGATATTTGCGCCAAAGGACCACAAATCCTGTTTCATATGCAGTCCCAGCTTTGTGATCAGCCTCACATCATACATATTGTATTTAAGGTGATATCTTGAATCTGACAAATACTGAGAGGTATTTAAATCATCAGGCGGAGTAAATGCACTGGCTGTTATCAGGTTATAATACTGATCATCCTTGTACGAGATTAATCCTGAAAAACCAAGTGCCAGCGAATTTGATAATTTGTATCCGAAACCTGCACCTCCATAATAATCCTGGAATTTTGAGCGCAGGTAATATTCCCCGGTATAGGATTCGTCCCCGGGATTTGAGGAAATAATATCCTCCGAAAACGAAATGCCACGATTGATCTGGAGATATTCGTTGGTTTTTGTAAAATAGGCCATTTCAATCGTAAGATCAGGTCTTTTCTTAGGATTGAGTGTGAGCGTAATAATCCTGGGGTATATCGACAACTGTGTCCGGTCAGCAGGAAAATCTGTTCCAAGAGCATCCT
>DIAS01000127.1 GCA_002415855.1 Bacteroidales bacterium UBA5072
GACGGAGATAATCTGAGTTACCTCTGGTTTCAGTACACTGAGGTTGGTTCATATAAAAAACCTGTTCGTTTTGATCAGGCTGAAAATCTGTACAGGATTCCCTATATTAAAGCTCCGGTGGTAGAGAAGCCGGAAACAACACATTTCATCCTTAAAGTTACCGACAAGGGAAATCCTCCTCTGTCAAGATACAAGAGAGTAATTGTGAATATCTTGCCATAATGATCATTTCAGTTTTCATTAACAGATTAAATATAAACCATTTAAGAGTTATTAAAATGAAAAAACTAAAACTTGCGGTTTTGCTGATGGTCATATCTGTCAGCGGAGCTTCCTTTGGACAGTCCGGGCAGGCTTCAAATGTCTTTAGCGCTGATACAGCTCACGCCTCCCCTTACAATCTTTCCGGAGCCCGATATCCGCGTATCGAGGCAGATTCGCGGGTTACTTTCCGCTTCAATGCTCCTGATGCCCAAAAAGTTCAGGTTTCGATAGTAAACGTCCCTCATGATATGATCAAAGGGCCTGACGGTGTATGGACATACACTAGTGAGCCGCAGGATAAAGGTTATCACAACTACTGGATGATAGTGGACGGTGTTATCGTTGTGGATCCCGCAACCAATGCATTTATTGGCTATGGGCATATGTGCAATGGCTTTGAGATCCCCGATCCCGATGGCCGTTTTTACGAACTGAAGGATGTGCCTCATGGGAATGTGCTGATAAAGAATTACTATTCCAAAGTAGCCAAATCATGGCGGCACATATTTGTTTACACTCCTCCTGACTATGAACAGAACACTTCAGCCCGTTATCCTGTGCTTTATCTTCAGCATGGCGGCGGCGAAGATGAAAGGGTATGGATCGAGATGGGACGGACCAACTTAATCCTCGACAATCTGATCGCGGAAGGAAAGATCAGGCCATTTATCGTTGTCATGGAGACCAGTGCCGTTGGTCCTCAGTTCCCTATGGGCCCGCGTCCGGCTACCACGGCTCCGGGAGCTGCCACACCCGGCCCTCAGGGGCAGGCTGCCCCGGCACCCGGTACTCCTGGTCCAGGAGCCCGTCCCCGATTTTCATTTGACACATATGCAGAACTCATGATCAAGGATATGATACCCTGGGTCGACAATAATTTTCGCACAATTCCTGACCAGGCGCACAGGGCTATGTCGGGGCTGTCCATGGGCGCCATGTGCACCAAATCGGTCACACTGGCCCACCTTGATATGTTTTCATATATCGGACTTTTCAGCGGCGGAACCATTGCTCCTGACGAAATCACCGACAAATCCAGGGTCAAACTCGTCTTTATGAGTTACGGCAGCCGCGAGAGAGGCTCTGATGGCGTCAAAGCTGCTTCGGAGGTGCTGAACCAGGCGGGGATAAAAAGTGTGTCATATGTTTCACCGCTGACTGCACATGAATGGCAATCATGGAGAAGGAGCCTGTATGAATTTGCATTGCTTCTGTTTAAAAACTGAATATCATTTTGATATCAAAATATTCTTTCTGAGAATTATAGTATCATCATTTAAAAAGTCAACGTATGAAATACCGGCAATTAATTGTGTTATCGTTAATGCTGATAGCAGGAGACTTATGCTCAGGCCAGACTGACAAGCCAGCAATAACCGAAGATTTCAAACCTTCAACCCTGAACCAGCCTGGACAGGAATATCCACAGGTCAACTCACAGGGCTATGCAAGATTTCGCATCATAGCGCCCGAAGCGCAAAGTGTTGTTGTGAGTCTTGGGCTTGGTGGTACCAGGCGAGGAACACCGCTCACTAAAGCTGCCGACACATCGTGGGTCGGTACCACTGCCGGACCAATGGAAGAAGGTTTCCACTATTACCACGTGACAATTGACGGGGGTGTTTTTAATGATCCCGGAACTTTAAATTTCTATGGTTCCACCCGCTGGGAAAGCGGCATAGAAATACCAGCCCATGATCAGGATTTTTACGCATTGAAGGATGTGCCCCACGGCATGGTTCAGCAGATACTGTTTCCCTCCAAAAGCACAAACACCTCGCGACGGGCATTCGTTTACACACCTCCCGGTTATAACCAGGATCAATCGAAACGTTATCCGGTACTGTATCTTCAGCATGGCTGGGGCGAGGATGAGACTGCATGGACAAACCAGGGCCACGCTAACCTGATAATGGATAATCTGATCGCTGAAGGGAAAATTAAACCTTTTATCATTGTGATGACCTACGGAATGACCAACGATGTTAAAATGGGTGGCATCAGGAATTTCGATATAAAACCCTTCCAGACGGTCCTGCTCGACGAACTGATCCCTTACATTGATACCAATTTCCGTACCCTGGCCGATCAACCCCACCGTGCAATGGCCGGTCTTTCCATGGGTGGAATGGAAACCAAGACAATTACCCTTGCTAGACCAGATGTCTTCTCTCATTATGCCCTCCTCAGCGGTGGCATTTACGCACCGGAAGATATCAAGGATAAGTCGGCTGTTAAACTCATTTTCCTGAGTTGTGGCAGCTTCGAAAATCCCACAGGCATCATGAAGGCGACCACCGCACTGAAGGATGCCGGCATTAATTCTGTCTCATTTATTTCTGAGAATACCCGCCATGAGTTCCAGACATGGCGGCGCAGTCTCTACGAACTTGCTCCACTGCTGTTTGTCAGGTGATTGTGTTGAACAGGAAAACACTCATTTCGGCGATTAGGGTAAATAAGTAATATAAAGAAGTTATTAATATGAAATTCAGATTTTTAAACTTAGTATCGGCAATTATCCTATTTTCAGGAACCTGTCTGGCCCAGACAAATCAACCTGTTGTTGAGGATTTTCAGCCGGCATCTTCCAACCAGCCGGGCAAACAATATCCGCAGGTCAATTCCGAAGGCCGTGTTCGTGCAAGTATTTCAGCACCAGAGGCTCAGAAGGTACAGCTCGATATTGGAGGAGTCAAGTATGACCTTATAAAGGACGATAAGGGTGTATGGACCGGCGATTCTCAACCGCAGGATGAAGGCTTTCATTACTACCAGCTCGTTATTGACGGCGCCCAGGTCCCTGATCCGGGAAGCCTGTTCTTCTATGGAGCCAGCCGGTGGGGCAGCGGGATAGAGATACCTGCAAAAGACCAGGAATTCTATTCCCTGAAAAAGGTTCCACACGGCCAGTTAAGGGAGAATCTCTATTTCTCTGATATCACGCAATCGTGGCGTCGATGCT
>DIAS01000006.1 GCA_002415855.1 Bacteroidales bacterium UBA5072
ATCTGGTTTGGATAATCCGACCTTCCGGTTGCAAAAATCAGGTCATTCCTTGTTGCCATCGCATCCTCGTATGAAATCTCAGGGTTTGGATTTGCCATGGCAAAGACAATTGGATTATCTGCCATCGTTGCAAGCATCTCTTTCGTCATCATGTTGGCTGTAGAAAGTCCAAGGAAAAGATCGGCACCCTTTAATGCCTCCGCAAGTGTATCTATATTTCTGTCTGTAATGAACTCCTGTTTGTATTTGTTAAGATCATTTCTTTTTCTGTTTATTACCCCCTTACTGTCTGCCATCACTATATTCTCCCTCCTGACTCCCAGCGATAAATAGAGCCTTGAGCATGATATTGCGGCAGCTCCTGCTCCGCAGACAACCATCTTCAGATCTTCAATCTTCCTTCCTGTTATTTCAAGTGAGTTTAACAATCCGGCTCCGGAAATTATTGCAGTGCCATGCTGATCATCATGAAATACAGGTATATCCAGCATGTTTTTCAGCTTCGACTCCACTTCAAAACACTCGGGAGCTTTAATATCTTCAAGATTGATTCCACCGAAAGTAGGAGCGATCCTGGCACATATTTCAATAAGCTTATCAGGATCCTTCTCATCTACTTCAATATCAAACACATCAACATCAGCAAACACCTTGAAAAGCAGACCTTTGCCTTCCATTACCGGCTTTCCTGCCATTGCGCCGATATCCCCAAGGCCCAGAACAGCTGTTCCATTTGAGATAACTGCTACAAGGTTTCCCTTAGCAGTATAATTATAGACGTCATCAGGTGTTTTTTCTATTTCCAGGCATGGGTAAGCCACACCGGGAGTATATGCAAGACTTAAATCAAATTGTGTGCAGTAAGGTTTGGTCGGTATAACTTCAATTTTACCATGACGGCCTCTGCTGTGGTATAGAAGAGCATCTTCCTTTGTAACTTTTGGCATGAGATACGGTTTTTAATTCTTTAGATCAATTATCGTCCTTTACCCGATTTAAGATGAAATAGGCAGGTTTCAATGAAACTAAAGTACGACTAATAAACTGAAATAAATATGAGAAAGATCAATTTAATTGAACTTATTGGCATCATTTTTAAGAGGTATATTTTTGCATTCCAAATAAAATTCAATACTTTCAGCATCTGTTTTTTTACTTATTTTAATCCGATAAAAACTACCTACCTCATATGAAACAGACTTTGGCTATTGGCGTTGATATTGGCGGCAGTCATATAAGCTGTGCTGCGGTTGACCTTCAATCATTTAAAATATTAAATGAGACCCGCACTGAAAGAGCTGTTGACAATAAAGCAGAGGCCAGCAAAATAATCGGTGTCTGGGTTCATGCCATTTCGGATGTCATAAAAAAGATACCGGTAAGCTCGCTTAAGGGAATAGGCTTTGGTATGCCTGGCCCTTTCGACTATGTTAAAGGTATCAGTTATATAAAAGGGGTGGCAAAATATGAGAAACTGTATGGTTGTAATGTAAAAAACGCCATCATTGATAACCTTGGTTTTCCTCATGAATTCCCTGTCAGGTTTATGAATGATGTGTCAACATTTGCTGTTGGTGAAGCGCTTGTTGGAAAAGCTGCAAAAGCAAAGAGGTCTATATCTATAACTCTTGGTACGGGATTTGGCTCAGCATTTGTATCTGACCGTATCCCCATAGTTGACGGTCCGGAGGTCCCAAAACTGGGTTGTGTTTATCACCTTCCTTACGGTGACAACATAGCGGATGATTATTTCTCGACAAGATGGTTTATCGGGAGATATAAAAAGCTAACCGGCATGGACCTGAATGGCGTAAAGGAATTTGCAGGACTGGCCGGCACCGACAGAATTGTTATGGATCTCTTTACCGAATTCGGCAATAATCTCGGAATTTTTCTTGCTCCCTGGCTTAAGAAATTTAAAGCTGAAATTGTAGTCGTAGGCGGCAATATATCTCATGCCTATAACCTTTTCGGAGATATTTTCGAGAAAAGTCTGAAAAAGGAAGGATGCAGCTGTAAAGTGGCACTTTCCGAACTGAAGGAAGATGCTGCATTCATAGGTGCTGCTTATCTGCTTGATGATGATTTCTGGAAAGCAATTCAGCATGCACTTCCGCTTATGTAATAATTGTATAAATAACCTGTAGCCTGAAGCCGGAAGCCAGAAGCCATTATAAATATGGCAACAGGCTTCGGGCAACAGGCATCAGGAAGAAAAAGATAACCCTTTCAAATAAAGTAATTATGGCTACAGAAAAAATTAACATCTCGAAAATATCGCCTGTGCTGATGGCATTTTTTGTTATGAGCTTTGTTGATCTTGTAGGCATCGGCGTTGACCGGGTAAGCAAGGATATGAGCCTTAGCGCTACAGTGGCACAGTTGATTCCTTCAGCGGCATTTCTATGGTTTTTTATCCTCTCGGTTCCGGTAGGTGTCCTGCAGTCACATCTCGGCAAAAAAAACATGCTAAATATCGGAATGGGAGTGACTGCACTTGGATTGTTGGTTCCCTTCTTCTTTTATTCCTTCGCGATGGTTCTCGTTGGATTTGCCCTTCTCGGGATTGGAAATACTATTGTTCAGGTTTCGGCTAATCCCCTGATGGTCGATGTAGTCCCGGGAAACAGGGCATCGAGCTTCCTTAGCTTTTCTCAGTTTGTAAAAGCGATAGGATCAATGATTGGTGCACCCCTTGCAGCATTCTTCGCCGCCCAGTTTGGTGACTGGAAGCTCCTTTTCCTTGTATTTGGAATTGTGTCAATATTGGCTGTCTTATGGCTTGGCTCTTCAAAAATTGAGGAGACAAGAATAGAGGGCTATAAAGCAACTTTTTCCTCATCTTTTAAACTCCTTGGCAATGGATTTGTGTTGCTAATGGTACTTTCTATATTTCTCGTCGTTGGTGTGGATGTGGGATTCAATTCCAATTCAGGACAGTTCCTTATAAAACAATTTGGAATTGATCAGACTGCCGCTGAATCAGGAAGAAGCGTATATTTTCTGGGACGTATGCTCGGTACCTTCGCAGGAGCGATAATGCTTACAAAAATTTCATCGCGAAAGTTTTTTATGTGGACCTCCCTTCTTGGCATTATCTGCCTGGCAGCCATAATCTTTGTCAAATCAGATGCAATGGCCTGGGTGCTTGTCTTCCTTATCGGAATGGCAGTAGCAAATATATGGCCGCTGGTATTTTCCCTGGCTGTTGAGAAATATCCCTCACAGAGCAACGAAATTTCAGGACTGGTCATGATGGCAATCTCAGGTGGTGCGGTAATCCCGCTTTTAGTGGGCTGGGTAAGCGATATCAGCAATATTGCTCTGGGGATGACGATACTGATAGCCTGTATGATATATCTGTGGGCAGTTTCAATCTATTGTCTTAAAAAATAACGTCTGGTTATATCTTCGAAATTCTGCGTTTTCTGAGGGAAATATAAAAATCTCCCGCTGATCTTGCAAAGCATTAGATGAAAGGCAGAAGCTAACATAATGACGTCCGGGTTTAAAAGCCCTGACTTTTTCTTTTATTTTGAGCCAACCTTTCCCAAGGTTTCCCCAAAATAGGAATGATTCTATTTGTATTTTCATTCTAAATCATGCAAATTGCAGAAAAAAGGTATCAGGTAAAAGGTATCAGGCTGCAGTAAGTTTTTTTACTTAACTTGAAACCCGATCGCCTGTCACTGTTCGCCCGTACCCTGTTAGTGTAAGTTAATTTTTAATAACGATAAAATGGCACAAAAGAAATTTGGCAGACGAGACTTTTTGAGAAAGAGTACTGCGGCCGCAATTGCTTTTACAATTGTTCCAAGGCATGTTCTTGGAAAAAAGGGTTACACAGCACCGAGTGACCAACTTACAAAGGGGATCATCGGGGTAGGTGGAATGGGTCGGGGGCATTTCGATTACGAGGGTACCCGTCTTCTCGCTGTCTGCGATGTAGATAAAAATCACCTTGAGCAGGCTTTAACTCTGGCTGACGGAAAAATAACCGGATATCATGATTTTCGTGAACTGCTTGCGAGACCTGAAATTGATATTGTCCATATCGCCACTCCTCCGCATTGGCATGGGATAATATCAAAGATGGCTGCGGAGGCGGGAAAGGATATCTGGTGCGAAAAACCAATGACCCGGACAATAGGTGAAGGAATAAAAGTTATTGAAGCAGTTCAGAGAAACGGACGTATGTTCAGACTTAATACATGGTTCAGGTTTAAGGACCAGTTTTACGGATTGGGAACAACAGTTAAGCCGCTAAAAAAGCTTGTCGACAGCAGAGTTCTCGGATGGCCTTTAAAAGTTACAGTTAGCGGTATTACCGGGTATGACTGGAAATTCTATTGGAGCGGTCTTTACAACCTTAAGCCGATGCCTGTTCCTGATGAACTGGATTATGAGTTCTGGCTTGGTCCGGCTCCGTTTAAACCATATAATCCTGAACGTGTTCATTCAAAATTCAGGGGATACTGGGATTACGACGGTGGCGGACTTGGGGATATGGGTC
>DIAS01000103.1:0-4958 GCA_002415855.1 Bacteroidales bacterium UBA5072
TTGAAATATAAAGATTTACATATAGCTCTTTTTCTCTTACTCCGTAGATATATCCAGGTATGGCAGGCACAAATCTGGCAACGTTAGAGGGACAACAAGCACATCCGAACCATGCCTGTCGTTCATGCTGACCGTTCGATTCAAGAGGATTGGGATAGAAGAATCTGTCGGCAGATAGAGAGACACCTGATAACATTGAATTATACAAAGTCTTTTCAAGAATGTCGACATACTTACACTCTCCATGGAGAAGAAAAAGCCGGTGGTTGAAGAAAATATCTCCAATTGAAGCACATGTTTCGCAATAAGCTGACATATTGGGTAGTACAAACGGATCGGCAAATCCTTCGTTCCCTCCGGTTGCTCCAATTCCGCCAGTTACGTATATTTTCCCGTACACAATATCTTCCCATATCCTGGTAATGGCACTAAGGTAGGCTTCATTATTTTCTATAGCAGCAATGTCTGCCATCCCAGAATACATATATGTAGCCCTGACAGAATGGCCTACTGCCTCAGTCTGGTCAACCACTCTCTTATTCGCCTGGTTATAAGCCTCTCCTTTTGGTCCCCTGATATCGAGAAAAAACTTGGCAAGATCAAGGTACTTTTTATCGCCGGTAGCTCTGTAAAGCTTTACAAGTCCCATTTCTATAACCTGATGACCAGGGTAAACCTGTATTCTGTCCTTTCCAAAATCCTTGTTCACCAGATCAGCCGACTTAATAGCGATATCAAGGAGTGAGCGTTTGCCGGTTGCCTGGTAATGCGCAACAGCTGCTTCATAAAGATGACCCAGGTTATATAGCTCATGACTCAGGATGGAATCGAGTTCCCACCTGTTCTTGCTAGCCCAATCATGCAATCCTTTTCCTCCATGCATTTCAGCGATTGTACGGTTAGTATACAGGTAACCATCGTCTTCCTGTGCAAGGCCAATTTTCATAATTAAGGTATCGAGATAGGCATCAAGCTTTGGATCGGGATATGTTTGCAGGGAATAGCTTGCACCTTCAATAATTTTAAAAACATCGGAATCGTCAAAAGGATAAATGGTTTTAAAAGTGCCTGTGTCAAGTCCTCCGGCAATTTCAAAGTTCTTAACTCTGCCTGAGGATTCACAATATGAAAATGCAATGGGAATAGTAACTGTCGCATTCTTATGTATCCTGGGTGCCCAAAAATTATCTGTCAGCCTGACAGATGTAAACGGAACAGGTTGGATAGGGTAATCTTCGCTGGACATATTAGTGCATCCTGTTAAAAGTAAGTACATAGATGCGAATGACAGATGATAGATTATCTTTTTCATAAATAGGTGATATTTTACCGCGGAGTCTTACAGAGTTGCACTGAGTAAAACACGGAGTTCAAAATCTTCTGTTCAAAACAAACACAACTCCGTTAAAGCTCTGTTTTACTCCGTGGTTAATAAAATTCTATGCAAGGTTATTTACTTAACTCCATAACCACAACCGATTTAGATGGCATTGTTACAGTCAGAACACCTTCTTTATAAGTAAATCCCGAGAAGTTTGCAGGTTTTACTTTATCTGCCGTTTCAAATGTGTTCATTGCATTCATTGTATCCGAGGTCAAGACTTCCCCTTTTACTTTCTGATATGTAGCGCCAATAATTGGACAAGTAATAACAATGGACTTGTCAGGATTCAGGTTTGCCAGAGAAATGTGTACTCTGTTTTCTTTATCCACAGAAGCAGATGCTGAAATAGCCTGAATCTTCCTGTCCCCATTTATATAATCTTCGCATCTCAGGTCAGTTTTAAGAAGCTGAGCTTCCTGGTGAACCCTGAACATCCTGAATACATGATATGTGGGTGTGAGCACCATTTTATCTTCCTTTGTAAGGATCACGGACTGAAGAACATTTATCATCTGGGCCAGATTTGCTACTTTAACCCTTTCGGCATGCTGATTGAAAATATTAAGATGAATTGCTGCTGTTATTGCATCCCTGAGTGTATTTTGCTGATATAAGAAGCCAGGATTCGTTCCTGGTTCGACATTAAACCAGTTCCCCCATTCATCAACAACCAGACCTTTAATTTTCTGGGGATCATATCGATCCATTATCGCCTCATGTCCTTTTATTATCTGGTCCATCTGAAGATTTGCCCTCATCGTCTGGAACCATTCTCTTTCATCAAAATCAGTTGCTGATCCTTTATTATTCCAGTCATTGACAATTGAATAATAATGTATCGATAAACCCTGAAATCTTCCACGTGAAGCAGGATCCTTCATCAGGGTCTCAGTCCATGCAACATTGTAATCAGATGGTCCACAGGCAACACGGTACAGACGGTTGCCGCTATAATTATTGAGGAAGGTTGAAAACTGTCTCATCACATCTGTGTAAAATTCGGCAGTCATATTGCCTCCGCAACCCCAGTTCTCGTTACCGATGGCAAAAAATTTCACTTTCCAGGGCTGCTCCCTTCCATTTTCCTTACGGAGCCTAGTCATTGGACTATCGGCATCGGAAGTGAGATACTCCACCCATTCAGCCATCTCCCTCACGGTTCCTGAACCGACATTGCCATTGATGTAAGCATCGCACCCGAGCAGTTCGGTCAGCTTCATAAATTCATGCGTTCCGAATGAATTATCTTCGGTTACTCCGCCCCAGTGGGTATTCACAATTGAAGCCCTCTTCTCCTGAGGTCCTATGCCATCTTTCCAATGGTATGTATCTGCAAAACATCCGCCCGGCCACCTCAGGTTTGGAACTTTTATTTCGCGTAAGAGCAAACAGCACATCATTCCTTATACCGTAAGTGTTTGGGATCTTTGAGTTTAATCCGACCCAGAGACCTTCATAGATACATCTGCCAAGATGTTCGGAAAAATGGCCGTAAATATCCTTGCTGATAACAGGACCCGGATTGTTAGCCACTACGACTAACTGGTTGACAGTAACAAGGTTCTCTTTCTGGGCTGAAGCAATGAAAACAACCCGAAAAAAAATTACTAGAATTAGAATTAGTGGTTTTCGCATGGCATTATAGGTTATTAAAATTATTGAATTTCTTTAATGTTACTTCGTGATACCCTTTGTGATTCTCAGTGGTAGTATATTTTTAACCACAAAGGTGCTCAAAGGGAAACACTAAGGGACACGAAGTTATTTAAGTTCATTCTCCACAAATTCCCCAAGTTTTTTATACCTGAGATAAAGCTCATTGTATTTCTCAGCTTTTAGTCGATCTGGCTTGTACTCTTTCTCGAAGCCTCCTCCCATAGCTTTCTGGGCTGATCCGAAATCCTTATGAACACCGGCCATGACCGATGCTGCCATAGCAGAACCCAGTGCGCATGTCTGATCCGAACTAGCTACCCTGATAGGCATATTAAGTACATCGGCCACAGTCTGCATTACAAAAGGATTCTTTTTTGCGACGCCTCCAATGGCAATTACTCCATCGATGCGAATTCCTTCAGAGACAAAACGATCATTGATCATTTTTGAGCCAAAGGCAGTTGCCTCAACAAGCGCTTTAAATATCCTCGGAGCATCTGATCCTAAAGATAATCCTGCGATTGCACCTTTCAGCTCCTGATTTGCGTAGGGAGTTCTTCTTCCATTCAGCCAGTCGAGGGCAATTATAGCAGTATCATTATCAGAAAGCTTCTCCGCCTGTGTGCTGAGCTCAACAATCACACGATCGGCAGTCTCTTTGCCGACACGGTCTTTTGTTCTTTCATCCAGCCAGCTCATTTTTGATATAATCTCTGAGACAGGCCACATTAGCAGTTTGCCAAACCATGCATAAATATCTCCAAATGCCGATTGACCTGCTTCGAGCCCAAGCATACCTGGAATAATCGATCCGTCAACCTGTCCGCATATACCTGCAACGAGTCTATCGCCAACCTCATTCATCGGGGAGACAAGCATATCGCAGGTCGAAGTTCCCATGACCTTTATAAGCTGGTATGGCTTTATTTCGCCTCCAATCGCTCCGAGGTGAGCGTCAAAAGCTCCTGCTCCGACTTTAACTCCGGGCATAAGTCCAAGCTTTGTGGCCCATTCTTCTGACAAATGTCCGACACTGACTTCACATGTAAAGGTATCTCTATAAAGCCGTTTTCTCAATCCAGCCAGGATGGGATCGAGCCTGGTAAGGAACAATTCGTCGGGAAGGCCGCCGAAATCATTATGCCACATTGCCTTATGCCCTGCAGCACAGCGGCTTCTTTTCAAAGTAAGCGGATCGGTGTTACCGGTCAGCAACGCAGGAATCCAATCGCAATGCTCAACCCACGAAAAAGCATTTTCTCTTATTCGTTTATTTGCCCGCATCACATGCAGGATTTTTGCCCAGAACCATTCGGAAGAATAAACACCTCCTTCAAATTTAGTGTAGTCGATCCCTCCCCATGATTTTGCCAGTTCATTAATCTCTGCAGCTTCTTTCACTGCAGTATGATCTTTCCACAGGACAAACATCGCATCGGGATCATCTTCAAATTCAGGTTTAAGTGAAAGAGGGACTCCGCCCTTATCTACTGCAACAGGAGTAGAACCTGTTGTATCCACTGTTATTCCTGTAATGTTCTTTATTACCTCCGGATTCATGCCACTGAGAGCCTCTTTTACTGAATGGACCATTCCCTCGATATAATCGAGAGGGTGCTGACGAAACCGGTTAGATGAAGGATCACAATACAATCCTTTTTTCCACCGTGGATATTCGAACACTGATGTACCGATCGTTTCCCCGTTACCGGTATCAATAATTACGGCACGGACCGAATCGGTTCCATAGTCCAGGCCGATTACATATTTATTTGTCATAAACTGAATTTTACAATTTCTTCTTTTTATCTTGTCCATAATATGCATTCTTTCCGTGCTTTCGGAAGAAATGCTTGTCGAGCAGGTTTTGCTCAATAGGTTCAGTGTGGTGCAAAAGCACGGTATAAAATGCCATTCT
>DIAS01000103.1:5272-5411 GCA_002415855.1 Bacteroidales bacterium UBA5072
AGACCCCAGCAAAACGGACCATGGCTATTTACCAGCACCGAAGGAATAACAAGTGGATCATATATGCCTAACCTTTCAACGATTACTTTACCTGTATTTAGCTCATAATTCTCTTTGATTTCATCATCCCTCAGCTTCC
>DIAS01000129.1:0-1153 GCA_002415855.1 Bacteroidales bacterium UBA5072
TATCATATAATTGAAAAAGATACTTACAGTGTAGTCAAGCGCGTTATTCCTGAAGGCAATACCACATGTGGGCTGTGTTCGCGCTTACGGCGCGGAACTTTATACGGGTACGCTGAAGCCAACGGTGTCAGCAAAATAGCTTTAGGACATCATCGCGATGACATTCTTGAGACGTTTTTTCTGAATATTTTTTATGGTGGAAAACTTAAAGCCATGCCGCCAAAGTTATTGAGTGATGATAAAAGAAATATCGTTATCAGGCCACTGGCTTATACGCGAGAGAAAGAAATTGAACGCTTTGCTGCATTCAAAAATTTTCCTATTATCCCCTGTAATTTGTGCGGCTCTCAGGAAAACTTGCAAAGACAGGCCATGAAAGTCATGTTAAAGAGTTGGGATAAACAATTTCCCGGACGCCTGGAAACTATATTTACCAGTCTGCAAAACGTAGCGCCTTCACAGCTAGCAGATAGGCAATTATTTGATTTTGCAGGACTGATGTGTAGCCAACAAACTGAAGGGCAGATTGTTTCATTTGATGCGGGTATGGACGTATTAGCCATGTAATCAGGAAAAGTTTTTTCAGTCTATCGGGAATGCCTGATAGCCGTTGGTTCATTTGCGATGAGCATCCCTATGATTTCCAGTTAATTTTAATAACTGCTCGTATAACCCTATGACACCCATCCAATATATAAACACCCCTGACCAGCTGGCTAAACTGTGCGAACAGATAATGAAAGAGCCTTGGCTGGCGCTTGATACCGAGTTTTTGCGTGAAAAGACCTATTATCCAAAATTTTGCTTGTTGCAAATAGCGACACCCGAATGGGTTGCCTGTATTGATCCGATTGCCTTACCTAAGCTGGATGATCTTTTTGAGGCAATTTACAACCCTGATATCGTTAAAGTATTTCACTCCTGTCGGCAAGATTTGGAAATTTTTTATCAATCGACCGGCAAATTGCCTACACCGGTTTTTGATACCCAAGTAGCCGCTCCTTTGTTAGGTTTTCAGGATAATCCAGGTTATGCCATGCTGGTCTCCAGCTTGTTAAGTATTAATTTGAACAAAGCTCACACCCGGGCCGATTGGAGCAAACGACCATTAACCGAAGCTCAAATTGAATATGCAGCCGATGATGTGATTTAT
>DIAS01000129.1:1561-3349 GCA_002415855.1 Bacteroidales bacterium UBA5072
AAAATTAAAGGTAAAAATAAACTAACAGGGAAACAGTTGTCCATCATTCAAACTCTGGCGCAATGGCGAGAAAAGACAGCACAAGCTGAGGATCGTCCCAAAAGTTGGCTATTGCGTGATGAATTGCTTTTTGATTTAGCCAAACTACAACCCGAAACAACTGTGGAATTAGCTAATGTGCGAGGTATTAATGAGCGTGCAGTAAACCGTTATGGTAAAGAACTGTGCCAATTAATAACCGCTGCCAAGAACCGTGCGCCACTTCCCTTAAACGAAAAAGACCGGCCCGCTAAAAAAACCCAGCAACAAGAAGCCATACTGGATATTTTAACGGGATTAGTAAGAATACGCGCCGAAGAAAACTCATTAAATCCAACCATTCTCGCTTCTCGTAAAGATCTTGAGGTACTAATGTTCAATGACGATGATGAATGCCCGCTCCTGCACGGCTGGCGATTTACTATGGCCGGCAGAGAATTAGTTGGATTATTAACAGGCAAGTTGTTACTGGGGATTGAGTCGGAAAAGTTGGTTATTATTGAAAAAAATCTTCAGAATTGAATTCTTAACCCATCCTTGTGACCCCGGACGTAACTTCTAATCAGTTCGGGTAACACCGCAATACATCTCCACCTTCCCTTTATTACATTTTGCAACTTACTGAAACCAATAGTGGTAGATATTTGTTATTTCCCGCTCGGCTTCATACCAGTCATCCAATTCATGACCGGGTTCAAAACCTCTTTTTTCGGCTCTATAATAAGCATTTACTGCAACCATCTCACGAAATGTGTTTAATAAATCGGGGTCGCCACTGTAGTCATATAGTGATTCATGCGTCATATCTTCTCCTTTGAAAATAAAATGTGAAAATAAAATCTTCAGGATTCATTTTATACTACATACTGTCATGGATTGCACTTTTTGAAAATCCTCCCCCTAATCCTATCTTTGAGAAAAATTGGGACGTTTTTCTTAATAAAGCGAAATTAACAGGCAAAAAAAAGGCTTATCAAATGATAAGCCTTTTATTTTATGGCGTCCCCAAGGGGGTTCGAACCCCTGTTACCGCCGTGAAAGGGCAGTGTCCTAGGCCGCTAGACGATGGGGACTAAAACGGGTTTAGTCTGGCCTAATTTCAGCCTATCCATATAGGATCAGACGAAAAAATTAAAACTTTCGATTTTTTATACCTGGTATAAAAAAATCCGTGTAAATCATGTGAGCCATTAAAATGGCGTCCCCAAGGGGGTTCGAACCCCTGTTACCGCCGTGAAAGGGCAGTGTCCTAGGCCGCTAGACGATGGGGACTAGATATTTTAATCAACTTTTTCTTCTTGGTGGAGCCAAGCGGAATCGAACCGCTGACCTCAACACTGCCAGTGTTGCGCTCTACCAATTGAGCTATGGCCCCCAAGTGAAGAACGGGCATTTTACAGCAAATGCTCGTTACGTTCAACACTAATTTAAATTTCTTATATAATTTATGGCTTTTTCTATTCTAAAAAGGGTTTTTTCTTGCCCAAGTAATGATAAAGTGACGTCAATGGCCGGTGAAACCGCCGAACCACAAACTGCGACCCGGAGAGGCTGTGCCACTTTACCCAGATTAAGCCCCATAGTTTCGGCAAGATTTACGACAATTTGATGCACTGTCTCTCCATTCCAATCCGTCACGACCACCAATTCATCGTGTAAACGTGCTAAAACATGATCCGTGCCGGGAGTGAAATTCTTTTTAACCGCTTTTTCATCATAGGAATCAAAGTCTTTATAGAAATAAACGCT
>DIAS01000076.1 GCA_002415855.1 Bacteroidales bacterium UBA5072
TAAAGAAACATTAAGAATAACATTATTCCCATCAAAAATACCTGCGTTGAGACTGGCAAAAGGGTTTTGAGAGTTGCCTGGTAATGATTGCCAGGCATGCAGGAATTTGAACGAAAATTTATAGTCTTTGACAATAAAACGCTACTTAAATTTCTCAGAAGTTCATTCCTTTATCCAAACATTTGAAACTATGAAAAAAATTTATTCCATTGCAGCCGCAGTCATGATCTGCGGTCTGATTTCAGCCCAACCGGGCCGTGCTCCGCAGGTAGAACCGCTTCCGGAAGGATTTAAGCCCGCTTCTACAAATACATTTATATCACAATACCCGGGTGTCAATCCGCAGACGCGCCAGGCCATATTCAGAGTTGTGGCTCCGGGCGCTAAAACCGTTCAGCTTCAGCTGAGTGGTACTCACGACATGAAAAAGGATGAAAAGGGTGTCTGGTGGTATACCACCGATCCTCTTGTAGTCGGTTTCCATTACTATGCAATTGCCATTGACAGCGTTCCGGTTATGGACCGGGGAAGCAAGGCATATTTCGGGAGTAACTGGGAATCATCGGGTATAGAAATACCTGAGGGTCCGGAAGGTGATTATTACAGGTTCAACAAAAACATACCCCACGGGCAGATCCGCTCCATTCAATACTGGTCTGAGGTTAACGGGCTGGAGCGTCACGTCAACGTTTATGTTCCTGCTGGCTATGAAAAGGATACGAAGAGTAAATATCCGGTCCTTTATCTTGTGCACGGATGGGGAGAGAACGAAGACGGAT
Source organism: Bacteroidales bacterium UBA5072 (assembly GCA_002415855.1). Taxonomy (GTDB): domain Bacteria; phylum Bacteroidota; class Bacteroidia; order Bacteroidales; family UBA10428; genus UBA5072. The sequence goes on from DIAS01000076.1 coordinate 780, forward strand.
GGTCGGTTCAGGGACACATGGCTAATATCATGGACGGGTTGATTGCCTCGGGGAAAGCTGTTCCGATGATCGTTGTAATGCCCAGCGGAGATATTCAGACCAATTCTGATGTCCGTGAAGCTAAAGGTAATATAACCGATATCTTTGTAAAAGACCTTATTCCTTTCATAGACAAAACTTTCAGAACCTACACGGACAGGGAAAGCAGGGCTATGGCCGGATTGTCAAGAGGTGGCATGCAGACCACCATGACCGTTTTCAGCAACATGGATAAATTTGCATGGATGGGTACATTCAGCGGATTCTTCATGGGCCGGCAGGGTGGTGAAACCCCTTCGGTTGAAACTGCTTTCAACGGTGTTTTCAAAGACCCTGCTGCTTTCGACAAACAGATAAACCTGCTGTTCATCAGTACCGGTACCGAAGAACGTAATCCAAAAGAACAGGTTGAATCTCTCAAAGCCCACGGTATTAAGAACATCGTATTCCACGAGTCTCAGGGTACTGCACACGAGTGGCTTACCTGGCGCAGAGCACTTAATGATTTTGCTCCCAGGTTGTTTAAATGAAAATAGTACTGATCTTAATAAATTCCCTGCACTGAAAATGCAGGGAATTTATTAAGGTTATGGCTTATCATACCTTAATGTCACTACAAGCTTCCCGCTTTCCTTCCCGGGTACAACTTTCATTTCCATCTGTCCAAGAACTTCTAATCCTTTACCAAGATATGAAAGTGTATCGGTTACAGTGACCTTACCATCCGGGCCTGTCAGTTCGGCCCTGGTCAGCTCCCCTCTCCACAGTACAGGACCAAAAGTGTGTCTGAGTGTATATTCACCAGGAATAATATTTTCAAAAACATATTCATTTTGTCCTTCCCTGATCATTTTTCGTTCGAGCATCTCTCTGCCTCGGGCAATTTCTATCTCGGCACCCCTTCCCATTGTCTGTTCCGTCCTCTCCCTGTAATAATCCGTTCCGCTGTCAAATGCCTCCACCCTGAAGTAATATTCCGGATCCCTGTTGAGACTGTGTATGGTAAGGGTATAAGCATCATAAACCATATAATTGTTGTAAAGCTTATCAGGCTCAATACCGTAACGGACGATATAGCCGTCAGCTCCTTCCACAGGATTCCATGTAATTGTTGCGTCGCGGCGGTCCTCCGGATTGCGGACGACAAATACATTATCAACCTTTGTAAATTTTGATGCCTTGGGATTTCCGAAAATCCGTAATTCCTTGATCGCGAATTTTCCGCTGTCAGGGGTGAATACATTTGTCAGTTTTACATACCTTGCTTTTATGGCTTCCGGAAGCTCGGTGTAATCATGCCTGAGATCCAGCGTATTATTACTTTTGTCTATCAGCATCGCCCAGTTTTCCTTGTCATCTGAGACCTGCAGGGTATAGGCCTGATATCTGGTATTTTCGGGGCTCCTGCCGGCTCCCATGCCCGGGCCCATGCCCATTCCAGGGCCCCTTCTGAATGCTACCTTTGCATCATGCTGGTCAAAATTGACCTGTAATGCATATATGTCACATTTCCTGCCGAGATCCAGGATCATATACTCACCGGGATCCCCTGTCGCGGCACACCAGTGGGTAAGGAAGTTTTCATCAACAGCGTTTGCAATTCCAAAACCTTCGATGGCGGATGATGCTTCTGCATATTTTTTATTGGATAAGAGCATCCAGCCTGTAAAGTTATTGTCAACCGCATTTTCCTTTATGCCAGGATAATATTGGGGATAATCTCCAAAAGCAGTATTGGAGTGCATTACACCTTCATCATCAACAGCAGTGGGAAACAGTGCGAGATCACTGCCTCCTCTCCCGCCATAGAATGCAGGGACCATGGCAATAGTCCATAAATCCCCGTTTTTGTCGTGGAAGGTGCTCCCATGACCTGCACCTAGCATAAATCCGGTTGTCTTATAAGTAAGAGGATTATGCTGGGAATATTTGAATGGTCCGAGAGGGTTATCAGCCACATAGACACCATGTGAATATGTTGAAAATTCAAGACCTATAGCAGCATACTGCAGATAGTATTTCCCGTTATGTTTTATCATCCATGGTCCCTCTATCCACGGTGATTCTTCAGGGAAATAGGGCCTGTGCGTGAAGAAGGGAAAGATCACATCATCTTTTCTTCTTCGCTCAAAACCATTTTCTTCATAATTACCAAAAAAACAGACCACGGGTGTACCTTTTTCCTTGAAGCCTTTTTCAGGATCAAGTTCGACAACCTGAAAGGGTAAAATCTGCGACCAGCCCCAGTACATATAGAAGCGGCCATCATCATCAATGAACATGTCGGCATCGCCGTAATCCCGCTGGTATTCGCCAACCTTCTTCCATACTCCGCTCTTTGGATCGGCGCTGGTAAATACATCATGCAGTCCCTTATCCCCTGAAGCATATAAAACTTCCCCGTCACTGGCAACCGACGGGCAGCCTCCGGGAAAATCCGGGGCACTGACATAACTCCAGTCTCTCATATTGCCTGAGTACCAGTATCCCCTGCCGCCTGTTATAAAAAGAAAATAATCATCCTTGAACAGGACCACAACAGGTTCTCCGGCCCTTCGTACTCTTTCGGTTCCCACTCTCACGTTTATGGGATTACAGAATGTCATTGGTTTGTCCGTTATCTGTACTTTAAAAGTCTCCTGTTGGCCTGCACTGTCTGATGCCTGTTTACA
>DIAS01000125.1:0-2341 GCA_002415855.1 Bacteroidales bacterium UBA5072
TCAACAGAACAGCTTAAGGCTTTGGGTGATTTTTATCCGAACGGAGGACCAACAGGCGATATCGGGAAAAATGTCACAATGCTTTGCTCGGTTGGATGGGATTGGGTTCCCCCTGTTCGTGACAGGAACATTGGAATATGGCTTCCTGTTTATTTAAGGACATCTGGAGGGGTTACCATCGGCAATTCAAAGATAACTGCGGAATTTGCTGATGGTCAGGATACTACCGTAGCAAAACTCTTTCTTGGTCTCACACTCTACAACCACACCAATATAAATGAATCGGGAAAACTTACTGTCAGGATTTCACCTGAAAACTTTGATGGCAAATCTTATCAATTCACAAAGGATGTCGCTATAGTTGGTAAAGCTAAAAACCTGGTTGAATTGAATGCCGGTAATACCACCGAACTTTTAATTGATAAGCCCGGTATCTGGTGGCCCAATGGCTATGGAAAACCAAACCTCTACCGGATACGGCTCCAATACACGGGAAAGTCAGGGTTATCTGATGATACTACATTTATTTTTGGTATCCGGACAGTCTCGTCGAAAGCTGTGGATGTCAAAGGCAGCTGGCGTCGTGATTTTTATGTGAACGGACAAAGGGTTCACCTGACCGGAGGGGCATGGGTTCCTGATTTCATGCTTAAGCGTGATTCCTTGAGATATGATTATGAATTGCACTTGTGCCGGAATGCAAATATAAACCTTGTCAGGATTTGGGGAGGCGGTGTAACACCATGTGATGAATTCTTTGAGGCTGCCGACAGGTATGGATTACTTGTGTGGTCAGATTTCTGGGTTACGGGCGATACACAAGGCGAATTCAAAGGATCGCCAGACTGGCCATTTGAAAGTGATGTTTTTAAAAAGAATGTTGAAAGTACTATCCTGCGCATAAGAAATCACCCAAGCCTTCTGGTCTGGACAGGTGGGAATGAAGGTCATGCCCGGAGGGAACTTTATGATTTCATGAGGAATAGTGTAATTTCCCTGGATGGCACAAGGCCATTTATTCCAAGCTCTTCAGGTTTTGCAAAACTTCCGGAAGGATGGCCCGGTTCATGGCCCGATAATCTTCCAGGCGGAGTTTACAGCGGCGGTCCTTACACATGGCAGGATCCGAAAAGTTATTATGACAGGGCAATCGCCGGAAAGGACTGGGTATTTAAAGATGAAACAGGATTGCCGTCAATGCCGACTTACGATATTTTGCCAAAGATAATTCCTGACCTGGTATGGGATAAAAATCTGCCATTCCCGCTTAATAATACCTGGGGTTATCATGATGCCTGTACCGGTAATGGCCATTGGGAACAATATTATAAAGAAATGGTGAACCGGTACGGAGAACCCGGAAGCATGGAAGACTTTTGCAATAAAATGCAGCTGATGAATGCTATAGGTTACCAGGGAATTTTTGAGGCAGCCGGACACATGTTGAATGATATTGGAGGCGTAATGCTCTGGAAGCTTAATGCTGCTTTCCCTAGTGTTGTATGGCAGGTCTATGACTGGTTCCTGATGCCAAATGCCGGTTACTACTTTATGCAGAATGCCTGTGAACCCATCCATATTCAGCTTAACCTTAGCAATAATAAAGTTCTGGTGCTGAACAGAACATATAAAAAGGTTACAGGGCTTGCTGCTCAGATCAGTGTTTATACTCTTGATTCAAAAACCTTATATAACGAAAATGTAAATGTTAACCTCAATCCAACGGGCATAGAGGAATTATCCTCCATCGATAAAGTACTCAAGGATGCCAAAAATGTTGTATTTATTGTACTAAACCTGAAAAACTCTGCCGGGGAACTGGTTTCCCATAACATTTACTGGTTAGCTCAAAATGGTGATTACAAGTCAATGAATGACATGGATAAGACCGATTTGAATGTCGCTGTGACGAAGGCAGATAAAGAAAACAATGACTATAAATGGAATGTGCGATTCACCAATAATACCGGGAAAATTGCCTTCTTCATAAGACCTCAGATTATGTCGTCCGGGAAAGAAATATTACCTTCTTTCTGGTCTGAAAGCTATTTCTCCCTGGCTCCGGGTGGAAGTATAACTTTATCAGTTACATGTCCTTACGTGAACTTACAAAATGCAGATCCTGTACTGAAGGTATCAGGATGGAATGTTCCAGGGGTGGAGATAGGCCTGGAGAAGAAATGAATTATTTTACCTCATCCCCCGGCCCCTTCTCCCGGGAGAGAAGGGGAGCAAGAAATTGAATGATAATGTTATAGCCCCTCCCTCCTGGGGGAGGGGTTGGGGAGAGGTCGATTTTTGAGGGGAAAGGGATTACGAACTTATTATTTGAAATTATGTA
>DIAS01000125.1:2674-3161 GCA_002415855.1 Bacteroidales bacterium UBA5072
GAAATGACAGGATCGAAGCTGTTGCGGACCCTGGATCATTACCTGAAGAAACTGAATTAATTGATTGTACAGGCAAATTTGTTTCAGCCGGATTGATCGATCTGCAGATTGCCGGTGGAGGCGGGTACCTTTTCTCAGCAAATCCATCAGCAGAAGCTTTAGGAGCAATTACCGGATCTATTACCAGCAGTGGTACAACCGGCTTCCTGATAGCAATTCCAACAAATTCTTTCGATGTTTATCATGAAGTAATAAGAGTTGTCAGGGAAAACCCCCATCCGGCAGTTCTGGGCCTTCATATTGAAGGTCCGTATATAAGTCCTTTAAGGAGAGGAGCCCATATTAAGGAGTTCATTAAACCTCCCCGCATTGATGAGGTTGAAGCTTTGATAAAAGCAGGGAAAGGAGTTGTTAAAATGTTAACAGTAGCACCGGAGGTTTGTGATCCTGATATCATCAGGCTTTTGAATGACAATGGAATAGTAGT
>DIAS01000125.1:3451-4318 GCA_002415855.1 Bacteroidales bacterium UBA5072
ATAGCAATGCCACTTTTAAAGAAGCTGTCCGGGGATTTGAATGGGGAATCAGAACAACCACACACCTTTTCAATGCGATGTCACAACTCCATCACCGTGATCCTGGCCTTCCTGGTGCCGTGTTTCAGACTGAAAATGTATTTGCCAGTATTATCGTCGACGGAATCCATGTCGATTACAGCATGATATCTATCGCAAAGAAACTCTTGGGCGAAAGGCTATTCCTTATTTCCGATGCCGTTGAGGAAAACATGAAAGACTCGTATGTGCACATGCGTCAGTCGGATCGGTTCACTTTACCTGACGGCACTTTGTCGGGATCGGTGCTTACAATGATGAAAGCAGTAAGGAACTGCGTTGAAAACACAGGAATACCCCTTGAAGAGGCACTCAGGATGGCCTCGGTTTACCCGGCAGAGGTGATGAAAATCCCGGATAAGGGAAGAATAAAACCAGGATACAAGGCTGACTTTGTGGTTTTTGATAAGAATTACAATGTTGAACAGGTAATTATAGAAGGCGTAAAGGTATAACGGCATTACGGCACAACCTCACGACCGCACAATCGCATAACTGTAACAACGACAGTGAAGAATACTATAAAACATGCATATTTCTGTATTGTATTCTTGATACTACTATCCTGCCACAGTGGGGAAAATCGTCTCTCCTGGAGCCATGGGGCGATTGTCAGGGGAGACTCAGCGATAAAAGAGATTGCCATGGTTTTTACAGGTGATGAATTCGGTGATGGGGGGAAATATATTTCAGAATTATTGGAAAAAGAAAAGATTAAGGCCTCATTTTTCCTGACAGGTAATTTTTACAGAAATAAGGAATTCGGACCTCTGATTAAGGAATTGATTA
>DIAS01000166.1:0-411 GCA_002415855.1 Bacteroidales bacterium UBA5072
TTCATATTCACGGAACTGTGTTTGCCTGGGCAAGATCAATAAAAGTGGGGCCCATGTCGGGAAAGGTCGATGTGATACTCCCTTATGGCTGGCTGTCCGGGTCTGCAGAGTTCGACGGGCAAACAGTCACAAGAGAAGTTTCCGGTCTGGCTGATCCCAGGTTGAGGATGAGTGTTAATTTTATCGGTGCCCCTTCGCTGCCTCTATCAGGGTTCAAAGATTACAAACAAAACTTTGTTCTGGGTGGCAGTCTGCAGGTTTTTCTTCCTTTAGGTCAGTACGATCCGCTCAGGCTGGTCAATCTGGGGACAAACAGGTATTCCTTTAAACCTGAACTGGGGGCTTCCAAAACTTTAGGACCAGTGCAGCTTGAGATCACCGGCGGAGTTCAGTTCTTCACTGTAAACAATG
>DIAS01000166.1:683-960 GCA_002415855.1 Bacteroidales bacterium UBA5072
ATGATTTTTACAATGGAAAGACCAGGTCGCAGGCTCCGATTGGTTCACTTCAGGGACATTTTAACTACAATTTCAAAAAGGGAATATGGGCAGCAGTTGACGGTACATACTACTGGGGCGGACATACTACCGTTGATGGTGTGGAGGGACAAGATCTCCAGAAGAATACCCGGTTAGGACTGACATTGGCAATTCCCCTGGGAATTCACCAGTCAATTAAAATAAGCCTGAGTACCGGGGTTTCTACACGTACCGGAAGCGATTATGATGTGGCCGG
>DIAS01000166.1:1246-2727 GCA_002415855.1 Bacteroidales bacterium UBA5072
GGCAATACAGGTGGGGGAAAGGCCTCCCCAAAAAACCTACAACTGGTAATTAAGCAGTTGAACCATTAAACAGTATACAAAATACTCATTAATCAGTATTTCCTAATCCTTTGAAAGACAGTAATTTTATTAAGTCCATTTAAAATCATGAATATCAAAATATTAATCAAATTATAAAACTATGAAAGTAATTATTGTTGGCGGAGTTGCGGGTGGTGCATCGTGTGCTGCAAGACTTCGCAGGCTTGATGAGAAAATCGAGATACTGATGGTCGAACGAGGACCATTCGTTTCTTATGCAAATTGCGGACTGCCTTACTATGTAGGCGGATCGATAGAAGAAGAATCAAAGCTTCTCGTTGCCACCGAACAGATGTTCAAGGTGATATTCAATATGGACTGCCGTACAAATTGTGAGGTGGTTGGTATCTCAGCAAAGGAAAAGACAGTTAAGCTGAAAAATCATCTCTCGGGTGAAGTAACAACAGAAAAATATGATAAGCTGGTACTTTCTCCCGGTTCAGCGCCTGTTCGTCCTCCCCTTCCCGGACTCGATCTTCCCGGAATATTTTCTGTAAGAACAATTGCAGATTCTAAGAATATCAAAGAATGGCTCGACAGGGATACCGACAATTCAGTCGGCAATTCATTCACTGGTGTTGATAAGGTTTCAAAACCAAAGAAAGCTGTGGTCATAGGCGGTGGATACATCGGGCTTGAAATGGCTGAAAACCTTGTTGAAAGAGCCCTTAATGTCACCCTGATCGAAAAACTCGACCAGCTTATGCCACCTCTCGATCCGGAAATGGGACGAGTCGTTAAGAGGTATTTGAAAAAACACGGGATTACTGTTAAGACTGGTGATGGTGTGGCTGGATTCCGAAAGGGAGAAAATGGTGATCTAGAAGTACTTACAGAAAAAGAAAAGGTTTATAATGCTGACATAGTCATTATGTCCATTGGCGTAAAACCCGAGCTTGAACTTGCAAGAATGGCCGGCATTAAGGTTGGGGAGCTGGGCGGTATACGTGTAAATGAGCATATGGTCACATCCGATCCTGATATTCTTGCGGTCGGCGATGCAGTCGAGGTGAAGGATTTTGTTACCGGTCAGTGGGCACTGATACCCCTGGCAGGTCCGGCAAACAGGCAGGGCAGAATTGCCGCTGATGTGATAGCAGGGCGTAAAGCGAAGTTTCGCGGAACTCAGGGAACATCGATATGCAAGCTGTTCGGCGCTGCAATAGCACAGACTGGTGTCAGTGAAAAAACTCTTAAAAAACTTGGCGATACTGATTACGAGAAAGTCTACCTTTTCCCGAATTCACATGCCGGATATTACCCGGGAGCAAAAATGCTTATTATAAAAGTAATCTTCAGGAAGTCTGACGGCAAACTTCTTGGTGCACAGGTCCTTGGCGAAGACGGAGTTCCAAAGAGAATAGATTCTTTTGCTATGGCCATTCAGATGGGATGCACGG
>DIAS01000191.1 GCA_002415855.1 Bacteroidales bacterium UBA5072
CACGAATCAAAAGTTGAAATGATAAAGCCTGAAACAGCTATAATCATGAAGAGTGAAATTAATGTTCCTTTTTTCATTTTAATTGATTTTACAGGTTAATTATAATTAATTAAGGTTTAAGTTCTGCATTTTAAATCCCCCTTTGAAGAGCCTGCCCCGCCCTGGCAGGGGGGTCCTTGGGAAGTTGATCATGGTTTAGTTTAAAAGTTAGTAAAAATAAAAAAAAATCCGAAGAGTTATTGCAGTGACTTCAAAACTGTCTGAATTGCTTCAGGCCCCTTTACTGCATTTACAGGCAGTTTTCCTTCTTTTCCAAAAACCAGCATTGCTTCGTAATTTTCGATTGTCACCTTTGATTCATCAGTTTTCCCGGTTTTGTCCCTTACAGCATTGATATCTAATCCAAGATGACGCGACATAAAATCGTACATAGCCAATCTCTTTGAAATACCATAATCATGACCTTCATTTGCCAGGTGAACATTTTCCACATTCTCTTTCATTCCAAACAATTCATAGACCTTTTGCAGATAAGGAAACTCGATCACAGGGACATGCCTGGTCCAGTCGTCTCCGTCGGATATTACCAGCATAGGTCTTGGCGAGGCCATTGCAGCAATTTCGACATTATTTGTTCCCAGACTGGTGCAGGAATGAATCGGCAAGCCGCTTTCGCATGGACATCCGCCGAAGAAATATGATGAAACCATCACTACTGGAACACTGACTGCAATACGGTCGTCAAGAGCTGTTAAAAGGAAAGTCTGGGTTCCTCCTCCGGATTCGCCCGTAATGCCGATACGTTTTGGATCGACATAGGGCAGAGAGGTAAGGAAATCAATAACACGCATTGAGTTCAGCGTCTGCATCGTAAGCGCCAGTCCTGTCCTGTGCACTTCGCTGTCGACCTGCAGCCTTGATTCTCCCCATGCAAACATCTCATAGCTGAAAACCACAGCCCCCATCCTTGCCAGCATTGCACATCTGTATTGATGATCAGGACGGTAACGGCCATATTTGTTAAGATCATCATTGGATGCATGACCATGAGTGCACAAAACAGCAGGGAAAGGACCTTTTCCCTTAGCAGGCTTGTAAAGCGATCCGCACAGATAAACGCCCGGAATAGTTTCAATTGCCACATTTTCAACAGTATAACCATTCATTCTCCTTTTGGAAGTATAGATTGGATTAAGCGGTGTTTTCTTTGGCAAAGGAGTCAGGTTCATCTGTTCAAGCATGCATTTTCTAAGTTCAGCCCTGCGCGATTCCCAGGCCGGCAGAGCAGGATAACTTGCAAGAAGTTTTTCAAGGTGTTTTCTGCCTTCTTCAACCGGCCGTTCATAATAGTTGAATTTGGTGATCTGATATGTTTTGTCGCCTGTTTCGGTAAATAACATATCTAAGGGGTAAAGGATATTCCTGAGGGTCTCCTCTGTGTCCGATCGGTAACGCCAGGAGGGATAAAGAACTTCTGCCTCTCTGACAAGATTTTCATCGTACTTCAGATTAATATCATATCTTCTTTCGAGGTCATTAAGTACTTCTTTAAGAGGTTTTCTGTAGGTATCCTGTGGCAATTGATTAAAGGCTGCCAGATTTGCCGACAGAAGGAAAACAAAGATAAGCAGATTCGTTCTCATAATCTTAGTGTTATATTTTCAGCTGAATTTAGGAAGATTTTACTTACTTTTATTCGGGTCGTAGACAATTTAAATACTTTTTTGACATGAAGAGACTTATAATTTTTTCATCCTGCTTGTTTTTCTCAGTCTTTATTGCAAACGGGCAGAAAATCCCAACCGGTAATCCTGCAGATTTTAAAGTTAAGACGTGCCTGCATTCAGTAAGTTATATGGGTATCTGGAGGGGACAGGCAACCCTGACGGTTGATGAATTCCTGCTGAAAGCAAAGGAACTTGGTTTTGATGGGGTGATGCTTGCCGCCAAACGGCCTCATGTTTCCATTCTTGATTACGATGATACAGCCCGTCAGAAACTGAAGGCAAGAATCAGGGAACTAGGTCTTGAGCTGGTTTGTCTTGCCGGATATTGCGATTTCACGGCCGGAGTTGACAAAGCAGGAATACCCAATGTCGAGATACAGGCAACCTATGTCGGTGAACTGGCACGTCTGGCAAAGGATCTCGGAACAAATATGGTAAGGATTTACACCGGTTATGAGCGTCCCGATGTCCCTTATGATAAGCAGTATTCAATGGTTGTTGAAGGTTTGCAGATGGCCGGGAAACTTGCTGGCAGATATGGTGTTACCCTGGCAATTCAGAATCATCACGACATAGCACTTCATCATGATGCAATGAAATGGCTTCTTGATGAGGTTAATCTGCCTAATGTCAAAGCAGCATTCGATTGCTGGTCACCGACGCTTGAAGGATTGTCATCCGAGGAGATTAAGCAGGCTATTTATGCCATGAAGCCGTATATTGTTCATACCACTACAGCTGATTATGAAGAGCTTCCAAGGTTCAGATACGACCTGAACCACACAAATTATTTACCCCAGGAATCTCAGATGAGGGCTGTGCCGATGGGCGAAGGATTCCTTGACTACAAAACCTTTATTAATACCCTGAAGGAAATCGGATACCAGGGATACATCGCATATGAAATGTGTGAAGTACTGAAGGGAGGCGGTTCAATTGAAAACCTTGATAAAAGCGCGAA
>DIAS01000036.1 GCA_002415855.1 Bacteroidales bacterium UBA5072
TGCGCCCGGGTGATGTCAGGTTTGTTGACCAGAACAAGGATGGCTTGATCAATGATGACGATAAGATAATGCTTGGAAGTCCTCTTCCGGATTTCGAAATGGGATTCCAGCTGAATCTGGAGTACAAAGGCATATATGCCAACGCTACCCTTACAGGTAAGTTCGGTATGCAGGTGATGCAGTCTTACAGGTCTTTTGCCGACAATTTCACTCAGAACTATACGACACAGATATTCGGTCGCTGGCACGGTGAGGGTACCTCAACTAAAATCCCAAGGCTGGGCTATGCATCTACCCGCAATCAAAACTATATTTCAGATATCTATATGCATGATGCAGATTTTGTAAGAATCGCTAACCTCGTTTTGGGTTACAGGTTCGACAAACTCCTCAGCAAACTCAACTGGATAAAAGGTGCATCAGTTTATACTTCCGTCAATAACCTCTATACCTTCACCAAATATGATGGCATGGATCCTGATGTAGGTTATGCTCCTGACAGCTGGGCTTCAGGTATTGATCTGGGCCTCTATCCGTTACCAAGAACGGTTATGTTTGGTATGAGTGTCACATTTTAATTAAACTCACACGATGAAAAAGATATTCTATATAATAATTGCGACAACGGCCCTTCTGGTAAGCGGCTGTCAGGATTTTCTCGATACACGAAACCTGTATCAGAAAGATCTTACGAACTTCTACAAAACACCTACTGACATAACCGAAGCTATGGGAGGTGTGTACAATGCCCTATATGTAAATGGCGTATTCGGTGAGGAGCAACTTGCTGCAAACCTTATGAGCGACTACATGCTCGGGGGCGGCGGCCCGGATGATATTACGGCAAAGAACTGTGACAATTTCATTGACCCGACAGAGGATACCTACGCTGATCTCTGGAAACAGACCTACAACGGTGTCTATCGCACAAACGCCATCATAGAGGCTGTTACGGATGCCGACTACTCAAGCTACTTCAATACTGCGGAGGAAGCCACCGACTTCAAAAACACCGCTCTTGGCGAGGCATATTTCATGAGAGGCTTCTTCATGTACAGGGCTGCAAGGTTCTTCGGAGGAATGCCGCTTATCCCCAAAACGGATTCACCGCGTGATGTTCCCCGCAACACCTTTACCGAAACTTTCGGACAGATTGCTGCTGACTTCATGATGGCGGCTAAAACCATGCCGGCAATCAATCCAATGACTGTTCCGCTTTCAAATTACGGTCATACAAACCGCTGGGTGGCAAAAGCTTATATTGCCCGCACATACCTTTTCTATACAGGTTACATGACAAACATCGAGAAGCAGGCAACAGCTGAGCTTCCGCTGCCGGATGGCACAAATCTTACAAAGGCGATGGTGGTAACTGAACTCAATGATGTGATTTCCAACAGCAATTACGAACTTACTCCCGACTTCAGGAACCTGTGGCCTTATTCATATGTAAACACAAGCGCCGGCAGCAATGTGCTGCCATGGGCTGCCACTGAACGCCTTGTCTGGGTTGGACAGGATGGTCCGAACTCTACAATTGGTACAGGTAATAAAGAGGTTATGTTTGCATTGAGGTTTGCATTCGGCAACTGGGGCTGGAATGAAGGGCAAAAATACAATAACCGCGTTCCCCTCTTCTTCGGAATAAGGGGTAATTCATTGATCCCGTTCGCAGAGGGCTGGGGATGGGGACCGATACATCCCGCATTCTTCAATGCCTGGCCAAACGAAGACCCGAGAAAACTTGGATCGGTACTTGAAATGGGCAAAGCAGAACAGGGCACCGGCGATTACCAGCCAAATAAGGGTGACCAGGAAACCGGTCTTTTCAACAAGAAATATTCACATCTGCAGCACAATGACCCCACCGGAGGTTCCGGGGGAGTACATGGCATGTTCTATTATATCTACCATTGGAATAATGGTGATCCCATGCAGCTGGAGTCTGCACAGGACTTCTACTACCTCAGGTATGCAGAGGTGCTCCTTATGCATTCTGAACTCACGGAGACAGCTGATGGTATTAATGCAGTAAGAGCAAGGGTTGGCCTTCCACCTGTGACCTATTCGCTTGAAAACCTCAAGAAGGAGAGACTTTATGAGCTGGCATTCGAGGGTCTCAGATGGTTTGACCTGGTAAGGTGGGGTGATGTTGAAAATCCTGACAATACCTACTATTCTGTTTCCTGTAATGTCATGAATTCAGGGGTCGCCGGTGTCTATGTCAACCCATACCGGACTGAAATAAAGGGACTTGTTCCGATACCGGAATCTGAAATCCGGCTCTCTAACGGTGCATACGTGCAGAACCCGGGCTGGTAATTTGTTAACTAATAATATGAAATTCATACAGATATGAAAATGAATAAAATAACAGGTTTGATCGTCGGAACGCTGACCCTGGTTCTTGTGGCATGCCAACCGATTGAGAAAAGAGATGTTCTCACAAACAGCTTTGACCCGAATGACATTCAGCTTGCGGTTGTGCAGTCGACTACAGGCGGCAATGAACTTTCGATCCAGATGAACACACCGGGAATTGCCGGCTATTGGGATTATGTGATTGATAAGAAGTACTCAGACAGGGTAGAAGTAATCTTTCCAATTCCGGGAACGAGTACTTTCACATTTCATGTGACCACTCCCTACATTGAAAACGGCGATATCGCAAATCCCGTTTATGATATAACAAAAAGCATCGATGTGACAATCACCCAGCTTGACCATGCTCTTCCTGAGGCCTACTATAAGCTTGTTGGGGAGAATCTCGAAGGGAAGACCTGGGTTTTCGACGGTGTAGGAGGAGATAACGGACTATGGTGGTATATGTCAGATCCCGGTAAATGGTCTTCAGTGTGGTGGAATGCAGGCGGTACCTGCTGCCCTCCGGCAGATGTTTCAGGCAGGATGGTGTTTGACCTGGATGGCGGCGCCAACTTTACCTATTATGCATCACCAACCGCAACTGCTGTGACCGGAAGTTCATTCGCATTCAATGCAGATTACACCAAACTTACAATAAAAGGTCCTGCCAACATTCTGGGCTCGATGGACGGCGGCGGCAATAGCGGAGTATTCGAAATCAAGGAATTCACCGCTGACCGACTGACACTCTTTGTGTCCAATGCCGCATGGAGTACCGGTTGGACGTGGACGTTTAAACCTCAGGTGTAAGAAAAGTAATCTGTAAGATCAGATAATTCTGTGTACCCGGCCAATGTCCGGGTACCGTAAAAAAGAGTGAGAGTGCCGGCGAAAGCAGGCACCTCACTTTTTTTTAATGATAAAGGTTTGATTTCAATTGAACACGCTGATCAATAATGCAATATTCAAAAGTGTCACTATTCCGCCGATGAAATACAACAGGACTTTTAAAAAATCAGAGTTTCTGTATTTCCCCATAACTCTTTCTGAAGAGGTCAGGTAAACCTGCAGGAAGATTGTGAAAGGCAACTGAATACTCAGGCACATTTGTGATATAATCAGTCCGTTGAACGGGTTTGATATTAAAAATATAATGCCCAGCCCTATTAACAATGATACGGCAACGCCCAGCCGTGAGTGATTATCTTTAATATCGTACGGTTCCCCGAACATGCCGGAAAAAATTGATCCGGCAGCCATACCTGATGTAATCGAAGAAGCTATACCCGCAAACAAAAGTGCCACAGCGAAAACAATTGTTGCATGATTGCCCAGCAGGGGAGCCAGCAACCGGTTCGCCTGTTCAAGCTCTGAAACCGGGGTTCCTGTTCTAAAAAAAGTTGCCGCCGCCAGAAGAATTATGGCGCTGTTTATCGCCCAACCTATAATCATTGAAAACAATGTGTCAAAAAACTCGAATTTCAATTGCCTCTTTATTATTGTATCGTCTTTCAGGTTCCACTGGCGACTCTGAATAATTTCGGAATGCAAATAGAGGTTGTGAGGCATTACCACAGCACCCAATACACTCATAATTATAATAATGGACCCTTTGGGAAACGTCGGAACAACCCATCCGGTTACTGCGGAGTTCCAGTCAATATTTACAAGCGAAAGTTCATACAGGAAAGACAGGCCAATTACTGAAACAAACGCTATGATCCATTTCTCAATGATTTTATAAGAGTTGGTATAAAGCATTATCAGAACAAATATGGTGACCAGAATCGCCCCTGCTCTTACGGGTACATTGAATAACATTTTCAGGGCAATGGCTCCGCCTAAAATCTCGGCGAGTGATGTGGAGACCGATGCCAGCATAGCCGAAGAGAGCAATAGTCTGGAGTACCGGGGTTTAATATATAAGGTAGCGGCCTCGGAGAGGCATAATCCGGTGGCAATCCCCAGGTGAGCTGCATTGTGCTGCAATATGACTAGCATTATTGTAGAAAGGGTTACCACCCACAGGAGTGCATAGCCGTAATCGGCTCCCGCAGCCAGGTCTGACGCCCAGTTTCCCGGATCGATAAATCCAACCGTTACCAACAGCCCGGGACCTATGAACTTTAAAATACCCAGGCCGCCGTAACCAGCTTTATAATTCCTGTTGTCAATATTTCGTAAAAACCTGAACATAGTTGTTCCTGGCAAGGAGTATTAAATTATGATTGCAAAGATCGTAAGGATAGTTGTGTCTGCAATTTATATCAAATATTATTTCCTAATTTTAATCAGTTGATTTTATTTACTATCTGTTCGATTAACAAAAATTTAAGCCCGATGGAAAAGAAATTCATTCCATTTGAAATCCTGGAAAAATTCACGGTGGATCTTATGGTAAAAGCAGGTATTCCTGAAGCAGATGCCAGAATAGTCGGCGATGCATTGCTGCAAGCCGACAAGCTCGGATTTGACTCCCATGGAGTTAATCGCCTCAAGAGCATTTATCTTGACCGTATCAAGGACGGCATTCTAAACCCTGTTACCAATTATAAAATCGTCAGGGAAGGTCCGACAACTGCCGTAATAGACGGACAAAACGGGATGGGCCATGTCATATCATATAACGCTATGAAGATGGCCATTGAAAAAGCAAAAAAATATGGCATGGGAATGGTAGCTGTCCGCAATTCGAGTCACTACGGTTTTGCCGGTTATTACCCGCTGATGGCTGTCCGCCAGAATATGATCGGGATAACGGGTACAAATGCACGCCCGTCAACTGCCCCGACTTTCGGCGTGGACAATATGCTTGGTACGAACCCCCTGACTTTCGCTATGCCGACCGATGAAGCTTTTCCTTTTTTACTCGACTGTGCCACTTCAATAACCCAGAGAGGTAAGGTAGAGCTGTATGCCCGCGAAGGGAAAGAACTACCCAAAGGGTGGGTAATTGATGAGAACGGCGAGAGTAAAACCAATTCATCAGAAGTCCTTAAAGACCTCATTGCCGGTAAAGCCGCCCTGACACCGCTCGGAGGGGTGGGTGAAGAAACCGGAGGCTATAAGGGATACGGATACGCCACAGTGGTAGAGATACTTTCAGCTGCTCTCCAGCAGGGCGCTTTCATGAAGATGCTTTTGGGCTTTGAGAACGGGAAGAAAGTGCCGTACCGTATTGGTCATTTCTTTATGGCCGTGGATATCAGTGCTTTTACTGATCCCGAAGATTTTGGAAAAACTACAGGCAGTATTTTGCGCGAGCTCAGGGCCTCGAGGAAAATGCCCGGGCAGACACGCATTTATACGGCCGGTGAAAAGGAATACTACACCTGGATGGAAAGAAAAGACAAAGGTGCGCCTTTCAGCAGCGAGCTCCTGGCAGAATTCCGGGCCTTATGCGATGAATACGGCCTGAAGGATTATCTGCCTAATTTTGAGGGTTAGATTTCCCGACTCTGTCAATTCCGGATATTATTACCGGTGCTTCAAAGTATTGCCCGGCATGGAAGTCTTCGAATGCCGTATTTTTAATATTCGCTGAACCTGTTACTTGACTTTGGGCCAGTTTAGCTGTAAATTTGGTAGAAATTAAGGAATTACCATTTACACAAGCTGTAATTACAGCGGTAACCTAAAAGATAAGACATGAAAAAAGCGGCATTCCTTATCATTGCTTTTGTATGTATTTCATTTTCTCAGTTATCGGCTCAGCAATACACTGCGGCCGAATACTGGAAGATGGAAAATGATACGGCTTATAAAAGACTCGTTGAGCGGCAGAATGCGGGTGAGACTCTTTCGTCAGATGAACAGAATTTCATAACCGGATACAAAGCCAGTCTGAGCACGTATTTCGAAAAAATGTCAGCCAA
>DIAS01000185.1:0-789 GCA_002415855.1 Bacteroidales bacterium UBA5072
AACATGACAGGCAAATCAATCCCCCCTTAGCCCCGTAGGGGCGACCTGTTAGGGTATTATCCAATCAAATAAATATCTATTGTCATATTCAACCTCGAACTTCAGCAAAAGCTTTAAGTATTCCTCCTTAAATGAAGCTTTCTTGTGATGTTCCTCCTGATTGATAATGTATTTTATCACATTATCAATCTGCGACCTGGAATATGAAAACGCTCCGTAACCTTTTTGCCATTGAAAATTACCGGGCATCCATTTGTTTTCATTAATGAATTTGGATGTACAGGCTTTAATATCTCTTAGTAGATCAGGAAGAGATTGTGTGGGATTATAGCCAATAAACAAATGAGAATGATCTGGCATATAGTTAATTGCCAGAAGCTTATGATTGCGATTTTGTATAATACCGGTTGTAAACTTTTGTAATTCCTCTTTGTGTTTTTTTGGGATTACATTTTCGCGTCCAAATGGTGAAAATACAAGTTGGAGATAAATTTGTGTGTATGTATTTGCCATATTACTAATAAGTTAAGATTGCACATAAATGATATGTAAAATTATATTATTAACTGTATTTTACAAACAGGTCGCCCCGATGGGGCTATTAAATATAAGAGCCCCGTAGGGGCGACCTGTTTGTGGAACAAGACAGACAAATCAATCCCTCATGAGCCCCGTAGGGGCGACCTGTTTGTGGAACAAGACAGACAAATCAATCCCCCATGAGCCCCGTAGGGGCGACCTGTTTGTAGGATCATCAGCAGATTCCCCTTAGCCCCGTAGGGGCGACCT
>DIAS01000185.1:1047-31464 GCA_002415855.1 Bacteroidales bacterium UBA5072
CCCCGTAGGGGCGACCTGTTTGTGGGAAATGTACCATTCCGGTAATCAAAAGCCTAAAGAATCCCCGGTTTGGGTTTTGTACCGGATTTCACCCATTTCCTCAGCAAATCAAAAGCCTTCCCCGTTTCCTCCGGTGTAAAGTTACAGTGCCCCTCGCCGTTGGTATATACAACCGTAAGATTCGATTGTTTTCCCTTCTCATGCACCATGTTGTCGAAGGAAACGACAGCCATGCTGGCCGGAATCAGCTGGTCATAAATGGTATGGAGCAACAGGGTGGGACAATCGATGTTCCCTGTCCGGTCATATTTATCAAAGAAATTTTCAGTACCCGGTGATGCCTGAAGTCGTTCAACTTTAAGGTTCACCTCCAGGTCATCCGGAAAACCTGCATACAGGGTATTGGTATTGTCAAATGGATTTCCGCCTGCCTGCTGGCTGATGTCGCGGATCACACCATCGTTGAACATGATCACCATGGGCAGGTCTTTGGGTTTCAGTTCATATCGCCGGGCAATGGCTGCCGCCAGGGTTGTGTCGTTGGCAATGGCTGACTGAACCGCAGGAAAGGATATGGACTGCGCCTTGCCGCTGGTCACATCGGCCAGCGGAGGCAATATACCCGGAAACATGGCAGTGAAGACTGCGTTGATATCCAAGGCCATCTTCGTTTGCAGATATGGGTGGCTCGACAGCGGGCACATGGGCATGGCGCCCAGATAATATTTCCCATAGTTCTCGATGGTGGCAAGGGTTATGCCGCCCCCCATTGAATGTCCGGTGATATAGCAGGTATCCGGTTTCCCGAATTTCGAAAAGAAATAGGCACGCAGTGCCTCAGTGTCATCAACGCCTTCCACCAAAGCCCAGCCCCTTTTGCGATATGCCGATCGGGCAACGGCGAATCCCCTGTCGAGGAATGGTTTAACGCTCATATCGCTGCGGGCATTATGAAAGGCAGCAGGTCCTCCTGACATTGTTGGCATTTCATAGCCGTGGGCATACATCACCAGGTTATTGTTCCAGTTGGCAGGGATGATAATCCGGAACATCGCACCATCGATACGTCCGGTGTCAATGCGAGCCTCCTGCCCGGGCACAGCAGTCGCCAGCAACATCAGGAGGCCAAAGGTCATAAAGTAGTTTTTCATTTTTTTAAAGGGGGTATACCCCGACGGGGCGGGGATACCCCGTCGGAGTGTTAATACAACACTGAGGTAAAAAAGGCCTTCATTTCGGCTGCATAATACACGCCGTATTGTGCAAAGGTGGCCTTGGTTCTTTCATCGGGTTTCCAGTCGAAGAAGGCATGACCTGCCCCGCCGACCTGCACATATTCTACCCGCTGACCAGCTTTTACCAATGCATCAACAAAAGTTTTCACCATTTCATCCTTGATGAGGAAGTCGTTTGTGCCGCGTGTCAGGTATTGCGGTACGGACCGTTCCGAAGCATTCGGAATATGACTGAGGGGTGCCACGGCATCCTTCCAGCTGTCGTTGGCGGCAGGATCATCGGAGTAATGGCTCAACAGATTACCGCCGAAAACACCGTAGCTGGGTGCAGCGGCCTTTATGGCAGCCAACATCTCGCCTCTTACCTGTTCCAACGTTTTGTTCTTTGGCAGATACGAGGGCATGAATTCAAAAACACCCGGGGTTTTCCCAAAACCGCCTTTGCCAATCATATTGGGCATGAGGGATGCAGCTGCGGACAGGTGCCCGCCGGCACTGTCGCCGGTAAGTGCTATCCTGGTAGGATCTCCGCCATATTCGGCGGCATGTTCCATGATGTGGGCTATGGCGCCGTAGACATCTTCAATGATGTTGGCCATGGTATTGCTGGTGGCATCACCATCAAGCTTCTGGGCCCAGCGGTAATCGATGCTGAATACAACATATTTTCCGCCTTTGGTAAGTTCGCGGGCCAATCCGCGCATGATATCCTCGGTGTTGGTGGCCCAACCTCCGCCGTGGATGATGATGATACAGGGCAGATTTTTGGCTCCCTTCGGAGAAAATACATCATATTTGAGGGTTTTCACACCGGGCTTGGCATAAACAACATCCTGGGTAACATTGATATGGTCAACGGCCGATTTTTCGATGAACGATGCGCCAATATGCTGATCCTTATCAATGGTCACCTTGAACTCGGAAGTCATCGATTCATAATACATCAATCCCCATCTTCCCGGAACGGCATAGTATACGGCATCCAGGACAAATCCGGCGTCAGGAGTGGCTTTTATTGTTACAACGGTACCTGCAGGATATTTACCATCGGCCGGCATTGCAGGTGTTAACTGAACAGTCCCGTTAACCGGCTTATCCAGGGTGACTGTAAATGAACCCGTTTGCGCGTTAATACTTCCCGATCCGGTTAAGGCAGCCAGGGCGACTACACCAAGTGCTTTCATTAATTTATGTTTCATGGTTCTGGTAATTTTTAAAATACGATATTACTAAAAGATCTAATTAAATGACCCCGGATAACAGGTTTTGTGTGACAACCTGAAAACACATTATGAAAAAATGCCGGCATTATTCCTGCGATGCCTCATGAACAATGCCAACGTGAGCAGCGACAGGGAGAGAATGAAACCGCCGGAAATTGCCAAACCTGCTCCGAGACTGTGACTATCAGTTATCCATCCGGCAAGCGGAGCAAAAAGCGAGAAAAAGATCCGGATCGTCAGGTCGCGCAACGACATGACGGTTGCCCTGACTTCGCTTCCGGTCAGTTTGTTGATATAATCTTTAAGAACAGGTGTGGCTATACCGCGCAGAAAATAGAACAGTGCTAACAGCGGAATGATGGCAAAAGCAGGGATGATCCCCGATAGGATCATCAGTGCCGGGATCAGAACAGCCATGATTTTGAGCGTTCCGGATTCACCGAGCTTTTGTTCGATCCTGTGTGCAAGAATGGAAGACCCCCCCGTGATGAGATTCAGTGCCGTCCATACCGCTCCGTATAATGCAAGGGGAAGGAGCATTTTCTCAAAAAGCGGCTGCGCAAACCAGGCCATGAGCAGGGTAGCCGCTCCGATAATGGACGAAAACAGCAGGTTAAACCGAAGATCCCTTTCCTTAAGAATTACCTTATTCAGGATGCCAAGAATGTCACGAAGACCTGCGGATCTTGCCTTCCTTCGGGCAGCACGAGGTTCTACGAGGGTCAGCGCGGCAGGAATTGCTGATGAGGCAATGATTGCCTGCGCGTAAAAAGGAAGACGCAGGCTGATCAGAGCCAACGCCCCGCCGGCCAAACCGGCAAATGCTTCTGAAAAGTTACCGACGGAGGCGTTAATACCTTCGTATCGCGCGTATTCATTTTGCCTTTTCCCTGAGGCCAGCGTATCATACAGCATGGCCGAATCGGCTCCCGATATGAAGCTTTGTCCTGCTCCCAGTGCAATCTCGGCTATGAGAAAACCAATGTAGGAATGGGTAAATGAATAAATGAAGAACCCGATCGCACCCAGAAATGCGCCGGTAACCAGGGTTTTCTTCCTTCCCAGAACATCGGCAAAATATCCGCTGGGCAGTTCCAGGGAAACAATTACTATGGAGTAAACCGCCTTCAGCACCATGATCTCCGTTACCGACAGGTGGCTGTCCCTGTAGAACGGTACAATAACAGGCATTACAAGCGAAAACCACTTTGAGAACTTAATTACATTAAGCCTAATCACATTACCCCGCATAGTAGGCGGAAGACTGCTATACATGCGGAAGGCCACTGCAGATACGATCTGCCTCATCATGGAATTTACCGGATCGATTTCACCCAGTCAAACAAAGGTATCATCCATTCCTCGGGTTGAAGCCTCAAAATAAAGCCATGATTTCCCGAAGGCATAAGATGCATTTCAGCTGGCACCTTCTTTTTTACCAGGGCCTGGTAAAAGAGGATGCTGTTGTCAACAGGAACTACCGTATCATCTCCTGTATGAATGAGCCAGGTGGGCGGGGTGCTGCCTGTAACGTTCAGCTCGTTGGAGAAAGCTCTTATCTGTTCAGGTGCAGGAGCCGTGCCAAGCAGATTATTCCTCGATCCCATATGGGTCAGGCTATCGGACATGCTGATCACAGGGTATACCAGGATCAGAAAACCAGGTCGCAGACTTACATGTTCGGGATTTGGAATATAGGACTGCTGAAAGTGGGTAGCTGCAGTTGATGCCAAATGTCCGCCGGCTGAAAATCCCATGATGCCAATCCTGCTTGTATCAATATTCCACCCTGCAGCTCGCTGCCTGACCGTTTTAATTGCCTGCTGGGCATCCTGCAGAGGTCCGATGGATTTGTCCTTCATGATGGAATCACTGGGTAAGCGGTATTTCAGTACAAAGGCTGCAATACCTCTTTTTACAAATGCTTCGGCGATAACCGTTCCTTCAGGACGGTAGCTTTCATGCTGATAACCGCCGCCCGGGCAAATAATCACGGCCGCACCTGTGGCAAACTCCGCCGCGGGAAGAAATACCGTGAGTGTAGGCTTAGAAACCTTCCTGTACCCATTAAGGATCCCATTGTCATAAACAGGCACCTCCTTCATCTGGTATGAAAGGCTGTTGGGGATTTCCCCCTCGTACAAGGGAATTACCTGCTGTGCGGTTATCTGCACGGAAACGGAAAGCATAAGGATTGATAAGATTGTTTTCATGGATTCATCAGGTTACCATAATTCCGGTATCAAACGTATGAAAAAGATTCCAGATTTCAGCTTACAGGTTTAAGAATCGGGAAAGGGGTTTGCGGTGATATTGAATAAATATTATGAAGCCTGCTGTTTCTCTGTTTGTTTTTTCAAAACAATAGGTATATTTAGCCTTTCAAAAGAGTCTTTCTTTCTCCCCTGTTAATTATGTGGTATTTCAGAGTTTTTTTGCTTTCAATCGGATTCTTTTTCACTATTTTAACGATGGCCTTTGGTCAAACGGATAGCCTGGCTGCTGATTTCACCAGGGAGATCCTGATTGCGATCTCGGAGGAGGAATACGGAATGGATGATCTGCTGGTAAATGGAATACGATACCAGCCTGAAAAAATAGGATCAGAAGGAAGTCCTTATTTTGATTGGAATGTGTCAGCCGCATCCGGACTCTTTATCAAAGGTCAACTTTTCCCGGATGTTGATCTTCTTTATGATATTACCACGGATCAGCTGATCCTCGATAAAAACCTGGAACACGGTTATAAACTCCAGGTAGTGTTGGATCCGATCGCAATTGATTCATTTTACCTGGGAAATCATTTTTTTATTAATCTTCCGGTTAAAGAGAAAAATACTGCCATTAAGGGATACTACGAGAAAATTTATTCCGGCAGGGAATTGTTTCTTAAAAAATACTCGAAAGACTATATAAAAATATACGATAAATCAAACAGAGGAAAGTTCTCACCACAGAGACAAGTCTGTTACATTTACAGCCATGGCAGTCTGTTCAGGGTAAACTCAAAAATGGCATTCCTGGATTTCTATGATGCAAAAAAGAAAGAAATCCGTGCTTTTATGAAGCGTAACAAGATCAGATACGGCTCTGCCACAAATGAAGAACTTTTCAGACTGTTGACCTTTTGTCATGCTCAAGAAGAATAGAATATTTAAGCTCGTTTTTGCGATCTGCCTGGGTGCCGTTCCAATATTTAATGCTTCGGCGCAAACCGAAAGCTTATCATTGGATGCAGGTTATAATAACCTGTCATGGAACGATTTCATCCGGAAAACAGAAGCACAGCACAACGTCAGGTTTTATTATGGTGCAGATACCCTGCCTGATTTTAAAGTATCTCTTCCAAAAGAAAAGATGCCCTTCCCCGACCTGCTGAATGAGATCCTAAGACCCTATCACTTTATGGCAGCCATTGACAAGGCGGGGAACATCTTCATCACCAGGAACTCCAGGATATTTACCACTTTGCCGGACAATTTTTTCATCAGACAATCCCTTAAAGAAACCCGCAATGGCAACCAGGAAAGAAACGGCGGCACACTGAAAGACCGGTACCTTGCAACTGACAATACTTTTGACAACAAATACACGACCATTGGAGAAATAACCAATGATAACAGGGCTAATGCATCGATATCAGGATATGTTAAAAATCAGAATGATAATACACCGGCAATTGGCGTGCTGATGAGAATTGAAGAAACAGGCGCTGCAGTCATGACCGATGCCTCAGGCTTCTATGCCCTCAGTACGAAAAAGGGCAATTGTACGCTGATTGCAGGTAACCTTGAAACCAAAGAGAAAAGGATCAGGCTGAAGGTACTTTCTGACGGTCGGCTTGACCTGATACTGGAACCCAAGCTGGTAACCCTGGATGAAGTTGTCATCAGTGCAGAAAAAGAGCATATCGTAAAAAGTACGCAAATGGGATTCCAAAGACTTGTGGCAAAGGATGTTAAAGAAATACCCCTGGTCCTTGGAGAAAGTGATATTGTTAAAGTGAGTCTCTTGCTCCCCGGCGTACAGTCTGTGGGCGAAGGAAGTGCAGGATTAAACGTGCGGGGCAGTCCCACAGATGAGAATCTGTTTATCATCAATAATATACCGGTCTATAATTCCTCACATGTGCTGGGTTTCTTTTCAGCGTTCAACTCGGATGCCATCAAGGACTTTACACTGTATAAAAGTAATATACCTGCAGGTTATGGCGGCAGACTGTCTTCGATATTTGACATCAGGACAAAACAGGGAAACCAGAACAATTTCACGGCAAGTGGAGGGATAAGTCCTGTCACCGCCAGGCTTATTGTTGAAGGTCCTATCAGCCGAAGGAACAGCAGTTATATGGTCGGTCTCCGGTCGAGCTACTCCGACTGGATCCTGAAACAGGTGGATGATCCCAATATCAGCAACAGTAGTGCAAAGTTTGCGGATGCTGTCATTGATCTTTCATTCGAGCTGAATAAAAACAACAGGTTGCGTGTTTCATCCTATCACAGTTATGACAAGATCAACCTGATCGATCAGAATAAGTACCATTATGTCAACAACGGGGCAGCCCTGGTGTGGAACAGGCTGTTCAGGGAAAAACACAGCCTGCTGGTCTCCCTGATATACAGTCAGTACGATTTTGATGAGGAGAATTCGGAAGTTCAGATATCATCCTACAAAGATTATTTCAAACTCAAACATGCCGAGGTTAGGGCAGGTCTGACCATAAGACCAAACGCCAAACATACCCTTACAGCCGGTTTGAATTCCATCTTCTACCAGATAGATCAGGGAGTTTTTGAACCCCTCAATGATAACTCATTGGTAGCTACCCTTGACCTCGGGAATGAACAGGCGCTGGAATCCGGGATATTTCTTACGGATGATTGGACGTTATCTCCTAAGCTTTCGGTATCCGCGGGAATCCGGTACAATAGTTATCTTTATTTGGGACCGCAGCAGGTACGGATCTATTCGGACGGGCCAAAATCACCTGAAAGCATTGTTGACACGGCAGTCTATGCCAGCAACGAAATTGCCAAGAATTATGGTGCCCCTGACCTTCGATTGGCAGCCAGGTATGTTATCAAAGATAACTTTTCCGTAAAAATGAGTTTCAGCCAGCTCAGGCAATATCTTTTTATGTTGTCCAATACAATAGCCATTGCCCCCACCGATAAATGGAAGCTCAGTGACAATAACATCAAGCCCATGTCGGGGAACCAATACTCATTGGGGTTATACAACAGCATTCTGGGTGGAAAGCTTGATTTATCGGTTGAAGCCTATTACAAAACCGTGAAAAATCTGGTAGAATACAAGGATGGCGCCAACCTTTCGGTAAATGTCACACCTGAGGCCGAGATCCTCCAGGGTGATCTGAGATCATATGGCATTGAATTCATGATCAGCAAGCCCAAAGGCAGGTTCAATGGATGGTTGAATTACACCTATTCACGTGCTATCGTTACCATTGACTCCCCGGAACCTGAAGCAAGGATCAACAACGGGGAGTCCTATCCCTCGAATTATGACAAGCCCCATGCCCTCAATATCGTTGCCAATTATAAGTTCTCTCGGAGAATAAGCGTCTCTTCCAATATTGTATATTCTACGGGGCATCCCATCACCTACCCGGTAGGGTTCTTTTACCAGGATAACATCAAGGTTCCCCTGTATTCCAAAAGGAACGAATACAGGATCCCTGATTATTTCAGAATGGATTTTTCAGTGAAACTCGAAGGTAATCTGGCCGCCAGGAAATTCGCGCACGGCACATGGATTTTCTCGGTTTACAACCTTACCGGAAGAAAGAATGCCTATTCTGTATACTTTAAAAACGTGGATGAACTTTTGCAGGGATACAAATTATCTGTTTTCGGAGTTCCCATAGTATCATTGACTTACAGTTTTAAATTGGGCAATTATGCGAATTAGAATGCTGCCGATATGGATCGTTGCCTTGACCTTTACTGCCTGCATCGAGACCTACAATCCAAAAATCGATGATTATCTTGACCTGCCTGTTGTTGAGGGTACAATAACCAATGAACCAGGACCTTATTACGTCAGGCTTTCCCGGTCAATTGCCCTGGAGAACATGGGATTAACACCCATAAGGCACGCTCAGGTTATTATCTCAGATGACGCCGGCCATGAAGAAAGGCTGACTGAACAGGAACCGGGGATCTATGCAACACTTCCTGCAGGCATCAGGGGAGAAATCGGACGGAAATACAGGATCACCATTGAAACAGAAGGCAAAACGTACCAGTCAGCTTATGAAGAACTTCAGGAACCTGTTGGCATCGATTCGGTATATGCACAAACTGAATACCGGGAAACCTCGGATGGCCAGGAGGCCGGATTGCAGTTTTATGTCAACGCTGAGAATTTACAGGGTATTGAAAGACAATTCCTTTGGACCATAACGGAAACCTATGAATTCCATTCGGAATTTAAGCTCGATTATATTTACTACAGGATTGACAGCATTGTCAAAAACTATGGCGATTCAGGAGAGGTTTGCTGGCACACTTACCTGCTGCCCGAAACGTATGACTTTTCTACCGAATACCAGAGTGATCCGGTGGTAAGGAATTTTCCGCTGCATTATGTAAGTACCAAAACCAACAGGATATCAGTAAGATATAGTGTACTGATACGACAAATGACCATATCCGAAGAAGCCTACCGTTTCTGGCATGAGGTTAAGAAAATGAACGAGGAATCAGGCTCCCTGTATACCAGACAGCCGTATCAGATCCGGGGAAACCTCACTAACTCCAGCAACCCCGATGACATAATATTGGGATACTTTATTACTGCAGGTGTTTCCACAAAAAGGATCTTTGTCGACAGGCCCGACCTCCCCTTTGATTATACAGAATGTCACCCTGCAACAGATGTTCTTACAAGCGGTAATCCCAATGATCTTAGGTTTCCGTTGTATGCCACGATCTTGCCATCGGGAGAAGAAGGATTTTCACCCCTGTATTGTTTCGATTGTGTTCTCCAGGGCGGGACCGAGCAAAAACCTTATTTCTGGGAGGAATAATGAAAAATCCCATCAGCTATAGGATCATTTTCCTGCTTCTGACGGTTAGCTTCAGCCAGATGCATGTTTACAGCCAGGTAAGAACTTCTCAGTCAGATGACGTGTATTACGCTGAGAATCTGGAACTCATTACAGACCGTGTGCTTTATATTGCAGGGGAAAAGATCTGGTTTAAGGTTGACTGCTCTGACAAGGGTGGAAATGCCTCAACTGTCCTGAGCAGGATCGTTTACCTGGAACTTTATGATCAGAACGCCACGGCAGTATCCAAAGGAAAGTTCAGGTTGACCGAGGGTAAAGCGACCGGTTTCCTGGAAATACCTTCTTCCGTGATTACAGGATATTATTATATCAGGGCATATACGCAGTATTTAAGAAATCTCCCCCCGTATTCCTGTCCGTCTTCCCTGGTGACTGTCATAAATCCGGGCAAACCGCCATCTGAAAGCGAGACCGTTTCCGAGGACAAGCTGCTTGTTGTCCCCGAGGGCGGAAAATTACTGGCCGGAAAAGCTTCCCGGGTTGCCTTGCGGGTAGATCCCGCTCTCAATAAAAAAATCCGGAAATCCGTTGTTACAGACAACCAGGGTCGGGAACTGGTGCAAGTGCAGCTTTATGCCAGCGGTATGGCGATGTTTGAGTTCACACCTGAAACCGGTGGTCAGTATTTTGTAAAGCTTTCCCTGGATGACGGGGAAACTATTCAGGAATTGCTCCCAGCGGTACTCACAAACGGCATGGCTTTGCACGCGGAATGCAAAGAGAATAGTCTGAGAATTGAACTTGTTGCCGTTGCCCTGCCAGGTTATGAGGCAACCGACAATTACATGATTGAGATCAGATCACAGGCATTTGAAAACCTGCTGACAAGGCAGATAAAACCAGGGGGTTCTGTTGAGATCCCTGTGAATCAGCTTGTCGGGGGGATCCTTTATGTTTCATTGACAGATTCAAATAACGAGGTTATCGATATTTCACCGGTCTATGTCCCTGTTGAAACAGGAAGGGATATTCAGATCAACAAAAGCAAGGAGGTTTATGCCCGCAGGGAACTGGTTGATCTTGACATCAGCTTTCCGGAAAAGCCTGCGGGCAAAAACAATTACATGATCTCAGTTACGAAAAAAGGAACAGGAAATGAATCAGGGAATCTGTTGCCTGCTTCCCTAACATACAATCCGGCACTGCTTTCCAACTACCTGAATACCGCCGTCATGCATCCCGATTCACTCAAAGATCAGGTCGATATCGCGCTGATCCTCCAGGCTGCTTTTTTCCGCCAAACGGCGTTCCGTGAAAGCATAAAGCATGAAAATACCCTGTGGTTGCCTGAAACCCGGGATATAAGCATCAGCGGGAAAGTAATTGATAGCAGAACCAAGGGTCCCCTGAAAGATATTATGGTCTATGCCTCGGTCTTATCAGGCAGCAATCAGGTCCATATCAGCAAAACTAACCCGGAAGGGGAATTTTACTTTACCTTAAATCACCTGACCGGGAAACAGCCGGTTTACATCTGCACAAAGCCTGTTGATAGTCTGCAGGTTGACATTCTGATCAACAACGATTTCTCCAATTATTATCCGGCAGCTGATTTTATTCCCCTGGAAATTGATACTTCAGACAGGGAACTGATTGAACAGTTGTACCTTAATTCCCAGTTAAACAAGGCTTTCCTGGTTCATGCAACAAAAACCGTGGATAATATCAGTTATTATCCCCTCTTAAAAAAGGACCAGGAAATCCGGGTTTATCTCAAAGACTTCATTGAAATACCGGTTCTGTCGGAGATTTTTGATGAGATTGTACCTTTTGTATCCACCCGGAAGAAGAAAGACCAGTATTACCTGGGTGTCTTTGATGACAAGAACATGCAGGAGTATACCGATCCCCTTGTTCTCCTCGATGGCATGCCGGTGTTCGACATGAATAAGATCATGCGAATCTCACCGGAACTTGTTGATACCATAGGTGTAACCAACCGGCTTTGTTACCTGGGAGACTATTCGATGGGCGGGATCATCAACATCATCACCCATACGAAGAACTTTGCTGGGATCTCATTCCCTGAAGAATCCGTATTTATGGAATATGAGACCGTTTCTCCTGAAAGTTATCCGGTTTTTCCCGATCATGCTCTTTCCCTGGCAAACGACCGTAATCCCGATTTCCGCAATCTCCTGTATTGGAACCCGTACCTTTCGGCGGAAAACGGAAAGGCAAAAATAAGCTTTTATACCTCCGATGACGCCGGTGATTATGAGGTCATCATCAGGGGAGAGGATGCAGGGACAAGGTATTCAGGAAGAACAATGATCAGGGTCGAGTGAGCGGTTTAATTATTTGAATTTCCCCGCTCACCCACTCTCCCACTCTCCCACTCTTCCACTCACCAATTCCTTTCTTCTCCTCAATTCCTTACCATCCTCACCGGTCCTAGTAAACCCGAAGGCAACAGCGGAGAATTAGCCCGGTAAAAAGGCATGGTGGTATAGGTCACCCTTGCAGCCCCTGGTTGCTGATCGCCGATCAGCCTATTCACCCAGAGGTTGGTCACCTTTATTTCCACGACATTTTCACCTTGTTTCAGGACTTCGGTCACATTGACGCGGAAAGGTTGTTTCCAAACAATACCAAGTGATTTACCGTTGACGATCACCTCGGCCAGATTCTTCACATCGCCCAGGTCGAGCCACAGCTGAGCTCCTTCCTGAAACCACTCAGCCGGTGCTCCGATGGTTTTTGTATAGGTACCCGTTCCCGAGAAATACTTAACTCCTTTGTCCGAATTGTCATTCCAGGCTGTGAGCGCATCAAATGTTGCCTCTGCCGGTGCTCCGCGGTTTTCCTGGAAGCTAACCTTCCAGGGACCTTCAACTACAGCAAGTTCTTTATCCGCCTGAATTTCAATTGTTCTTGAAGTCGATTTCGCTTTATTGCGAAAAACCACAAACACAGCATCATGAGGTACCAGGTGAAGCGGCACCTTTGTCAGGCCGTCGGCAATGCTGTAGGAAGCCTGTTCGATTTTCCCGGTTTCGGGATGCCAGATCTCGGCTTCCTTGCCTTCGACGCGGAAGGTGGCCTCCAGGTCTTCAACCCGGTTGTTGCGGTTGTTGATCCAGTAGAATTCAACCTGTTCCATCTTGCGGTGGACGAACATAAGGTTCGTATTGTCCTGTGGCCTAGTATACTGGAAATCGGGCATGACTTCCAGCGATTTCAATACATCAGTCAAGCTTTGTCCTGCATATACCTTGCCCTTGCCTACCACATTCACACCATTTTCATTTGCCCAAAGCTGAGCGGTAAGTGTTGCGAATTCCTGCTGGTTATCGCTGAGGCTGGGCGTGCCAACTGGTTTGGGACCTGCAACAATAGCACCGGCATTCACCAGTTCGGAAATCTTGCGCAGCACAGGCAAAGACATCTGCGTGCTGTTGGCATCGAGTGCCAGTACGCGGTAATTCATACCACTTGGTGTGGTAATCCGGCCTTTACTGGCTGAAAGCAGATTGATCAAAGCGTCGGCGTTCACGAAATCATAGTTAAAGCCTTCGGGAATTGCGGGGAGCTTTTCACCAAACAAAGCCGTGATATTATTGTCTTCACCGTAGAAATATGCAACATCAGCCACGAATTCTCCCTGTTGCAGCATGTAGCAACTGCGTGCCAGGTAAGTCATCCAGGGACCGGCCTGTTCCGCCCAGGTCTCATGCCGTGTGAACCATTGGCCAAAGGGACCGAGGCCGAGACCGGGAATTTTATCATCGACAGGCTGGTGAACCGAAGTGTGAATAACAAAACGATTCAGTCCGTTTGCCAATTCCATGTCTGCCGTAGGTTTCAGCAATTCAGGCGACCAGGCCCAGGCGCTTCCGATGGCAGTCATGGATTCCGCTGCCACCAGGTTTTGGCCGTATATGTGGGCCACGGAGGCCGACTCACGAACATCAGCCTTATAGCGGGTTGCTACTTCGGTTCCCGGGTCAAGTCCGCCCGGTGTCCAGGTTGCGCTCATGGGAACGGCTGCTTTTCGTTTCACCTCCATGCCGTCGCCGATAAAAGCGCGCCCGCTTTCATGCGATTCCGTGTAACGGGCCATACCTCTTTCCTTCAGGATATCCGTAAGCTGATCATAATGGTTTTCAGCCGTAAGGTCTCCGATGGTCTTACGGAAGTCCCACAGGAAACGTTCGCTGGCCTCGGCACTTTCCACAATATGTCCTGTCAGTACAGGCAACCAGGGCAACATATCGTACTCGCGGCGTTTGGCAAATTCTGCCATCATGTCATCCGTCCAGTTCTGCGTGCCGGCTTCCCAACTGTCGGTTATCACGTATTGCAGTCCTTTTGAGCCCATCAAACCCCCGGTGGCATCTTTGTACTGGTCGAGGTAATTGTTAAAATAGGCCTTGACATGACCGGCATTAAGTTTGTCGACTTCCAGTCCTGTTGCTTCGGGTGATGCCGGTGAGTTCTTATGTCCTGTGAGTGAATAACCCAGGCGTATAACGTTCCAGTTTCCGGCTGGTGGCGTCCATTCGAGTGTACCATCGGATTTCATCATGGAAGTCAGGTCGATCACATCCGCTTTTTTTATGGCTTCATCCGGACTCACTGCCGGAGTCAGGGCGGTGTAAAGGTCGGTTGCGGTAGTGAAGGCTGCCTTTTCTTCGAAGCGGTTAATCCGGGCTAACTTGTGTAAAACAATTTCGGCAATTTGTGTACCTTCCGGTGCTTTTGGCATTGCTCCAATGTCAAATCCGAAAGCGGCACCGATGTTAAAGGGCGGCTGCGGTGTCGGTGTTTTCCAGGTGAACCTGAAATATTTGGCAGTGACAGGATCGAAGGTCAGTGTTTTTTGTTCCACTCCGCCGGGTGATATATCCAGGATCTTCCTGAATGTCTTTCCATCATCACTGACTTCAAGAGCACGGTTGTTGGGATCAGCACCGAATCCAAACATGCCACTGAAACCTCCGCCGACAATGGTCAGTGCCTGCATCGCCTCGGGCCGGGCAAATTCAAACTGGATCCAGGCGTTTTCACCGGGTTTGGTGTATGGCAGCAGGGTGGAAGTGGTCAAATCACCATCGGTAAGGGCGGCGAGACTAAATTTACCGCCGCTGGAAGTTATGGTAGGATTCAGGGAAGCCAGTGATACATCACCCTCCGGGATACGGTATGCCACAACGGCAGCATCGGCATAAAACTCCGGCTGAGGTGCTTCTTGCTGACCAGTCAAGGAAAATGCTTCCCTCATCAACAAGTTCTGGAACGGACCTGTTACAGAGGGTGGTTTGGGCAATTTGTCCGCGAAGGGTTTTCCTCCCTCGATCCGGGTTTCACTCCATACAAGTTTCTTCATCGCCTGTTCGGGTTTCACCCAGGGGCCTCCGCTTTCACTCCATCCGGGAGAACCTGCAATGGCCATTTCCAGTCCGAGGGAATCGGCCAGTTTGGTGGTGAACAGAAAAGCATCTTTCCATTCTGGTGTCATGTATACCAGTCTTTTATCCACAATCTGTGGTGTCATCAGGGCGGCATCAAAATTCTGGAAACCGCCGATACCCACCCGGTGCATCCATTCCAGATCGGCCCGGATGCCCTCTTTGGTGATGTTACCATTCATCCAGTGCCACCAGACCCGGGGTTTGGCACTTTCAGGAGGATTGAGGAATCCGGCTTCGAGGTTGGCACTTTCTTCGGAAGGGCCTTTACAATTCACCATGGCCAGGCATGTTACTATAACAAGCCAAACAGCAGCTGTTTTACTATACCGCATCATTTTTTTTGTTTATTGAATTTCTTATAAAAATAAGATTCATTTCATTGGAGGTCAATATAGAAAATGGCCATTTTTATATATAAAATGGCCAGGCCATGCTTTAGTATTTTGAAATTTAAAGAGAATGCCATACCTTCAGAAAACGTTCTTTTACAGCTTCAGGATACAAGTTTTAGCAGGTATAATTCATCTTAAATGACAAAAAAATGGACAAAGAAGATTTTGGAAAAAATGATCCGAAAGGCAAAGCCTTTTCACGCAGGAGCTTTTTAAAAGCGACAACGGCAGCATCTGCCGTATTCACTATTATTCCCAGTGTGGCCATGGGGAAAAAACTGGGACATCAGGCGCCCAGTGATACGTTGAATGTTGCGCTTGTGGGTGCCGGCAATCAGGGTTCGGGTGACATCAGCAGTATTTGCAAACCAGAGGTCGACAGTGCGGCACAGAATATGTTTGCAATGACCTCTAAGCCAGGTACTGAAAAACTGGTGGCGATCTGCGACGTTGACTGGGGATACGGACCCGTGCAGTCGACCTTCCAGAAGTTCCCGGGTGCCAGGCAGTATAAGGACTGGAGGATCATGTTTGATGAAATGGGGAAATCCATTGATGCCGTGGTTGTTGCCACTGCTGACCATAGTCATGCCAATCCCAGCGCTACAGCTATGACACTCGGTAAACATGTGTATTGCGAAAAGCCTTTGACACATACCATTTACGAATCGCGGTTGCTCACCAGGCTGGCAAAAAAATACAACGTGGCCACGCAGATGGGCAACCAGGGTTCTTCCGGCGATGGCGTACGCCAGGCATGTGCCTGGGCCTGGGCTGGTGAAATAGGTGAGGTTCGTAAGGTTGATGTTTGGTCCAGCCGTCCCATCTGGCCGCAAGGCCTGGACACGCCCGCTGATGTCCAGAAAGTGCCCAAGACACTTGACTGGAACCTGTGGATAGCCCACATGCCTTTCCGTGCTTATAACAACGCTTACCATCCCTGGAACTTTCGCGGTTGGTGGGACTTCGGTACAGGAGCATTTGGCGATATGGCCTGTCATAACATGCATCCGGTATTCAAAGTTTTGCAGCTGGGTTACCCGACCAAAGTTCAGGGACAGTCAACCCAACTCAAGAAAGATGCCTGTCCGCATGCCCAGATCGTGAAGATGATATTCCCGGAACGTCCCAACCTTCCGAGGATGGCCATGCCCGAGGTAGAAGTCACCTGGTATGACGGTGGCTTCCACGCCATGATCCCCCCTGTTCTCCCTGAAGGAAAGACCTGGCAGGGTGAAGGTTGCGCGCTTTATGGGACAAAAGATACCCTTGTGCTGGGCAGCCATGGCAGCGATGCATACCTTCTTTCCGGAAAAACACCCAAGTCTCCCGAGGTGTTGCGAGTTGTTCCCGAAAACAACCATTACCTCGATTGGGTCAGTGCATGCAAGGATCCTGATCTGCGCAACAAGATCGCTTCTCACTTCGGTGAAGCAGGTCCTTTCAATGAGATCGTACTGATGGGTGTTCTGGCTGTTCGCCTGGAGAAGCTCGGCAGGATCCTGGAATGGGATGGCCCGAATATGCAGTTTACCAATATTACCGATACGGAAAAAGTTTCCATCTGGTCGGAAATGTTTGACATCGGCAAAATGATGGCTGCCGCAAATGCTGCTGCCAAATCGGCCGGCGGTGCAGCCCCTAAGGGTGCGGCTCCTGCTGCCATGCCCGGAATGCCCGGCTATGAGGATCCGAGTGCTGTGAATGCCAAAGAATTCGTTGCAACACTGGTGAAACACCAGTACCTTAACGGATTCAAATTGCCCGATATGCCAGCTTAAGCATTTCTGATTGTTGTCAACCAAAAAGGGCGATCGTCATTCATCGAGATCGCCCCTTTTAAGTTTATTACCAGCACCGGATCGCCAGTTCTAATGATAATCACCTGTCGATTGCAGATGCTTGGCCTTTTTTACCTGATAACCGCACCGTGCATCCGTCAGGCTGTCATTTGCGCTTTGAAAAAGCGCCTGTGCCTCAAGAAGATCAGATATACCTACAAGTCCTGAACGGTAATTATCATCAGTTACTTTGAGGTTCTCGCGTGCCTGTTCAACAGATCTTTCCGAGAGCTTTAACTGAAACCAGCTTTCAGAAAGTTCGTTGCCGGTTTGTTCAACCTGGAGGGCCAGCAACTCCGTTGTTTCTGCGAGGTCGACCCTGGCTTTCTCTACCTTCAGTTGTTGCTGCTTAATTTTATGGGCACCGCCCCACCAGTCCGTTATGGGGATACTCACATTGGCCAGTGCAAGAGCGGCCTTGTCAGAATTATCCATTACGTCGTAATACAGTCCTATACCGCTAACTGAAACCTGGGGCATTAATTCACCGATTGCCATCCTCTTTTGCAGCCTCTCAGCTTCAACAGCCTGATTAAGCAACTGAAATTCAACCCTGTTGGCGACTGCCTTTTGCGCATCTTCAATCTGGGCGGGAAATGCCACATCGCCTGAAGGCTGTTCATTGAATAACAATGTAGCGTCGTATTCAATCCCGATATGCTGGCAAAGCGCCCTGGATGTAAGGACTATACCGTTGTCTATTTTCAGAAGATTGCTTTCCAGCTCGTTCTGTTTGAGCTGCACTTTCAACAGGTCGTTTCTCTGGGCCATACCCGATGTATAGTAATTTTCGACATCCCGGTATAACGTATCGATCATTGCCTTGTAACTCAGCAGTGTCTTTTTCTTTTCTTTTAATGATACAAGATTCCAGTAAAGCTCCTCGGTCCGGATCAGTACATCAGTGACCACCATGCTCTGTTGCTGCCTGCTGACATCTTCACCCAGGTTGGCGAGTGCATTGCCATTTCTGATACGGCCACCCATATAGAGAGGCACTGCTACCGCCAGGTTTGCAACGTTGAGGTAGTCGAGTGCATTGATGGATAGCGACGGAATATAGGCAAATTGTGTTGCCGTTGGCAGGTTAGCAGGATTGCCATCATAAACCGGCAGGTTCATCTCAGGCGTGTTTACTTTCAACAGGTAATCAGACGAACGCATGGCAGATGCCGAAAAACTAATTTTTGGAAAATAATTGGTGAAGGCATACCTGTGTAGTTCTTTGGCTGCGCTGACATCGTAATCAGATTTTATGATCTTTTTGTTGTTGACCAGTGCGATCTGCTTGCATGAATCCAGAGACAATGACCTGGTTTGTGCCTTTGATTCCGAAGGGATAGCCAGGGCAACTAATACAGCCAAACCGGCCAGTAACTTGGCTGGAACTTTCCTGCTATTATCCATATCGGCATGATAGGTATATTGATACAGGATTGGCAGAATATATAAGGTAAGCACCATAGAGATCATTAATCCGAAGCAGATTACCGTTCCCAACGGGCCCCAAAGATTGGAGCCGCTGATAATCATCGGGATTACGCCTACCGCGGCTGCAGCCGAAGTCAGGAAAATGGGACGCATACGTCGCTTGCCTGCCATCAGGGCAGCGGTATATACATCAACTCCTTTCTTCTCATGCAAATAACGCGCATAATCAATGAGAATAATACCATTACGTACAACTATCCCGCATAAGCTGATGATCCCGGTGAAGGAAGTTACACCAAACGGATAATGCATGGCAAAAAGTCCTATGGCGGCTCCCGGTAACCCGAGTATCATGGTAGCCATGATAAGGAAGGAAAGTTTCAGGGTTCTGAACTGAAACAGCAGGATCAGGAAGATCAAAAGGATGCTTACGGCGAGTGCAATGCCCATGGGAACAAATACATCTGTTTGCTGTTCAGCTTCGCCTCCATAAGATATGGTAACATTGGGCAAGGATGTTTCTTTGATTTGAGCCTGAATCTTGCGTAAAACTCCGGATGCCATAACATAGCGGTCCTGATCGACCAAAACCGTTAAAGTCCTGATCCCGTTGCGGCGGATGATGCTACCTTCTGTCCATTCGGGGGTTAATTTGGCAAAGGATCTTAAAGGTTGTGCTTTAAAACTGCTGCTTGATGTCACATACTGGTCCTCGAGTGTTTTTATATTTTTAGGACCTTCCGTGTCCTGGTATAAGCGGACACTGACCGCATAGTCTTCTTCCCAAATGGTTGTGAGGGGAAGACCGTTAAGCGCCATCATCATGGAAGTCGCGACCATTCCCTTGGAATATCCTGCCCGGTTAGCCTTTTCATGGTCCATTTCCACCATGATATTTTGCTGGTATTGATCCCAATCAGTGCGCACCCATGCGATGTCCTCCATCTTTTTAAGAATTGTATCAACTTGCTTTTCAGCGTACCGAAGGTCTCGAATGGAATCTCCTGCAATGCGGATTTCGATCGGCGCTTTAGTGGCCAGCATGGACAGTATTTTGAATTTGACATGTGCATTGGGAAATGCGTCCATGAGCCTTTTACCGTATTCGTCCGCAATCTCTCTTGTTGATTCTTCAGAAGAAGTATTCAGCAGCAGCTGCCCAAAATTGGCACTGGGCATGTTCGGAGCGTATACAGTATGAAAACGCGGAGAACTTGTTCCCACGAAACTGGTCACTGTGGTTACCCGTTTATCAGCCAGTAAAATATGTTCCAGACTGTCGATAACCTTGTCCGTGCTTTCAAGTGAGGAACCTGTAGGCAGAAATACCTCCACAGCCATCTGATTCCTGTCGATTTCAGGAAACATTTCCTGATCGAGCTGCACGAAGAGCACCACGGCAAGGATTACAGATCCGACACCGATCAGCAGCACTTTTTTGGGATGGGCAAAGGCTTTTTCGAGTGAGCGGTCAAAGAAATGCTGCAGTCGGCTAAGAATTGTTTTACTGTCGCCTTTTTTGTTACCCTGCTTCAGCCCCTTTTTAATGAATAGAAAATTCATGTAGGGAACCAGGAAAACAGCGACCAGAATTGATACGATCAAAGCGATACCAATAACATACGGGAATGCAAAAAGAAATTCTCCGGCGGCTCCAGGAACAAGAAGGCTGAGTGGGAAAAAAGAGGCTATAATCGCCAATGTTGCGGTTACTACAGGAATGAGCAGTTCTTTTACACTGCTAATAGCAGCATGCCAGGGAGAAAAACCATGGTCAATCTTCTCCACATGGTTGTCAATGATCACGATGGAGTTGTCCACGATCATTCCCAGCACGATGATCAATGCTGCGAGTGTAACGGTATTCAGTTCAAATCCCAATACATACAGCAAACCCATGGTAACAAGGACCGAAATCGGCACGGTGATGGCAGCCACCGAAGCCACACGGAACGGCAGAAGCAACATGGTAACCAAAATGACCGATACAATGGCGATCAGAAACTCAAGCATGAACTCTGAAATCGAATTGTTTACATAATAGGGAAGGTTTGATATTTTTGCAACCCTGATGTCTGCGGGCACTCCCTTCTTGAAAGATTCAAGCGCTTTGTCAATCTCCTTGCCAAAGGTGACAATGTTATTCCCCGGTTGCATCTCAAGCGATAACAGAATGGTCTTCTGCCCGTTCTGACGGATAAAATTGTCCGGTTCCTGATAACGGCGTTCAATGGTAGCAATATCTTTCAAACGAACAACGTTGCCGCCTGGATCGGAATACACAATCTGATCAGCCACATCCTTTTCAGAGCGAAAATTCACAGGGAAGTGCAGGGGAAAATTCATTTCACCATCCTTCAAAGCACCTGCCGAGCTTGACAGACTATTCGCCTGGTAAGCCATCAGTAACGACAGGGACTTTATATTGTATTCATTCAGCTTTTCGGGCTTGACCCTGACCCATATCTGTTCCTTTTGTAATCCGTAATGTTTTATTTTAGAGACTGTTTCAACTTTCCGGCATTCGTCTTCGAGCTTTTTCAGTACTTGTTCAAGCTCTTTATATGACCTGGTATCAGATGACAAT
The DNA here is from genome assembly GCA_002415855.1 of Bacteroidales bacterium UBA5072. Classification (GTDB taxonomy): domain Bacteria; phylum Bacteroidota; class Bacteroidia; order Bacteroidales; family UBA10428; genus UBA5072. The sequence goes on from DIAS01000185.1 coordinate 22,264, forward strand.
GTAATGAGCAGCGCAGCAGTATCGCCAAAATCGTTATTGGCGATCAACGCCAGAACCCCTGCTGGTACCTGCAATTCATTAAGGCCATGTCGCAATTTCGACCAGAACCGGTCAGCATCTTTTACATTATCATTTAATTCAACGAATATGTACATCATTCCCTCCTGTGACTGAGAGTATGTTTTAGCTCTTTTGATTTCCTTGAATCCGAAAATATAATTTTCAACCGTTTTGGTCAATTGTTGTTCCACAACCTTTGAAGATGCACCGGGATAAACGCCAACGATGACACCCTGGCGAATCGTAAACTGGGGATATTCATCTCGCGGCATCTCGATCAATGCATAAACGCCAAATACAATAAGCAAAACAATGAGCACGACCGGTATGGTGCGATACTTCATCGCGGCTTCGATGAGACTATGTTTCTTAGGATCCATGTTAAAAAAGTATTGAGCTGTTTTCAGATAATTTTTCCTTTCCTTCAACTACTACCACATCGTTTGCTTTAAGGCCTGTGTGTACTTCAATTCCTGCCTGGTTGTACTGACCAAGGTCGACCTCGACCCTGGAAGCAGTCTTAGCCTCCGGGCTCACCAGCCATACATAAGGCCGGCCGTTGTCGCCCATCATCACAGCCTTTGCAGAAACCACCGTAATACTTTTTTCTCCGGATAAATGCAGTCTTACATCACACACCATACCGGGCTTGATTTTATAATCGGGATTACCGGCTGCAACTTTCACTTCGTATGTCCGGGAGATCCTATCAGCCAAGATTCCCACCTTGCTAACGGTGCCTTCAAACGATTGATCTTCAAGTGCGGAAATTGAGAATGTGGCTTTCATGCCCTTGCTGATCTTACTGATCTCATTCTCAGGAACAGAGATCTTTACCAGGATCTTTTCAATTTTCACCAGTTCGATGGGAGCTGTTATTCCGAACGAAGACTGCCCGGGTTCAACATTCCTGCGGCCAATCATCCCATCATCCGGCGCACGCAAAGTGCAATCATCCAAATTTGAACGGGCTATCAGCATTTGGGACTCCGCTTGCTTTAGCTTTGTTTCCATTTCAACCCATTTGATGTCGGTCAGACTGCCCTTATCATAAACTGTTTTCAAACGGTCATAAGCGTCCTTAGCCTGTTCGTAGGAGGCCAGCGAGGCATCATAAATATTCTGAGCTGTGGATCTGTTGATGGTAGCCAATGCCTGGCCTTTTTTAACATAATCACCTTCTTCAACAAACACATTTTCCACAGTGCCGGTACCTTTGAATACAAGTGCTATGGACTGGGCAGGCTCAATGGTCCCGCTGTAATGCAGCTCATTGTTTCTCTGTGCCGCCCGCACGGTTTCTGTTGTAACCTTTATGGCTTCGCTTTTTGCGTCGAGGCTGACCTGTTCCTGCTTATGCCCACAGGATGCAAGCACAACTGCCAATGCAATGATTTGAATATTCTTTCTCATGCTGTATTGCTATTATTTGTTATTAGATACTAAACGATTGGTATGTATTATACGGTGATGAAATCCAGATGATTTATCGATCGATCAGTTTATCGTTTTATGAGTTTATAAAACTCATAGAATTGCCTGCTTAAAATCTCAAATGCCACCGAAGGGGACTTATGGGTATAGAGATTTGAGGCAAGCCCCAATGTGATGGAGTAAAAATTAAGCGCCGTAATTTCAATGTCCAGGTCATTGCGGATCTCACCCTTATCAACCGCATCACGCATAACGGATTTTATCTTTTCAATATGCGAGCTTATCAAAAGTTCTTTACTGGTTTCAAAGCCGGGATAGTGCCTTAATGCGTCAATTAGCAATGACATATAGTTGACCGGAACAAAAGTTGATTTCTCGCCCAGCGTATTGGATATAATTCGCCTGGTATGGGTAATATTCTCATCAATAAACTGAAGCAGGGAGTTGCATTTAACGCTGCCGTCCCCCATGTCAATAACAAGATATTTATCAATGACGGCCTTAAAGAGCTCTTCCTTATTCAAAAAATGGTGGTACAATGCACCCTTGGTCAGTCCTATTGATTTACTGATATCGCTGATGGTCACGGCTTCATAACTGCGACTCAGGAAAAGCTTGTAAGCCTGGTCAATTATATAATCCTTGGTGTCATTCATAGCAGCATACTAAACGTTTGGTATGCAAAAATAAATACTTTTTTCAAATAATCAACTTCTCTTCCCCTTAATTTATATTTTTTTGCACTGCCCGTTTACTCCGGCTTTAAAATGAATCCGGAAAACTATTCAGTCATCCCTTGGATTTACTCCTTGATATTTTATATATTTGAAATAATCTCCCTGTCTGGACCCTCGTAACCTGCCGGATGTTGAAGGCGTCTAACAACAAAACCTGTTATCATGGTTCTGAATTACCTTTTGACAGCTTTAAGGAATATCATCAGAAACAAGAGCTTTACACTCCTTAATATCCTCGGTTTATCACTTACCATGTCAGTCTGTATGCTGATCATCGTGGTGTTGATGGATCAATATTCGTATGACAGCTATTACACAAAAAAGGACAGGATATACCGGGTAGAAAGTATTGACAGTCTCAGTAAGATTTCCCTCAACAGGTTTGCCTCAACAACCTTTCCTTTGGCTGGTGAACTGAAGAATAATGCTACAGGAATTGAAGAAACTGCCCTGTTCAATAATACTTTTAACGGTGAAGGCGTATCCGGGGATATCCGGATCGGCATCAAAGGTTTGTATGCCAATTCAGCAGTGTTCAGCGTTTTCGGTTTCGAACTGGAAGAAGGTTCTCCTGAAAGGGCTCTTGATGATCCTTATAAGATTGTATTGAAAGAGGATGTGGCCAAGAAGTTTTTCGGGAATGAGGATCCGTTGGGAAAGACTTTGCAGGTTGACAGTATTGGTAATTTTACTGTAGCAGGCATCCTTAAAAAAAACAATAAAAAATCTCATATCCAGTTTGAGGCCCTTGTTTCTGCCAGTACGCTGGAGTCATTCGAAAGAAGCCGAAAGGCCGAGAAAATCACAGCAACCGATTGGAATAATTTCTATTCGAGTTATTTATATGTGCTGCTTTCAGAAAAAGCCGACAACAAAGATATACAGCTTACGCTTGACAAGATCAACCATGAGAAATACCTTGACAGGGAAAGAACAAATGTTTCCTTTGTATTGCAGCCTCTGTCAAAAATTGTTCCAGGGCCTTTGCGCGCCAATGAACTGGGGTTTTTTCTGTGGAATGTAATGGTTTACTTTCTCAGCGGATTAGCCCTGGTATTAGTCGTTTTGGCGGCTTTTAATTACACCAGCCTGTCCATAGCAAGGTCTTTGCTCCGCGCAAAGGAAGTTGGCGTTCGCAAAACATTGGGCGCCTCCCGGGGAAAGATCATTTCCCAGTTTTTACTTGAAGCAGTCATGATATCACTTCTGGCACTGGTGGTTTCGGTAATACTCCTTCAGTTTTTACTGCCAGGATTCACGGGCATGAAAATGATGTCGATACTGGAAATACGCCCGCAGCAAAATTACGTTGTTTATCTTTTGTTTTTCATATTTGCATTGGTTACAGGATTGCTTGCTGGTATATTGCCCGCCTTTTTTATTTCTTCTTTCAGCCCGCAGCATGTACTTAAGGGAGTACTCAATATTAAGCTCTTCAGCCGGATAACCCTGCGAAAAGTTCTACTGGTGACCCAGTTTGCATTCTCCATGATCTTTATCATAACGATTCTTTTATTATTCAGGCAGATGAATTATATGGTCAATGCAAAAATGGGCTTTGACCGCGAACAGGTATTCATGTTGCGGCTGCAAAGGCAGGATATAAGCAGGATAAAGGATGTTTACAGCCGGTTGCCTGAGATCAGTTATATATCAGCGACTTCACACAGACCCGGAGAGGGTAACATTTGGCCGGTGGACATACGCATCAATAAGGAGGATGAGAAGGTACAGGGTCATTACTTTTCGGTTGATGAGAATTATATCCCGGCAATGGGTCTTACCTTGCTGGCAGGGCAGAACTTTCCTCCCGGCATGAATACAGAACGTGAGAAGTTTGTAGTTGTCAATGAATATGCTACCCATCAGTTTAAACTGGGCACCCCGTCTGAAGCCATCGGCAAATACCTGATCCTGGATGATTCGACCTACGTGCAGGTGATCGGCGTTATAAAGGACTATAAATATGCTGCACTTTTCCTCACGCAGAAATCCTTAATCCTCAGGGTTGAACCAAACAAATACAACCTGGCCGTGTTCAGGTTCAGTTCACCCGATTTGCAGGGTTCCGTTGAAAAGCTTAAAATTGAGTGGAAAAAAATTGATCCTGTCCACGAAATGCAAGGGGACTTTTTGGACAATACCATTAAAGAGTATTATTCATTTTTCGGTGATGTTTTATATACTGTAGGCTATGCCTGCTTTCTTGTGATCATTATCTCGTGTCTCGGGCTGCTGGGGATGGCAACTTTCAGCACACAAACACGGATCAGGGAAATTGCCATACGGAAAGCCTATGGGGCAATGCCTGCAAACATATTGCTGTTGATCTCGAGGGGATACATAGGATTGCTGATCATTGCAGCAATTATTGCCGCCCCCCTTGCCTACCTGCTTAACAAAATGTGGTTTCAATATATGGTCGATCATGTCAGCTTTGGAGCGGGCACCCTGCTCTTTGGTATTTTGTTCGTGGTATTCATCGGACTGCTTACCATCGGCTCCCAAACCATTAAGGCATCCCGGACAAACCCGGCTGAAATGTTGAAATTTGAATAAGTGTTTAAAGCAACTGCTGGCTGAAAACTAACCCTTGTGAGGTTTTTGCCTTCCGTGCACCAGGGATGTGGTTATTTTTCAAGCCAGTTGATTTTCACGGATTTTACATCCCTTGAATTGGTACCAACGTAAATGATAAATTCACCCGGTTCCCAGGTGTACTTGAGGTCACTGTTATAAAATCTCAGATCGTCTGTGTTCAGGGTAAAGGTAATTTCCTTTTTTTCACCCGGTTGTAACATCACCTTGTTAAAGCGTTTTAATTCTTTAACCGGACGGGAGATGCTTGCTACCGGATCCTGAACATATAATTGTACAGTTTCTTCACCAGGATATTTACCGGTATTCATAATACCGGCGGTAATTGTTAATGTTTCATTTCCCTTTAAAGCTGACTTATTAACCTTAATGTCCCCATACTCAAAAGTAGCGTAACTTAAACCATAGCCAAAAGGATACAAAGGATCATTGGAAATATCCAGGTATTTCGAGGTGAATTTATTCTTTTGATCAAAGGGCCTGCCGGTATTTCTGTGGTTATAGTAAATGGGGATCTGACCCACACTGCGCGGGAAGGTGGCAGTCAGCTTACCCGAAGGATTGTAATCGCCGAACAAAACATCCGCAATGGCATTTCCTGCTTCTGATCCGCCATTCCATGCTTCGACAATGGCATCCACGTGGGCATCCTCCCAGGGCAACGCAAGAGGTCTTCCGTTCACCAACACCAAAACAACAGGTTTTCCGGTTTTTAGCAATTCTTTTAGCAGGCTCACCTGGCATTCGGGCAGGCCGATGTCTGAACGGCTGGCGGCTTCTCCCGACCAGTTGGCAGATTCACCCAAAACCGCAACAAGGACATCTGCCCTCCGGGCGGTATCAAGCGCCGCTTTCAGCAGCACTTCATTCTGTGCAAAATCCACCACATTCCTGGCGCCCATAAAACCGGAATTGTTGGAAAGAATTGAGTCGGCCGTATAAAGCGAGCCTTTGGCATAGAGTACCCTTGCATTGTTTCCGGCTACTGATTTTATTCCTTCATAAACAGTAATAACATCTCTGTTGTTTCCAAAGAAAGCCCATGTGCCAAGCATGTCTGATTTGCTGTTGGCCAGAGGTCCTATTACGGCAATGGTTCCGGATTTCTTTACCGGCAATACCTGATTTTCATTTTTAAGCAGCACAATCGACTTTCGTGCTGCCTCACGTGCAACGTGAAGATTATCAGGAGTGAATATGTCAGTCTTTGATCTTTCAACATTGATGTACCTGTAGGGGTCATCAAATAATCCCAGCTTATATTTTGCTTCCAATACCCTTCTGCAGGACTGGTCAATTTCCTGCTGGGTTACCTTTCCGTCAGACAGTGACTTTTTCAAAGTGGTAAAAAACACATCACTGCCCATGTCCATATCAAGACCTGCCTTCAACGCCAAGGCTCCCACTTCCTGGGCATTCCCCATTCCATGGTTGCTCATTTCCACTATTGCGTTCATATCAGATACCACAAAACCACTAAATCCCCATTGCTTTCGGAGAACTTCAGTTAAAAGCCATTTGTTCCCGGAAGCAGGTATATAATCTATGACATTAAAGGATGACATCGCACTCCCGGCGCCTGCATCAAAGGCTGCTTTGTAAGGAGGAAAATAATCCTCATACATGGTGATACGGCTCATGTCGACCGTATTATAGTCCCTCCCTGCCTCGGAACCGCCATATAAAGCAAAATGCTTTACGCAGGCCAAAATGGTATTGTCTTTTGAAAGATCATTTCCCTGGTAACCTTTGACCATTGACCTGGCAATCTTTGATGCAAGCCAGGGATCTTCGCCCGATCCCTCAGCTATTCTTCCCCACCTGGGATCACGGGTAATATCGACCATCGGAGAATATGTCCAGCTAATGCCGCTGGTGCTGGCTTCATTAGCGGCTATCCTGGCGCTTCTTTCAATGAGCAGGGTATCCCAGCTGCACGACAAGCCCAACGGAATCGGGAAAATAGTCTTAAAACCATGAATGACATCCAGCCCAAACAACAATGGAATATGCAGTCTGGATGTTTCAACAGCTTTTTGCTGTGTTTTGCGTATGGATTCGATGGAGTATCCGCTGGAAGCTCCAATAAATCCATGCTTCAACATCGAGTCAATTCCCATTTTTGCACCAGCTACCGCGCCACCACCAGAGGCGAGATTTAGTTGGCCGATCTTTTCTTCAACAGTCATCTGGCTCATCAGTTTATTGATGAAAGCGTCCATCTTCGGGTCTTTTGACGGGGTTTGTGCGTTGAGGGGGATGCACAACGCCAGCATCAGCATAAGAATTCCTGCAACTGATTTCATAATTGATAGTAATAGTTTAAGAAAAAAGTAAGATGCACATTCAGAAGCTTAAGTTTTTACAAAATTAGCAATCATTTGGTTAATGAGAAACAGACTGCACCTGTAATGTCAGTTCACCCGATTTCAAGCCTTGGGAATCTGCGATCAGTTTAATCGTTCCATTTTCAGCAAATGGCCGTACAATCGCCTGTGTCCTGCCTCTAAAAGTTTTAATTACAGGCTTGTTCACACTTTCCATGTCGCTTGGATCGGCATTGCCCGCGGCTGCCAATTCCCCATTACCGGCCAGGGTCAGCTTTACTGTTACAGCTGCACCCGGAACAACAAATCCGTTCTGATCAACCACTTCGATGGTTACAAAAGAAAGGTCATTCCGGTCGGCTTTAATGGTGTTCCTGTCTGCCTTCAGCCTGATACCGGCTGCCACGCCACTGGTTTTCAATACCTTGCTGGCGACTTCCTTCCCGTTTTCAAGCGCAACGGCTTTCAGTTCACCGGGTTGGTAGGGCACTTCAAAAACTGCAATGTATTTATCCGCTGCCGATAGATCTTTTTCTCCCACAACCTTACCATTTAATTCAAGCCGCACATGCGACGATTTGGTAAAAACCCTGACCTGCAGCGGTTTGCCTTCATCCCCTTTCCAGGTCCAGCTTTGACATTCATTTGGCCAGCCCCACCCGCTTAAATTTTCTGCAAAACCTGCCGGAACGGGTGCATGTACATTAATCTCAAGTTTGCTATTATCCCACAGAACATCGCGGTAGAACATCTGGGGTTTCTTCTCTCCGGTTATATCAATATCACCACAACCCGATATAAAATATGGCCATTCAGTCGGCATTTTACCCAGCAGGTCAAATATATTAACACCAGGAGGCAACTTGAGCTCGGTAGGCATTTTGAAGGTTGTTTTCCGGGCTTCAGGAACAATCGTTGCACTTCCTACTGAAACCTCACCGATATAATCCATGGCAGACCATACAAAGTCCCCGATGATATAGGAAAATTTTTCCACAGGCTTCCAGGAATCGTATGCATCACCCGGAAATGATTCTGAAGCATACATTATATGCGAGGGATATTTTTCATGGTCAGATTCGTATTTGTTCCATGTGTAATTATAGCCCGCAACGTCAAGAATTTCTGTAGCATTAATTGTATTTATCCATCCTCCCGGGGTAAATATTTCCGAAATTGCTTCTGTGACCACGCGTGTATTATCCAGGGCTTTAACCCTATCAGCCAGCTCTTTGCCAATCTGCACTCCCGCGGGTGTGCTGCTTTCGGGAATTTCATTCCCAATACTCCACATGATAATGCCGGGGTGATTTCTATCCCGAAGCATCATATCGGTCAGATCTTTATTCCACCATTCCCTGAAAAATACTGAATAATCCTGGGGGCTTTTATAGGATTCCCACATATCCGTGAATTCATCAATGACAAGCATTCCCAGTCGGTCACAGGCATCAAGAAATACTGATGACGGCGGATTATGGGCGCAGCGGATGGCGTTGTAGCCATTGGCTTTCATAATCTCTACCCGGCGCACTTCCGCCCTGTCAAAGGCTGCTGATCCCAAAAGACCATTGTCATGATGCAGACATCCTCCCTTAAGTTCAACCGGCATTCCATTTAACAGAAATCCCTTTTCTGCTGAAAATGCGATGGATCTGATTCCGAAAGATTGAAGGTACCTGTCCGACATTTTCTTATCCGTCTCGATGATGATCTCGGCGGTATACAGGTTCGGGGATTCAACGGACCACAGGACAGGATTTTTTACGTTAACCTGTATTCTTGAATTATTTTCACCCTTGCCGGAAAGTACAACGTTATCCTTTGCACTGCCTGCCAACCGGCCATTCTTATCTTTTATGTTAATCGTAAGTTGTGCGTTGACTTCTTTTTCCTGCTCGTTCTTAGTGGTAACTGCAACATCAATAATTGCTTCGCTTTGTTTGATTTCCGGTGTGGTAATGCGAACTCCCCAAACCGCAACATGCACAGGTTGTGTCACCGTGAGATGCACATTCCTGTATATTCCCGATCCGCTGTACCAG
>DIAS01000185.1:31714-33637 GCA_002415855.1 Bacteroidales bacterium UBA5072
ATCCGCTGTACCAGCGTGAGTTCCTCCCGGCATTATCAACTTTTACCGCAATTACATTGGTTTTTCCGGCCACATTTAACAAGGATGTGATATTGAACCAGAAAGGCGTATAGCCGTTCTTATGGTTTCCGGCCTTTTTACCGTTCACCCACACTTCCGTTTCCATATACACCCCATCAAAATTCAATATTACTGTTTTCCCTTCATCTGCTTTATCCAGGGTAAAGCTCTTGCGGTACCAGCCTGTGCCGCCAATGACATGACCGGTTGAATTCCCGTTGCCGGGGGACCTTTTGGAAAAGGGTCCGATCTGGTCCGGTCCGTCTTCCCCCGGCAGATCCATGATGCTGTAATCATGCGGAAGGTCAACCACCAGCCATTTTGAATCATCATAGCCCGGTTGTTCCGCTCCGGCAACCGAATCGCGAATGAATTTCCAGCCGGCATTGAATAAACGGTTACGCCCGGATTCTACTTGGGTATTGTTTGCCGTGCAAACCGGTAGCCTTAGATTTATCAAAGCCACCAGCCCAATAATTCTAACAAAGTATTTGCCTTTCATGATTCGCATATTTTATACTGATCTTATTTGCTAATTGTTCTCCCCGTTCAGCGCCCGCTCACCTGTAAAACCAAACGTTCCCGCTATTGAAGTACTAAGTGCACCATTGACGTGGTTGTCATCCTTCTTCTCCAAATACAGGCTTATATCATAACCACTGTTGCTGGTAAAATACAGCGTAACCGCCGTCTCCTTTTCTTCGATCCTGGAAAATTTCACATTTTCCTGTTCACCTATTTTGATCATCCCATCCAGCATGCCATCTATCCGTCCGAGACTGACTGCAATATTCATATCACCTGCGGGTGTTCCCTCTGCTATTCCTGTCCACAGGCCTGTGAAAAAATCAGCATCTGTTTTGGTCTGGCCATTTACAACCACCGATAAAAGGATTAAAACCATTCCTGCTACTAAAAGATTTATCTTTTTCATGGTATTAAATTTAATTTATTTATAAATCATGTGAAAAGCTTGCTGCAATTTGTATCACTTTAATCTGAAGCAAAGATACAGGTGTTCAACAGCCTATAAAAGGCCTATAATGCTATATAATTGGTCTAAATAGCGCTTTTTTATTATTTTATCGACTTATTGTCCTATATTTAATAAAAGTTTATCATGAAAAATGTAATAGCACCTTTTAACTGGCAGGCTGTGTTGGAAAGTAAAGAAGTGGACGCGATTGGTAATGATTTTTTTTTAATTGACAGTCCCATTATCACCTCCACATTCAATTATCCTATGAGGCCGGATGTTGCCATAGCAATTATATGTACCCAAGGCACCATGAAAGGGTCCATCAACCTGAAACCGTATTGCACCCAGGCACCCTGCCTTTTTATTGTTCTTCATGATCAGATATTGCAATATGAATATCTAAGCGAAGATTTTGCCGGATATTTTATCATCATGTCCAAACCATTCCTGACGAAATTATCCATGAACATACAGGAAAGGGTTCCCCTGTTTCTTTCGGTTCATGAAAATCCATGGATTCCTTTGAGTGAAGAGGAACTGGAGGCAGTGCTGACTTTTTATAAAATGCTGCAAAACACGATCAGGAGAAAAGACAATCCTTACCGCATCGAGATCGTAAAACTGCTGATACAGGCTTTCTTCTACGAGTCAGGCCACCAGTATCATAAAATAACTGAAATCAAGAAGAAAACCAAACAGGAGCAGCTGCTGGAGAAGTTTTTAAATTATGCACAAACAAATTATAAGCAGCAACGGGGCATGGAATTCTATGCCGAAAAGCTCTGTCTCACCCCTAAATACCTATCGAAGGTGATTAAGGAAACCAGTGGCAAGTCGGCCAATGACTGGATAGATGATTACGTGGTGCTGGAAGCCAAAGCACT
>DIAS01000168.1 GCA_002415855.1 Bacteroidales bacterium UBA5072
CTGCTGCGCCTTCTTTCAGGAATTCAGGATTTGAGGCAACATCAAAACCGATCTTTGCCTGGCGTCTGTTTAACTCTTCCTGAACAGTTTCTTTTACAAGTTTGGAAGTACCGATGGGAACCGTACTTTTGGTGACGATAACCAGGTACCGCTCCATATACCTTCCGATTTCACGGGCGACTGTAATAACGTGACTGAGATCCGCACTGCCGTCCTCGCCTGGAGGGGTACCCACTGCAATAAACACTGTTTCAATGTCTCCGAGATTGTCTTTTATACTGGTGGAAAAAGTAAGCCTGTTCTTTTGAAGGTTCCTTTTAACCATCGGCTCAAGATCGGGCTCATAAATGGGTACGATCCCTTTGTTCAGCTTATCGATCTTCTTCTGGTCAATGTCAACGCAGACTACATCAATACCGGTTTCCGCAAAACAGGTTCCGGTTACTAAACCAACATACCCTGTTCCTATAATTAGTGTTTTCATGAAGTGTTAATATGAGACAAGGGCTTAAAAGTAATGTTTTCCACAATTAGGTCATGAATTTATCAGGAATATTTCATAAACACCTGTAATCAAAAGCCATAACTCGTTTTATTTTTTTACCAATCTTTAGTTTTTTACAGGAGAAAATTATACTTTTGCAGCTCGATTTAAACAACATAATGTCTAATTTACTAATTTTTAATTTATTAATTAATGATCGACAATAAAGAAAACAACCTGGAGCAGTCGGTTGAACAGACTGATAATCAGGTTCAGGATGTGGTTAATCCCGAAATAAAAGAAGAAGTTAAAAAGTCAGCAGATTCAGCTGAACATGTTGCAGAAACCGTTTCAGTTATTACTGATCTCGAATCTGATCCGGCATTTGACTGGGACAAATTTGAAGAGGGTGACTACCAGTCGGAACTAAAAAAGACTGACCTCGAAAGAATGTACAGTGATACACTCAGCGCCATTAAGGTCAATGAAGTGGTTGATGGTACAGTGATTACAATGAACAAACGCGAAGTTGTCGTGAATATCGGATACAAATCCGAAGGCGTTGTGAGCCTGAATGAATTCAGGTATGACCCTGACTTGAAAATCGGTGATAAGGTTGAGGTTTATATTGAGAGCCAGGAAGATAAAAAGGGACAACTGGTGCTGTCACATAAAAAAGCGAGGGCACTGAAATCCTGGGACAGGGTTAATGAATCGCTTGAAAAAGATGAAATTATCAAAGGTTATATAAAGTGCCGTACCAAGGGAGGCATGATCGTTGATGTATTTGGTATTGAGGCATTCCTGCCCGGATCACAGATAGACGTTAAACCTATCCGCGATTACGATATTTATGTGGGCAAAACTATGGAATTCAAGGTGGTTAAGATCAATCATGAATTCAAGAACGTGGTTGTTTCACACAAAGCACTCATTGAGGCTGAACTGGAACAGCAGAAAAAAGAAATCATTGCCAAGCTCGAAAAGGGCCAGATTCTCGAGGGTACAGTCAAGAATATTACCTCATACGGTGTGTTCATTGATCTGGGCGGCGTAGATGGTCTGATACATATTACGGATCTCTCCTGGGGAAGAATCAATCATCCCGAGGAAATCGTACAGCTTGATCAGAAACTGCAGGTGGTAATTCTTGATTTTGATGATGAAAAGAAACGTATCGCTTTGGGTCTGAAACAGCTGACTCCGCACCCGTGGGATTCACTGGATGCCAATCTCAAGGTGGGTGATAAAGTCAAAGGCCGTGTAGTTGTGATGGCTGATTATGGTGCCTTCATCGAGATCACCACAGGCGTTGAAGGTTTGATCCATGTTTCCGAAATGTCATGGTCGCAGCACCTGCGCAGTGCACAGGAATTCCTTAAAGTGGGTGACGAGGTTGAGGCTGTGATTCTTACCCTCGATCGCGAAGAAAGAAAGATGTCATTGGGCATGAAACAACTCAAAACTGATCCCTGGGAAAAGATTGAAGAAAAATATCCTCTGGGCAGCAAACATACGGCAAAAGTTCGTAACTTTACGAACTTCGGTGTTTTTGTTGAAATAGAAGAAGGTGTTGATGGCCTGATCCATATTTCTGACCTGTCGTGGACCAGAAAGATCAAGCATCCGGCCGAATTCACCAATATTGGCGAAAACATTGATGTGGTAGTTCTTGAGATTGATAAGGAAAACAGAAGACTTAGCCTTGGGCATAAACAACTGGAGGAGAACCCCTGGGACGTATTCGAGACTATTTTTACTGTTGATTCTGTTCATGAAGGTACAATTATTGAAGTGACCGACAAAGGAGCTGTTGTAGCCCTGCCTTATGGTGTAGAAGGTTTCGTGACTCCCAAGCACCTGGTGAAAGAGGACGGTAAGACAGCCAGGCTGGATGAGAAACTCTCCTTCAAGGTGATCGAGTTTTCGAAAGGATCAAAGAAAATAATCGTATCGCACAGCAGAATTCATGAAGATATCAAGCGGGCGTCCTCCGAATCTGATCGGAAAGCTGCTGCTGATACCATGCACAAAGCTACCAAGAAGATAAAGACCAATATGGAAAAAACCACATTGGGTGACATTACGGATCTGGCAGCTATAAAGGACGAGATGGAGAAGAAAGAATCAAAGAGGAAGAAAGCTGAAAAAAAGGCGATAGAACCGGAAGAAAACCAGGCTGAAAGTGAGTAAAAAATAAATAAAATTTTTTCAACATGGAATTCAAGATCGAAAAGCTCAAGAACTATACCTTAATTCAGGTGCTGGAGGAAAAACTTGATACACACATTGCTCCGACACTTAAATCGGAATTGGTATTGGTATCAGGTAACGGTGAGAAAAACATTGTGCTTGATCTGAGCAAATGCCGGTATTGTGATTCATCCGGACTGAGTGCAATCCTTGTAGCCAACCGTTTGTGCAAGAACGCCAACGGCACATTTGTTCTGACCGGCCTCAACGATGCCGTGGAAAGGCTTATTACTATTTCTCAGCTCGATACGGTATTGAATATTACCGGATCACTGGAGGAAGCTGTTAAGCTTTTTGCAGAACCTGTGAATTAGTCTGATACACGAATGTCCTTTACTTTAACGGTGCTGGGTAGCAGTTCTGCTTTACCCACATCAGCAAGATTTCCTACCGCTCAGGTACTTAATGTACATGAGCGGTTTTTTTTAATCGATTGTGGAGAAGGTACACAGATTCAGCTTCGCAGATTCTCCATCAACATGTCCAGGATTAACCACATCTTTATCAGTCATCTTCATGGGGATCATGTTTTTGGATTGTTCGGTCTCTTTTCGTCCTTTAACCTGATGGGCCGCAAGAAAGACCTGCATATCCATGCCCACAGAGACCTGGCTGCCACCCTCGACCATTTCAGAAGCCACTTTGGCATTGAAATGTCCTATCATATCATTCATCACCCGTTTACGGCTTCCAGGCCCGCACGTCTCTATGAGGACCAGCATCTCACCGTAGATACAATTCCCCTGCGGCACAGCATCCCTGTAGTCGGGTTTATTTTCAGGGAGGGGAAAAAGCAACTGAATATCCGGAAAGAAGCCATTGATCGGTATGGGCTCGGAATCAGGGAGATCAGAAGAATAAAAGACGGTTTTGACCATGTAACTCCGGAAGGGCTGACAATTGCCAACAGTGAACTTACCTATCCACCTTACCACATGCGATCTTATGCATTTTGTACAGATACCCTGTATTTCAGTAAGCTGGCCAGCGTTCTAAAGGATATCGACCTTTTGTATTATGAAGCTACCTTTGCGGAAAAAGACAAAAAGCTGGCAAAACAAACCGGCCATTCCACGGCAAGTCAGGCTGCAGAACTGGCAAAGGTCTCAAAGGTGGGTAAGCTGCTTATCGGACATTTCTCCACCCGGTATAAAAGTGTAAACCTGCTGCTGAATGAAGCCCGTGCTATTTTCCCGGAAACCTATGCCGTTGAGGACGGGCAAAAATTTGCTGTCTGCCAGCAACGCTTTGGTTCAAGGGCATAAAAAATGTATATTTGAAGAATTAATGTTGAAAACAATTCCCGGTGGAAGAGAAAATTATCATTCTTGATTTCGGATCGCAGTATACCCAGCTGATTGCACGCAGAGTTAGGGAATTGAATGTGTATTGTGAGATATGGCCTTATAATGCCAAAAATAAAACCGACCAGTCAGTAAAGGGTGTCATCCTTTCGGGAAGTCCCTCATCCGTTAGGGATTCAGATGCACCGATTCCAGATCTAGGTAAGATCAAAGGAGTCATTCCTCTGCTGGGTATTTGTTATGGTGCCCAGTACCTGTCGCATGGCTTTGGAGGAGAAGTGACTGCCTCACGAACAAGGGAATATGGCAGGGCCAACCTTGAAGTGGTTGATCCGGAATGCAAATTGCTGAAAGGTATTCAAAACGGGACCCAGGTTTGGATGTCACATGGCGACACCATTGTCAGACTGCCTGAAGGCTACCGGATCACCGGCAATACAAAGGATGTTCCCATTGGAGCGTATCAGATCGAGGGCGAGGAAACTTATGGCATTCAGTTCCATCCTGAAGTTTACCATACCACACAGGGAAGCAGGATACTTGAAAATTTCGTAGCTGACATCTGTGGATGCAAAAGAAGCTGGACCCCGGAGTCTTTTATCAGTGGAACCATACGTATATTAAAAGATACCCTTGTGAACGATAAGGTCGTTTTAGGCTTGTCCGGAGGTGTTGATTCATCCGTGGCAGCGGTATTGCTTCACAAAGCCATCGGGCCCAACCTGACCTGCATTTTTGTCGACAACGGATTACTCCGGAAAGATGAGTTTTCAAAGGTACTGGTTTCCTATCAGCACATGGGATTGAATGTCCGCGGCATAGATGCCAAGGCACTCTTTCTCGATGATCTGCGCAATGTTGTTGATCCGGAACAAAAAAGAAAATCGATCGGAAAGAATTTCATTCAGGTATTTGAAGCAGAGGCGCGCAAGATTGAAAATGTAAAATGGCTTGCACAGGGAACAATTTACCCAGATGTCATTGAGTCTGTATCCGTAAACGGTCCATCGGCAACAATCAAGTCACACCACAATGTGGGTGGGCTTCCTGAAAAAATGCACCTGAAAG
>DIAS01000169.1:0-487 GCA_002415855.1 Bacteroidales bacterium UBA5072
GAATGTCAGTGGCCGCCGTGACAGACCAGCTGACGTACGACAATATCTATACGGAACGGTACATGGGATTGCCTGCTGAAAATCAGAAGGAGTACACAGAGTCCTCACCCAGAAACTTTGCCAGGGGCCTCCGGGGTAATCTGCTGATCATCCATGGAACGGGTGACGATAACGTGCATTACCAGAACGCCGAGCTACTGATCAATGAATTGATCCGTTACAACAAAAGCTTTACCATGATGGCCTACCCTAATCGGTCACATGGAATTTACGAAGGAAGAAATACGAGGAGACATCTGTATACCTTGCTTACCGGTTACCTGAATGAGCATTGCCCTCCTGGTGGGAGATAATATATGTTGTAATTATGAATTATGAACTATGAATTATGAATGCAAAAATCAAAACCCTGTTTGAAGATTACAAACATGGTGGAATCAACCGCCGCGATTTTCTGAGGAAACTTACTCTTTATGCCGGCAGTACT
>DIAS01000169.1:749-1253 GCA_002415855.1 Bacteroidales bacterium UBA5072
CCGCTGCCACTGCCCTGATGCCACTGCTGGGAGACGACCGGGCAGCGGCAGCCGTACCTCCTGAAGATGATGCAGGTTTGGTAACCGAATTCATCACCTATGCCGGGGAGACCGGTGAGATAAAAGCGTTCCTGGCAAGGCCGGAAAAGAAGAAAAAGTACCCGGCCGTGATTGTCATTCACGAAATTTTTGGTCTAAATCCGCACATACAGGATGTGACCAGGCGTTTTGCCAAAGAAGGGTTCCTGGCCATTGCACCCGATGCCTTGTCACAGGCAGGCGGAACACCTGCTGACGGCAGCCAGGCAGCGACCATGATCCGTGAGCTGGATGCAGAAAAAACCACAAAAAACTATGTGGCTGCCGTAAAATACCTTAAAACAAATCCGCTTTCGACCGGCAAGGTGGGATGTACCGGCTTTTGCTGGGGCGGTGGCATGACCAACCAGGTAGCGGTAAATGACCCCACCCTCGATGCTGCCGTTCCTTACTATGGCCGCCAGC
>DIAS01000169.1:1491-33934 GCA_002415855.1 Bacteroidales bacterium UBA5072
GCCGTTCCTTACTATGGCCGCCAGCCGGCATCCGAGGATGTGCCTAAGATCAAGGCGCCAGTACTGGCGCATTATGCCGGCGATGACGCCCGCATCAATGAAGGCATTCCGGCCTTTGAAGAGGCGCTGAAGAAAGCAGGCATTGAATACCAGATTTTCATTTACGAGGGGGCCAAGCACGGCTTCAACAACGATTCCGCACCCGAGCGTTACAACGAACAGGCAGCCAAACTGGCATGGGAACGGACGATCACGTTCTTTAAGGAGAAACTGAAATAATTTTACTGAGTTGCCTTCCAGGTAGAAAACTCCATAGGAGTGACATTATGGTAACATAATTCCAACTCCTACGGAGCTTTTTGATCCGTATTTTGCCAGGCCCATGATACAGATTTAGCAAATGGTCTGCAATGATTAAAAAACAATTTATACCCGGCGCACAGATAATTTAGCCGTGGTTCCCCGCCGGGTGTGCTGATAAACCTGTTCTTCGGGCATTCCCCATTGCACATGTCCCTTACTTCGCATTCCCGGCAGTATTGCGGCAGGGTGTTAAATTTGGCCTGCCCGAAGGCCCTTTGACTTTCGCTGTCAAGCAGTTCCGTAAGCGTTATATCCTGGATATTGCCCAATTTATACTCCGGTTGTACAAAATGATCGCAGGAATAAAAATCCCCGTTGTGTTCCACCACCGGTACACCTCCACATTCCGGTTTAAAGATGCATAGCGTATGTTCCTGTCCAAAGGCTGTGCGCAAGGTCTCTTCGAAGATCTGCACCTTGACTTTACCGATATCCCTGTCTATCCATTCATCAAAGACAGTACACAAAAACGTACCAAAGGCTTCTGCCCTGACTGACCGTTCACTTACCACTTTTTCCGGGTCTGGCTCAACCAGGGGGATAAATGTGATACACAATGCCCCAAGGTGCCTGAAAAAGCGGTATACCTCCAACGGATACCTGACATTTGCAGCATTCACCACGCACAGAATTTCCGGATCAATGCCATGCATGACCAACGTATCGTATCCCTGTAATACTTTCTTAAAGGTGTCCTGTCCGTCCTTGGTTTTGCGGTAACAGTTATGCAATCCTTCCGGACCGTCGAGGCTGATCCCCACCATAAATTCTTCCTCAGCCAGAAATTGGCACCATGCGTTATCAAGAAGGACGGCGTTGGTTTGTATTCCGTTGCCAATTATTTTACCTGAAGGGCAAAGTTTCTTTTGTATAGCTACTGCCTTCCTGTAAAAATCCAATCCGGCGATCAATGGTTCCCCGCCATGCCAGGAGAAGGTAATCACGGGATCCGTAGTGGCTTCTATGTGTTGCCTGATATATGTTTCCAGAATATCCTCCGGCATGCGGGCAATATCATTCCGGTATAATTGCTTTTTCTCCAGGTAATAACAATAACTGCAGGCGAGGTTGCAAAGAGGACCCGCCGGTTTTGCGAATACCTGAAATTCACGAAAGGCCCGGATTTTGCCGGCTATATCATTGGGAGCTCCCATGGCTTCCTGTACCTTGCCTTCAGATGCTCATTGGCCTCCTGGTCATTGATGAACAGGGTGGCGGTTCCATCCCAGTATAACCTTCTGCCTGTTTTGAAGGCGATGTTCCCCAGGTTGGCAACCCGGGCAATGTTGGCGCCAATTTCAATGCCGGCGTTCGGAACCAGGGTTCTGTCCTTGACGCACGAAATGAAATTCCGCATATGGTTATCAAGTCCCTTACCGGTTCCCTTTCTCAGTTCCACCCTGTCCATTTTGGGCTTTCCATTGTCGTTTTCGGGAATAACTTCCCAGCCGGAACGGTCCACTACCAGCGTACCATTATTCCCGACAAAACCTACACCGTGTGAACGCCCATAATAGCCGCCGTCAATGCCAATTCCGTGGTCCCATAAAAGTGTGAACCCATCAAACTCGAACAAAGCCTGCAAGGTGTCGGGGGTTTCGCAGGCATCCCCGGGATAGGCATATTTACCACCCATGGCCATGACCGATATGGGCTGGCTGACATTCATGCCGTACAGGGCATAATCGAGGATATGGACCCCCCAGTCGGTCATCATTCCTCCGGCATAATCCCAAAACCAGCGAAAAGTAAAATGGAACCGGTTGCGGTTAAAGGGCCTGGCAGGAGCCGGACCCAGCCAGAAATCATAATCAACTCCGGCCGGAACCGGCTCATCCGGCAGTACCGGCACAGACTTCATCCAACCCTGGTATGACCAGGCCCTCACCGTTCGTATTTTGCCCAGCTTCCCGGAATGGACAAAAGCAACGGCATCCTGCCAGTGTTCATCACTGCGCTGCCACTGCCCGATCTGAACCACCCTGCCGTATTTCTTTGCAGCTTTCTGCATGAGTTGTATCTCCTCGACGCTGTTGGAAAGCGGCTTTTCACAATACACCTCTTTCCCGGCCTGGCATGCGTATATAAATGGCAGACAATGCCAATGGTCAGGTGTACCGATAATAACCACATCAATCGCTTTGTCCTCGAGCAGTTTCCGGAAGTCTTTGTAGACAGCCGGCCTTTTACCCTGGATTTTCTCAATTTCAGCCGCACGGGCATTCAGTACGTTCTCATCAACGTCGCAAATGGCAGCACATTCGGTGTCGGGTTGTGCCAAAAAGGCTTTCAGGTCGGCAAAACCCATACCATTGATACCAATTGCACCGGCAACCAGTTTATTATTGGCACCCAATACATTCCAAAGCCGGGCCACCGGCATGGCATTAAGCAATCCGGTACCTGCGGCAACCGTCAGGCTGCTGGTAAGCAATTTACGTCTCGACAAATGCATAACTTATCTGGTTTAATTTCACAATCCGTTACAGGTATTGTTTTATTACTACCAAGTTAGCGCAATTTATGAAATGTGATACTCCGTCAGGCGTTGTTTTAAAATCCTGCAGGAAAGATACGGCTATAATTGAAAACTCACCCCGATCATAACATGTGGCATAAACATAGGTTGTCGGATCGCTTTGTCGGCATCCCTGTAGTTAAAGGGTTCGTCGCCGTTCTGGTTGTCGTTTTGCGGATTTACATTATCATTGTCAGGGCTGTATGAAGTATCATGCCCGGTCAGTGTGCTGGGGAAATATTGATCGAGCCCTGCTGCAATGACAAGATCAAGACCCGGGGTCATTTTGAAATGGCTTTCAAGACTTCCTCCTATTCCCCATTGGTGAGAGGTAACGTCAAAGTCCTCATTCCCCCCGACATAGACAAAATTTCCCGTGAAGGTGGAAAACCGCGGGCCAAAAACCAGGTAGGAATGATCTATCCCGAATAGGGTTTTTGGTATTAGGAAATCAAGCCTGCAATCGAAGGAGCGTCCTTTTTTTTCAGGCACTCCATTGGTGGCATTGTTGATGAAAATGCGCCGGGCATCCTCAGCATCCCCGGGATTGAGAAAAGTATAACCTATTCCGAACCTGAGCTTAAACGGGAAGTCCGCTGCAAAACCAGAACCCGTAATGCTTGCCTTGATGCCATAGCCTCTGTTGTACCCTGTCATAATCCCCCCGGTAAGCTGTATAGGCCTGCTGGAATTATCCTGACTGCTCACAACTGAGTTCATGCCTGATAGCAGCAGGATAAATACAATGGTAGTCGCTGTTGTTCTCATCATGAATAAGTTTTATTAACCCGATTAAGATATCAGGCCTTATTCATTAACGAAAACTGAAGGAATTTATTACCTGCTCTTAGTGAATTGATCTGGCGCATCTGAATCCGACAGCAAAATCAAGCCAGCTGGGAGATAGCCCATTCCGGTAATAAGTCTGGTTGCACATGGCCCCTGAATGCCAGCTGCCGCCGCGTATAACTTTGAACCTGCTTCTTTCAGGTCCCTTTGGATTTTCACGGGGTGATACTTTGTAGTAATCGTCCTGGTAATTATCGGTTGTCCATTCCCAGACATTACCTGCCATGTCATACAATCCGAAATTATTAGGCTTGCATGAGCCTATCCTGATAATACCTTTATACTTCCGTCCGAAATTCGCAAATGTAGAATCGAGCGTATTGCCATTCGGAAAGTTATTATTCACCAATCCCCCTCTTGCAGCATATTCCCATTCTGCTTCGGTAGGCAACCGCTTGTTTGCCCACTGGGCATATTGTTCCGCATCAAAGTATGATACCCCTACAACCGGGTAATCCGCGAAATTCAAACCACACCTGAACTCATTCATGTTCCAGAAAAAAGGCAAAGCATGGTTTGTTGCCCTGCAGAATTCATAGTATTGCTGGTTGGTTACTTCATATTTATCCAGATAAAAGGAATCAACCATCACCGCATGTTCCGGCTGCCAGTCCGACGGACTTGCCGTGTTTTTTCCCATATTGAATTCCCCTTCGGGTATCAGTACCATACTTTCCGAAATCTGCTTCTGACCTGACAGACTAAGGGGAATTGCAACTGCCAGGGCTAAAATGAATATCTTCATAATTAAGCAAATATAAGCAAAACTCAACCTGTTAAAGATAACATTATTTTCGTCCCTATATAATGGGTAATGTTCGCCTGCAAGTGAGATATTTTGCAATGTAATTTTACATATTTTACAGTTCCGTAACGAATATTTTGTATTTTTAAGTTATATACCGGTCTTTGATTATTGACGTGTATTTAAATCTTGCCAATTCCTATGGGTGAAAAGAAGAAGAACAAAAAGCCTGAAGAGACTGAAATTCAGAGTATCGTTGAATCCTCCAGGCGGGAATTCCTAAAAAATGCAAGTATCACAGGTGCAGCAGTGGTAACAGGTGCAGCGGCCGTAATTGCAGGCTTCAGGCATGAAAGGGCGAAGAAAAAGGGAGAATATGTCAAGGTATTAACCACCGACAACAAGCTTGTGAAGGTCCCTGTTGAGGAGGTAGAAGGATATCAGATGGGGTTAAAGGAACTGCAGGAGCGCGGAAGAGTGGGGATCAAGGGGAAAAGATGGATATGGGTCATCGATCTGTCCAAGTGCAGGAATGCGAGGAAGTGTATTGAGGCCTGCCAGAGTGCTCATCACCTGAGGCCTTATGAGTATCACATCAATACGCTGGTTATGCAGGAATCGGTTAACACACCTGCTTATTTTATGCCGAAACCCTGTCAGCATTGTGATAACCCCCCATGTGTCTCCGTATGCCCGGTTGATGCCACATTTAAAAGACAGGATGGACCGGTGCTCATTGATAATGAACGTTGCATCGGCTGCAGATTCTGTATGGCTGCCTGCCCGTATTCAGCCAGGATATTTCACTGGCAGGACCCCAAGGACGCTGAAACGGATAAGGGAAAGGAATACAATGTAGAATTGAATATTCCCCAAAGAAAAGGGACCATTTCAAAATGTCTGATGAGCTGTGACAGGCTCAGGGAAAACAAGCTCCCTTATTGCGTTTCATCCTGCCCCAACGGGGTTTACTATTTCGGTGATGAAAATGAGGATGCTGTAACCAACGGAACCACCAAAGAAACTGTTCGGCTCAGCGAATTGCTTGAGAAAAACGGAGGGTACAGGTTGATGGCTGAACTGGGAACAAAGCCAAGAATATACTACCTGCCTCCGAAAAACAGGATCTTCGACTTTGAGAAAGACAGACCCGAGGAAAAAGATTTCATCATATAAATACTGACCCATGAACAGTCAAGATCAAATTCCGGGACTGGAACAGGAGAAGATCGATTCCCTGTCGGCTGATATACTGAGACCTGTTAGAATCAACAAGAGTTTCCTCCTTTGGATAACATTTCTGTTTCTTGCACTGATCATTTGTTTGTATGTATATTCCATCCAGTTGAGAAAGGGACTTGGTGTAACCGGCCTGCGTGATATTACAAGCTGGGGCATGTACATTGCCAACTTTGTTTTCTTTGTTGCCAGCAGTCTGGTTGGCATGTTGATCAGTTGTGTTCTCGGTCTGATCGGATTCAGGTGGGTCACACCAATTGCCAGGATAGCCGAGATCGTTGCGGTAGCTTTTGCAGCGGTAGCGGGACTGGTAATCATATCTGACATGGGACGACCGGACCGCCTGCCTTATGTTTTCCTGTACGGCAGGGTTCAGTCGCCTATTCTCTGGGACGTTACCGTAGTCACTACCTACTTTGTCCTGAGCCTGCTTTTATGGTTCCTGCCTATGATACCTGACATTGCGGTTGCCCGTACCCGGCTTCAGAACAGGCCTTCATTACTTGTCAAGGTCTACGGGATTTTGTCGTTCAAATGGGTACATCATCCCGAGCAATATAAGATCCTGAACCAGGCAGTGAAGATCCTGATCATCCTTATCATTCCAACTGCTTTGGCGATCCATACGGTGACCTCCTGGCTTTTTGCGGTGACTCCCCGGGCCGGTTGGGACAGCACCATCTTTGGGCCTTACTTTGTATCCGGAGCCTTTGTTTCCGGAACATCCGCCCTGCTTATCGCCATGTATTTCTTCCGTACCAATTTCAGGCTGCAATCCTACATCACCGACTACCATTTCGAACGTGTGGCCCGGCTGTTGTTTCTTGTCTCCGTGGTATACCTTTATTTTAACCTGAATGAATTCCTGGTCCCGGCCTACAAGATGAAAAAATTTGATGCTTTTCACATCCATGAACTGTTCGCCGGTCATTATGCCTTTGCTTTCTGGCTGGTGCAACTGGGGGGGCTGGTAATCCCCATCTTCCTGCTGATATTCCGTTTCATGAGGAAACCGTTGCCGCTGCTTGTCATTTCAATTTTCATGTTTACAGCGTCCTGGTTAAAAAGGTATCTCATTGTTGTCCCCCCGCAGGGCCATCCCTACCTGCCGGTTCAATATGTCCCCCAGGAATGGATGGTTTATAAACCCACATTGATCGAATCGACGATTACATTGGCTACCTTTATACTGGTCCTGATCATTATCACCCTCCTCTCCAAATTTTTTCCAGTGGTTCCCATTGTGGAAACCGCCCGGGAGGAAAGTGATCAAGAAGCGAAAAGTCATGAAAAGCATTAAATTCAGCGTATGAAGAAGATTCTTTCGAGCCTGTTGCTGTTTCAGATCCTTGCCGGCCTGTTAATTGCACAGGAATGGACTGTTCCTGCCGACAAAAAAGGCCGGCTAAGTCCTTTCCCCTTCTCCGACTCAATCCGTAAGGCCGGATTGCAGCTGTACAGCCTCAACTGTATGTCGTGCCATGGTACACCCGGTAAAGGAAATTTCCAGGCACTTGTACCGCCTCCCGGCGATCCGGCAACCGACAAGATCCAGCACAACGCCGATGGTGAGCTCTTTTATAAGGTCTCCGAAGGCCGGGGACAGATGCCTTCTTTTAAAAATACCCTGGCGTCAAAGGATATCTGGACTATTGTTTCCTATATCCGCAGTTTCAATCCGGCTTATGTTCAGTCGGTAATGCCCGAAATAACCTCCGGAGCCTATTCGGGGGCTGTTATTGCCCTTTCGCTTTTGTTGAATCCCTCCCGGGATTCTGTTATGCTCAAGGCATCGGCAATCAGAGGTAACTCCGTTGTCCCTGTAACCGGTGCCGGTGTTAAGTTGTTTGTCAGGAGGACTTTTGGACTTCTTCCTTTGGATGAGGAAAAAACTACCAATGATCAGGGAATGGCCTTTTTTCCCGTTCCATCTGATTTGCCGGGCGATACAGCCGGGAAGATCCAGGTTTCTGCACGATTCACCGATGAAGATCAGTTTGGTCCGGTCAGTAAGGATACACTGCTTCAGGTTGGTTTAAAGATCGAACCTGTGAGCCTGGTAAAAGACAGGGCCATGTGGAACGTTGTCAGGAAGGCTCCCTGGTGGATCATCCTCACTTACAGCCTTGGCGTACTGGTGGTCTGGGGTTTCATACTGCTCGTGCTGTTGAAGCTCAGGGATATATATATTATCGGGGAACACATTGACTCCGTAGGAGCCAAAAAGAATGAATCGTAGCCATTAAACCAAAACAGCAACCCATGAAAAACATCACTGCCACCGGAAGAATCCTCTTTGCCCTTCCCTTCGGACTATTCGGGATCAATCATTTTCTAATGCTGGACTTTTACCTCGGGCAACTGACATCCTTCATCCCGGGCGGGGGCTTCACGATCATACTAACCGGGATATGCATGATTGCCGCCTGTGTCAGCATCATTTCCAAAAGAATGGTGACCCTGGCATCTTACCTGCTGGCAGCAATGCTTTTCCTCTTTATTGTTACCATTCATATTCCCAACCTTGTCCAGCAGGTCAACACTGAAATCACCCTCATCACCATGCTGAAGGACGTTTCCCTGATGGGTGGTTCCCTGATGATTGCCGGGATGTCAATGAATGAAAAACCACAATAATAAAATATGGATGACAGACCTATGAAACAACTATTCATTTTTATCCTGCTTGTATTGCCCTGGGGCACGAATGCCCAACAGTTTGCCGAAGGAAGTAACCTGACCAAGGAACCCGATATCGGCATTATCGAAAAGCTTGGCGATACAATTCCCCTTGACCTGTCTTTCTTTAATGAGCAAAACGATACAGTGACACTTCGCAAGCTGATCGACAAGCCTACCATTCTGTGTTTCGTTTACTTTGATTGTCCCGGGTTATGCAGTCCGCTGCTCAGTGGCGTCGCTGATGTGATCACCAAGGTTGATATGGATCTCGGGAAAGATTACAAAGTCATTACCATCAGCTTCAATACAAACGATACACCGGAGAAAGCCATTGAAAAGAAAAAGAACTTCGTACAAAATATCAGCAAGGAACACCGGGAAAACTGGATATACCTCACCGGTAACCAGGAGAACATTAAATCAATCACCGATGCAGTGGGGTATAAGTATAAGGTTCAGGGTCTTGATTTCGCTCATCCCTCAGCTGTTATTGTACTTAGCCCGTCCGGCAAAATAACCCGGTACCTGTATGGGCTGACCTACCTTCCGTTTGATGTCAAGATGGCATTAATCGAAGCCCAGAAAGGCATTGCCCGACCCAGCATCAACAAAGTTTTGGAGTACTGCTTTGCTTATAATCCTGCCAGCAAAACTTACACCTTGCAGGTTACCCGGATCTTCGGGAGCCTGATCCTTGTTACAGCCATGCTGGTGTTTATACCGCTCGTGATCCGGAAGAGAAGAAAAAGTAAATCTACTTAATTATCCTGCAGATATGGGAGGAGAAACCTACACCAGTTTTCTGGAATACAAGGGTAAATACAAAGGCCTTTTGGCCTGGTTGCTATCCACCGATCACAAAAGGATCGGGCTGATGTATTTTTATGTCATAGCTGTGTTCTTTTTTATTGCTGCTTCACTTGGCGTACTGATGAGAACCGAGCTCATTGCTCCGGGACAGACCATCATGGGCCCTCAGATGTATAATGGTCTGTTTACGGTTCATGGGATCATCATGATCTTCATTATTGTGATTCCAGGTCTCTCCGTAATCTTTGGCAATTTCTTCCTGCCTATACTCATCGGTGCCAGGGATGTTGCCTTTCCAAAGCTTAACCTCTTTTCGTTTTACCTGTTCCTCACGGGTGCCTTACTGGCTGTTGCATCGCAGTTTGCAGGACAGGGACCCCCCGATACCGGGTGGAGCTTTTATGTTCCTTACAGCGTAGAATCATCCACCAATGTCATTTTTGCACTGACGGCTGCCTTCATTCTGGGCTTTTCATCGATTCTTACGGGTATTAACTTCATTGTGACCATTCACCGGATGCGAGCTCCCGGAATGAGCTTTATGAGAATGCCGTTGTTCCCGTGGTCCATCTATGCAACAGCCTGGATACAGGTCCTGGCTACGCCCATCATCGGTATAACGCTTCTGATGGTAATTGCCGAAAGGGTATTCAGCATTGGCTTTTTTGATCCTGCCCTCGGCGGCGATCCGGTCCTTTTCCAGCATCTGTTCTGGATCTATTCCCACCCGGCAGTGTACATCATGATCCTGCCAGCCATGGGTGTTGTTACCGAGATCTTCCCAACCTTCAGCCAGAAGCCTGTTTTCGGTTATACGGCCATCGCCGTATCGAGCCTGACCATTGCTTTCATTGGTTACTTTGTGTGGGGACACCATATGTTTACCTCCGGGACCAGCTACTTTTCACGATTGTTTTTCTCGCTGCTTACCTTCTTGGTTGCGGTACCCAGCGCCATCAAGGTATTTAACTGGGTAGCTACCCTGTATGGGGGTTCCATTGATCTGAAACCTCCCCTGCTTTACGCTGTCGCTTTTATTTTCCTCTTTATGATCGGTGGTCTGACAGGTCTGATCCAGGGCGCCCTGGCCACAAACATCCAGGTACACGACACATCCTTCGTAGTTGCCCATTTTCATTACATCATCTTTGGCGGAATGGGTTTTGCCGCGTTTGCCGGCATCCATTACTGGTTCCCCAAAATGTTCGGAAGAATGTACCACATCCGGTTTGCCAACATCGCCTGGGGCATCATCTTTACCGGCTTTAACCTGTTCTATTTCCCGCAGCTGGTGATCGGCATGCAGGGCATGCCCAGAAGGTACTTCGATTACCTGCCGCAATTCAATACCGGGCAGTTTATTTCAACCATCGGCGCATACATCATGGTAACCGGCCTTGTGATGATGCTGATCAACCTGATGTACGCCAGTCGTAAGGGAGCACCGGCCCCTGCAAATCCCTGGAAAGGAGTTACCCTGGAATGGCAGATCCCCTCGCCTCCTCCGCTGGAGAATTTCGATGTAATTCCTGAGATAAAAAGAAGACCCTACTTTTTCGGGGAAAATGAACCTGATAAATCATAGCTAATTATATGACGGATCACACGGTACATACGGAACATTTCGATAAAGAGGCCGGGAAACTGGGCATGTGGATCTTCCTGTTCACCGAGATGTTTTTATTCGGCGGCTTATTCCTCGTTTATGCCGTAATGAGAGCACAATATTCAGAGGACTTCCATACAGCAGCAGAGGAGCTGAACACTTTTATCGGTACAATGAATACTGTTTTTCTGCTTACCAGCAGTATGACGGTTGCCATGTCCATTACAGCAATCCAGCGAAACGAACGCAGGCTGGCGCTCTTTCTGGTTTCCCTGACTTTACTCCTGGCCATGCTTTTTATGGTCGACAAGTATTTTGAATGGTCGCATGAATTTGAATACGGCGTATACCCCGGATCTGATGTACTGAAGAACATGCCGCACGGTGAATTGCTGTTCTTCGGGTTATATTTTATGATGACAGGATTGCATGCGCTTCACGTCTTTGTCGGAATGATACTGCTGACGATCAATTTCATCAGGATCCGTAAAGGAAGCATCAACCAGGAGAATTTCCTGCTACTTGAGAATTCAGGACTTTACTGGCACCTGGTCGATCTTATCTGGATCTTTCTCTTCCCGCTCCTCTACCTTGTTTCGTGATAAACTGAACCGGCATGAAAAACAAAGAATCACACATTACTGGATATCCCACTTATGCGTATGTGCTGATAATCCTTCTGGCATTGACCACCATTTCGGTTGCTGCTACAGGATATCATCTTGGTGCTTATACTGTAGCCCTGGCACTGCTGATTGCCTCCATCAAGGTGGCAACCGTAATATCCTATTTTATGCACCTGCGGTCAGAAAGCCTCTTTTTAAAAGTGGCCGTTTCAGGGGTATTCCTGATCTTTACACTGGTGATCATCATTACTTTTTTCGACTATCTCTTCCGATAAACCGGTAAAACTTACGGATATGTTTTCAGAAGCATCAAATGTATCGGCTGGCGTGGACAAAGTGTTTGCCTTCATCATTATCGTTTCCCTGTTCTTCCTCATTGGGATCACTGTATTTGTCATTTATACCCTGATCCGTTTCTCGCGGAAAAGAAACAAGAAAGCCATGCAGTTCTCGGATAACATGAAACTCGAAATAATCTGGACCGTTATCCCAATTATTCTGGTACTTCTTATGTTCTACTATGGCTGGATTGCCTTTGCCCCCATGAGAAAAGCCCCGCGTGATGCCATGCGGATCAAGGCCATCGGGAAAATGTGGGAGTGGAATTTTGATTACGGGAACGGCATGACTTCAAAAGAGCTCGTAATACCCCTTAACAAAGCGGTACGACTCGATCTGATTTCGGAGGACGTCAACCATGGACTTTTTATCCCGGCATTCAGGGTAAAAGAGGACGTAATCCCGGGTTACAACAACTACCTGTGGTTCATTCCACAATATATCGGCAACTATGAAATCCTGTGTACACAATATTGCGGGCTGCTTCATTCCAATATGCTCTCCAAAGTGAGGGTTGTTGATCAGGCAGAGTATGACAGGTGGTTTGCCGAACTGGAAAAAACCAGCAAGGTACCCGAAGCCGAAGGACTGATCGTTCTCAGAAATACCGGGTGCCTTGCCTGCCACTCTGTTGACGGGGCCAAACTTGTCGGGCCTACATTCAAAGGGCTGTTCGGAAGCGAGCGGACCGTGCTTGTCAACAATACCGAAACGAAAAAAACTGTTGATGAAGCATTCATTTCCCTTTCCGTTTATAATCCGGATGCCGAAATCGCTGCGGGTTTCAGCAAGGGACTCATGAAATCATATACCGGTGTTCTCAAGGAAGAAGATATGAAGAAGATACAGGACTATTTGAAAACCCTGGGTGAAACGAAGTAAACAACCCGACAAACCGGCAATCTTGGCCGATCTGGTAAGGATCAGGCTGTCCATGGCAGTTACTTTCTCTGCCGTGACAGGATTCTTAATCTCTGACCACAGGGCTGATCTTACCATATTGTTGCTTGCAGCAGGAGTCCTTTTGCTGGCTACCGGTGCATCTGCTTTAAACCAGGTAGCGGAACGTGATCAGGATGTCATCATGCAAAGAACACGGTCCCGGCCACTGCCCCTCGGAAAAATAAAGAGCAAAACTGCCCTCTTGTTTTCGCTGCTTCTCCTGGCGGCCGGGATCACTGCTTTGCTGTTCATTGGCGTGGTTCCCTTACTGCTCGGGATATTGAATGTATTTTTATACAATGTGGTTTATACCGGACTGAAAAAAGTGACCTTTCTGGCGGTCATACCCGGTGCTGCAGTCGGGGCTATCCCCCCAGTTATCGGTTATACGGCGGCTGGCGGCGGTTTTGTGTCAGCAGAGATACTCCTGTTCTCAGGGTTCATGTTCCTCTGGCAATTGCCCCATTTCTGGCTGATCATTGTCAAACACAGGAAGGATTATCAAAAAGCCGGTTTCAAAACTTTTCCCTGGCAAATGACCGAGAAACAGATCAAAAACCTGATCTACCTGTGGGCAATATTTACCACTGCCTTCCTTGCAATTATTATCGTTACAGGGCTGACCTTCAACAAATATCTGACAGCTGTACTCCTCCCCGTTAACATTCTCTTCATATACATGTTTTACCGAATGCTTTATATATGGTCGGGGACCAATGCCACACGGGGAGCATTTATCTTGATGAACTCATTCGGGCTGCTGGTAATGGTGTTGTTTATTTTGAATGCGGTACTTTAGATAACCTGTCTGTTTTCAGTTGTCTGGGTTTAATTTTCGTCCGAAAAACCCAGATTATTCAGGAATCAATTATTTTTGCAGATATATTTATACGTTGGAAACCTTTAATTAATGATTATGAATAAGAAGTATACTTTATTTGTTTTTATGCTGCTAATGATTGCCTTCGCCGGAACAAAAGCACAGGATGTTTATACCATCACGGGTGGTGAACTGCTCTTTCAGTCCGGTTCCATTGAAAAAGGAAGTGAAGACATGAATACCAATATGCGTTTTACCCTCTGGTTTCATCTGGGTGAATATGTCCATCTGGATATTGGTGAAAACGTTGGATTTTTTACGGGAATTGGCATACGTAACGTCGGTTTTATCACCGAGGAGAACGACATCAAGACTAAATACAGGTCTTACATGCTGGGAGCACCCCTGGCTTTAAAACTGGGTTCTTTTAAAAACAACTTCTATATCTATGGCGGAGCAGAATATGAATGGATGTTCAATTTCAAGCAAAAAACGTTTGTTGATGATCAGAAAATCAAATTTTCAGAATGGTTCAGCAACCGGACGCCCAGTTTTATCCCGTCTGTTTTTGCGGGTATTCAGTTCCCGTACGGTATGAATGTTAAGTTCAAGTATTACCTGGATGACTTTCTCAACCACGATTATCAGGGAGATGGAGAATATGAAGATTATACTTCCTTCACCAAAACACAGGTATGGTATATTTCCGTGTCATTCCAGATCAGGAATTCAGAGATGAAGGACTTTCACAGCTTTACCAACGATATGGCAAACCGGTAAATCCGAAGAATCACAATGTTTGCAGCCCCCGCAAAGCGAATTTAGAATTTGCCATGCGCGGGGTTTTTTATTGTTTATCATGTTTGTGAAGCGTCCCGATAGCCTCAACAGCGATTTGCTTTTCTACATTGGTAAGCTCGCAGAAACCCGATGCTTTGACACAGGAATCACCCTGGCTTAGTGCCCAATTCAGAAAATCCATGATAACCGGATCTTCTGTATTCCCACCTACCACGAAAGATAAAGAACGGCACAGCTGCTTGGGGTAAAGTCCCAGCCATATTGCTCGATGTATTTTTTCTACAGTTTCGTAGGGTTGTTCTTTCCTGTCCACGCTGGCATCAAAATCAAGATCAAGCGGAACTACCTGTATGTTTTCGATCCTTTTCCCGGATTTTCTGTCATAGGCAAAGTTCAGGTTACAATAACCGATTCCGTATTTGTTCTCCTGTATTTGCTTTATCATTTCTTCATCACCGGTAACAAGGTTTCCCTTGAGATCGGTCTGTGTCTTCCATATGAAATTGGCCCAGATTTCCGCAGCACCTGATATATCTGCCCTGGTAAATACTTTCAGTTTCTCTTTGCCAGAGGTATCCAGCACTTCTCCCCAGGTAATCCCTAAATCGCCGGTAAAGATCGCCTGTAGTTTCTGCGGATCGATACCCCTTGTAAGTAACCTATGAATATAGGGATTATCCTTGTTAACAATAAGTACCACGGCGTCTTTGCCCACAGGAATCTGATGCATTCCTTCGGCATGTTCCTCGGGAGTGAGATTTCTTGAGATCATGGCAAGTTGGCATGTACCGGCGCGAAGACAGTCCAGACCAAGTCCTGTACCCACCTTTTCAACCGTGAACTGTACCCCGGGATTTAGCTTGCAGTACTCAGTAGCCCAGGCCTGGGCAAGCGGATACAAGGCAAATGCCCCGCTGATTTTAATACTGCCTGATACGACTTTGGATGATTCGGGTGCCGGCCCGGCTTCTTTTTGAGTATTACTTAGCTTGCAGCTAAACGCTGAAACAAGCACAAAAGAGATTAAAATGCAAGTATGAAGCTTCATCTTTTTTGTTTAAAAGTTAGCAAAAAAACTGAAAATTTCTGCTATCTGCGCGTGCAATTTGGAGAAATTTTTTACTGCCCAGGGGCTATTTTTCCATATTAGCCCAGAAATTCGATGAGGTGTTCCTCGAAGGTTTCAATAAAGGCATCCTTATTCGTATTTGCCGTAAATGTAAAAAAGGGAATGCTCCTGCCATAAACCAGCCATTGCGACGAATTGTCCGACTCACTAACTGAAACCGGACGTAGCTTCAATTTAAGATTTGGATTGCCGTCAAACTTGTACTGTAAAAAAATGAATCGGATCTCAGCCCAGCTGAACTCATGCAAACTATGAGAAACAGCCACATATATATTGTCTGTCGAATAATATTTAAGGATATCTTTTTCTTTGAGCGTTTTATTAAAAACCTTGTATTCCTTGTAACTTTCAAAATCTGTTCCTGCATGTGCTTCATGCTGTATGATGACGTTTTTAATTTCCGATTGGATATAAACCAATAAAACAGCTTCAATGAGTTCCAGTTCCGGCTTCATTACTGCAGTGATTTGCTTCCAAGTTAATATTATTTTCAGACAAGACAAAAAAGCTTCCCGTTAATCACTGCATGCAGCGTTGGCCAGTCGAATCGGCAGACCAGTTGCAGCATGATGCCATTGACGGGCGAGCGGCCAGCGGCATATGTTCCGGGCGGGTATCTGGCAGAAATCCGGGTGGAGAAGCGGTTATAAATAAACAGAAATGGAACCCAATTATCGAAGGGAAGAGCATAATCTTACAAGATTTGTAATTAGTTTTGTGTGTAGTAATGTTCCTTTAATATAAACTCAATCTTCCTCATGTCAAGAATTGTCCACAGAGTTTTCATCGGAATACTGGTTACCATCGTTATAATTTCATTTACTGCTCTGATATATAATGGAATGTCCTATTACCGGTTGGGCCTCGAAGATAGATTTTATCATCCGAAACATAGTCTTTTAAAGCCGAGTGGGAGCCTGGGACACGGACTTGGAATCATAGGATCCTTGTGCATGATCATTGGAGTTGGATCCTATATGGCCCGAAAGAGATACCGGTTCTTGTCACGTATGGGATTGTTAAAATACTGGCTTGAGGTGCATATATTTCTTTGCACGCTGGGTCCGATTATGGTCCTGTTTCATACTGCCTACAAGTTTGGAGGACTTGTGGCAGTTAGTTTTTGGAGTATGGTAGCCGTGTTTTTAAGTGGTATTATCGGAAGGTTCATTTATATTCAAATTCCCCGGACACTGGAAGGCCGCGTATTAAGCCTGCAGGAAGTAAGAGGAATGAAAAGCGATGTGGCCGGCATGATGAAGGATTCATTCGGTTTGGACGAAGAAAGCTTTATCAATATAAGCGATTCGATTAAAAATAAAACCGGAACATACCATAAGAATGTACTGATCCGTTTAATCAAGAAATACGCTGACGATCGGAGATCTCTTCGGAAGGTTAAGTCGGTTCTTAAAAGAAATAAATTGCCGAAACAACAAAACAAAAAAATACTCGACCTGCTAAAGGCCGAAATTGTACTTAACCGTAGAATCGATTGGCTCGATACCATGCAGGATTTTTTTAAATACTGGCATGTGGTTCATTTACCCTTTGCGCTTATTATGTTGGTTATTATGGTTATTCATGTGTGTGTGACGCTTGTTTTTGGATATCACTGGATTTTCTGACCATGGATCTGCTTGTTGAAAATATATTGATCTATTCACTGGCAGCAATCCTGTGTGTTGCAGTTGTAATGATCTACCTCCGAAAAAAAGGCCGGGAGTCGAGAATAGTTGATGAAAAGATAAAAAAGGCCAGGGAGGAAGGTCTTCATGAACCTGTGTCCCTTCATCCGGTTGTTGATGTAAATAGTTGCATTCAAACAGGAGCGTGTATTGCTGCCTGTCCTGAACATGATATTTTGGGGATCCGAAACGGAAAAGCGACTTTAATTAATGCTTCCCAGTGTATAGGTCACGGTGCCTGCTTCCATGCCTGTCCAACAGAAGCAATAAGCTTACGCCTCGGCACTGAAAAACGTGGAATTGACCTGCCACACGTGAGCCCTCGATTCGAGACCAATGTACCGGGAATATATATTGCAGGTGAACTGGGGGGAATGGGACTGATAAAAAATGCAGTTGAACAGGGAAGGCAGGCAGTTGAAAATATGGCCAGGGTGCTTAATAAAAACCATCAGGCAGCTTATGACCTGGTTATCATCGGCGCAGGTCCGGCAGGAATATCTGCCAGTCTGACTGCAAAAAAACACGGATTGAATTTCCTCTTGCTCGAGCAGGATACCCTGGGAGGAACCGTGTTTACTTTCCCGCGACAAAAGATTGTAATGACATCGCCGATGGACCTGCCCCTGTTTGGGAAAGTAAAACTGTATCAGACCAGCAAAGCAGAATTGCTTGATTTATGGCAAACGGTGCTGAAGAAAAACAATCTTACCGTTCATGAAAATTCAAAAGTAGAATCAGTGGATGCGGAGGATGGGATATTTAAAGTTACTACGCTGAAAGGAGACCAGTATAATTCTGCTATGGTTCTGATGGCTATAGGTCGGCGTGGAACACCACGTAAATTGAATATCCCGGGTGAAATGAAAGAAAAGGTAGCCTACCGGCTTCTGGAACCGGAAGAAATTTCCCACAAGCATATAATTGTAGTGGGAGGAGGAGATTCAGCCGTTGAATCAGCCTTGTTGCTGGCAGACAGAAATCAGGTAACACTTTCATACCGGAACGAAGTATTCAACCGGATAAAGCCGCTTAATAATATGGCTCTGAATAAGGCCCTGACAGAAGGCAAGCTTGCGGTTCACCTTAGTTCCAACCTGTTATCCATTGAGGACGACAGCGTTTTGCTCTCTTTTGGCAAGGATGGCGAGACATCTAAATTGAAGAACGATCTGGTTTATATATTCGCCGGTGGTGAACTCCCCACGCAATTCCTTGAAAAAGCCGGGATCAAGATTTCAAAGAAATTCGGAGAAACGGTAATGAAACATTAGTACCGGATCAAAATATTTTTGTACATTGAAAAGAATCTAGCCTTAAATTTTAACCGAAAGCTAAAGTCTGGGGTATGCATCATAAGACATTGAAATTTTCCGGGTTGATTCTCATTTCAATGTTATTATTGGTGAGTTTCAGAACACAAATATCACCGGGTGAACTGGCAGGTCCCCATTCCCATCTTGAGGGCATTTCAAATTGCACGCAATGCCATGTTCTAGGTAACAAAGTTTCGAACGAAAAATGTTTGAAGTGTCATACAGAAATACTAGAGCGCCAAAACCTTCAAAAAGGTTATCATTCATCGGTTTCTGTTAAGGGTAAACAGTGCTTTGACTGCCACAGTGACCATAATGGAAAGAACTTTCAGATGATACGCCTTGATGTGGCAAGGTTCGATCACAATCTGACCGGGTTTCCATTGTCGGTACCGCATGCCAAAAAGGGATGCCAGGATTGTCATAGCACAAAATATATTACCAATCAGAA
Organism: Bacteroidales bacterium UBA5072; assembly: GCA_002415855.1. GTDB lineage: Bacteria > Bacteroidota > Bacteroidia > Bacteroidales > UBA10428 > UBA5072. The sequence goes on from DIAS01000169.1 coordinate 20,416, forward strand.
GCTTAAGGTTAAAAAGACTACCTACCTGGGCGTTAATCCGGCATGTCTGACCTGCCATACCGATTATCATCAAAAAACCCTGTCGGGTGCATGCCTGAACTGTCATAACCCGAATTCCTTTAAGCCGGCCACAAAATTTAACCATGCCAACGCCGGTTTTCCGTTGCTCGGGAAACATGCATCAGTCGAGTGTCTTAAATGCCATAAAATTGAGACGATCAATGGAAAAAAATTCCAACATTTCACTGACGTTCAGTACGGCAATTGTACCGATTGCCATAAAGATCCGCACCAGAACCAGTTCGGCCAAAACTGCCGGCAATGTCACAGTGAGGTATCGTTTCAGGTTGTAAAGGGAATTGAAAAATTCGATCATAACAAAACAGCTTTCAGGCTGGAGGGGGAACACCAGAATATAAACTGCAAAGCCTGCCACAAGGTAAATTTTACCAATCCTTTGAAACATGATCGTTGTATAGATTGTCACACTGATTATCACAACAATCAGTTTGCAAAAAACGGGATTTCTCCGGATTGTTCGCATTGTCACCAGGTGACTGGATTTGCACAAACCACATTCGGCCCTGACCAACACAGCCGGTGTTCCTTTCCACTCCGGGGCGCACACCAGGCCACACCCTGTTTTGAATGTCACAAAAAGCAGGAAAAATGGAGCTTCAGGGAAATAGGGTTTGCGTGCAGTGACTGCCACCAGGATATACACCAGGGTTATATCCAGTCAAAGTACTACCCGGAGTCAACCTGTAAAACATGCCATAATGAAAGCCGTTGGTCCAGTGTAACCTTTGATCATACAAAAACCGGTTTTAATCTTACAGGAGCCCATATGCGGCAGGAATGCAGATCCTGCCATATTACAAGGGAACCGGATGGAAAAATCCGGCAAAGATTCTCAGGCATTCCGGCGAATTGCTCCAGTTGCCACAAGGATAATCATTTCAGGCAGTTTGAGAAGAACGGAGTAACAAACTGCGAAAGGTGTCATGACTCAGAAAACTGGAAGGCATCAAAGTTCAATCACAACACCGCAGCTTTTAAGCTCGAAGGCAAACATATCGGGGTACCCTGCACCAAATGTCACACAGCACAGCAGGAAGGATCAAACACGTATATACAGTATAAAATTAAAGACTACCGATGCGAATCCTGTCATTTATAGTATTGTTAATGTTGCTGATCCTTTCTGACCGGCAACCCGGTTCACCCCATGGTCCTGATTTTAAGATCAGCTGCAGCGCCTGTCACAGTCCAGAAGGATGGCAGTTCAACAGGGCAGCCAGCACCTTTGATCACAACACGACCAGAATGCCATTAAGCGGCCAGCACACTGAGATTAACTGCCGACAGTGTCATACTACCCTTGTTTTTTCGGAGACAAAATCCGAATGCAATGCATGTCACAATGATGTGCATCAGGCCACGGTAGGACAGGAATGCTCACGGTGCCACACACCCTCCTCCTGGCTGGTCAGTAATGTTAATGATATTCACCGGATGGGCCGGTTCCCGCTCCTGGGTGCACACCAGACTGCAGATTGCAACCAGTGTCACCAATCCGAGAGTCTGGTTCGTTTTGATGTGCTTGGAGTCGAATGCATCGATTGCCACAGGGAAAATTATATGGCTACCACAAATCCAAATCATGTGGAAGCAGGATTCTCGGAGGATTGTGCCTATTGTCATCCGGTGAACGCATTTCAGTGGGAAGGTGCTGGTTTTAATCACAATTTCTTTCCCCTGGTTCAGGGGCATGCAACTCCGCTATGTGCAGACTGTCATACCACCGGGAATTATACCGATGCTTCGCAGGAATGCTATTCCTGTCACCAGTCCGATTATGCGGCCACTACAAACCCTGATCATGCTGCCTCTGATTTTCCGACAACTTGCGAGGACTGTCACACCTTAAACCCTGGCTGGAAGCCCGCCAGCTTTGATCACAGCAGTTTCCCACTAACACTTGGGCATGCCGGACCGGCCTGTATCGACTGTCATACCGACGGGAATTATTCATCCACACCAACCGATTGTTATGCCTGCCATCAACCGGATTATAACCAGACCACCAATCCCAATCACCAGAGCATTGGTTTTTCAACAAACTGCACTGAATGTCATACGACTAATCCGGATTGGAAGCCTGCTTCCTACAGGCAGCATGACAGTCAATTCTTTCCAATTTACTCCGGAAGCCATAACGGTGAATGGAATACCTGCGCCGACTGCCATACAGATCCATCCAATTACGCCCAGTTTAGTTGCATAACCTGCCACGAACACAATAAAACTGATATGGATGATGAGCACGGGGAAGTAAGCGGGTATTCATACAACAGTACGGAATGTCTTCGCTGCCATCCTTCAGGAAGCGGAGATTAACACAACGATATGAAAAAACTGATATTGGCATTTGTTGTCATAGCATTTTACGCTGTACTTCAGGGACAGGTAAATATCGAAAACCGGGAAGGAATAATATCATTTGTCAGTTCGGTACATGTTTATGTGAAGTTTAAAAATACAGACAGCATTTCTTTGGGTGATACTCTTTATATGTCATCCGATGGCACACTGGTACCGGTTCTGGCAGTCAATAATCTCTCCTCAACGTCGTGTGTTTGTACACGCCTGTCAGCGGTAAATTTTGCTGTGGGTGATGTTATATTTGCCAGGATATTCATGCCTGTGGCCCTACCGGTAAAAACTGAAGCTGAGAAAAACACGATAGAAACTCCGCTTGCTGATACTGCTGCAGTATCCGTTAAGCCGGCAATAACTGAAAATGGGTTGAAACAAAGGATTCATGGAAGTGTTGCAGCCGTTTCTTATTCCGATTTCTCCAATACTGTGGCAGATAACTCCCAGCGATTCCGGTATACCTTGTCACTGGATGCCCGGAATATCGCAAATTCAAAGTTCTCAGCAGAAAGTTATATTTCATTCCGACACAAAGCAGGCGATTGGGATGCAGTAAAGGACGATGTTTTCAATGCCCTGAAGATTTACGGCCTGGCCATACGGTATGATCCGAATAAAACCACGCAGATTAGCCTTGGCCGCAAAATAAATCCCAGGATCTCAAGTATCGGGGCAATGGACGGGCTTCAGGTTGATAAAACTCTTGGAAGATTTGCCGTGGGCGGATTAATTGGTTTCAGACCTGATTATTCCGATTATGGTTTCAATTTCGACCTGCTTCAATTTGGAGCCTATATATCGCATAAGATCAAAAAGGATAAGGCTTATGGCGAAAGTTCGCTGGCTTTCATGCAGCAAATGAATAATTCGAAAACAGACCGGAGATTTTTATACTTTCAGCATGCGAACACCCTGGTAAAAAATCTCTACTTTTTCGGCACATTCGAAGTAGATCTTTATGAGCTTAAGCAGGATTCGCTGAATCAGGATACTCCTGAGAACACCTTTAGTCCCACCGGAATATTTTTATCTTTGCGGTACAGGCTGACGAAAAAGCTGACACTGTCAGGCTCCTACGATGCAAGAAAGAACATTGTGTACTATGAGACTTACAAAACTTATTTAGACAGGATCCTTGAAACAGAAATGCGGCAGGGATTCAGGGTCCAGGCCAATTATTCCATTACCACCAATTTGATTTTTGGTTTGCAGGCGGGCTACAGGTTTCTTAAATCCGATCCCAAACCTTCAAAGAACTTCTATGGTTTCCTTACCTACAACAGGTTACCGGTATTGGGAGTTTCCGCAACACTATCTGCCACGTATCTTGAAACAAGCTACATAGATGGGCAGCTATTTGGAATGAGCCTTTCCAGGGATTTCCTGCATGGGAAACTTCAAACCGGTGTAGGTTATCGTTATGGCCGACAACAACTACCTGAAAACCAGATTGATGTTACGCAACATATCGGTGAGATGAGCCTGTCGTGGCAATTCTTAAAAACCATGGCAATTTCCGTGAACTATGAGGGAATATTTGATCAGCACAACAGATATAACCGTATTTATGCGCAGATCAGAAAAAGGTTTTAATTCATTTCCCCGCAAACTTGTTTGAATACCATAAGTTTTTTGATTCCAGAAACCTGGAATGTTAATTGGTTATTTGGTTTTGTTGTACCTTGGTTGATGCGATAACCTTATGAAAGGCCCCAAAATGTGAATACTAATCTAAGGCGTCATTAAGTCTTTGTAAATCCTCATTCTTAGGAATGAAACTACAACTAAAGAAAAGGATCATCCAATTATCATTTGTTTTCACCAAGTGATAAACATTACGCCAGGGTATTTTTGGACTTATACCGGGCATCATATACTGGTCCACCACAGCGGCAGATCTTCCATCTGCGGCAACTTTAATCTCCCGTTCACGAATATAGTTTATATCAACCGTTGAATCAGCAAGCATCTGTGTCCATAAATCTGTGATTTGCTGCTTGGTCATAAATTCGGATGGATCAGTTCCTAAACACAATGCATCGTCAGTTAAGAATGATGCCAGGGTCGTCACATCCCGGGCTTCAAATGCCGAGTCAAACTTATTAAACAAGACCTTTAAAGCAGCCTTTTCTGCTTCCATATCAACAGGGACAGTTTTGGGTGTTTGCTGGCAAGCAGTTATTACCATTACAGCAATTGCTGAAAGAAGGTATATTTTCTTCATAGGTTGGATAATTTGTGTATGTAAATGACTATGATCAATTATATTATACAAGTTATGCCATTTATGAACCAATGTCAAGCACAACTGTCAAATTCTTCGTCTCAAACCCACGCTTACCCGTCTCTTGTCCCATGTTCCTCCTCACGCGTTGCACGTTACTTGTTGCCAATCTATGATTCAGGATTCAATCTTTTTAATCGCAACATTAAAAACACCTAAAGTTATCAGACAGATCAGAAGAATTACGCAAAACCAGGCAAACCAATCCCCGGTTTGAGCATAGATGGTCCGCACTCCTTTTACAGGCATTTCAGTAATGATCGTCCTGTTCTTCAGAGTATTATAAAAATTCATCTGTGAAAGAACACGTCCCTGATAGTCGGCACCCATGGTTAAACCTTCAAGCGTTGTTCTTAACATGGAGCATCCGTTTTCAATGCTGCGCAACATAGACAATTCGGTATGCATATTGGCAGCGCCTCTCGCCGGTTCATCGCCGGGAACAATGAGGATGTCAACACCCTTTTTCCCTGCCTGCCTGATGAAGCGGTGGAACTCCATTTCGAAACAAATGGGTGAGGCAATCCTGCCATAAGGTGTATGCACGATTTCAACAAGATTCCCCTGATAAAATCCTGCGTTTGGGCTTCTGCCTTTGAAATGGTCATATGCGATCTGTCCGTCGGGCTGTATAGCAAGTACGTGGTTAGCATCCGGGTATTTGTGATCACCGAATACCAAAAGGCTTGGAAAGAAGTAAATCTGATTTTCTTTGGCGAAATCCTGCATACGCCGGATCAACCGTGCTTCGTCTTCGACAAACACAACAGCATTGCCACTGGCCCATGATAAAATTTTAATTCCCGAAGGCATGAGCTTTTCGGAGGTGGCAAACAATTCATTCTGTACCTCCTGAGATAATGCACGATATTTTTCTTTCTGCTCGAGTTTGGCTTTTTCCGGCATGGCATCATAGGTATAGAAGAGATTATCCTCCTGGAAACCAACAACTACCGATCCAACCTTGACAGTTTCAGGACCAGGGGCAAAGAAAAGCATTCGGATACTACCCCATAAGATCACCAGAAAAAACAATCCCGTGAAAACAGCAACCGGTAGTTTAACCTTCTTCAATTCAAACTTTTCTTCCCATAGCAAATTCACAATGGATGCCAGCCAACCTACCAGAAAAGACGGCCCCCATACTCCGGTTATTGAAACAAGTTGTATGAGAGGCTTTAATGAGAACATGGAACCTGTCCAGTGAAGTATTGTCCCCAGTTGTTCTACATAGGATAGCAGGAACTGGATGACAATTAAGGATGCAGGATATACGAGGGTTGACAGAAACTGATTCCGGATTTTTTTATGCAGGAAGCGATCAACTAGACAGGGAATCATTACATAAAGCGTGAAGCTCAAAGCAATGACTATTTTGAACCAGAATTCAACCTGCTCTGCAAGACCAATGAAATAAATGTGTGATGCCAGAAGAATAAATGGTAAAGCCAGAAGAATCGTCCAGAAACCACGTTGCACCCTGAAATATCTCAAAAAGAATATAGAGCCGATCCAGGTAGTGATCGGGAGGTTCCATTTACCGCCCATGAAAAGCAGAAAAACGCATCCTGTTAAGAGCCAGAGAAAGTTAACAGCAAATTGCTGTCTTTCGTTTTTATTCATATTGCTCAGTATTAATTCGATTAATACAAGGGATCATTTGTCACAGTTAAAATTAATTATGACTTCCCCGTACTACAAGATAATTCCCTTGAATAGGACTTTTTACTAGTTGGATTGTACCGCAGTGAACTTGGGTTGTACCTGAAACTTAATACAAGTACCTTATTTATTGAGCCACTCTTTGAACCCCTGAACCCTTTCGCGACTTACTATGTTTTCCAGGTTATTCGGCAGTAACTGTACAATCACCCGCCGGTTGAAATAATTGGATATTTTGTTAATGGCGCTTATGCTGACAATTGTATTGCGGTTAATCTGATAGAACTGTTCCGGGTCAAGTAAATGGCTTAATTCAGTGAGGCTGTTTTCAACAATTGATTTCTTGCCTGTAAGCAATCCGGCCATTACCACGCCCTCTTCAGCCATGAACCAGGCAACTTCACTGGTCAATATGTATTTGAAGCTATTGCCTGATTTTATAAGAAACCGTCGCTTATAAGCTTTCTGACCTGGTGACATTATTTGATCATATTCCTTAAGATTTTTCACATAAGCTTCCCTGGTTTTTAGAAACTTATCAAGAGCCTTTTTCAGATCCGCAAAATTCAGCGGCTTCAATAAATAATCGATACTGTTTAACCTGAAAGCGTTCAATGCAAATTCGTTATAAGCAGTAATAAAAATCACCGGCAATTCCACATTCACCTGATTAAAAATATCGAACGACGTGCCATCGGTTAATTGAATATCAACAAGAAGCAGGTCGGGCGACGCTGTTTTTTGTACGAACCACTCCACCCCTTTTTCAACTGAGTCTATTATCCCCAACACCCTATAGGTATTATCATATTGTTTTATCAGCCTAACAATCAGATCAGCGGTGCGTCGTTCATCTTCAATGACCAATATCTTCATTTTCAGCAGATTTTAGGAAGTTTGACGACAAAGTAATTACCGGATTCTTCGATAAGAACGTTTAAATTGCCTTCGATAGCATATCTTTTGCTGATATTCTGCAAGCCGATACCGGTTGATTCGTTCAGCAACCTGCGTTTGTTGATGTTGTTGCGAACAATAATAAAATCATCATCTTCCAAGATTTCAATGATCAGTTGATTATCTTTTTTAAAGATGTTGTGTTTCACTGCATTTTCTACGAGCAGTAACAATGCGTGTGGGAGTATTCTGCATTTCGATTTGGTATGCTCGGAAAGGTTCACCGATAAACCAATGTAATCCTGGTGGCGTATTTTTATCAGAAAGAAATAGGAATCAAGATGTTCAAGCTCTTTACCTACCGTAACCAGACTATCAGCGTTCATTTCAAGGATATAACGATAATGCTTCGATAAATGTGAAATATAGTCGGCAGATAGTTCTGTGCTTTCATAAATCAATGAGGATAGTACACTCAGACTGTTAAAGAAAAAGTGCGGATCAATTTGATTCTTAAGCGCTGTATATTGTGCAGTAATGCTCTCCTTCTTTTGCTGGGCTGCGATCACTTCCAATTCCTTCACATTTTTCATGGAAATGATGAAAATATGAGCTCCATATACCAGAATGAAGAACAGCATAAAGCCGAAAAGCAATTCAGGATTTATGCTGATTGATTCAAAAAAGTCCGAAGGATCAAAGATATCGGGGTTAATAAAATGTATGTCCTCCTTAAATGAGATTCCAAACCCATAATAACTAAGAACAGTATATCCCCAGTCAAAAATCAGTGAAGCAACAATCACAAAGGCCAGTAAAATAAGTGTTACTAACAAAAGCCGGCGATACCATATCCTTTTGTCAGGTGTAAATTTTATTAGCTTTTTGTAGATAAAGCTGCAGGCTTCCCAAAACAGCATCCAGTAAATAATGAAATAAACACTGAATAATAAGCTTCTCAGACTCGGTTCAAATGCGCTTGAAAATGTGAGATCGCCCTGTTTAAATATCAATTGAAAAATTATTATTACAGATAATCGAATGATGATGCTCTGCCATTTTATATTCATAACTGCTGATATTCAATTTTTAAGTACCCGACTCTGGCAAACCATTCCAATGCATCAACTATCGCATCATCTACTGGTGTTTGGGGTAATTGTAATTCATTAACGGCCTTGGTGCTGCTGTAATAATTACCCATGCACAGGATTTTTGCATTGATATGATTCAGATCAGATTTAAAGCCTGATTTAGCAGCAACACTTCCGACTGCTCCCATGGATTTGGTTCCATAACCGATTGTGTTGGCTGTGCTGACAAAAATAAATCTCTTCACATGGTTTTTGTAGGAAGCTTCAAGCGCATTATAGGTACCTGTAACGTTTACCTGCATATAGGGTTCAAAATTTAATGAATGCTGGTTATGTGAAGCCAGAAAGCCGTTTGCCCCTGTCACCAAAGCCTTCATACTTGAAAGTTAATTATTTATTTAGTAAAAGTATGTAGTTCTTCTTTCAATTCCCGTTTGATAACTGTTGAAAGCAGGTTGAGCCTAAGCCATACCGTTACTAGCTGAATCATTAACTGAAAATATTAAGTGCCAGATCATACGTAACTCATGTGGTTTATTAAAATCATCCGAAGAAGGCCATGTACCTTGTCCTCTTCTAAGCGAAGTTTGCAAATTTATTGTTGATGCCGGATTGGTATAGGAGTGGTAGTAACAGACTACAATTTAAATACGACGGAGTTACAAACTCCGTCGAGCGGGGGCGCTATTCATATTCAACCGCTCTGCGGTTTTCTATGTTAAGTTGACTACCTATACCAGATCATTCCAGGCATTGGTAAACTTGTCTGTCTCCAGGTTCAATCAGGGATTAATAGCCTTTTTAGCAATATGATCCGCCTCTGAAAAATGCGTTAAGAAAATCAATGAATGAAGCGTTAAAAAAGAAAATATGTCTGAGCCCCGATTCCTGCGGGGTGAGTTATTTTCTTTTAGCGCAATGAATTGATTTTTAGCAATTTTTTCAGCAGCGGCGGCGTTTTTTGTAACTTTTTTGCGCTGCTGCAAAAAAGTTAGATAAAAATACAATTATGATAAAATCTACTTCCAACATATTCCTCTGCTAAGCGAAGTTTGCAACTCTCAGCGCCGGGCGTGGTTTTCTTAACTACGCCCTGTGAGATGGTAGTTTGCAACTACACTGCACAGTATTTACTAAAAAGTGAATTATTTTATCGGGAATTAATATTTGATTATCATTGAAGACGGCCTGAATGGTAGTCACAGACTACATTTACAGCAAGCGGAGTTAAGAAAACTCCGCTTAGCATGGGAAAGCGAAGTTGCAAACTTCGCTTAGCAGAGAATTTAATTATTGATCAGGCAGTGTGTAACTGACACTGAAAAGCAGAATGAATCAATAAAATCAAAAAGCTCCGTAGAAGCGGAATTATGTTGCCATAATGTCGCCCCTGCGGAGTTTTCTACTTTATTGGCTATGCCTCAAAATTATTTCAATTTCTCCTGCAAAACGCGATCTTCCTTTCCCTATACCTTTCACATTTCGCATTTCACTTCTCACTTTTAGCTTTTCACTTTTCTCTTTTAGTTTTTCACTTTTAGTTTTCCTCACCCCGCCCAACTTTCCCTGTCCAAACTCCTGTAATTTATTGCTTCCGCCAGGTGATGCGGCAGGATATCCGCACTGTCTTCCAGATCGGCAATGGTCCTTGATACTTTCAGAATCCGGTCATACGCCCTGGCTGAAAGTCCGATCTTTTCCATGGCATTTTTCAGCAGCTGGTTCCCTTCCTGGCTGATGTTGCAGTGCTCCCGCATGAGTGCCGGATTTAGCTGCGCATTACAGTGTATGCCCTCATGATCGATAAACCGGTCCATCTGAATTTTCCGGGCTTTGATTACCCTGTACCGGACGTCTTCGCTTGATTCAGCAGGCTTTAGTTCCGAAAGCTTCTCAAAGGGAACAGGGACCACCTCGATGTGAATGTCAATGCGGTCGAGTAACGGTCCCGATACGCGGTTCAGGTATTTCTGCACGACGCCCGAAGAGCATACGCAATCCTTTTCGGGATGATTGTAAAAACCACAGGGACAGGGATTCATGCTGGCAACAAGCATAAAGCTGGCTGGATATTCAATTGAAAACTTGGACCTGGAAATGGTGATGTTCCTGTCCTCCAGCGGTTGGCGCATGACTTCCAGCACAGTTCTCTTAAATTCAGGAAGCTCATCGAGGAACAGCACGCCGTTGTGTGCCAGGGAGATCTCCCCGGGCTGGGGAAAGGATCCTCCGCCAACCAGGGCTACATCAGATATGGTATGATGGGGCGACCGGAATGGCCGGCATGTCATCAGGGAGGCATCCCTGCCCATCTTGCCAGCTACCGAATGTATCTTTGTGGTTTCGAGTGCTTCATTAAGCGAAAGCGGCGGCAGGATCGTCGGGATCCTTTTTGCAAGCATTGTTTTTCCCGCTCCGGGAGGCCCGATCATCAGCAGATTATGTCCGCCGGCGGCAGCGATCTCCAGCGCACGTTTTACATTTTCCTGTCCCTTTACATCAAAAAAATCAACCTCGTAATCATTGATGTTGCTGAAAAAATCGTTCCGCGTATCCACGACCGTGGGCTCTATTTCAAGCTTTCCTGTGAGAAAATCCACTGCCTGGTTGAAATGTTCCACGCCGATCACATCGAGGTTATTGACCACAGCGGCTTCACGGGCATTGTGAACCGGCAGGATAAATCCTTTGTAACCGTTTTTGCGCGCTTCAATAGCAATGGGCAACACACCCTTGATGGGCTTTACTCCGCCATCAAGTGACAATTCTCCCATGATGAGGTATCTTTCCAGTTCAGAGCAGAGGATCTGTCCGCTGGCAGCCAGGATACCTACAGCCAGCGGCAGGTCATAGGCCGATCCTTCCTTTTTCAGATCGGCAGGAGCCATATTCACGATTACCCTGCGCCCCGGCATCCTGAAATTATTGGATTTGAAAGTTGATTCGATCCGGAACTGACTTTCCTTCACCGCATTGTCAGGTAATCCAACCAGATAAAAGCTGGCGCCCTGGATGATATTCACCTCAATGGTGATCACAGCGGCGTTTACACCGTAAACAGCGCCACCATAAGTCTTAATAAGCATGAAAGTATTGTATTAATTGCCTTTATCATTAAATCCTGTGCCTGAACTTAACCATCCTTAACTTTTGTTCTTCCGCCTTTTTAACCACCCATAACCGTACTGATCAATATCAAATCTTTGCCTTCAACTCAGATTCAGTTTTATTCCACGACATAAATTTACATTTTTCGAATGCAAAGGCCAAACGAATCCTGTAATATTATCACACCCCCGGTGCAACGAACCGGACCCTGGCTAAGCTGCGTAGCAGCGGCCTGTTTATAGATGCATCCGTTACAGACCATTGCAAGCTGCGTAGCAGCGGCCTGTTATTAGACAGCGTAGCAGCGGCCTGTTATTAAACGCATTACATCAGTCACGCATACCACCTGTATCAGGTTTCATTAACACCTGAGATGTTGGCAAGGGCATATAGTGCCATCAATCCGCTGATAATCTCCAGGAAGGCCCATAAGCGGAGTCCGTCCATCCAATGGTTTTCATTTTTGGTAAAGAATCCCCATATAGCCATCATAATCAGCATGATGACGGCAATCAGCAGGGTCATTCTGGATAAACGGTTGTCTATTGCATTCATGGACGCTATTCGAAACATTGCAGCCAAAACTGCAAACTGAAAGCCCAAAAGGACCCACGCAGTGATGAGGATGGAAGGTTTCACTGACGAGGAAGCGAAGAGACATTGCGGAAACATGATAAAGACTGCCAGCAGGGCTACAGTTATGGCCGGATAAAGCATACGCCGGGAACCTTCAGAGAATCTAAAGACGCCGGCCATAATACCTATAAAGGCTTCAATAACAAGCCCACCCAAAAACCAGGCAACATCCTCCATATTTCCCTGCGTCTCTATCTCTCTCAAAAAGCCTAACCTTGACCCAAAAATCCACATCAGCGCATAAACACCAAAAAGCACTGCAAATTCGATAACATAATATTTAGCGTTGCCCCAGCAATGTGGCACAGCATAAAAGAATACCACCGCTCCGACCGCAAACAGCAATACCCCCGCTGTGCTGCCTTTCATCAATCCCGTGACAAATGACAATGCAATCAGAGTGATGGATACAACCAGGTAAAACAATGATTTGATCCTGTGTTCCTTTTCAATATCCGGAAAGAGTTCCATTTTCATAACAATGGATTTACTGATGTTAATTTACCATTTTGTTAGGGAAAAGGCAACTATTTTTGCAAATATTGCCTTACTCCCCCGTTCGGTTTAGGCTGCACCGAGGGGAATTAAAATGTGATCGTTTCGAAATTATTCAGTTAATTTGTATCCATGTCTTTAATTTTTAATATACGGCTCTTCCATCAATTGTAAAGATCATCCGTATGAGAACGGTTCAATTACTCATAAAGAGTTTAGTGGGAACGCTTGTTTTCTTGTTAATACTGTTCATTAGTGCAGGACGAATAAATTACCGGCAAGGTTGGTTATATGCCGCCATCAATATTGTTTCACTATTGTTAAATTCCTTTGCATTAAGAAATGAAGATGAACTTGCCGCAGAAAGGTCAGGGGTAAAATCAGGAACAAAATCCTGGGATAAAAAAATACTGGGCTTATCTGCTGTCACACTAATAATAATCTATATCGTTTCCGGTTTGGACTCAGGTCGATTCCAATGGTCTCCCCGATTGCATTGGGGTATCAACGCAACTGGAGTAATTCTTGTTCTTTGGGGAGAGGTGATCTTTCTTGCGGCACAAAAACAAAATAAATTCTTTTCAAGTCTGATGCGCATTCAATCTGACAGGGGGCATACAGTATGTGATACCGGCATTTATAAAATCATACGACATCCAGCGTATCTTGCAAATATAATTACAGCCATAGGTATACCATTGATCCTGGGGTCTCTATGGGGTTTTATACCATCTGTCGTTTCTATTCTCCTTATTATAATTAGAACATCTCTCGAAGACAGGACGCTCATCAATGAGCTGGATGGTTATCGTGATTATACTTATAAGACTCCCTACCGATTGCTTCCCTATATTTGGTAATTTATTTCTCTGCTAAGCGAAGTTCCTGCCCGACTGGACAGGCG
>DIAS01000169.1:34239-34389 GCA_002415855.1 Bacteroidales bacterium UBA5072
TACGAATTAACACAGACCTGTTTTTATAATTGTTGAACTGATTTATTGCTGATGCCGGATTGGTATAGGAGTGGTAGTCACAGACTACAATTTAATTACGACGGAGTTACAAACTCCGTCGAGCGGGGGGTTGATTATTAGGATACAAAA
>DIAS01000144.1:0-1538 GCA_002415855.1 Bacteroidales bacterium UBA5072
AGTTGTGGTCCGGCCGGTATTTTTGCAATGAAATAACGGATCGGACGGCCAATAGACCTTGCCATCCGGATAGTTTTTCCATCGACAGAAACAAGCGCAAACTGACCATCTATCTTCCTTACAGCTTCGACGTTTCCCGACCGAACAGCTTCTACAGCTTCCTCATGTGTCATATTATAAATAGTATTCTTTACGGGATTGGTCAGATCCACCACTTTGCTTATGTATTGATTATTCATACTATATGAGTTTTATTTTAAAATTCCCTTTCCTTCCATTATTGTAATATATCTGTCTGCAGCTACATTATTAAAAATCTCTTTCCTGCCACCTGTCCAGAATATTTCAAGAGTATCGATTGATTCTGCACTCCCCAAACCTACATGCATCCTGGGATCATTATTGCTCAGATAGCTTGTTGCCCATTGATTGACAAGTACCTGCCTCTTCCCTCCGGCTGTTGCGACCACTTTGGCAGCTATTGCCGAAGCAGGGCCATCTTTACCCTTCAAAGTCAATCCCAGCCAATGATTGCTGTTCCCTCCGTCATTTCTGAGTAATGCTGCCGTTGCCTGCAGGTCGACATGAGAAACAATGATATCCATATCTCCGTCATTATCATAGTCCCAGATGGCTAATCCTCTGCCTGAACGTTTGGTTGAAAAATAGGCTCCATGCTGCTGTCCGGTATTCTTGAAATGTCCTTTTCCGTTATTTTCCAACAACACGGGATACTGAAGAATAAGTTCTTCTGCCGTTCCGTTTGCGGCAACTATATCAAGGTCACCATCATTGTCAAAATCGATAAATGCAGCGCCCCAGCTGCCTTTACCTGCCAGGGGACCTGCAACACCACTTTCCTCGGTAATGTCTTCGAACAATCCATTGCCAAGATTGCGGTATAACGCCCCATATTCCAGGTCGACTACCAGAATGTCAATTAATCCATCACCATCCGCGTCGCCAATTGTCCCGTGCATGGAGCCGGTTCCCTTACCCTGACTGTTTGCTGCCACACCGCTTGCCACGGCAACTTCCTTATAGATCCCATTATCATTCCTGAACAAGAAATTCAACTGATGATCATTAGCCTGAAATATGTCAAGGTCACCATCATCATCATAATCATAGACCGTCAGTCCCATACACTTTGAGTCAGGATAAAAAAGGCCTTTCCCCCTGGTAACATCAATAAATTTCCCATCTGGTTGCTGTTCATACAACATCGATGCCTGTCCCTTGTATTCAGATGGATGCGGCATCATACCCGGTGTCTGGGAGGAGATATAGTCAGGATCAAAAGCCAGAAAATTACCTACCATTACGTCCATTCTGCCATCGCGGTTATAATCCCAGAAGGAGGCACCTATGCTCCACTTGGTAAAACCATTTAGCTTATCAGGACCGGTCAGGCCTAAAGAACGTGTAATGTCAGTGAAGGTTCCATTGCCATTATTCAGATAGAAAATATTCGGTCCATAATTAAGCAAATACAAATCCTGATCACCATCATGGTCATAATCGATTGCAGCGGCGGC
>DIAS01000144.1:1798-12283 GCA_002415855.1 Bacteroidales bacterium UBA5072
ATGCTCCAGTTCAGATCCTTCAATCCGGCCTTTTCTGTCACATCGGAAAACGTACCATTTCCGTTATTTTTATAGAGCCTGTCGGATGTATTTTTGAACCCTGTACCTCCGGAATCAGAAATCCCTTCAATATAAGTACCGTTCATCATAAACACATCCATTAAGTTGTCATTATTATAATCGAAAATGGTAATTCCCGACCCGCTGCTTTCAAGAATATTTTTATAACTGTAGTCACCAAATGTATATTTGAAATTAATGCCGGACTGCCTTGTTACATCAGTAAAAATGACGTTTGAATTTTGCGCTGATGACACAACAGTAATGAATATCAGCATTAACATATAAAAATAAACAGGAACCTTCTGCATCGATAAATTGCCCTGGAATTGTTCAACTAATCTCATTTTAAACTCATTTCCTTAAGGGCATTCAGGTAACGATCCGATGATACGCTTCTTGTATTATATTCACGGTTGTACTTTTGAAGCTCCGGGTCAGAAGGATAATTATCCTGATCACCTGGAGGGTAACTTTTCATGCCATGGAAAGGAAGAGGCAATACAGTATTTCCAAGTGCGGTGTTTATATCCCCATCTTTCACCCAGCCTACACAATGGATAAGAAAATCTCTTCTCCAGCCCTTTTTTAATTCCGGTAATCCATTGGCATCAAACTCAACCGAGGTTTCATCACCCGCGTTGGAAATAATATATTTGTTATCGGATTCAATAAGGAGCGGTAATACATCTCCATAACGTGTATAATTACCTGTCAAATCGCGCCATTTCGGATCTTTATCCACATCATTGTAGTCAAACCAATGGGGTCCATAACGTCCCCCCTTTCTATAGCTGCGGGAAAATCCCCTGTAATGAAGGTCGGCAGAAACAGGATTTAGAACGGTTGATTTTGCCGGGGCGTTTGAAAGACAATCTGAAAAGAAGATCTGATCCCAGTAAATATCCATATTTGTTCTTATCCTTATCCGACGATCGTCAGAGAGGAATTTACCTGAAAGATCTGCAATTACCGTTTTATCCTTCCCCATTGGAAAGCCCAGATTATCAATCACTGTTTCCCATTTACCATTCTTATTAATAACCTCAATGTAAGGAGGGATGACTTTCAGTACGTCTGATTGTGATATTGCGACATTAATACTGGCATCTGTTGGAAAAATCCATCCATTCAGGAAAAGGAACAGATTTCCGGTCTGATCCAATTCTCCAAGATCAAGAATCAGGTCATGCATCTCTGTTACTCCCTGATATTTATCAGGCTTAAAACCAGTCAGGTACTTGTCATCCCTTTCAGAAATAAATGACAGTACATCATTCCCTTGAGAGTCTGTTGCCGAAATGGGCAAATTTTTTCTCGCAACCGGGAAAACCTTGCATCCGGGGAAAGGTGGCGGCGAAAACTGTTCTGGAACAAAAATATCGACTGAGTCAGGATGATCAACAGCTACCAATTCCAGTTTATCAAAATAGATGGCCTCCCATAATTCTGAAGTCACCTGGAAAGAATAGATTTCGTTTTTTGGTTTTAATAATTCACCCGGAATTTTTATATAATCATCTGATGCGTCAGGGAAAGCATACGCTGTATAGCCTCCCATAATACCCAAAGGCATACCGAGTGCACTCCTCCACAGGACATCTTTCACAAACACATATTCATCGCCATTCCATGTATAAAGGAAAGGACAAGACCCCTTCAGCGTCTGTGCCTCAACGAGCGACTGATCGGAGCCAGGTAAAAAAATGTTCTGTGGTACACCATTTGTCCAGGTAATTCGTATTACATCGGCTTGTAATCGGTTTCCAATGCCAAAGTGGACATTAGGATCAGTGACAACCGCAGTCTGGTAAAGGTCTCCTGAACGCATTTCCACCTTTGCGCCGATACCAAAATGATTATTCTTTGTGCTGCCTGCCTTTAGCCCGACCAGCTTCATATTTATGAAATGGTTATTATTCCCGCCATCATTTCGCAGGAGTGATATGCCGCCGTTTAAACCGGCAATCACCAGATCCAGATCACCGTCATCGTTGTAATCAAATACAGCTATCTGTCTGCCTGATTTCGGTTCTACAGGTAGAATATTATTGTTTTCAGTGAAACTTCCATTTCCATTGTTATGATACAGGAAAAGCCCGCGGTTGTCTTTTTCCGTCGATTCTCCTACAACAAAAAGATCGAGAAAACCATCATTGTCATAATCGAGGAAAGTGGCATCATAGCCCTTAACAGGTTTAAGTGAGATAAACATTTTGGCTGTGTTCTCTTCCAGTTTAAAAGTTCCATTATTCAGATTACGGAATAATTTATAATCACCTCCGTTATCAGAAGTAATGAATAAATCCAAGAATCCATCATTATTGTAGTCTCCGGCCGCTACTGCTCCTGTGCCCCCATCACTTTCCAGACCGGCGCTCTCTGTTATATCTTTGAAAATTCCCTGTCTTTGATTAGAGAATAAAGCATTGCTGCCATTTTCATTCGCAACAAAAAGATCGATGTCGCCATCTTCATCAAAATCCCCAAAAGCTGCATCGTTACTGATAATATCGCCGCCGGATATTCCCATTTTTTCACCTTGCTCCAGGAATGTACCGTCACCATTATTCCGGCACAGAAGATTCGTACCTGATCTTGATATGAACAAATCAAGATCTCCGTCATGATCCACATCAAAAAACAGGGGTTTTATCCCGCCTTCTTTATTTCCGATCTTTGCTTTTTTAGTGACATCTTCAAAAACATCTTTTCCTGCATTCCGGTATAAAATATCACCACCTTCTTTAATTATATAGAGGTCAAGGAATCCGTCGTTGTCATAATCTGCAAATGCAGCATCGTATTCTCTTCCGGAATGATTCAATCCGGCTTCTTTCGTAATATCAGTAAACCTTCCCATGTCATTCCTGAGGAGGTAGTGTTTATAGGTCGAAGATGCCTGATCGAAGCTTCCCGCATAAAGATCAACGTCTCCGTCACCGTCGAAATCACTTTCTTCAACATGTGAAAAAATTCTGTCTGCAGTATTTTCCTCCCCTTTGTTTACCGGAACAATATCCAATCCCGCCGTTGAGGTCACATTCACGAACTGAATAATTTCAGCATGAGTTCCGCTGTCTGTTATTTTTTGCGAAGTTTTCTGGTCGAAAGTAATCAGGGGGAACCCGATCAGGGACCCTCCCGGACCTTTCAAATCCATAATACCTGCCTGGTAAGGCGGGGTGACTTTTAAATAATTATGGAAGATAGTAAACTGGATAATGGCATCCTGTAAATCTTTTTTCCTTAAAAATGATACAGTTTTATCGTAATAGTCAACAGCTTCCTTTGGGAATTCGGGAAATTGTTTCTGAATGATCTCGAGCTGCTCTAATGCCGCATCAAAATTACCTTTTCGAATATATATATCAGTCAGGTTCAGATGCGGAACGATATTACCAGGTACTTTTTCTGTCAGTTTAACCATATACTCCTCCCGCATCTTCTGAGACTCCTCATCCGACCTGGTGGAATATATCTCAGTGAGTTCATACAGTACTTTAACATGATCAGGAGCAGACTGAAGTGCTTTCCTGAGCTGAAGGATTGCAGCGTCAGTATTGTCCTCCATTTTATAAACTGTTGCCAGTATTAACCTGATGTCCGGATCTTTCGGATCAATTTTAATTGCTTTTAACAGTTGTTTTTCTGCTTCAGGATATCTGTTCATCCTTAAATATACCAATCCCAGGTTTGCATAACCCAGTTTTTCTTTTGGCGCCAGGTCAATAAACTTTAAAAATTGTTTCTCCGCGTCTTCCAGCTTAAACTCTTCAAGATAAGCCAGCCCAAGGGTTTTGGCGGTAATAAGATCAGTCGATTTCTGATGGGTCTTATCTTCTTTGTTGCTGCAGCCAGACGATATCGAAAGGCAAAAAACAATCAGTGAGAAAAGATATATATTTTTCATTCCATCAAAATTAGCAAAAAAACTTAATGAGTCTTTTTCGCTGGCTTCAGCGGTGAATCTCATTTTTAAAAGTTACCGGCACACCATTTTTCGTTTTCGTTATTTCGAATTTTCCCAATCTGTTGCCTTTATTATCAAACTGAATTGATCCGGTTATACCATTGAAGCGGATTTTTTTCAGAGAATCCTGTATCATCCCGCGATCGGTACTTCCTGCTTGTCTTATAGCCTCAATGAGTACTCCCATGCAGTCATATGAATATAATGCAACCATTCCCGGCTCATAGCCATATTTTTTCTCGAATTCCTTACTGAATTTCTGATTTTCGGCTTCCGGCCATATACCTGCCGGAACCGAAAGAATACCGTCGAAATCCTTTAATTCCTGGAATGAAAGTATATTTTCATTCAATAAGGTTATCGGGCCAAAAACAGGAAGGAGATGATTTTTATTTTCTATTTGCGTGACTAATTTTAATGCGACCGCAGGCTCGCAAAAAAGTACAAGACAGTCCGCGTCTGAATCGCTTATTTTGTCAGCCAGAATATCTGTCGTCTGAACATAATCTCCAATATTGAATTGTAAGGGATCAGGCTTTCCCACCTTCTTTACGGTATTAATGAAGCTGGCATAGCTTTTTTCGGAATCGTAGTCTTTTCCATGAACAACAACTATATTTCTGTATTTCCTTACTTCATATATTTCTTTAAATATTGAAGCTGCCTGCTGGTTGTCATTTGGGACACAGTTAAAGAACCAGGGAACAAATGCCTGCGACAATGTCGGGTCACCAGTCCATGCAGAAAGGTATACCACCTGCGATTTTGTCGCTGCCTGTTCAACCAGGTGTGCATTTCGTCCGTCATGCAGGCCTATAAGCGCCCCTGCTTTCTCTTCAAAAATAAGGTTAACCGCCTGTTTCGATCCTGTTCCCCAGGGGCCTTCCATTGACCGGACAACAAGCTGAAACATCCGGCCGTTCAGGCCACCATTCTCATTTGTCTTACTGATGGCGAGCTCAGCTCCATGAACTGCTGAAGTCCACCTGCTATCCTGTATAAGCAATCCGATTTTAACGGATTGCCCCGGAAGTGATAGATCCTGCGTAAAAGCTATACCTGAAGTGAAAATTATTACTGTTGCAATCAGGCATGACTGAGATATAGTCTTACTTAATCTCATGAGTATAAATATCCCTTCCGACAGCTTGTGCAATCTTCTTCAGATCAGTCATAAGAAGGGTAAATTCATCGGTGCTCAGGGATTGATGTCCGTCGCACAGAGCCTCCTGGGGTTTATAATGCACTTCCATTATGAGTCCGTCGGCTCCGGCTGCAACAGCGGCCTTAGCCATTGGCGGCACCATCCAACGGTGTCCGGTTCCGTGGCTCGGATCAACAATCACCGGAAGATGGCTCAAATGCTTAAGCATAGGTACTGCGCTGAGATCAAGGGTATTTCTTGTGCTGGTTTCAAACGTGCGTATCCCTCTTTCGCACAGGATTACCTGTTCGTTACCCTGGTTAAGTATATATTCTGCAGCCAGTAAAAACTCCTCTATTGTTGACATCATGCCGCGTTTAAGCAATACCGGTTTCCGGAGCATCCCGACTTCCTTCAACAATGGATAATTTTGCATATTCCTTGAGCCTACCTGCATTATATCAGCATATCCGGCAACCAGGTCAACCATCCGGGTATCCATAACTTCCGTGACAATGGGTAATCCTGTTTCGATTCTGGTCTCCTGAAGTAATTTCAGTCCTTCCTCTCCCAACCCCTGGAAATTATAAGGAGAAGAACGTGGTTTGAAAGCACCTCCCCTTAGAATCACCCCTCCTGCGGACTTGACAGCTTTAGCTGTTTCCATCATTTGTTCCCGGTTTTCAACCGAACAGGGGCCGGCAATAATGACAACCTCTGCAGATCCGAACTTTATTCCTTTTACATCCACAACTGTCGGACCAGGTTTTGACTTTCTGCCCACCTTCACGGGGACAGAGCATTCTCCGAAAAGTGACGGGTCATTAAAACTATTTGATTCCATGTTTATTTCCCTTAATATTGATAACCGGATTTAGGCTTCTTGTATATTTTATCCTCCTTTTCAAATCGGGGGGCAGGAGAAAAAATAAATTTACCGTTACGGACCTCTGCCATAAAGATGGGTCTGACATTATTCCAGGTTGCATCAAAGACAACTTTGCCGGTTACTCCCTCATAACCCTGAAAAGTTTTCATATCAGTGAGCACATCACGGATTAATACCCGGTTCAATCCGGCCTTCTCGATAGCTGCAATAAGAATATTCATACCGTCATAAGCGTGCGCAGCAAAAACATCAGGTTCCTGGCCAAACCTTTTAATATAGTTGGATTTAAATGTCTTCAATTTCGGATCATCTGAATCAGGATTATACTGACAGGTAGTCACCACACCATCTGCCAACTTGCCTGCAATTTTTAAGAATTCGGGATTGACCATTCTGTCAGAACCAAATACAGGTTGTTTCATCCCCAATTCACGGACCTGCTGTAAAATGAGTGCAGATTCCCTTGCATTTCCCCAAATCACGATGGCATCAGGTGATGTCGCTTTTATGCGCTGCAAGCGATCTTTAAAATCAGTTTCCCCATCCATGAAACGCTCTTCTATTACTATGGGAAAGCCAATCCGGGTTGCTGATCTTGTGAAGTGCAGTATCCCAACCCTGCCATAGCGATTATTTGCCCTTATCACGGCCACCCTGGTATGTCCCATCTTATTAAATATGTAGTCGACCAGTGCATAACCGCTTTGCCGGTCGTCAGGGATTACACGTACAACCCAGGGTATGTTTGTTTCAGTAAAAGTGGGATCCGGATCTCCTGTATTCATATTAGGAATCTCCAGTTTTAAGGTGGCCCTGATTGCCACATGAGAATTGTTATCATCAATTGTACCAAGCCAGGCCCAAACCTTTTCATCATCCATTTTGACAACTTCGTTGGCAGCAGCACCCCACAGACCGACATCAGTATGTACCATCAGCTTGTAAGGAATTCCATGGTAACCTCCTTTTTTATTGGCTTCTTCAATAGCCAGCATCGATCCCTGAAGCATCTGTTTGCCAAGTGATGAAATGGGTGAGCCTTCCAAAGGCCCGAGAAATCCTATCCTGATCTCTTTCAGGTCCTTTGGCGCAGGTATTTCACGGCCTGCTCCGTAAAACTCTATCGGTGTAAGAAAATGATATTTATAAGCTCTCTGGTATTTATCATAGGCTACCAATTCATCAGGAATATTGCCGTAGTTCACTTGCTTTTCCTGTCCGTAAACATGTGATACAGATATCAGAAGAAGAGAACAAAGCAAAATTCTAAACCTCAGTTTCATATTTAGAAGATTAGTTTATTTTACAAATAGCATAGGTTTCAATTTCTACGAGAAGAGTTTCCCAGCACAACCTGGCCTGAATCCCTGTGCTTGCCGGCAGAGGATCAAGATTCATCCACCTGAAAAATGAAGTACGGATTTTATTGAATTCTGCATAATCCCGCTCAATGTCCCTCAGATAATTAGTAGTTCTTACAACATCATGCCAGGTCATTCCTTCAGCTTTAAGCAAGTTTGTAATATTCCGGTAGGTTCTCCAGGTCTGGGCTTTGAAATCTCCCGGATGCTCTGTTTTCCCTTCTTCATTGACACTGGCAGTACCTGAAATAAGCAATATTTTATAGCCTCCCAACTCAAGCCTCAAAGCTCTTGTAAAAGATGACGGTTTCTGATAGTCATAGGCTTCATTAATAACCTGGGGAGCATGTACAGAGAATTTTTCGATCGGTGGGCGGTCCCTGTGAACAGCAGGGTAACTGTATTCATTAACGAGGTCATTTTCTGAGAGTATGCCCAGTTTCTTCATTTCAATCCGCTCACCTTCCGTAAGCTTTGTCAGATCGATCAGCGATAGCTTATTATCCATGGTAGATTTTTGAAATTATTTTCTATTATTAATAAATGCATTGGTTATCTGAGCCGCTCACCACAACTGACTCCTTTTTCCGTAGCCACCCACAGGTAATTTTCATCAGCATCAACGCCAATTATAAAATTATGTGCAATGGACGGGGATAAAGGCAATACTGTAGTAAGTGTATCAGTGTTGTTTTCATCTTTACGGCCAAAATTTTTAATGATAGCCTTTCCGTCGCTGTTATTGTCATTTTTCTTATAAGTCACCCAGCTTTTGCCGTCAGTGCTGCTTAATCCATTGTCACAGCAGATGAACACAACAGGACCTACTGCCCTCACAAAGTTGATGAAGTTGCTTGCCAGGCCGCTGTTCATGTCAAAGTATCCCCTCCAGTTTTTGCCGTCATAACGGCTCAAACCGAAATAGGTAGAAACCCAAAGAATACTATCCGAATAGGTTGTTGCAGTTGTGATATCGTGTATAACGCCATCATCGGGCTGCAGGTCAATTTCCATAAAGCCATCAGGGTCGGTATAATCCCTGAATTTCCTGGTTTTCAGATTGTACTCTATCACACCACCACCCCATGCGGCAATGTAAGCCTTCCCGTTACCTGTCGAGACCCCGTAGGTCCACGGTTCATGCATGGGAGCATTCTGTTCAGTGAAAATTTCCCATTGTTTTGAAAAAGTATCATAATGGCCGGCACCGCCGCCTGTGGCGACCCAAATATCCTTCCCGTCACAATAAACACAATAAACCAGATCATTGGGCATGCCGCTGTTGAACTGATTAAAAGTTTCAAATTTGCCACCTGACCAGCGGTTCAGCCCTCCCAGAGTTCCAATCCAGACATCACCCGTCGTTTTGCTATAATCGATTGATACAACTCCGTTATGTGCCAAACCATCCTTTGTGGTATATGTGT
Source organism: Bacteroidales bacterium UBA5072 (assembly GCA_002415855.1). Lineage (GTDB taxonomy): Bacteria > Bacteroidota > Bacteroidia > Bacteroidales > UBA10428 > UBA5072. The sequence continues at coordinate 10,653 of DIAS01000144.1, forward strand.
GCCACCTGCCTTTGGAATAAACTGCAAGGCCATCATGAGTGCCAGCCAGAACGCTGTCGCCGACAATTCGAACGGTATACACATGATCATTAAGTAATCCATCCTTGGTGGTAAAATTTCGCCAATGCCCATATACCGGCATCGCCTTCGCTTCCTTAATCAGAGAGCTACTTGAAGGTATTTTAATTTCCTGATCCTGTGTCTTTGCCGAAACTGCATCTTTATCAGCCTTCCGGGAGTTTTGAACATTTCCGGATTTTTTCACTAAGACAAAACCTGTCGATACAATACCTATAATTACAATTGCTCCTATGGCATATTTAAGCAGATGCGCTCTGGGAGGTTTTTTCATGATTACTTGAATAATTTGTGTATAAATGAAGCATTATGTATTTCGGAAGTTTTTTGTTCATATTCCGGATCCCTAAGGGATTTCAGATATTCGACAAGATCATTAAGCTGTGTTTTTGTAAGGTCATTAACTGCACCATGTTCTTCGGTTTTGCCGTACAATGTCCATATCTCTTCAAGAGTGGCGGCACGGCCATCGTGAAGGTAAGGGGGCGAATAAACAATATTGTTAAGATGAGGTACATCAAAAAGAATTGAATCATCAGTGGCTGCAAGTGTGCCGACACCTGTCATTTTCTTATTTGTAAAATAGGGGGCCGGATGGCAGGTAACGCAGCGGTTGACAACCGGTATTTCAAATCCTTTGCTGTCATGTGATCTTTGAAAAATATCTTTACCTCGTTTTTGCGCTTCAGTTAGTTTTCCGTCGGGATTATAGACCAAGTTTGGCGGATTAGGTACACCTGACATAATGTAGGCCGTAATAGCATCCAGTTCTTTATAGCTGAAAGCCTCATTTCTTGTCAGAACGGTCGAAAATCGCATTCCATCCTGCTTGTAAATACTCTGATTTTTGCCATTCCATTTATATGGAGGAGTATCACCTATGTTCCTGAGCGATTGCGTATTTGTCATATTGCGACCCATATCTTTCGACGCCATGTTGTAGACCAACCCGTCTTCATGGGTATCAGGATGACAGGTGTAACATGAATACTGTGACTGGAAAGTATGTCCTGCATTATTGAGCAGACGGCGGCCTTCCCGTGCGACCGTTATCCTGCGTGGTCCTCCGAGGGATATATTACCGATGGTTTCAAGGCTTTCAGTACTGATTACTGCAATTCTGTCCTCAAGATGCTCTGCAACATATAGTTTTTTCCCGTCCGGTGACAGTGCCATTCCCTTCGGGTTTGCTCCCGTTGGGATACGTTTCAGAACTATTCTGCTGCTTGTGCCCAGGTAGTTGGAATATGCTGTAAGCATCCTATCGTCCGATTCAGAAATTAGCTTCCTGACTGCGTCGATATCAATCACAGATATACAATTGACACCCGCGTGTGAAACAAATGCTTTTTTCCCGTCAGGAGTTACTGCAATATCAAAGGGGTCGGCATAATAGGCATTAGGTTCGTCCAGGAGTAATTGTATGATTCTTCCTGAAGGTTTCTGTTCAACTATCCCAATGCCACCTGTCATCATCCATCCTCTTTCAATCTGTATTGTCGGAACATTGTTTTTAGGCCTTATCAGGGGAATTATCGCCAGGTCTCCCGATG
>DIAS01000144.1:12556-13268 GCA_002415855.1 Bacteroidales bacterium UBA5072
AGTAAAGGCAATATTCTCCATCATATAGGCCTGTTTAATATCGAGGCGTTCGGCAATCCTCTGCTTTTTATCATTCACAACCGTAAGTTCACACCTTAAAGTATCTCCATATGGTAACCCAAGTGTCCGGCGGCTGGTGACAAGCACCAGGTTGCCATCAGGACTTATCTGCACTCCGGTGGGATTATTCCCTGTAGTAAGCCTGTTCTGCTCAACACCTGAGATAAGGTCTATTACCGACAGGTCAGATGAAAATGAATTGGCTGAATAAAGCGAATTCCCGTCAGCGCTAAGGATAAGGCCGGCCGGGCCACCTCCTGTCTCAAGTGTATCTGTAACGATATATTTTTCAAGATCAATTACCGACACATTATCCGACCACTGGTTGCTTACATAAGCTGTTTTTCCATCCCTGCTCAGGACAACGCTGTGCGGTCGGACACCTACCTTAATCTCCTTTGTGACTTTGTTCTTTTCAGTGTTAACCACCAGTAAAGCATTGCCTTCCTCCGCAACCACATAAAGGTATTTTCCATCAGGTGACGTTGCCAGATTAAATGGCGAATAGTATTTCGCATTGACCATCTTCGAAATAATACCTGATTTTTGAATATACAGGTGGCAGGATGAGCATCTAAGCGGATGGTCAGTGGTAGCAGTCAGATTATTGACATGTTCCCTGGCCCACCGGTGATAAGGCTTATAAATTACA
>DIAS01000144.1:13598-14450 GCA_002415855.1 Bacteroidales bacterium UBA5072
CTACTCAAGTTCTACCAGCTTCTCCTTAACATCAGTTATATGAACTGGTATAATAACCGGTGATTTTTTAACTGCAAGAGAAACTATATTTTCAGGAGCCAGCTCCGGGTTTTCGTGGCATCCTATACATCCCCGCCGCTCATTCGGACGCAACCATAACCAGGAACACGGACCGGCGACAACATTGCCATCTTTATCAAGTGTTCTGATGCGGAAAGGTTTATCTGCCATGACTTTCAGCTGAAACGAACCGTCTTTTTCAACATCAACAACTCCATAGGTTGTATCAACGCCAAGAACCTCAATCTTCATGGCTTTTCTCAAAGCGATGGAATTCTCCGGAAGAAACGGATCCTTGAAATTAATATCCTGGCATAAAAGCAAACCTGTCTTCACCTGCATATCCACTTCACTCGGAAGCTTTTTTGGTCTTTCATACGGTTTGGCCCTGACGATATCAAGTATATGATAATCAGGATCATTAAATACTGCCTGTCCAAGTGATCCCCTTTCAGGATTAAACTCATAAAGAGCAAACCGATCTGAGCCAGATTTACGGTAGGAAACAAGATATTTGTCGGATCGGAGCGGAAGTACATTATAAAAATCCCCTGGGATCGATGATGCCAGGTCAGCTCTTGTATGCAAGGGTCTGTTATACCATATTGAAGCCAATCTGACCCCGGCCCGGTTTTCACTGTCAGATTCGGCAACTATGATCCTGCCATCATCAGTTTCATGTGCGCGGTTCAGGCATATACTACCGCCTGTACAGGAATAGAACTTTTCAGCTTTTGTACCGTCAGGCCGCATAACTGTCAGCGTTGTACCTCCCTGAACCGGCAGTAATTG
>DIAS01000016.1 GCA_002415855.1 Bacteroidales bacterium UBA5072
TGTTCCTTATCCAGATTTTCAGGCTGAACGGTCAACAGAGTGTCAATGGCTTCCTTGAACAAGCCGGATGAAAGGAAAATGAATCCCATTTTGATCTTGACTGATGAGATTCGCTGGTCGTCCCTGAGCTCACGGGCCAGGTTATCCATATAAACTGCATATTTGAACGCCGAATCATAGGTAAACGATTTATATTCATCATAAAGAGATTCAGCCAGTCTGTATCGTGCCTGAACTTCATCGGGACGAAGCTGATGGAGCATAATTTTGATATTTTCGATCTTCTGTGTTTTGGCTTTGTCGACGGCAGAACGGGAAAGTATGGCTTTGTCAAGCTCCTGCATCACCGAATCGATATTCCAGCTTTGGGCATTGGAAAAACCGACAGCAAAGAAAAAAAGAATTACAGCTAATATTTTTCTCCATTGCGACATGATAGGGTTGTCATATGCTGTCATCAAAAATAGAAGAAATTAATCAAAGGATAGGTATAAATGTAATTTTCCGTCAATATGCCGTGATCCGCCCGTGAGCAAAGAAGGCCCTGAATCACCAAATGCCGGCCTTATTATCAGGCATTTCTTATTTGGACACAAGCGTTTTCCGGATCAGCTCAATCCCTGTTTTTTTACCGAGGTTGCGACTGTACAGCTTGTCATTTGCATTGTTCCAATGTTCCATAACACCAAGACTGGCTGCTTTCACATGGCTGCGTTGCGGGTCATAGCTGGTTTCTGACGGGGGATTGTCTGCCATAGCAGCCTCAATGAGGTACTGATCGCTAAATGCAATGTCAGGCATATCAGGCCATTCGGAGCGTAACAGGTCAAGTGCCACAGCATCAATGGCGACCGGATCCTGCGAGGCCAGTAAACTGCAAGGCCAGTTGTTGTTAAAGGGAGCCATCTGCCATTTTGGAGCCGGAACACCATTGACGAGCCTTGCTCCATAAACGCCATCAATCAGGAATAGCATGGTTTTTTGTCCCAGATCCGGATGGGCCAGGAAATCAACAAATGTCATATACCTGGGCTTTCCCTCCCGGTCCTGGTCGAAATTATTGTGTGCATTCTTTCTCCAGTCGTTATAAATACTCGTAACCCCGTAATAATTCTTCGCACAAAGTGTAACCCCCTGACCAATATGTCCCTTCAGCAATGCCATATTGATGAGATAATCGGCTTCAACCGCACAGGAAGCCAGTCCCGTAGCCAGTTTGCCATTATCTACGGAATAGGGAATGGCATTGTCAACATAGGTCGATTTTATACGACCATCGCCACCCGTATTGTCCACAAAGATTACGTCGGGGAAGGCAGTGTGGCATTTGTCGAATATGTTATCGGTGATGAACCGGCTTGCATCAAAAACGGTAATATTCTGCTGGGAGACACCGGCTTCATGAACCAGACTTTTAAGAAGCGACAGCACCATTTGCGGGGTTGCATTTATCTCCTCGGAATTGGTATGACCATAGGTGTTGTTGGCGTTGATCTTTATGGCAATTTTCTGATCGGGCCGGTAGGTCAGGTCCTTTCTCTTTTGTTTCGTATTAAAAGACACGAAGAGGGCTGTCCAGGCTTTCTTTTCAGATTTTTCACCTGTAAGCTCAATAAGCGACCGGGAAAGCATTTTATCGGTCTCAGCCTGTGAGGTGATATTTTCATCCCACCAGTTTCCTGTTTCACCATCCCAGCTGGCAACACCAGGGTCGTGAATCCAGACCACCCTGCCCGGATAAATCCCTTTTGCCATACCGACAGGATTATTGGGCGTAATTACCCATTCAGCCTTGTTCCTGGCATAGAGTGTCTCGGTTCTCTGCCCTAGAAACAGCGCAAAGCCTGCAATTGTCAACAAAAGGAACAATGTTCCTAACCAATAATGGGAACGCTGAAAGTTCTGCCTGGCTTTCTTAAATGCAGCAAAAGTCCCTAACAGGGTCAGCAAGTAAACGACAAAACCGGACATAATGGGTGCTGCCGCCCGCATACACGGATAAGCGGCACGTTGTGGCTTGGGAATGACACGTATCAGGAACCAGATCGTGGAAGAAACTCCCAGTATAATAAACGAAATTTTCGCCAGAGAATATTTTTCGATATGGGTTTTCCAGGTCCGGATCTGTGCAAGGATATTTTTCATATTTGCCGCGTTAATTGAATTGCCATGTTCAAAAGTAAAACAATTTTCCGGTTTTAAGGAGAAAACCAAACGGATGGCTTTTATGATGGTCCGGCAAACCAATAATTGTTGCCGGGAATGACGACTGCGGAGATAGTTGGTTAATCCGTTTCGGGTAACAAATCAAGAATTTCTTCAGCTTGTTCTTTTTTGTAATGTTTCTTTGATGTCGCAATATTTTTAAATACTTCGGAAGCTCTTTTTAAATTATTTGTTTTAAGATAACTCAAGGCAAGGTACCAGCTTGCATCCTGGTTTAGGGAACTGGTTGGAGAAATACTACTGAAATGGGTGATAGCACTGTCGGGTAAATTAGTATTCAGATAGCATATGCCCAGATAAAAATTCGCCACCGATCTGTGGGTAAACTCCGAGTTGGCCAATAATACTCTGAAATCCTCAGCTGCAATATTATACTGTCCCTCACTGTATTGTTGGATAGCCGAATTCCAGGCCAGGGAAAGTGGCTCTTCTGCATGATCTCCCCTTACCATAGCAAGGTCAGCTTTTGGAACCTCATAGTATGAGTCAAATAACTGGGCTAATGTGGGTATGGATTTGCCGGGATGTATACTATGGTAAGTAAAGTATCCCAGTCCTATTAATATCACTACTGTTGCGGCAATAGCATACCAGTATTTTCTCAGCAAATAATATCTGCCGTATGTGCTGATCATGGTAACTGCCATTTCGGATTGTCCAAGCTCATCGAGATGCTTCTTCAACCGTTGTCGTGCACCAAGCCTGACCACTTCATTTGCCTGCCTGTAAAGCAAGAAATCCCTGGCAAATTCTTTGTCATTCGCTCTACGCGTTTCAAATTCGGCGGTCTCCTTAGCGTCCATGGCACCGTTGAAGAATCTTTCAATATCGTTAAAATTGTTCTCCATCCGAAATCATATTAAGGTTTGCATCGACAATATTATTTTTCTGCAGAATTGTCATGAGCTGTTTAAAGCAATTGTATCTTTTACTTCGAGCCGTATGAGCGTTTTTTAAGCCGTTTCTGACAGCAATCTCGTCCATTGAATACCCGTCACTCCAATCCATCAGCAATTCCTTGCAGATCTCGCTGAGCTGAAACAGGAACTCTGTAAAACCGGTGTTTTTCTCCTCATCCACAACTTCCTGAATAAGATCCGTCCCTAAATCCTCCAAAGAAATAGTGTACTTATTTATTCTATTAGTCGTTTTTTTTCGGATGATATCAATGCATTTGTTATTAAAAATCCTGATAAAATACGTCCTGCATTTCGAATCACCCCTGAACTTCTGATACCTGATGTTTTCAACGAAAGCGGTTATGGCATCGGAATATGCATCCAGTACTTCCTCCTTTATCAGTTTGTGCGCCCCCATCATCTGATATACGAGACTGAAGTTCTCATGATAAAACCTGTCGATGGTTTTATGCATTTCACCTCCTCCAGTCAGAATGCTGTCAATGAATTTTTGGTCAGTCATTTAGGAGAAGTTTTTGAAGAAAGGTATAGTAAATTTATTAAAAATTGACTACATTTAGTTAACTCCAAACTCCAATAATACTATGACCCACAAAAGGCTACAGGTTCTGCTTCTTATTGCTTTATCCGGATGTACTTCGGGTACACCGGGGATAGTAAAGATCTGTGAGCAATCACAGAATCCTCAATCGGACTTCAAGTATATCAGCGATTTACAGTCAATCAATGATGAAATGGTTAACCAGCGTGACCTTCTTGATAGTCTGGATAAAAAGCTAAATGAAGAATTGAGCATGCAAATTGAAAGCATGAGCATAACAACATTGGCGATTTCCAAATGCTTAACTGATTCTGCCGTCAAGTACAAAACGGCAGTGATTTCCTGTTATCATCCGCCCAATCCTTGTCCTCCTGCTCCGGATACATGTGGCCTTTTTGCGGTAAACGCAAAAGATATGCCAATGCTACCAGCGACTCCAAAAACAAGATTCATCAGCTTTTTTACCCGGGTTAACGAGGGCGAAGTGGAATTATATAAAAATGGTAAGTTACTTTCTGTTCTGGAGGATGTTTCATACGATGACCTGACGAAAATAAGGACCGTACGCATGCCAAAGAAACTTCAGCTGAAAAGCGGCGATGAGGTTGTTCTGATGGCACCTATTGGATATCTCGACACTGCCAATATGCTGCAAAAAACAAAAATTGTGTATAAAGAAATAATCAGATGACAGGAATAAATGATTAAGTAATATCCTTAATTATTCGCAGGCACTTAATTATATATTGTCTGATTATCAACGTTGTATGTTGGGCCCAGCCTCAACATGAAGGAGCTATTCGCAAAATCAGCGAACTAAAGGAGCGTATTGATACTTACTATTACAGCAATTTCGATAGTGTTCAAAATATCTGCAGGGAGATTATCCGGTTATCCACCAAGGAGGATCTGATAGTACAAAGGCTGGAGGCAATCTATGCCTTGTGTTGGTGTGCCAACCAACATACCAGGCTTCAGGAATTACATACTTATGTACTTATGGGCGACCAACTTTTGAAAGATCACGCTGCTGAGTTAGAGCTTTTGGACACTGCCGGAGTTCACAGAGCATCCATGATCAATGCCACAGGGATATATTACTTCACCTTGGGTAATTTTGATAATGCAATTGTCCAATTTTTGCAGATAGTCACTTTTAACAGTACACCTTTAACCAGGGACAGCAGTCTGCTCAGATCAACCTGCAACTTCCTTGGACAAGCTTATTACAATTTGGGCAATCTGGACAAGTCCATGCAGTACTTTGAGCTGGCAAACAGGTATGTTCAAAAAAATGAAGGGGATTATAATTACTTAAGTGCTCTGTATTTCATGTATCAGGGCGAATATCAGTTTTCCATGGGTATGGAGCAGGATGCTTTTAAAAGTCTGCATAAGGCTCTACAATTGCTGAAACAGGAGAAGGATATATCCTATGTGCGCAATTCATTAAAATCGAATCTGATATTGCTGGCGCATCTTTATCAAAAAAGGGAGGACTATGACAGTGCGATCATTTATGTAAATAAAGCGATAGCCTTGCACTTGAAAAATGATCCGGATTTTATTGACAATTACCGGTTTTTGGGTGATTTGTATTACAGGCAGCATGTGCTTGATAGTGCTTTTTTTTATTATACAAAAAGTCTTAACCTCTCAAACCTGGTATATAAGGACAAACATTTAATGAGATCCAAGGCGCTTATTGGAATTGGAAATGTTTACAGGGACCAGGAAGAATTTGCGAAAGCCGAGCATGCTTATTTTGAAAGCCTTGAAAACCTCTCAACATTCCTGTTACCCAAGGAAAATATGCGGGTGATGTTTGAACAGGCAAATTTATATTTTACTTGGTCCCTGCATAAAAAATATCCGGTATACCTGGATTCATGTATTGCAATCCTGGAAAGAGCTCTGCTGCTAAATGATTTAAGCAGAAAGGAATTATTTAGTGTTGAAACGAAAGAAGTAAAGGCATTACTTCAGACACAAATCACCGACCTGGGCGTGGAGGCTTCATTCAAAGCATTTGAATTAAGCAGGAACAATACATATATTATGAAAACCTTTGCATTTATGGAAAAAAGCAAAGGAAATATTTTGTTGGATCAGGTAAATGAGATTAGAGCAAAAGAGTTTTCTGGGATCCCCGACACTATTCTGGAATTAGAATTAAGGCTTAAAGGAGAACTTTCGGTATATAAGGACCAATTATTAAGAATGAAGAGCACGGCTGGAGATTTTAATGATATTAAAGTCCTGTATGATGACAAGCTGAGAGAATACATAACCTTGATATCAGAAATGGAAAAAAAATATCCCCGGTATTATAAGCTAAAGTATGATGCGAAAACTGTTCAGGTGAAAGAAATCCAAAGACACCTGCCATCCAATCGCTCTTTAATGATTCAGTATTATGTAGGGCTTGATAAAATCTACATGGTCGGGATAACCAAAAATCAGTTCATCATTCAAGCAATACCAAAAAATGATGAATTCGACCATAACCTGGAAGTGCTTCTTAACCAGTTGGGCAATGCGGATATCCTGGAAGTGGAGAACGATGTTTTGTTATTTAAAGAATTTGAAAGGACCGCACGATATCTTTTTCTCAAGATTTTGTCGCCGGTTCTGGAGGAAATAAAATCACCCGTAAAAGAATTGATCATTATTCCGGATGGTTATTTGTGCTATCTGCCCTTTGAAATTCTCCTTACCCAGGAATCTCGTTCGCAACAGACCGATTATTCCATGTTGCCCTATCTCATCATGAAATTTCAGATAAGCTATGACTATTCTGCTTCATTAATGACCGAGAACGATGATTTTGAGTCAAAGGGATGGCGTTCTTATCTTGGTTATGCACCTGCCTATGACAATAGCCAAAACAGCAGTGCCGGCACACTAAAGCCATATATACTGAGTTCGCTGTATGCCAATCAGGATGAGATTGAGGCATGTCAGGCCATTTGGAATGGGATTTCCATAACCGGTAAAAAGGCAACCGAGAGATCATTCAGAGCACTTGCGTCAAAAGTTAACATCCTGCATCTGGCCACCCATACTTTTCTTGATGACAAGGATCCGCAGAATTCCTATTTTGCCTTTGCCATTGATAACCAAAATTCCGAAAACGGATTTCTTTATACCAATGAGTTATATAACATGAATATTCTGGCCAGGTTGGTAATACTCAGCGGTTGTGAAACAGGGATTGGCCATATCGAAAAAGGCGAGGGTATCCTTAGCCTGGCCAGAGCATTTAAATTTGCCGGTTGTCCGAACATCATCATGAGCTTGTGGAAAGTTAATGATCAAACAACAAAAGAAATCATGATATCATTCAACAGGAACCTTAAAAAGGGAATGGAGAAAGACAGGGCCTTACAACAAGCCAAGATCTCTTTTCTGAAAGGGTCCAAGAATCTTCATCCGGTTTTTTGGAGCAGTTTTGTGCTCATCGGAAATGATGACCCAATCCGGCAAACAGGTAAAGTGGTATTGTATAGTTTAATGACATGTTGTTTAATACTGTTAGCTATAATTATTATTAGGAAGAGCCGTGCATTTAGGCGTTAGTTTAATATTCATAAAATTTTTCCAGTAAAATAATACTGTCGTGTTGACATATCTGTTTCATTAGCGACTAATGAAAGTAAACAATGCTATCTGATTTAAATCTGAGATTCACAACTATTTTTAATCAGAAGCATTGCCCGGGATGGGGCCCTTCCGGGAAAGAGCATTTCCTTCGCCTGTTCTGATTACAATCTCAGGAAATTAATTCGCTGCAAATGGAGATAGTAAAATACATATATCTCGGTATATTCTTTTAACCAACCCTTAAATAAGAATGAAATGAAAACAAAAACCAACACCAGACACGCCTGCATACTGGCCTTTGTTTTGTGGGCAGCATTTGTATCCGGTCCTGCAGTTTTCGCTCAATCGGAACCGGAGGAATTTAATAGTGACGAGGTTATTGAGGCTTTTGTTCGTCTCGATGCACTGATGGTCGCTATTGAAGAAACGGTCAGGTACGTTCCTCCTTCAGCTGAATCTGATGACATCCGTTCTGCCTGGGAAAGACTGGATCTGCTGGCTGTTCAGATTGAAAATGAGACCATGTACAGGGCTCCGGAACTTGACGGTGGCAACGCAGTTGAGTTTGCGAACGTGGAAAAGAAGCCGGTGGCTGAAGAGAACAAACTTCTGTCTGATATCAAAAAACCTGACAAACAGGAACGACCCAGGTGATCTTCCCGGATAAAGGGTATCCCAAAAGAAAAAAACGGGTACAGCAGGATCAGTACAATGATAACAATTTAATAAAAAAATTATGGAACCTGCAATCTGCAATCCTATACTGGAAGTTCAGTTTTGCCCTTCCGTGGCAAGCACCGAATTCTACGAGCTGCTTATCCAATTCGGTATTAACCTGTTTGTTTTACTTATCATTTCCAGGGTGATATATCTTAAATGGAATCACCGTCCGGAATACATGTTTGCCCAGCTGATAACCGGAATTGTTGTTTTTATGATTTGCGCGCTGCTTCGGTGGGTGAAACTTGAACTGGGCATTGTCCTGGGATTGTTTGCCATTTTCGCCATCATCAGGTTCCGGACAATTA
>DIAS01000157.1:0-9231 GCA_002415855.1 Bacteroidales bacterium UBA5072
GCTCCTTTTTTATGTGCCATGGATTTTTATTTTAGTTTTTGTTTTACTTCTTTGATTTACCTTCACTTTTGGCAGCAGGTTTTTTGGCGGCAGGCTTCTTTTCAGCTGCCGGAGCTGTCTTCTTTGCCGGAGCTTTCTTGACCTTTTCTGCTGTCCCTGCTTTTGGAGCAGCTTTCTTCGGGGCCTCTGCTTTTTCGGGCTTTACAGCTTTCACGGCCTTTTCAGCTTTTACAGCAGTAGCAATAACCTCAGCAGCAGCTTCCTGTTTGGGTTCTGCAACCTTCTTTTTCTCGGTTTTCTTTGTACCTCCGGTTTCAGCAATATCCTCTATCAGGATCTCAGTGAAATACTGCCTGTGTCCATTCAGTTTTTGATAACTTTTTCTTCTCTTCTTCTTGAATACCAACACTTTATCACCCCTTAACTGTGAAACAATCTGAGCGGAGACAACGGCATCCGGCAGATAGGGTGTTCCAACATTTACCTTGTCGTCATTGCTGATGAGCAGAACTTTGTCAAAACTTACCTCATCTCCTTTTTCACCGGGAAGCTTGTGAACAAACACCTTTTTGCCTTTTTCAACCTTAAATTGTTGTCCGGCTATGCTTACTATTGCGTACATCTGTATAAAATTTCAGTTTTATTTTGGGTCTGCAAAAATATAAAACTTTGCATTAACTGCAAAATAATTAGCCAAATTAAGATAAAAATAACCAGCGTTCCCTGAAATGCGTCCCTGTCGTCTGCATGCAGTCTTCCACAGGCATTGTAAAGCGAACACAAACAACATATTGCATTTACGGGAGCGGATTTTTCAGGTTAAACAGAGGAAATCATTATATTTGTGTATTAAACAGAACTTACAGGACCGGAGATAATGAACAAAGTCAAACTCAACGTGCTTGGAATTTCTTACAGTCAGACGCAAACCGGTGCTTATGCTTTGGTACTGGCGGAGGAGAATGGCAGGAGAAGGATCCCGATTATTGTTGGCGGCTTTGAAGCACAGGCTATTGCCATCCAGCTTGAAGGATTAAAGCCTCCCAGGCCCCTGACCCATGATTTGTTTCTGAATTTTGCCCATACCTTTAACATTGACCTGCTGGAAATTACGGTTTACAAACTGGAAGAAGGTGTTTTTTATTCCAAGCTGACCTGTGACAATGGTCAGCGCATTATTGAAATTGATGCCAGAACCTCTGATGCAATTGCACTTGCTCTGCGGTTCAAATGTCCCATTTACACCACCGAAGAGATACTTAAAAAGGCCGGGATTATACTTGATTTTGAAAAGGAGGCAGCCGTTCAAACCGGTAATGATCCTGCATCGCCCTCCAGAAGCATTCATGTTCAGGACCCGACCTTTGCCGATGAACTTAAAAACAATAATTTACAGGAATTGAAGGATATGCTTAATGAAGCCATTCTGGAGGAGAATTATGAAAAAGCTTCACAGATCAGGGATGAAATAAACAGACGGAAAAAAGAGTAAGCAACCTATTCATTTCATTGTAACGATATGGCAAGACGAAAAGGCCGTGACTTACGGCAGGCGTTGCTGGACAACATACCTTATCTTGCATGGCTCAAGGATCATGATGGGAGATACATGTATGTAAATCAGGCTTTTGCAGATCTTTACCACAGCATTCCCGAAAGCATTGTCGGCAAAACCGATTTTGATCTTTGCTCCCGCGAGAAAGCCCTGGAATTTCAGAGGAATGATGAAGAAGTAAAAAGAACCAGAAAAAGGCATTTCGTAGAACAGGTTGAATACCTCAATGCAGTAAATGCCTATTTTGAGACATACAAAACACCGGTATTTGATGCGTTGGGTGAAGTGGATGGCATTGCTGGCATTGCCAGGGAAATAACCGACCGCACCGGGATGGAGACCCTGCATGAAAGAGAGGAACAATTCAGGGCCCTTTTGCAGAACTCGTCCGATGCCATTTCAATTATCGACAAGCAGGGGAAAATTATTTTCGAGAGTTCTGAAAGAAACAAGATCTCTGATTTTGATCTGGAAGAGCTGTTACATAAGCCTTTTGTGGATATCGTACATCCCGATGATGTTGACCAGATCAGGTTGGTATTCAAAGAAGCCCTGGAAAATCCTGGCAAACAAATAAAAAGGGAATACCGCAGCCTGCATAAGAACAAGAGGTGGATCTATGTTGAAAGCATTTTTTCAAACCAGCTCGATAATCCTGCCATCAAGGGTATAATTGTCAATTCCAGGGATGTTTCTGATAGAAAGATGGCAGAACTGAAGGAAAGAGTATACCATGACAATCTTATCTTCCTGAGCAATTCAGCCCTGGAACTGCTGGGATTATCATCAAAGGATGACATATACCTGTATATTCCGGAGAAGCTGGCTGCCTTCCTCGAAAGCGCAGTAGTTATCATGACTTCCTATAATGAGGAAACGAATTCTTACGTGGTTGAGAGTTTTTCGGGTCTGGATCCGTATACCCAGCAAGTCGAGGATATATTCGGACGATCCATCTTGGGGATGACCTTCCCTGCCGGGGAGATCGGATTTAATGTCGAAAATGCCGGAATGGTTGTTACCCTGAAAGATGACATTTTTGAGCACAACATCGGAGAGCTCGTTCCTGACAGACTGGCAAGAACCAGGGAATTATTGCACCTGCACAAAGCCTACAACATTTCACTTGCCAGGGATAACAAGCAACTCGGGAACATCACCATCCTTACCCTCAATAAAAGTATCATCAAGTTCAAGCACATCATCGAAACATTTGTGCATCAGGTTTCTGTTGCCCTGCACCGCAGTCAGCTCGAATATGAGCTGATCAAAGCCAAGGACAAGGCTGAGGAATCGGATAAACTTAAGACTGCCTTTCTGGCTAATATGTCGCATGAGATACGTACGCCCATGAACGGTATTCTGGGATTTGCGGAAATGTTAAATGACAATTCCCTGAGCAACGCCAATCGCAAGAAGTACCTAAGCATTATCAACAGCAACGGAAAGATGCTGATCAACCTGATTGATGATATCATTGATTTTGCAAAGATCGAATCGGGGCAGGCCAATATCGTACACGATGAATTCTCTCTGAATAATCTGCTGAGCCAGGTTCAATCGACCTTTCTGACGCGGAACCTGCGAAAAGACAAATCGAAGGTGAGACTGATCACGAAGAAGCCTTTCCCTGATGAAAAATCATTTATCAGAACGGATCCGATCAAGCTGAGGCAAATCCTGACCAACCTGGTTGGCAATGCCATCAAATTTACACACAAGGGATACATTGAATTTGGCTACGATCTCGACGAAAATGGTTTCCTGCGGTTTTATGTGAAGGATACCGGCATTGGCATCCCTCCCGATAAGCTGCAACTTATCTTTGAGAGATTCATCCAGGCTGACAGTTCACCCTCCAGGAAGTATGGCGGATCGGGCCTTGGACTGGCCATATCGAAGGGGCTGGTGGAATTGCTCGGAGGCAAGATGTGGGCTGAATCCACGCTCAATGAAGGCTCTATGTTCAGTTTTACCATTCCCTTTGTCAGGGCAACCCGCAAGATTGAGGAGCGCCAGGAAAGCAGGCACACCAGGACGCATGCCAGCTGGGAAGGTAAGCTTTTCCTGATAGCTGAGGATGATAAATTCAGTTATAAATTTCTTGAAGGATTTCTGAGGCAGACGAAGGCCAATGTCATTCGGGCATCGGATGGACGTGAGGCTGTGGAGATCTGCAGGAATACAAGCAATATTGACCTGGTGCTGATGGATATACAGATGCCGGAAATGAATGGCCTGACTGCCACCGAGGAAATCAAGAAGTTCAACAAAACCATCCCGATTATTGCACAGACGGCCAATGCCATTAACGAGGAAAAGTTGCGGTGCATGGAGGCAGGCTGTGATGATTTCATCACCAAGCCTGTCAATATTACCGAGCTTTTCGAAAAGATCGATAAATGGTTGACGGTTAAACCCACCTGATGCAATGCGTGAAACCGCATGTATGCCTTAACTGCGATATCCCTGGGGTTACTGTTACTTTACGTCCTTCGGATCCTTACTTTCAAGTACTTCTGGGAGCAATATCCTGCCCTCGGAATTTCGATACCGGAAAGCAGAACGACGATAAGTGTCGTCATTGCCTTCAGAAATGAATTGCCGAACCTGCCTGCACTTTTAAATTCGCTGGCGGCTCAGCATTATCCGGAAGAGCTTTATGAGGTGATCCTTGTCGATGACCAATCCCAGGACGGTTCGGAAATCCTGGTACAGCATTTTTGCAGGACGCATCCGAATTTCCATATGGTACATGCAACGAATGAGGCCGGAGGGAAAAAATCCGCTATTTTGCAGGGGATAAGAATTGCCTCGCATGAGTGGATAGTCACTTCGGATGCAGATTGTGTAATGAACGAAAAATGGCTGGCTTCAATTGACCTCATCAACCAGCAGAAGGAGCCGGATATGATTATCGGACTGGTAGATATGGATGCTGCGGACACCTTTTTAGGCCAGTTTCAGGAAGTTGAATTTCTGACCCTGGTGGCCTCGGGAGCCGGTGCGGCTGCCGGGAAGAATCCCTTGTACTGCAATGGCGCAAACCTGGCTTACAAAAGAAGTCTTTTTCTGGGGTATAACGATCCGATGAAGGAGATCACCCCTTCCGGGGATGATACGCTGTTTTTACATACGGTCAAACACGATCCGGCAAAATCCGTCTTGTTACTAAAAGCTTTGCCCGGAGTAGTTAAAACCAAAGGAGTCACATCGTGGAACGAATTTATCCAGCAACGCAGGCGATGGGTATCCAAAAGCCGTTATTATCGTGATCCGGGTACACTGTACACAGGAATGCTGGTTCTTTCGTCAAACCTCGCGGTAATACTTTCCCTTGTCATGCTGTTCACGGGCAGGATCCCCTGGTTGTTTCCCGTCCTGTATGCCGGGAAAGCATTGGCCGACCTGGTGTTTATGAAGGAATTCTTCAGGTTTCTCAACAAAGATCTGGCGGCTGGCCGTTTCTTTGCGTATGAACTTATTTATCCGTTTTACGTAGTTTTCTTTGTGGTTACCGGCATGTCATCCGGTTTCAGGTGGAAGGGAAGGTATTTCAGGGCCTAATTTCCCAGTTCTGACATGAATTTGATGCGCATCAGTCGGATCTCCTCTTCGGTGTAATTGTCCTCTCCCAATTCCTGCAAGGCACTTTCAATGGACTCATCTTCGGCCTCTTCCATGAAGTAGTCGTAAATATCCTGCTGATGGTCTTCTTCTATGATGTTGTTCAGGTAGTAGTCAATATTGATCTTTGTTCCTGAGTTGACTATAGCCTCTATCTCATCGAGCAGGTCACTCATTTCAATATTTTTCGCGGCAGCGATATCCTCAAAATCCAACTGCCGGTCAATGCTCTGTATAATAAAGACTTTCAGATTCGATTTGTTGATGATTGATTTAACCACCATATCCTGGGGCCGGATGATTTCCTTTTCCTCCACATAGCTCTGGATGATCTTGATGAATTCTGCTCCGTATCTTTTGGCCTTTCCGGCACCCACGCCCGTGATATTCTGCAATTCCTCCAGGGTTATGGGGTACTGGATGGCCATATCTTCCAGTGACGGGTCCTGGAAAATCACGAAGGGGGGGAGCTGAAGCTGCTTGGCAAGCTTTTTACGCAGGTTCCTGAGAATGGTGAAGAGCTCCTCATCAGCAGTTCCGGGCCTTTCAGGTCCTCCAAAGCTCTCCTCTTCCTCATCGGTATCCGAGAAGTCATGGTCTTCGGACAACAGGAAGGACACCGGATTACTCAGGAACTCATGCCCTTTCTCATCCAGCTTAAGCAGTCCGTAGTTTTCGATGTCCTTCTGTATAAACCTGACGATAAGGGCCTGCCGAATGACCATGCTCCAGTAGTTGATATCCCGGGCTTTGCCTGCACCAAACAATTCAAGCATCTGGTGGTTGTATGATTTTATGGCGGCAGTCTTAATACCGGCGAGGATGCTGGCGATATGATCGTATTTGAATTTCTCCTTTACCTCAAGAATGGTCTTCAGCACCAGGACAATGTCATCTTTCCCCTCAAACAGCGTTTTGGGATGAATACAGTTGTCACAGTTATCGCAATTCTCGGCCATTTCTTCGCCAAAGTAATTCAGCAACTGTTTTGGCCGGCAAACCGAAGATTCAGAATAAGCGACCGTTTCCAGCAGCAACTGTTTACCGATCTCCTGTTCAGCAATAGGTTTTCCCTGCATGAATTTCTCCAGTTTCTGAATATCCTTATAGCTGTAAAACGAGATGCACTTGCCTTCACCACCGTCGCGGCCTGCTCTTCCTGTTTCCTGGTAATATCCTTCAAGACTTTTGGGTATGTCATAATGGATCACGAACCGGACGTCCGGTTTATCGATCCCCATGCCAAAAGCAATGGTGGCTACGATGACATCCGCGTCTTCCATCAGGAAGCTGTCCTGGTTTTTTGAACGTGTTGCGGAATCGAGACCGGCATGATAGGGCAAAGCCTTGATCCCGTTTACCTGCAATGTTTCGGCTAATTCCTCAACTTTTTTCCGGCTGAGGCAGTAAATGATACCAGACTTTCCGGTATTGCTTTTGATATATTTGATGATTTCCTTGGTCACATTCTTCTTCGGCCGCACTTCGTAATAAAGGTTATGACGGCGGAAGGAGGATTTAAAAACGCTGGCATCCAGCATACCCAGGTTTTTCTGGATGTCGTGCTGTACCTTCGGTGTAGCGGTGGCCGTGAGCGCAATGATGGGCTGGGTACCTATTTCATTGATGATGGGTCTGATCCGTCGGTATTCAGGCCGGAAGTCATGTCCCCATTCCGAAATGCAATGTGCTTCATCTATGGCGTAAAATGAAATCTTGACTTTCTTCAGAAACTGGATATTCTCTTCCTTGGTGAGTGATTCCGGGGCAACATACAACAATTTTGTTCTTCCTTCGAGGATGTCATGTTTCACTTTTGCGATGGAAGCCTTGTTGAGTGAGGAATTCATAAAATGAGCAACACCATC
The DNA here is from genome assembly GCA_002415855.1 of Bacteroidales bacterium UBA5072. GTDB lineage: Bacteria > Bacteroidota > Bacteroidia > Bacteroidales > UBA10428 > UBA5072. The sequence goes on from DIAS01000157.1 coordinate 7,051, forward strand.
CTCCTCACTGAAACTCCGCATGGCATCAACCTGATTTTTCATCAGGGCAATCAGTGGAGAAATGATGATGGCTGTGCCTTGCATGATAAGGGCAGGTAACTGGTAACACAAGGATTTACCTCCTCCTGTTGGCATCAAAACGAAAGTGTCACTCCCGTTCAGTACGTTCCGGATGATAATCTCCTGATTTCCCTTGAAACTGGTAAAACCAAAATGCTTTTTTAAAATTTCTGATAATGAGATTTCGGTGCCAACCTTCATTTTAATACATTTTTTTCACAATTCACCGGGAATTCAGGCCTCAAGAACTCCGGAGAATACTTATGCAAGAAAAGTGTAAATACGTTAAGAAAACCAAAAAGTTCAATAAACCTTCAGGTATGAAAGGCCTGACTGTAGGCAATCTTAAAATATTAGATACATTTGTAAACTAAATTAGTATTTTTTTTCTTATTTCGCTATGCCCTAAAAGGCATTTTATTATTTATTAACATTTACTTGGTAACTGATAAGGACCATTGCACATGGATGAAAAAGCTAAAGGGGAAATGACGTTTCTGGAGCACCTTGAGGAACTCAGGTGGCATATCATACGTTCAGTGCTGGCCATTGTCGTGTTCAGCGTTCTGGCTTTTATTTTTAAAAGCATAATTTTCGATGTGATATTGCTTGGGCCGAGCAAATCCGACTTTTGGACGAACCGGATGATTTGTCAGCTGGGGCAACGGCTGAATATCGATGGCCTTTGCATCAACCTCAAACCACTTGTTTTGCAGAACACGGCTGTTGCGGGACAGTTTATCGCCCATATTAAGATCAGTCTCATTGCCGGTTTGGTAGTGGGTTTTCCCTATATGTTCTATGAATTCTGGCGTTTCATAAAGCCTGCATTATATCAGAATGAAAGACAGCATGCCAGCGGGGCAGTATTTTATATTGCTTTTCTGTTCTTCCTGGGTGTTGCATTTGGATATTTTCTGATCACACCCTTTTCTGTTAACTTTTTATACAATTACCAGGTTAGCGATATTGTGAAAAACATACCAACCCTGGCTTCCTACAATTCGTTGATCACCTCAATCGTGCTGGCCAGCGGTATTTTGTTCGAACTGCCCGTCCTGGTATACTTTCTCAGCAAAGTTGGTCTGGTAACGCCTGCCTTCTTAAAGAAATACCGAAAACATGCAGTGGTTGTGATATTGCTTGTTGCCGGGATTATTACCCCCACGCCGGACATGTTCACGCAGCTCCTGGTGGGAGTCCCCATGCTGCTGCTTTATGAGATCGGCATCTTCTTGTCGCGGCGGGTTGAAAAGGCCCGGGAAGCTGAATCGTTGGCAGGTTAACCCATATGTAAACAAACAGCGGATGAAACTTCGTACCGAAAATCTTGTTAAGCGATACCGTACACGAACAGTGGTCAAGGATGTATCATTTGAAGTGGAGCAGGGTGAAATCGCGGGTTTGCTGGGACCGAACGGTGCCGGTAAAACCACTTCATTCTACATGATTGTGGGACTCATCCAGCCGAATTCGGGTAAGATATTCCTTGACGATCAGGAAATCACGCACGAACCGGTTTACCGGCGTGCGCAGAAAGGAATAGGGTATCTGGCACAGGAAGCTTCAGTTTTCCGCAGACTGAGTATTGAAGATAATATCAGGGCTGTTCTTGAAATGACAGATCTTTCCAAAGAGGAACAGCGTTTCAGGGTTGAGTCCATGTTGAATGAATTTGGTCTTCAGAAGATCCGGAAAAGCCTTGGCATTCAGCTTTCCGGAGGAGAAAGGCGAAGGACTGAAATTGCACGCGCCCTGGCGCTTAAACCCAATTTTATCCTGCTGGATGAACCTTTTGCAGGAGTAGACCCCATTGCTGTCGAAGACATCCAGGAAATAATCGCCAAACTTCGTGATAAGAACATTGGTATACTGATTACCGACCACAATGTTCACGAAACCCTGTCAATCACCGACAGGGCATACCTGCTGTTCGAAGGTGAAATCCTGAAAGCCGGCACGGCAAAAGAACTGGCCGAGGACGAGCAGGTCAGAAGAGTATATCTCGGTAAGAATTTTGAGCTAAGATAAGAAATGCTTCAGGTGATTGGATTGTTTTGATGTGTGTGAATGCTGAACACACAACAACCACAACGATCACAACAACCACAACAACCACAA
>DIAS01000157.1:9494-14681 GCA_002415855.1 Bacteroidales bacterium UBA5072
CACAACAACCACAACAACCACAACAGCCATCACTATTATAACAATTGTAACAACCATTAAACTATGTCCTCAAAAGTGTACTTCACCGACCTGCGCGCACACGCGTCCATGAACCTGCAAAAGAAGCTTGAAGTGCTTATCAGGAAAACCGGGATTGACACCCTGGATTTTGATAAAAAGATTACTGCGGTGAAAATCCACTTCGGAGAACCGGGAAATCTTTCGTATATCCGGCCTAACTTTGCTGCAACCGTGGTTAAATACCTGAAGGGCAAGGGGGCGAAACCTTTTCTTACCGATGCCAATACCTTGTATGCCGGCCGCCGCTCCAACGCGGTTGACCATCTGAGAGCTGCCTGGGAGAATGGCTTTAACCCGCTGGCCGTGGATTGCCCTGTCATCATCGCAGACGGACTCCGGGGTTCTGACTATATAGAAGTGCCTATCGGATTGGAATTGTGCAAAACGGCGAAAATCGGCAAGGCAGTTACGGATGCGGATATCCTGGTATCTATGACCCACTTTAAAGGGCATGAATTAACGGGCTTTGGAGGGGTATTGAAGAATATCGGGATGGGTTGCGCAGCAGTGGGTGGCAAGCTAGAAATGCATTCCACTTCCTCGCCGGCTATTGTTGATGATAATTGCACAGGATGCAGGGTCTGTGAGAAATACTGCGCCCAGGGAGCCATTTTGGTAGGAGCTGATAAAATTGCACGGATCGACTATGAAAAATGCGTCGGTTGCGGCCAGTGCGTGGCAGTTTGTCAGTACGATGCCGCACAGGCAGTCTGGGAAAATGCTTCGGAACTGTCGGGCCGGAAAATTGCAGAATATACTTATGCCGTTTTGAAAGACAGACCTGGCTTTCATATCAGTTTCGTCATGAATGTGTCGCCCGATTGTGATTGCTGGAATTTCAATGATTACCCGCTGGTGGCTGATATCGGAATGGCGGCTTCCTTTGATCCAGTGGCATTGGATCAGGCTTGTGCTGATATGGTGAAGGAGGCTCCTTCTCTGCCGATGAGCCGGATCAGTTCCGAAAAGGAACATGATCACCACAGGGGGAAAGATAAATTCCGCCTGACGCATCCTAATGTGCACTGGGAGGCAGGACTCGAGCACGCGGAAGAGATTGGCCTGGGCACCAGAAGCTATGAACTGATCAAGGTGTAATTCCGATGCTGATGGAAAACACCGGAAGCTCCCTGTGATTCCGTTGGAATTTTAAGCCGGTTTCAGAACGCTGCCATGTCAATTCGGCAACTTTTAAAGCCGATCGGTTTCTCATTTATTTGCAGGTTGTTCTGACTGGTTGATCTGCTATGCCCAGGTGTTTATACCTGTTTTCATTAAAAGGGCCATTAGGGTTAGTTTTTCACAGTCACGCCCTGGCTTAAAAGCGCGGATAAACAAAATGGAATTTATTTTATTTTCGCGGATAACAAAAAGTGGTATCTTTGCGCGAAATTTTAATACGCGGATGTGGCGTAATTGGTAGCCGCGCAAGACTTAGGATCTTGTGCCGTAAGGCGTGGGGGTTCGAGTCCCTTCATCCGCACAGCATGAATTAATTAAATTGAATCTGATGAATATAAAGAAGGACAACATTGATGAATTGAATGCAGTAGTGACAATCAAGATTGAAAAAGCCGATTACGAAGAACGGGTTGATAACATCCTGAAGGATTATCGCCGGAAGGCACGGTTTGACGGGTTCAGGCCCGGTAAGGTTCCGCAGGGTCTGGTAAATAAAATGTACCGTAAACCCATTCTCGCTGAAGAAATAAACAAGATCCTGAGCGAATCGCTTGCTAAATACCTGGTGGATGAGAAACTGAATATACTGGGAGAACCCTTGCCCAACGCTGACAAACCGTTGAGCATCGACTGGGACCATGACAGTGAATTCGAATTTGCCTTCGACATAGGCCTGGCCCCTGAGTTGGATATAGCTGTTTCCGAAAAAGATAAGGTGCCTTATTACACGATAAAAGTAGATGCCGGCGAAATCACCAAGCAGATAGAAAGGATGCAGTCGCGGTTCGGCAAGCTCATTGATGCGGATCAGGTCACCGAAAACGAGGTGCTGAAGGCTGATCTGGCGGAAGCCGATAAAAAAGGCAGTCCGGTTGAAAACGGCATAAGTGTTGAGGATGCATCCATTTCTCTTGAATTTATCAAGGATGATAAAACCAGGAAGAAATTCAAAGGATGCAAACCCGGAGACCAGTTGGTCATCGATGTAAAAAAGGCTTTTGAGAATGAAACAGATCTTGCTGCCCTTCTGAAGATCAGTAAGGAAAAGCTAGCCGGTATCAGTCCGGATTTCCTTGTTACACTTAAGACGGTATCCCGGTTTGAAAAGGCCGAGATCAACCAGGATCTTTTTGATAAGGTTTACGGAAAAGACAATGTGAAATCGGAGGAAGAGTTTAAAATCAGGGTGGAAGCAGAACTGAAATCAGCCTTTGACCGCAACAGCGATTACAGGTTCCGGATGGATGCCAGGGATTACTATCTTGGAAAGTTCAAGCAGGAGTTGCCCGGAGAGTTTCTCAAGCGGTGGCTTTTGCATACCAACGATGGTAAGGTGACCATGGAGCAGATTGAAAAGGACTTTGATCATTTCAAATCCGACCTGAAGTGGCAGTTGATCAAAGGAAAGGTTACAAAGGACAACAACATGAAGATCAATGAAGAAGAATTGCTGGCCCATGCAACGGATGCCATCAGGCAGCAATTTATTCAGTATTATGGTATTGCCGAGGTTCCTGCGGAAATGTTGGAGAAGTACGCCAAAGAAAGCCTGGCAAAAGATGAGGAACGCAACCGATATGCCGAAGGTCTGAATGAAAATAAGGTTTATGAATTCATCCGGAAAACGGTAAAACTTGATTCCAAAGAGGTAACTTTGGAGAAATTCAACAAACTCTTTGAAGAATAATTAAAACAAGAAAGATTTACATATGGACCTGATCAAGGATTTCAATAAATATGCAACCGGTCATATGGGTATCAGCAGTCTGAGCCTCCACCGGTTTACCTCAGTGGCGAACAGCTATATTTCCCCAACTATTATTGAAGAGCGTCAGCTCAATGTGGCGCAAATGGATGTCTTTTCCAGGCTGATGATGGACAGGATCATTTTTCTGGGTTTGCCCATCGATGATTTTGTAGCAAATGTCATACAGGCACAGTTGCTTTATCTTGATTCGGCCGATCCGGGCAAGGATATACAGATTTACTTCAATACGCCGGGTGGCGCTGTTCATGCCGGTCTGGGCATTTATGACACGATGCAGTATGTCACCTGTGACGTGGCAACCATTTGTACAGGCATGGCTGCTTCCATGGGAGCAGTATTGCTTTGTGCGGGTACCAGGGGGAAACGATCTGCCCTGAGACATTCGCGGATCATGATCCACCAGCCCATGGGGGGTGCACAGGGTCAGGCGACTGATATCGAAATCACTGCCAGGGAGATCCTGAAGCTACGTTCCGAATTGTACCATATTATTGCGGAACATTCCGGGAATGCTCTGGAGAAAGTTGAAAAAGATTCGGACCGGGATTACTGGATGACGTCGGGTGAGGCGCTTGCCTACGGCATGATTGATGAGATTCTTGAAAGAACGAAGAAAAAGTAGCTTAATGATCTGATTTTTCGTAACTTTGCAAAAGAGCGTTTCAATTTGTTCAATAATACAACCAGCTGATGGATAAATGTTCTTTCTGTGGACGCGATAAGCGCGATACAAACCTGTTAATAGCCGGTATTTCAGGTCATATCTGCGATAATTGCGTAGAGCAGGCTTATGAGATTGTGCAGGAAGAAACCAGGAAGAAGGCGCCTTTCGATGTGAATTCCATCAAATTACTCAAACCCAAAGAAATTAAGAAGTTCCTCGATTTGTATGTAATAGGGCAGGACGATGCCAAAAAGATCATATCAGTAGCCGTATACAACCATTACAAGCGCCTGATGCAGACATCCCGTCATGATACATCCGATGACATAGAGATAGAGAAGTCAAATATCATTCTGGTAGGGGAAACAGGAACAGGAAAAACACTGCTGGCCAGGACCATTGCCAAATTGCTCCATGTGCCCTTCACCATTGTAGATGCCACTGTGCTTACCGAAGCCGGTTATGTGGGGGAGGATATTGAGAGCATTCTGACACGCCTGTTGCAGGTTGCAGATTACAATACCGAAGCTGCAGAAAAGGGAATCGTCTTTATTGATGAGATCGATAAAATTGCCCGGAAGGGTGACAATCCGTCTATTACACGCGATGTCTCCGGCGAAGGAGTTCAGCAGGGCCTGCTGAAGCTGCTGGAAGGTTCAGTGGTGAATGTTCCGCCCCAGGGAGGCCGGAAACACCCCGACCAGAAAATGATCCCCGTGGATACCAGGAATATCCTGTTTATCTGCGGCGGCGCATTTGAGGGCATTGAAAGGAAGATCGCGCACCGTCTGAATACCAAGGTGGTCGGATACAATGCTTCACGGCAGTCCGACCGCATCGAACGGGACAACCTGATGCAGTATATCGCACCGCAGGATCTGCGATCCTACGGTATGATCCCCGAAATTATCGGTCGGCTGCCCATCCTCACATACCTGCATCCACTCGACAGAAAAACGTTGCGCAGCATTCTCACCGAACCGCGGAACTCCATCATCAAGCAATACATAAAACTGTTCGAGATCGACGGGATCACACTTACTTTCGAAGAGGCAGCCCTGGATTATATTGTTGACAAAGCCGTTGAATTCAAGCTTGGCGCAAGGGGCCTTCGTTCAATCTGCGAAGCCATTATGATTGATGTGATGTTTGAGCTTCCCTCGGAAGAGGAAAGCGAAATTGCCATTACGGCTGATTATGCAAAGTCAAAAGTTGAAAAGGTGAACATGCAGCGATTAAAAGCAGCCTGATGTTTGTTTATTAAAAAATGAATCCTATATTTGCTGGTGTCATTCTGAACGAATTGAAGAATCTGGCTTAACAAAGATGTTTCCTGACGCTCAATATGACAGATTCAACGACAACAAAAACATGAATAGAATCTATACAAACTGGTGGTGGTGGCATAAAATGCATCTCATAAAACCGTGAGACCGTCTACCTGTTGTATATAAACAATAAAATTAGTCAGCGGCCTATCGTTCTCACGGTA
>DIAS01000157.1:14921-21476 GCA_002415855.1 Bacteroidales bacterium UBA5072
CAGCGGCCTATCGTTCTCACGGTAGGCCGCTTCGTTTTTAACCCATTTAAAATCAGTGCCATGAAAAAGTTCATCATCAGGACACAAACTCGCAAAATGCTGGCAGATACCATTACGCCTGTCAGTATTTATTTGAGAATCAGGGATGTATATCCAAATTCACTTTTGCTGGAAAGTTCCGATTATCATGGTAATGAGAACAGTTATTCTTTTATTTGTCTGAAGCCGCTTGCAGGTTTTAAAGTGGAAAACGGCGTTGCCACGGCGAACTATCCCGACGGGACCAGGATCACGAATCGCCTGGAAGGACACCATGCCTTCCATGCCCTTTTCAAAGCCTTTCTCAGTTCATTTGAGCAGCAGGACCGGCAAGAAGTTCCGGTTAACGGCCTTTTCGGCTATACTGCCTATGATGCGGTCAAATACTTTGAAAACATAAAGTTGGAGGCCAGGGTAGTGCCTGAATACCAGATACCTGAATTGCGGTATAATTTCTACAATTACATCATTGCCATCAACCACTTTCAGAATACCCTTCAGATTATCGAAAACCGTATCAACGGAGAACCCAGTGAACTGGAAAGAATTGAGACCCTCCTGAACAGCAGAAATCTGGCGCTTTATTCATTCCATATGGTTGGAAAGGAAACATCGAACATTACTGATGAACAATATAAACAAATGGTAACCAGGGGGAAGGAACATTGTTACCGGGGCGATGTCTTCCAGATCGTATTGTCGCGCCAGTTCGCTCAGCAGTTTTCAGGTGACGAATTTAACGTATACAGGGCTTTACGGTCAATCAATCCTTCACCGTACCTGTTTTATTTCGATTATGGCAGTTACAAGATCTTTGGCTCTTCTCCGGAAGCCCAGCTGAAAATGCAGAAGGGGAAGGCATATATCAATCCCATTGCCGGCACGTTCCGTCGTACAGGCGATGATGAGAACGACAAGTTGCTGGCCCAGCAATTGTCGACAGACCTGAAGGAAAATGCCGAACATGTTATGCTGGTAGACCTTGCCCGCAACGATCTCAGCAGGCACGCCAGGAATATCAGCGTTGAGAGATACCGCGAGGTGCAGTTCTTCTCGCACGTAATTCACCTGGTGTCGGCTGTATCCGGCGAATTAAACGAGGGATCTGATGTTACGGACATGATGACAGCCACCTTCCCTGCCGGCACCTTGTCGGGTGCCCCGAAATACAAAGCCATGCAGCTCATTGATAAATATGAGAACCAGAACAGGGGTTATTACGGAGGAGCACTTGGATTTCTCGATTTTAACGGACGGTTTAACCATGCCATCATGATCAGGACTTTCCTGAGCAAGGGGAATATTTTGTTCTACCAGGCCGGAGCCGGAATCGTAGCCATATCAAACGAGGAAAGCGAGCTCCAGGAGGTAAACAATAAGCTTGGAGCACTGAAAAAAGCCATTGAAATGGCCGGGGAAATCAACTAATAGAGAATCAATTATGAATAAGATACTGGTCATTGACAATTATGATTCGTTCACTTATAACCTGGTGCACTACATTGCAAAACTTACCGGCCGCAATCCCGATGTATTCCGCAATGATGAGATCTCACCGGATGCAGTGGGCAAATATGACAAGATCCTGCTCTCCCCGGGTCCGGGCATTCCTGTTGAAGCGGGCATATGCCTCGATCTGATCAGGAGGTATGCTGCTGATAAAAGCATACTGGGCATTTGTCTGGGGCATCAGGCTATTGGCGAGGCATTCGGAGCCAGGCTTACAAACCTGAGTACCGTATATCACGGACTGGCAACTCCCGTAACGATTAAGGATTATGCAGAGCCGCTTTTCAAAGGCCTACCGGAAAGGTTCACCGCCGGCCGGTACCATTCCTGGGTGGTTGCTCCTGATGATCTGCCAGCCTGTTTTGCCGTTACCTGTGTTGACGACAGCGGCATCATCATGGGCATCAGTCATAAACAGTACGATGTTCGCGGCTTGCAGTTCCACCCGGAATCAGTACTGACCGAACATGGGATTGAGATTATAAAAAACTGGTTAAACACGTAGTTATGAAAAAAATTCTGAACCATTTGTTCGATCACAAAACCCTGAAACGACAAGAGGCCGAAGAGGTACTCACCAATATCGCCCGGGGCATCTATTCGGAATCGGAGATCGCTGCTTTCATCACGGTATACCTGATGCGGAGCATCACTGTCGACGAACTTGCGGGGTTCCGGGATGCCCTGCTGAATCTGTGCCACAGGATAAACCTGGACGATTTTGACACCATGGATGTTTGCGGTACGGGAGGAGACGGTAAAGATACCTTTAACATTTCCACCCTGTCAACCTTTGTCCTGGCGGGAGCGGGGGTTAAGATCGTCAAGCACGGGAATTATGGAGTTTCCTCAGCCTGCGGATCCTCTAACATTTTGGAGTACTTCGGGTATAAATTCTCAGCAGATGCTGATAAACTTCGCCGTGAAATAGAAAGGACAGGGGTTTGTTTTCTGCATGCCCCGATCTTCAACCCGGCCATGAAGAATGTAGCCCCTGTTCGCCGTGCACTGAAAGTAAAAACCTTTTTCAACATGCTTGGACCAATGGTAAATCCTGCATTTCCGCGGAAACAACTTGTGGGTGTATACAGCCTTGACCTGGCCAGACTATACAACTACCTTTACCAGCAGACGGACAAACGGTATGTTATTGTTCACAGCTTCGACGGGTACGACGAAATCTCTCTTACCTGTGATTTCAAATATATTTTGAACGGGGTGGAAGAAATTGTCTCGCCGGAGGGTTTCGGTTATACCCGGAGGAACATGGCTGATCTGCATGGCGGTTCTACGGTGAAGGAAGCGGCTGACATTTTCATATCCGTGCTGCAGGACAAAGGTACAGATGCCCGGGCAGATGTGGTCATTGCCAATACACAGCTGGCACTCATGTGCTACTACCCCGGCAGGACACCGGAAATGTGTAAGGATCTGGCCCGGGAATCGCTGAAAAGCGGTAAGGCGCTGGCAGCTTTTAAACAGCTAATTGAAATGCAATCATGACCATACTGGAGGAAATCATTGCCCATAAATTGCAGGAAACCGAAAGGTCCCGCAGCGAAAAACCGGTGCAGTTCCTTGAAAGAAGCAGGCTGTTTAAAAGAGCTACGGTATCACTTGCAGGCTCAGTTACTGATCCGGCCAAAACTGGGATCATAGCCGAGTTTAAGCGGAAGTCCCCGTCAAAAGGGGTAATCAATGACAGGGCAACACTCGAAGAAGTAGTAACAGGCTATTTTCGTTCGGGTGCATCAGGGATATCCATTCTGACAGATTTGGAGTACTTTGGCGGTACCATGCACGATCTGATGCGGGCCCGCGAACTCACCCCCGTGCCAATCCTCCGGAAGGATTTTGTTGTAGATGAATACCAGATTATTGAGTCAAAAGCCATCGGGGCTGATGCTGTATTGCTGATCGCCGCAGCTCTAGATCCCGGAAGAGTAAAGAAGCTTGCCGGTTTGGCTGCAACACTCGGTTTGCAGGTATTACTCGAAGTCCACAGAGAAGAAGAGCTTGAATGCATGAATGAGCATGTCACTATGGTGGGTGTTAATAACCGGGATCTCAACACCTTTGTCGTAGATACAGAAGTATCGGTCAGGCTGGCCGAAAAAATACCACCGGGATTCATCAAAATTTCGGAGAGCGGCATCAATACAACATGGGCCATAAAACAACTCAAAGGTTGCGGTTACCAGGGCTTTCTAATGGGTGAGAGCTTCATGCGGGCCCCCGAACCTGCGGTTGCGTTTTCTGATTTTGTGAAACTAATGCTTTTCGAAAATGATTAAAGTAAAAGTATGCGGCATGCGAGACCGGCTGAATGTTCAGCAGGTGGCAGGTGCCGGAACCGACTTTCTGGGATACATTTTTTATCCCGGATCGAGGCGTTATGTTGGTACAATTCCTGATAATGGCATGTTTAAGGACCTGCCGGCAGGAATCCAGAAAGCCGGTGTCTTTGTGGATGAGCAACCGGAGGTGATCCTTGAATTGGCTGAACGGTATTCCCTGCAGCTGATCCAGCTGCATGGTGCAGAATCACCGGAACTCTGCATGAAAATAAGATCAGCCGGTTTAAGGGTGATCAAGGCCTTTGGCATTGCAGCCGGGTTCGACTTCAATAATGTAGTGCCTTATGAGCAGGGATGTGATTTCTTTTTATTTGATTCAAAATCAAAGGAGTATGGTGGCACCGGGTTACCGTTTGTATGGGATCTGCTTGAGGGTTACAGACTTCAGGTACCCTTCTACCTGAGCGGCGGCATTGGGCCCGAGGATGCCAAAGCCGTCAGGGAATTCACCCATCCGGCATTGTATGCTGTGGACATCAACAGCCGGTTTGAGATTGCGCCGGGAATCAAGGATGCCGATAAGGTTAGAAAATTCATACAGGAATTAAGAAAATAATAATAGTTGTCGTATGAAATACACTGTCGATGAAAGAGGATATTACGGGGAGTTCGGAGGAGCTTTCATTCCCGAGATGATGGTTCCCAATATCGAAGAATTGCGAGATAACTATCTGAAGATACTCGGAGATCCTGAATTCAGGGCGGAGTATACGTCCCTGCTGAAGGATTATGTCGGACGCCCTTCTCCTTTGTATTTTGCCAAAAGGCTGTCGGAATTTCACGGGACACGCATTTACCTGAAACGGGAGGATTTGAATCACACCGGGGCGCATAAAATCAACAATACGGTAGGACAGATCCTGATCGCCCGGAGACTGGGCAAGACAAGGATCATCGCCGAAACAGGCGCCGGCCAGCATGGTGTGGCCACGGCAACCGTTTGTGCCCTAATGGGACTTCAGTGCGTGGTATACATGGGAAAGCTCGATGTTGAAAGACAGGAGCCCAATGTTTTGCGGATGAAGATGCTGGGAGCTGAAGTAATACCGGTGCTCAGCGGAAACATGACGCTGAAGGATGCCACCAATGAGGCTATCCGCGACTGGATCAGCAATCCTGTCGATACGCATTACATCATCGGTTCAGTTGTTGGCCCGCATCCGTACCCCGATCTGGTGACCAGACTGCAGGCCGTTATCAGCGAAGAAATGCAGTGGCAGTTGCAGCAACAGACTGGAAATTCCGATCCGGATTGCATCATTGCCTGTGTAGGCGGAGGCAGCAACGCAGCAGGAGCATTTTATCATTATCTCGATCGCGAAAAGGTTAGACTCATCGCTGTGGAAGCAAGCGGTAAAGGGATCGACAGCGGTGAATCGGCGGCCACCATGGTGCTTGGCCGACCAGGTATTATCCATGGCAGCAGGACCATGCTGATGCAGGATGAGGACGGGCAGATACAGGAGCCGTATTCGGTATCGGCCGGACTCGACTATCCGGGCATCGGCCCTATGCATTCCTTTTTGCATAAAACACACAGGGCCACCTTTGAACACGCAACCGACGATGAAGCGCTGGAGGCAGCTTTCAGGTTAACGCGACTGGAGGGAATTGTTCCTGCACTGGAATCGGCACACGCCCTTGCTGTTCTGAAGAAGATCAGGTTTGACAAAACGGAAGTGGTAGTAGTTAACCTTTCCGGTCGCGGTGACAAAGACATGGTAGCCTACATGAAATACATGAGCGATCATCAATTGCTGTAAATAATCAACATCATACAACCATGAACCGCATCAACCGTCTTTTCCGTGAAAATTCCCAATCAATACTTTCCATATACTTCACTGCCGGTCATCCTGCATTGGATTCAACAGTACCCATCATCAAAGCTCTTGTCCAGGGTGGAGCTGACACGATCGAAATTGGCATGCCTTTTTCCGATCCTATGGCAGATGGTCCCGTTATTCAAAGCAGCAGCAGCCGGGCTCTTAAAAATGGTATGAGCCTGAAACTGCTCTTTGACCAGCTGAAGAACGTACGCAAGGAAGTGGACATTCCCTTGTTGCTGATGGGCTATCTCAATCCCGTACTGCAATATGGCATGGAAAGGTTTTGTGACAAATGTGCTGAAACAGGCATCGATGGTGCTATCCTGCCGGATCTGCCCTTACAGGTGTATAAGGAGGAATACGAGGCTGTCTTTGACAGATCTGGACTTTATAATGTTTTTCTGGTATCTCCGCAAACAAGTTCCGAACGTATAAGGACACTCGATGCTGTCAGTCGGGGCTTCATCTATATGGTCTCATCCTCGTCAACCACCGGTGTGAAAGGTAGTTTTTCCCCTGAGCAGCTCGAATACTTTGAACGCATCCGGGCAATGGGACTCAGGAATCCGGCCTTGATCGGTTTTGGCATATCGGACCGGAAGAGTTTTGCTGAAGCATGCCGCTATGCCCGGGGTGCCATCATCGGCAGTGCATTTGTGAAGATGTTGGAGGAGAAGGGATTTACAGAGGCAGTAGTGAGGGAATTCATAAGAAGCATCAGGGAATAAAAAAACCTGCTGTGCATTGAGCTTACAGCAGGTTGCCTATATCAGGACTATTATTTAACCGCATACGCTTTAGTTGTTAGTTGTTGTGAACCA
>DIAS01000190.1 GCA_002415855.1 Bacteroidales bacterium UBA5072
AACCAGGTCTGGGGCTATCCGACATTCTTTACTGCAGATCAGGCTTATAAACTTACCAGCCAGGGTTTCTCAAACAGGTATACAGACACCTACAATCCTGATGATAAATTGCTTTCTTTCTTTGGCCGCATAAACTATGACTATAAAGGCAGATACATGGTCCAGGCAACATTCAGGGCAGACGGATCAAGTAAATTTTCCAAGGGAAATCAATGGGGATATTTCCCTTCTGTATCTGTCGGCTGGCGAATTTCTGATGAAGAGTTTATGAAAAATATTTCATCAACCATCAACAATCTGAAGCTGCGCCTTGCCTATGGTACTTCCGGTAACAATAATATCCCGTCAGGCCAGATAGCCCAGATATTCACCTCCGGCACAACTTCCTGGATAAGCGGATTCACTTCCTACTGGGCTCCGTCGACTATCATGGCCAATCCTGATCTGAAATGGGAAACAACCTATACGCGCAACCTTGGACTAGATTTCGGTCTGTTTAAAAACAGGCTGAACGGAACTGTAGAGGTGTACCTCAATACGACGAAAGACCTTCTCATTAACTTCCCTGTTTCAGGCTCGGGTTATAATACCCAATACAGGAATATGGGCGAAACTGAAAATAAAGGTCTTGAGATCTCACTTAACGGCGTAGTGGTTGATAAAAAGAATTTAAGGCTGAATTTTGGGTTCAACATTGGGTTCAATAAAAACAGAATAGTTTCACTCGGGACAATGAACGACTTTGGCCAGGCTACCGGCTGGGCTTCAACCGAGATTGGCAACGATTACTGGATTTCTGTCGGCGGGTCTGTTGGCCAGATGTACGGTTATCAGCTGGACAAATCGGATAACAGATATGTCGTCGGCGATTTTACGGGATATAACTCATCAACAGGTACCTGGACACTTAAGCCGGGTGTTGTTGATTGCTCCAAAGTGGTTGGCACACTTCGTCCGGGCAGTATGAAACTGAAAGATGTTAAAAACGATCCGAATGATGCTACTGATGATAACGTCGTCAATGTTGCTGACCTTTCAGTTATAGGAGATGCAAACCCGAAAAACACCGGAGGTTTTAACATCGATGCTTTTGCTTATGGTTTTGACCTGTCCGCACAATTTAACTGGAGTTACGGGAATAATGTTTATAACGCCAATAAAATTGAATATACGACTGCCAGATATCAGTTCCGTAATATGATTGATATGATGGCTGACGGGAAAAGATGGACCAATATGAATGCTGCCGGTGAGCTGGTAACGGATATGAATGAGCTGGAAAGAATGAATGTGTATACCACCATGTGGTCTCCGTATATGTCAAGGCACGTATTCACCGATTGGGCTGTCGAAGACGGGTCTTTTCTTCGCCTGAACACATTGACACTGGGATACAGTTTGCCCTCACAGATAGTCAATAAGGCACATATCCAGAACCTGAGGTTATATGTTTCCTCGTATAATGTTTTCTGCTGGACCAACTATACAGGTTTTGATCCTGAAGTGTCGTCAAGGCGAAATACTCCTCTTACGCCGGGACTTGATTATTCGGCTTACCCAAAAAGCA
Source organism: Bacteroidales bacterium UBA5072 (assembly GCA_002415855.1). Lineage (GTDB taxonomy): Bacteria > Bacteroidota > Bacteroidia > Bacteroidales > UBA10428 > UBA5072. Next base: position 1,568 of record DIAS01000190.1, read on the forward strand.
GGCAAATACTATTTGGTATAAACCTTACTTTTTAAACTGAATAAAGTAGATGAAAATGAAAAAGATACTATATATAATCATTTTGGTTTTTGCAGGCATGATCATGTCATGCGAAAACTTTCTCGAAGCTCCTTCTCAGTCAACATTTGATGAATCATTGATCTTCTCTGATCCGACTCTGGCAGCTTCGGCAATAGATGGAATTAAAGTTCCGATAGGGGAGACCAACTCTTACAGGGGCAGATATCTGACACACTATGGTTCCAATACCGATATCGAGTGGAACAACAGCTCTCCCACAACTACAAACAATGCCAGGTATGACCTCAGCAGATATATAAATTCTGCAACCAATACTGACATGAATACGACCAACAATGCCTGGGCCCAGATGTATTCAGGCATTGAACGTGCAAATATCTGTATCAGAGGTTTAAGGACATACGGCAATCCGGCACCGGGAAATGAAATGGGACAATTATTAGGTGAAGCATTAACCCTCAGGGCGATATACTACTCTGACCTGCTTAAAGCATGGGGTGATGTCGTAGCCAGGTTTGAACCTGTTTCGTCAGAAACGATGTATCTTCCAAAGACCAGTCGTGATGAGATTTACAAACAATTGATTGCCGACCTGGCAGAGGCTGCTACCCTCGTTGCGTGGCCAAATGAAACTTCCAGGACAGTCAATACCGAACAGATTAATAAAGCTTTTGTAAAAGCCTTCCGTGCACGCCTCCTTCTCAGGGCAGCAGGCTATTCCCAGTATCCTGACGGGATAAAAAGAAGCACTGACCCGGATTTGACTGTGGCTAAGTTATATCCTATTGCCTTACAGGAATGCAAGGACGTTATCACGAGCGGAACAGTACGCCTTGAATCCACTTTCGAAGGTCTCTGGAGGAAGAACTGTATGGATATGACAGTCGACCCTGATCCTGCCGGTGGAGAATCAATGTGGGAAATACCTTTTGCCCAGGGTCGTGGCCGTCATCTTTATACATATGGAGTAAGACACAGGAGCGTTGATCAGTACACGGGTCAGGCCCAGGGTGGTGTATTCGGGCCTTTGCCCAACGTATTTTATGACTTTGACGTTAAAGATACCAGAAGGGATGTCACCTGTGTTCCTTATGAGTA
>DIAS01000161.1 GCA_002415855.1 Bacteroidales bacterium UBA5072
GTTGTTGTGGTTGTTGTGGTTGTTGCGGGGGTAATCACAACCATCACAACCTCTCCTTCAACGCCTTCAATTCCTTCTCCAGTTCCGCAATTCTCTTGCTCATTTCGGGAAGGGATTTATACACGATCATGGCCTTGATCTGCTTTGAAACATCGAGGGCAGGTGAGCCCAGCACAGTCTCATTGTCTTTCAGGCTGTTGCTGACACCCGACTGGGCACCGATCTTGACGTTATCGCCAATCTTAAGGTGGCCGGCAAGACCTACCTGTCCCCCAATCTGGCAGTTCCGCCCGACTTTGGTGGAGCCGGCAATTCCTGCCTGGGAAACGATAACGGTATTCTCGCCTATTTCAACATTGTGACCTATCTGTATCAGGTTATCAAACTTCACTCCCTTGCGGATAATGGTGGAGCCCATGGTTGCCCTATCGATGGTGACGTTGGCCCCGATTTCCACACAGTCCTCAATAATCACGTTGCCCACCTGCGGGATTTTACGATACTGCTGGTCAGGCTGCTGAACAAATCCAAATCCGTCCCCGCCGATCACCACTCCCGAATGGATGGTACATTCGCGTCCGATGTAACATCCGTGGTAAATTTTAACGCCGGTATAGAGTGTAGTGTTGTCAAGGATCTGGGTGAAGTCGCCCACATAGGACTGCGGGTAAATTTTAACATTTGAGCCGATCACGGTGCCGGGGCCGATGTAGGAAAAGGCCCCGATATAAACGTTTTCCCCGATCTTGGCAGAAGGATCGATGTAGGAAGGCTGTTCAATACCCTTTTTTTCAGGGATCATCTTGGTATAGAGTTCCAGCAGGGATGTAAACGCATCATAAGCATTGTCGACCCTGATCAGGGTGGCGTTAATGTTCCCGTTGAGCTGAAAATCTCTGTTGATTAAAACGATGGAAGCTTCGGTGGTATATAGATACTTTTCGTATTTGGGATTAGCCAGAAAAGCGAGCGTTCCTTTCTTTCCCTCCTCTATTCTTGAAATATCAGATACAACTTCATCCGGATTTCCGATTACTTCTCCTTTGGTAAAATCTGCAATAATTTTGGCGGTAAACTTCATGAATACAATTTTACACCGGGCACAAAGTTAGTAATTTAACCCAAGATCTTTGGGGTAACAAAGAAAATATTTTTTGTTGGTTTCCATGAGGTTCTGAAGATGAAAGATATCGGATGCTTCAGAGAAGTCTTTCAGTTCACCGGTATTATAAAGGACTTTTATGGTATCTGTCTTGTCACTGTATGCCTTGTTGGTAATAAGGCCGGTAAATACCAGGTACCTGCCTTCCTCTTCCCGAAGACTGTACATACGTGCGGCTGCATCCCGGAGCAAGGCTGTACGGGATTCATCAAAGGGCACATCACTGATCTTCACGCGCGGTAGTATCCTGCCAACAAGGTTACGGGACAGGCGGGACAGAAGCGGATCGCGGTGAGCGGACCAGGATTTGGCGGAAACCATGATGTCATCATCATCGAGGTTTGTAAAATAATTCAGGACCTCGGATTTGCAGGATTTGAGGTTTTGTGTCGTTATGTTGTTCTTCAGAAAGTACCCGAGCGATTCAGTGGCAAACAGCGATTTGTCGGTTTCAGCAACCTGTTTGGCGCGGCGCAGTAACTGGAGAAGCAGGTTCTCAGCTGCAATGACAGTTTTATGAAAATAAACCTGCCAGTACATCAGGCGACGCGCGATGAGGAATTTCTCGATGGAATAGATGCCTTTGGCCTCTACCACCAGCTGGCCGCCGACCACATTCAGCATTTTGATGATCCTTTCCGTGCCAATTGTCCCTTCGGCCACACCGGCGTAAAAGCTGTCGCGCATCAGGTAATCCATCCTGTCCATATCGAGCTGGCCCGAAACAAGCTGGTGCAGGAATCTCCCGGGATGCTTGTTGTTAAAAATATCAAGTGCCAGGTTGAGTTTTCCGTTGAATTCCTCATTCAGGTTGTTCATGAGCAGAACCGAAAGGTCTTCATGAGTCAGGCCATCAATAATGCTTTCTTCGAGGGCGTGCGAAAAAGGCCCGTGTCCGATATCATGAAGCAGGATAGCCGCTGCAGCGGCTTCCGCCTCTTCTTCAGTGATCAGGGTGCCTTTTTGACGGATATTATCAATGGCCTGGCCCATCAGATAAACGGCACCAAGGGCATGCTGAAAGCGGGTATGGGTGGCTCCCGGGTAAACAAAGCTTGTAAGACCCAGCTGTTTGATCCTTCTCAAACGCTGCAGATATGGATGTTCCAGCAGGTCGAATATAAAATCCGTTGGAACGATGATAAAACCGTGAACCGGATCATTGATTATTTTGCGTTTGTTGGTGAGCATGGTAACAAATTACTGAATAATCTGCCAAAAAACCATACAATAATTAAGGTAAATGAACCCGTTTTTTGCAGTTTGAATTATTATGTATATCTTTGCACAGAATTTTACAGGCTAGGGGACGACAGTCCCCTATTTTGTTGCAATATCCGACCGATGATCAACGCTGAATCAATCAGGAGCTTTCTGCAGGATGAGCTGGGCCCGAAGGGGCTATTCCTGGTTGATGTTGTGGTGAGGCCGGGCAATAAGATCCTGGTTTACTTGGATAGCATGAAAGGAGTAACACTCGACGAATGCATGGCTGTCAGCAGGTTTCTGGAGAGCAGATTCGACCGGAATATTGAGGATTTTGAGCTGGAAGTATCTTCGCCGGGGCTCGACAGGCCGCTGAAGCTACCGGTGCAATTTGAAAAGAACATAGGCCGGTTGCTGGATGTGGTAAAGACGGACGGGATCAGATTAACCGGTAAGTTGCTCGGGATCAATGCAGATATCATCGAGCTGGAAACGGAAGTTACTGTTAAGGACAGTAAGACCGGCCGGAAGAAGAAGGAATTGAAACAGATCGCCGTAGAATTCGAAAAGATTAAAACTGCAAAAGTTGTCATAAGTTTAAAAAGTAATTTAAAAAATGGAAAACCTTAATTTGATCGAGACCTTTTCGGAATTTAAGGAATTGAAAAGTATCGACCGGGCCACCATGATGAGCGTACTGGAAGATGTTTTCCGCGGTATGCTGGTCAAGATGTTCGGGACGGCGGATAACTTCGACATTATCATCAACATTGACAAAGGGGACTTCGAGATCTGGAGAAACCGGGAAGTGGTTGAAGATGGCGAGGTTACCGATCCGGCTACCCAGATGTCGCTTTCCGAGGCCAAGCTTATTGATGAGGACTATGAAGTGGGAGAAGAAGTTACAGACGAGGTAAAACTGCTTGATTTCGGCCGTCGTTCCATCTTGGCCCTTCGTCAGAACCTTACCGCAAGAATTCTTGATCTTGAAAAAAACAACATATTCCAGAAGTACCGCGACCGCATTGGTGATATCATCACCGGAGAGATTTACCAGGTTTGGAAACGTGAGATACTGGTGCTCGATGAGGAGGGGAATGAATTGATCCTGCCCAAATCGGAACAGATCCCCACGGATTATTTCCGCAAGGGCGACAGCATCAGGGCCGTGGTCATCAAAGTGGAAATGCGGAACAATACACCTTTGATCATTTTGTCAAGAACCTCTCCCGTTTTTCTCGAACGCTTGTTTGAACTTGAAGTGCCTGAGATTTTCGACGGGCTGATCACCATCAAAAAAATTGTCCGTATTCCGGGTGAAAGGGCCAAGGTGGCCGTTGAGTCCTATGACGAGCGAATTGACCCGGTTGGCGCCTGCGTAGGTATGAAGGGTTCACGGATCCATGGTATTGTGAGGGAGCTGAAAAACGAGAATATCGACGTAATCAATTATACCAATAATCTCCAGTTATTCATCACCCGCGCCCTGAGTCCCGCCAAGATCTCCTCCATCAAGATCGATGAGAAGAACAAAAAGGCCGACGTTTACCTGAAACCCAATGAGGTCTCACTGGCGATCGGTAAAGGCGGACTGAACATCAAGCTGGCAGGTCAGCTCACCGGATATGAGATAGATGTATACCGTGAAACGGATTATGCCGATGAGGAAGATGTCAATCTGGAGGAATTTGCTGATGAAATTGACAGCTGGATCATTGATGAGCTCAAGGCCATAGGATGCGATACGGCACGCAGTGTGCTGAACCTGAACATGGAAGACCTGGTAAAACGGACTGATCTTGAAGAAGAAACTATCCGTGAAGTATTGAAAATTTTAAGGGCCGAATTCGAATAATTCATTCGCATAATAATATATTATCGGATTTACTAATTTTGACGGTTAATTAATTACCAAAATCCTCGAATGTCAGATACTAAGACTACACGATTAAGTAAAATTGCCAGGGAGCTCAATGTGGGCATATCCACGATCGTGGATTTCCTGCATAAGAAGGGTGTGAAGATTGATTCCAATCCGAATGAGAAAATTACATCCGAGCAAGTTGATATGCTGCTAAAGGAGTTTAGTACTGACCTGAATGTAAAGAAGGAATCAGAGAAGCTGAACCTGAAAAACAAGCGTGAGAAAATGGAGACGGTTTCGATCAGTGATCTGCATCATGAAACCGAAACGGAGGTTCAGGATTATGAGGATGAGGTATTGATCAAGGACCTGCGGGCCACGGGACTGCATCATGAACCTGAAGTTGAACGTCCCGTTGAGAAAGAACCCATCCGGCTGAACGTACTGGGAAAGATTGACGTTGACAAGCTTAATCCACCCAGGAAACAACCTGTTCAGAAAGAGGAGAAGCCGACACCGGCTGTTCCCGACACAAAAGAAAAAGAGACGATTCCCCCGGTCACAGAGAAGCCTGCCCCGGAACCCGAAATCAATGAACAACCTGTTGCAGAACCGGAGGTTATTGAGTCGGCCGGCAGACATGAGGAGGAGATATTCATAAAACCGGAGATCAAAGATGTAGAGGTCAAGGTTGTTGGAAAGATAGACCTCGATTCGATGAACCAGCGGACCAGGCCTCCTAAGAAAACCAGGGAACAGCTTGAGAAAGAAAGAAAAAGCCGCATAACAGTTCCGTATAAAGAAACTCGCGAACCTGCGGAAGAGCAGGCAGCCGGATCGGAAGAAAGGCCCAGGGGTCAGCGGCCGCAGCCCGAGGTAATCAGGGCAAGAGCTGAGAAAATTAACGGCCCGGTGGTGGTGGGCAAAATGAACCTGCCCGGAACTGGCAGCGATGTGGATGAACACGGCCAGAAGAAGAAAAGAAAGCGGATCAAAAAAGACACGCAGCGTGTGAGTGTTGAAAAGCCTGATAAGCCTGGTGTTGTTGACCCCGATAAAGATAAAAAGAAGAAAAAGAAGCGAAAGGGCTACCGTTTCGAGATCAGCGAGGAAGATGTTGACAAGCAGATCAAGGACACATTTGCCAGGCTTTCCTCCAAGGGTAAATCAAAAGGAGCCAAGTACCGCAAGGAAAAGCGTGACATCATCAGTCAGCGGATTCAGCAGGAGGTTGATAAGAAGGAACTGGAGAAGAATATTCTGAAGGTCACCGAGTTTGTTACTGTAAACGAGCTGGCCACCCTTATGGGCGTGCCCGTGAACGAGGTTATAGCAGCCTGTATGAGCCTCGGTCTCTTTGTTTCGATCAATCAGCGTCTTGATGCGGAAGCTCTTGTACTGGTAGCCGAGGAGTTTAGCTATAAAGTAGAATTTGTAACCGTTGATCTGACCGAACCTGTTGAAGAAGAGGAGGACAATCCTGAAGACCAGGTAGCCAGACCGCCGATTGTCACGGTTATGGGACACGTGGACCACGGCAAGACAAAGTTACTCGATCATATCCGCGATGCCAACGTGATTGCCGGCGAGGCCGGTGGCATTACCCAGCATATCGGAGCTTACGGTGTTGAATTGAAGGACGGCCGGCAGATTACATTCCTGGATACACCGGGACACGAAGCCTTCACGGCCATGCGTGCCAGGGGAGCTCAGATCACCGATGTTGCGATTATTGTTGTGGCCGCGGATGATGGCATTATGCCCCAGACGGTTGAAGCGATCAATCATGCCCAGGCCGCCGGTGTTCCGATGGTTTTTGCCATCAACAAGATCGACAAACCCACTTCCAATCCTGAGAAGATCAAGGAGTCGCTTGCCAAAATGAATATCCTGGTTGAAGATTGGGGTGGAAAATTCCAATCGCAGGAGATTTCCGCCAAAACCGGATTAAATGTAGGCGAACTGCTGGAAAGGGTGCTGCTGGAGGCAGAATTGCTTAACCTGAGGGCCAACCCGCACAAGCAGGCTGTCGGTACGATCATTGAATCATCGCTCGATAAGGGAAGAGGATATATTGCCACAGTGCTGGTGCAGGCAGGTACCCTGCACATCGGGGACATCATGCTGGCCGGGCACAACTTCGGCAGGGTCAAGGCCATGTACAATGAACGGGGCAAAAAGATCACCACTGCAGGACCTTCTGATCCGGTGCTGGTATTGGGACTGAATGGCGCTCCGCAGGCAGGGGACAAATTCAACGTATACGAGAGCGAGAAGGAAGCCAAGGAAATTGCGACCAAGCGAGAACAATTGCTTCGTGAACAGGGCCTTCGCACGCAGAAGCATATTACCCTGGATGAGATCGGACGCCGTATTGCCATCGGCAATTTCAAGGAACTGAATGTTATTGTGAAAGGGGATGTGGACGGATCAATCGAAGCGTTGTCGGATTCGCTGATCAAGCTGTCGAACGAAGAGATCCAGGTCAACGTCATCCACAAAGCCGTGGGCCAGATCTCGGAAAGCGATATTCTGCTTGCCGCAGCCTCCAACGCCATCGTGTTGGGATTCCAGGTCCGTCCTTCGATGCAGGCACGTAAACTGGCCGAAAAGGAAGAGATCGATATCCGGTTATACTCCATCATTTATGATGCGATCAATGAGATCAAATCGGCCATGGAAGGAATGTTATCCCCCGAAATCAAAGAAGAGATCGTGGCCACCCTCGAGGTTCTGGAGGCATTCAAGATCACAAAGGTCGGAACGGTTGCAGGATGTATGGTTAAGGAAGGCAAGATCAGGCGCGATACCAAAGTCAGGATCATCCGCGACGGTATTGTAATTTACAGCGGGCACCTGGCTTCACTGAAACGGTTCAAGGACGATGTGAAGGAAGCCGTCATCGGTCAGGAATGCGGTCTGAATATCGATAATTACAACGATATCCGGGTTGGGGATATCATTGAAGGATACGAAACCACCGAGATCAAGAAAAAGCTTTAATAACAGGCTGTTTTATTATACACCCTCCGGCTTCGCTCAGGGTGACCGGGTTGTCATGCCGGGCGGAGTCGAAGCATGTTTATCCTATGGATGTCCTACGCCAACAATCATCCTTGATCAAGGCAGAAGCGCGCAGGCTCGGATTTGACGGATGCGGAATATCGCAGGCAGCCTGTCTCGAAGAAGATGCCGGGCTGTTAAAAAGCTGGCTCGACAGCGGCTGCCACGGCAGCATGACCTACATGGCAAATCATGCCGACAAGCGGGTTGATCCACGTAAGCTGGTAGAAGGCGCCCAATCCGTTGTTTCAGTCATTCTCAACTACTTTCCTGGGCAAAAGCAGCACGACGCGCAGGCCCCGGTGCTATCGAAATATGCCTACGGTGCTGATTACCATGATGTCATCCGGAATAAGCTGAAAAGGTTACTGCACTACATCAGCAATTGCATAACGGCTGCCAACGGCAGGGCTTTTACGGATTCAGCCCCCGTACTCGACAGGGCATGGGCTGCCAGGGCGGGTCTGGGTTGGATCGGAAAGAACACAAACCTTATCTCTCCGGAATCAGGCTCATTCTTTTTCATCGGATCGCTTATTGTAGATATACCCCTGCATTATGACAGTCCAGTTCAGGATCTCTGCGGTGATTGCAACCGCTGTTTGCAGGCCTGTCCTACAAAGGCAATCATCACACCTCACCTGCTCGATGCCCGGCGCTGCATTTCATACCTTACCATCGAAAACAGGCAGGAGATCGACCCCGAGTTCCGTGGTCAATTTGCCGGCAGGGTTTTTGGCTGCGATATTTGCCAGGACGTATGTCCCTGGAACCGGAAAGCAAAACCGCACGGGGTGGAGGAATTCAAACCATTGCCCGGAGTGCTTGAAATGACGAGGCAGGAATGGTTTGGATTGGATGAGGAAAGATTTTCGGAAATTTTTCAAAAATCAGCCGTCAGGCGGGCTAAGTATGAGGGTATGCGGAGGAATCTGAAGTTTATTGAAAAATAGTACCCTTCGACTCCGCTCAGGGTGACAGTCTGGCTGAGTGATGCCCTTCGGCTCCGCTCAGGGTGACAGTCTGGCTGAGTGATGCCCTTCGACTCCGCTCAGGGTGACAGTCATGCTGAGCGGAGTCGAAGCATGACAACCTTCTTACGGATTTGCTGAATGTCTTATTCTTTTGCCTTCCACAATAAAAACAACTGATTCGGCCACATTTTCAAGGTGATTGGAGATCCTTTCCAGGTCGCGGACTATCAGAATCAGGTCCGTGGCGATGACAATAACCTGTGATTTTTGGGCCATTTCCGCAATGATCTCGTTGAAAACATTTTTACAGGTCTCTGCCGTGCTTTTGCAGGAACACACGATCTCGGCGGCCAGTTCATTGTTGTTGTTGGTGTAGGCCTCCAGGGCTCGCTGGTTATGCCTGATCACATCACCCAACAGTTCAGGGACCCGATACCGGGTAAGGATCTCCTGATAAGGCCGCACGAATTCCGCACGGGCCAGGATGTCGAGCGCAATATCTCCGATGCGCTCTATCTCATTGCCGATCCGGAGGGAGGACATGATAAAGCGCAAATCGGTAGCCACAGGTTGGGCCAGGGCAAATATACGCTGACAAAGCTTGTCGATCTTGATATCGAGCTTATCAATGCGGTTCTCATTCTGCATAACGGCATCGGTGTCCTCAAAATCCTGACTCAGGATGGACTGGGATGATTTTTCGAGCTGCATATTGACCAGCATGAACATCTTGATGATCCGCTTCCGGAGCTTGCCTAATTCTTCCTGAAAAAATGACTGCATCGCTGTATTTTCTTTAGGTGTAGTACAAATTATACATTATGATCAACATTATCCGAATCTTCCGGATATATAATCTTCGGTTTGTTTTTTTGCCGGATTGGTAAATATAGCCCTGGTTTTATCCATCTCAATAAGTTCGCCGAGATAAAAAAAGGCTGTTGTGTCACTGGTTCGCGCAGCCTGCTGCATATTATGGGTGACAATAATAATGGTATAGTATTTCTTCAGTTCATGGATCAGTTCTTCAATTTTGGCGGTAGAAATCGGATCCAATGCACTGGCCGGTTCGTCCATCAGAATGATATCGGGATTCACTGCCAGGGTACGGGCAATGCAGATCCGCTGTTGCTGTCCGCCTGAAAGGCTGAGGGCAGATGTATTCAGGCGGTCCTTCACTTCGTCCCAGATGGCAGCCTGTTTCAGTGATGTTTCCACGATCTCGTCGAGTTTCCTTTTTTGTGAGATCCCGTTTATTTTCGGGCCATAGGTTATATTGTCATAAATAGATTTGGCAAAGGGATTTGATTTCTGAAAGATCATCCCTACTTTTTTGCGAAGATTGACGACATCGATGTTCTTCTGGTAAATGTTGATCCCATCGATATTGACCTCTCCTTCGATACGGACATTGCCAATGAGGTCATTCATCCTGTTCAGGGTTCTCAGGAAAGTGGATTTCCCGCAACCCGAGGGTCCTATAAATGCGGTGACCTTTTTATCGGGTATTTCCATGCTGATCTTATTCAGTGCCTTGTTTGCACCATAAAAAACCGAGAGATCCCTGACACTGACTTTGCTATCTTTTGAATCTGTCATAAATTATCTTGCTTTTTTTCTGATCCTGTACCGGAGTATTACGGCCACCATACTCAGGGAGAAGGTTAATAACAGCAACACCAGGGTAGTGGTAAACTGGATGGGCAGGGTATCATCCACGTTGGTCGACTGGGTGGCCATGATATAAATATGATAGCCCAGCGACATGAACTGGTCGTTCATGTGTTTGGGCAGATCGGCCAGGTAATAGGCGGCCCCGGTAAAAAGAATAGGGGCTACTTCGCCGGCCCCGCGGCTGATGGCCAGGATTGTTCCCGTGAGAATTCCGGTTATCGAACCGGGAATTACCACCTGGCGGATGGTTTGCCATTTGGTGGCTCCAAGGGCCAGACTGGCTTCCCTGACTTCTTTAGGAACCGTGCGGATGGATTCCTCCACAGATACGATCACAATGGGCAGGGTGAGGAGGGCCATGGTGAGACTGGCCCACAATATGTTGGGCTGACCCCAGTGGAGTTCACCGTTGTTGAACAGGTTGTCGACATGAAAGCCGATGAACTTGATAAAGAAACCAAGACCGAACAGTCCGAAAATGATGGACGGTACAACCGCCAGTGTTTTTACGGCAAACCGGATGGTCTTTGCAAGCACGGATTTCTCCGAAGCATATTCGGCGAGGTAGATGGCGGTGATGGCACCAAAAGGCACAGCGGCAACGGTCATGATCAGGGTCATGACTGCAGTGCCGACAATAGCCGGAAAAATTCCGCCTTTGGTCATTCCTTCGCGGGGGAATTCAGAAATAAATTCCCAGGTCAGGTTCTTCCAACCTCCGATGAAGATGATGGCCAGCATGGCCACGATAACAAAGAGGATGAGCAGTACACTCACGGCAGTGAGGCTTGTTAGGAGGATATCTTTGGTAGTCCTTTTCATGGCAGCAGGCTGATCATTTTCCCTGGAAACGCCTGATGATACGATTGCGGAAGTAAAATTCCGCCAGAGCATTCAACCCGAATGTGAATATAAAAAGCAGCGAACCGATCAGGAACAGTACACTGTAATGCGTATCCCCAAATACCACTTCGGCCATTTCGGCGCCTATCGTTGCTGAAAGTGTCCTTACCGAATCAAACGGATTGACTGTCATCAATGCGGCATTACCCGTGGCCATAAGCGCAATCATGGTCTCCCCGAAAACCCGGCCGATCCCCAGCAACAATGCTGCAAAGATCCCCGGTGTGGCCGTGGGCAGAACCACCTGAAAGGCGGTCTGGCGAAGACTGGCACCCAGTCCCAGACTGGCTTCGATATA
>DIAS01000008.1 GCA_002415855.1 Bacteroidales bacterium UBA5072
GTACTGCCTGCCTGCCAGCTGCTTGCACTTGTCGGATCGCTTACCTCAATCTCATACGATACTCCAACTTGTGTAACATTAATAATTTTCGAGCTAGCACCGGTCCCTGAAACAGTCAAAGTTGTATTTCTATCTGAGGTTGATGTATTTGAACTGGTAGACTTGACAGTAATTGTTGCATTACCGCTTCCTGAATACTGGTCAACTTCAAGCCAGCTGGCATTCTCGTTTATACTCCATGATGTATTTGATGTAATAATGAATGGATATTCATCTCCCGAGTTTGAAAACAAAGTAATAGAATTTATATCTACCTCTAAAATAACTGGCACAGTACCCGTTCCTGAAAGATTTGAGGAAACGCTGTTTGTTCCGTTTGTTCCAACAACATCAAGTACGCCGGTTTTAATTCCTACGCTTTTAGGACAGAACCTTACCTTGATGCTTTTTGTCTGATTTGCACCCAACGAAAAAGTACCACTTCCACTCGTAATTTCAAACTGATCAACATTTGATCCGGTAAGTGCAACATTTCCTGAAGCCTGTCCGCCCCCAGTATTTTTAAGAATAAAAGTCTGTTCAGTTGAACAGTTGTTGATCAAGGTATTGATAAATCCATAACTTGCGGGTGTCAAGGTCAATTTGGGTTTAAGCTTTCCTTTTAGTTTCACCTGGCACAAATAGGGCCCTTCTTTTGCAGTTGTTGCTGCACCGTAATTTGATACAAAATAGAAGTCAATACGTTGATTAAGACTCGGGGTAATCGTATAAGATTTTGAGTTAACGATATAATTATTATATTGTGTTCCAGTTGGTTGGTTGGTTGAAAAAAGACTTTGAATTGTTGGACCTGATTTGCAATACACAATAAAAAAGTCACTGCTATTAATAGTGGGTATACCATATGAGAACTCCAGTACATATTCCTCAAAATCCTCATAAGAAAGATTTGGATTATATTTATCGAGGGCCCAGTCAATCCAGAATTCAGCATGAGTTGCCATGTCTCTTTTATAACGGATAAAACCACTATAATCACAATTTGGATCAGAGCCTGCAACATAAAAATGATATCCTTCATTTGTACTGATATTATAACCCCATGTATCTCTGGAGACGGCTCCATTGGTGCCACAAGGACGTTCATTGGTGCCAATCCTCTCCCAGCCTGGATTGCCGGACAAACTCCAAACTTCCCACAAGTTATTACTTGTTGTAAGATCTCCAACATCTATAGAATATATTGTTACATAATCCTGGGCATTTAAATGAACCTCAAATCCCAATAAAAATAACACCAACAATTGAAAGCAGAATCTTATACAAAATGAGATTACAGGTTTCATCGGGTTTAGAATTAGTGACTTATAAACCTAATGAAAAAAAGCAAATGATAAAGTAACTAGTCAGTCTATCGATGCAAAGAGAGGAAATCAGTGAGGGAAGATATAATTTTCCTGAAGTACTTGATGCATTTATGCATCTGCAATACTCTGATGAAATTCTGATTATTTAGTAAAGTACTTGGTTTATATGGAATGGCAAGTATGTCGGATACCAATCAAACCAGTCTTTCCAGGTATCTTATTCTTAAAACAGGTATTTTAAACTCATAGCTCACCTCATCCTTTTTCAGGATGCAGAGTCTTTTGCCACGCAGTACTTTTACCAGGTAGGCCAGGTTAATGATCACCGAACGGTTGATCCGGGCAAAAGAATTTCTGGGAAGGATCTCTTCCAGGGAACCAAGGTTCATCGTGACCACCTCCGGTTTGTCCTTCCCAAGATGAATTTCGGAATAATTCCAGTCAGCCTGTATATAAACAATATCTTCAGGATTGACCAGGGTAAAACCACCGGTGGTATTGAACCTGATCTTTCTCTTGCCGGTATGTTCCAACAAGGCAGTATAAGTGACTTCCAGCTCTTTCCGGTCAAAATGCATCATGAACCGCTCGATGGCCAGGATCAGCTCTCCCGCATCAACCGGCTTTACAAGAAAATCGAATGCCGAAGCCCTGATGGCTTGTATGGCGAACCTGTCAAAGGCTGTAATAAAAATAACGAAGGGTCTGACAGCGGTGTGGTTTAATGCTTCAAGTACCTCAAACCCGGTCATACCGGGCATTTGAATATCCATGAAAACCAGATCAGGTTTGGTTTGCAGGATGGCTGTAATCGCTTTCTGCGGTTCACTTATTTTTGCAACAATCTTCAACCGTGAGAATGCAGATAAGAGGCTTTCCAGCATATCTGCAGCGGCAGCCTCATCATCCACAATGATGCAATTCACCTGTTTGTTCCCGTTGCTTGTTTCATTCATGATTTCCTGATATGGTTATTTTGATCCTGGTACCATCCGGGTTACCTCCGGCATCAAACAGGTCCTCGATGGCCATGGCAATTCTGCCCGGGTGGTACTTGTTAAAAAGCTCTGCATACTGTTCCATTACTGCAAGTCCTTTGCCGGTAGTTTCAACGGCACAAGCACGGGCATAATCCCTTCCCACACCATTATCTGTGATTTCGACACAATGACATTCCTGCCCGGGAAAAACCCTGAGGGTAAGCCTTCCCTTCCTTGTAAGCGGCAGAATACCATGTTTCAGGGCATTTTCAACATGAACCTGGAGGATCATCTTTGGCAGTGGAATGCTCAGGTCCGCCAGAGGATCAATCTGGAAGTCATAATCAAATTTCTCTCTGAACCGGAATTTTTCAAGTGCGAGATAGTTTCTGGTAAATTCAATTTCCTCGTGTAAGCTTACTTCTACCTGATCCGATGACAGCAACAAGGCACGGTGCAACCGAGAAAAATACTGCAGCTGCTTTTTAGCTTCCTCTTTGTCCTTGTCGGTTATGCTTACGATGATAGAATTGATGGCATTCATGATAAAATGGGGATCGAGCTGATTGCGGACGATCTGGAGCTGAAGATCGGTTATTCTCCTTTCTGTTTCTTGTTTTCGCCTGAACTGATCGTGCTGGATTTTCCTCACTAGCCAGGTAAACAGCAGGATACTCAGATATATGACGGCATAGATCAGCCATCTTAACTTATAAGTGGGATTACTGCCATATTCAAAAAGTAAAAAACTATTTCCATTTTGTACATTTAACCGGGGAGGAACTCCCAGTCGTTTTTGAACAGATAATACCACTCCCTTCAGCCCATCACCATCAATTGGTAAGATAACCGGAAAATCAAGTTCGCTTTGATAAACTACCAGCTGCCTTTTGTAAAGATCGGTAATAATCACTTCCTGAATGCTGTCCTGGTTCAGGTCTATCAGAGTAACCTCTCCGGAATGATCATCAGGAACTGATCTTATATGCGCAAGGGAAGCATCGAACAGATCAATTCCGCTCTTTTCCCTGTGCAACATTAATCTTTCCCTTCCTTTTTTATTGCTGATGGTAAGGATCGATGTGGAATTCCCCGGAACATTCAATTTTTGTATCATGTCGCCATGGGGTGTAAAACACATCAGTTGGTTGGAATCTCCCTGATTTTCAGGCGGACGATACAAAGCCGCAAGAACCGGCTTATTCAATTCATCCTTAACTACCGCAGGGATCAGATTCGAATACTTACCGTCAAATGACAACGGCTCAAATTCGAACAACAGTTCCCGGTTCAGTACCATCAGCCAGCTGTTGCTGTCGGGATAGGGTACATCCGGACCTCGTATATTGAAGGCTGCATATCCGTAGGGAATTATTTCTTTTACGTGGTCTCCGTTCAGATCTTCCTGGATGATACCCTTTATGAAATAGCCACTTTTGGGAGATATGAGAAAAGTATCGTGAATGGCATCATAGGCAAAAATATTCCTGGGATAAAGTGAATATCCGGTTCCAATGCCAAATATCAGCTCCCTGCAACCATCCCCGGTCAGATCATCCATTTCACCTGCAATGATAAAAGGATCCATTTTGTTGTCCCTCACTCCCACCCGGGAGACCAACCTGTTTCTCCTGGTGTATCCCGGATTCCTGTAGTCCGGAATATTGTGTAACAGCACAGAGTCACCCGACATGGTAAACACATTAATCTCTTTAATGCCGTCACCATCCCGGTCTCCTGTAATAAGAGTACCGGATCGTTGAACAAAATCGTACCTGCCCCGGAAAGTCCATTGATCGAGCACGCCATTGGCATTTGCAACAGTTAGTCCGGCTGTGCCTATACTATTGTGAAAGATGGCTATTCTTTCACTGTTTCCATCGTGGTCAAGATCATCATACCGTACGATCTGGTCATTGGGGTAGGTGCCGCTTTCAATTATCGTTGCTACGAACTTGTTCAACCGCACCGGAAAAATGATGAGCAGGAGCAATGTTACCCAAAAGGACAAAAGGAATGGATTGAGGAGTTCGGATAGGAAACGTTTCATATATTAAAATAACAGACTATTCTTATACCATAAACATACACATTGGTTTGAAAAATTACAAATGTTAAATACTCATATTTCGGGATATGCAATCAGGTCACTCGTGCACCGATTTGCACTATTGTTGCAGTTCCTGTATTTGTATCATCTTATAAAACATCAGGATATTGTTTTTGACCAGATTGGAGAAATGAGGGATCAGTGCCCGGCATGCAACAAGAATCGGTAAGAGAACCTGTTACACTTGAAAGGATCCATTCTACAGGGCGATGCAATACATAAAGAACCGGCCTTTCATTATCGATGAAAGGCCGGAACAGGTAGGAAAGCGCAATTGATAGGTTCTGCAGGATTATCTGATTACAAGTCTGTCTTTGATCATGTGATCTCCGTAAATGATGGTGATATTATAGATACCAGGCACGGGATCAAAGTCCAACCGGTAATTCGGATCCTGCTGAACCCTGATGGTTTGTTGTTTGACCAGGGTACCATTCATCGCATGGATGTAAAGCTCAAAATCAGTAACAATCATGTCACTCTTCAAATAAACAAAGGCTTCTCCGCTTGAAGGATTCGGATAAAGCCGGTATTCAATACCAAGATTGTTCTCATCCAAGCCTGTTATTTCATTGACCGTAATTTTGATTGTATCATTATCCGTGCAACCATTCTGGTCAGTGACCCTTACGCTGTAAGAGTAATTCCCGGGATTTGACAACTGCAGTGTTATTGCGGAAGTAGTGGCATTGTTGGACCATTGGTATATGGAATAACCGGCCCCGGCATCCAACACAATACTTGAATTCTGATAAACCGAAATATCTTCGCCGAGATTGATATGAGGCGGAGTTGCTTTATATCCGTAATCAGAGCTCTCAGAAGATGAACCACAGGTATTCTTGGCAAAAATCCTGTATAGGGTCATGGCTGTTGTTGCGCCCATATCCTGGTAAGAATTGGCTGGTGTGTTTACCACGAATGTTGATCCGCGGTAAACATCATAGGAGTTCGCTCCTGAAACCGTGTTCCATGACAGTGAAACCGACTCGCAACTGGTTCCGTCGCTTGCAACCAAAACAGGGGTCGCAGGTGCAGAGGCCCGGTGGCCGTAATCAGTCCCCTCGGTTGAATTTCCGCAGGAGCCTTTTGCAATTACTTTGTACTGAGTAGAAGTAAATACCGAACCGATGTCATTATAGCTTGTACTGAGGGTATTTAACAGGAATACCGTACCCCTGTAAATATCATAACTGTTTGCTCCCGATACCGCATTCCACGAAACCGATACAAATTCACAGTTGGTTCCGTCACTCGCATTTACAACAGGAGCAACAGGTCCGGCCGATTTATGGCCATTGTCGGTTCCCGCTGAGGAACTGCCGCATATATTCCTGGCGAATACCCGGTACTGGACAGATGAAGTTCCAGCTGTAATATCACTGAATGATGTATTTCCTGTATTTGTCAGGAAGGTTGACTCACGGTATACATCATAACTGGTGGCACCTGCAACAGCAGACCAGGAAACGGTTACAGCCTCACAGCTTGTACCGTCAGTGGCATTTACAGAAGGTGCAGAAAGGGCAACAGCTTTATAGCCATTGTCAGACCCTTCGGCAGTGAAACCACAAGCATTCCTGGCAACGACGCGGTAAAGGGTCGTGGCCGATGACGCGGCATTGTCATTGTAGACAAGCGCTGTTGTATTGCCCAGCATGGTGGTGCCACGGTACACATCGTAGCTTATTGACCCCTGAACCGCATTCCATGAAATGACCACACCGTCACAGTTGGTACCCTTGCTGGCGCTGACGATCGGATTCGTGAGCACACTGCATGGGGCCCAGTTCAGATCGAGCGTATAATTTGCACAGGAGTACTGGCTGTTGCTGCTCCCGACTACGATATAATAATAGCCTGCAACCGTAAGCGTATCAGAATTATACTCATTGCCGGAGGTATGAGACCACTTCAGAATCTTCTGGTTCATGTCATACAACTCCAGGGCAACATCGGAGGGAGGATTAATGATGGACAGATTAATAACACCCTGCCCGGTTACATTGAACCTGAAAACATCCCAGTCATAAATCTCATTTATATTGGCTGAAATTGAATGATTATAGGCTGTGCTGCCAAGGCTTGTGGAAAATGCCGTCGTATTATAGGAACTGAGTGAATTGTTGGGCTCAAAACTATCTGTACAAGTACTGGCCGGAACCCAGCTAACCGAGAGCGTATAATTGGAACAGGAATATCCACCGTTGCTGCTGCCGACAACAATATAATAATACCCTGTTGTTGTAACTGAATATACCAGTTGTTCACTGCCCTGGTTATTTGACCATTTAAGCCAGGTCTGGTTTTTATCGTACAGTTCAATACAGAGATCTGCTGGGGGATTATTGATTGTGATTGTTAATGAACCCTCGGCTGTGGTATTTAAACGGAAGACATCCCAATCGTTGACCGCACTTATGTTGGACAATATGGAGGTGTTCGACGACGAAGATCCGAATGCCGTGCTGAACGCTGTTGTGTTGTATGCACTCAGGGAGTTGTTGGGTTCATAGTTATCCGTGCAGGAGTTTGCCGGCACCCAGTTAACGGCAAGTGTGTAATTCGAGCACGAATATCCTCCGTTACTGCTACCGACAACTATGTAAAAGTACCCGGTGGTTGTCACTGAATAAACGATTTGCTCACTGCCCTGGTTATTTGACAAATTAAGCCAGGTCTGGTTTTTGTCGTACAGCTCAATGGCCAGGTCTGCCGGCGGATTGTTGATGGTGATGGTCAGCGTACCCGCAGCAGTTGTATTCAACCGGAATACATCCCAGTCGTTGGTAGCGCTTATGTTGGCCGATATGGAACTACTGGACGATGATGATCCGAACGCAGTGCTGAATGCCGTTGTGTTGTATGTGCTGAGCGAATTGTTGGGTTCGTAAGCGTCGTTACAGGTGGCCGACTCCGTAGTAAAGGCCAGGTCAGCACCATAGGCTGTACCCGCTGAATTGGTTGCGTATGCCCTTACATGATACGTTGTGCCTGCTGTCAGCCCGGTAATGCTGCTGGAAAATGAACCTGTTCCCGATCCATCGGTTGTTCTTGAATTTGAGGTGGTTGGATTTGAACTTATACTCCAGCACACTCCTCTTGCTGTCACAGAGGATCCTCCGTCAGACGTGACATTGCCTCCTCCGGTGGCCGTTGTTGTTGACATTGCAGAAGGTGTAATCGTCGTTACAGTGGGAGAAACAATATTTGCAGGTGTTGTAAAAGTCATATCCGAGCCATATGATGTACCCAGTGAATTTGATGCAAAAGCTCTTACATGGTAAGTTGTATTTGCCGTGAGTCCTGTGATATAACTATCGTATGACCCGGGTCCTGAACCATCGTTTGTTTTTGAGTTCGCAATGGTCGGATTTACTGTCGTGCTCCAGCAAACACCTTTTACTGTGACTGTAAGCCCGCCATCAGATGTCACATTACCACCCCCGGTGCCAGTTGTGGCCGAAGTGGCAGACGGGGTTCTTGTGATCACAGTTGGCGGCAACAGTTCAGCCGGTGTAGAGAAGGTCATGTCTGCTCCGTATCCTGTACCTGCCGAACTGGTCGCATATGCCCTTACATGGTAAGTGGTATATGGACTGAGTCCAGTAATGGTACTGGTAAATGTTCCCGTGCCTGATCCATCGTTAGTTTTTGAGTTTGATGTTGTAGGATTGGAGGCTGTGCTCCAGCAGATTCCTCTGGCTGTCACGGCAGCTCCTCCGTCGGAGGTTACATAGCCGCCGCTTGTCCCTGTTGTGGTTGAAGAGGCCGAAGGGGCTGTAGTGGTCACGGTAGGAGCAACAGGATCAGAGGGTGTAGAAAACGTCATATCAGCACCATAGGATGTGCCAATTATATTGGTAGCATAAGCCCTTACATGATAGGACGTACCTGCTGTAAGGCCTGTAATACTACTCGCATAAGATCCTGTTCCTGATCCATCAGTTGTTGTTGAGTTTGCTGTTGTGGGATTGGCAGTTGTGCTCCAGCAGACTCCCCTGACCGTTACGGCAGTTCCACCGTCAGAGGTAACGTTTCCACCACTGGTGGCGGTGGTAGTTGTTGTCGGAGAAGGTGTTGAAGTAGTAACCGTTGGAACAACAGGATTCGTCGGCGTAGTAAAGGTCATATCAGAACCATATGCAGTTCCCAAAGCGTTTGTTGCATACGCCCTTACATGATACGTGGTGTTGGCAGTAAGCCCGGTGATGCTGCTTGTGAAAGTTCCAGTGCCTGATCCATTAGTTGTCTTTGGATCTGAGGTTGTAGGATTGGAACTTGTGCTAAAGCATACCCCCCTTGCTGTTACAGTGGCTCCACCATCAGAGGTTACATTTCCACCTGCCGTGGCCGTTGTTGTTGATGTTGCCGAAGGTGTAGAAGTGATTACGGTCGGGACAACGGAGTTTGGTGGGGTGGTAAAAGTAAGATCGGAACCATATGCAGTTCCCAAAGAGTTTGTCGCATACGCCCTTACATGATACGTGGTGTTGGCTGTAAGCCCGGTGATACTGCTTGTGAAAGTTCCAGTGCCAGACCCATTTGTTGTCTTTGGATCAGAGGTTGTAGGATTGGAACTTGTGCTAAAGCATACCCCCCTTGCTGTTACAGTGGCTCCACCATCAGAGGTCACATTTCCACCTGTCGTGGCCGTTGTTGTTGATGTTGCCGAAGGTGTAGAGGTGATTACAGTCGGGACAACGGGGTTTGGTGGCGTGGTAAAAGTAAGATCGGAACCATATCCGGTTCCTGCCGAATTTGTCGCATATGCCCTTACATGATAGGTGGTGTTGGCAGTAAGTCCGGTTATGCTGCTTGTGAAAGTTCCAGTGCCTGATCCATCGGTTGTGTTAGAATTAGAGGTGGTCGGATTAGTGCTTGTGCTCCAGCATATTCCCCTGGCGGTTACTGATGCATTTCCGTCTGAAGTGACATTTCCACCGCCCGAGGCAGTTGTTGTTGAAGTTGCCGAAGGGCTAGAGGTGATAACAGTCGGGGCTACGGGATTTGGTGGCGTGGTAAAAGTAAGATCGGAACCATATCCGGTTCCTGCCGAATTTGTCGCATATGCCCTTACATGATAGGTGGTGTTGGCAGTAAGTCCGGTAATGCTGCTTGTGAATGTACCTGTCCCTGATCCATCGGTAGTTTTAGAATTAGAAGTGGACGGATTGGCACTGGTGCTCCAGCATACTCCCCTCGCTGTTATGGTCCCCCCCCCATCTGAAGTGGCATTCCCTCCGCTGGTGCCAGTTGTTGTGGAGGTTGCTACTGGTGAGGTCGTAGTAACGGTGGGAAGCACAACGGCAGGCGTTGTGAAAGTTAAATCGGAACCATAACCCGTACCAACTGAGTTCGTGGCATATGCCCTTACATGATACGTTGTATTGGCAGACAAACCTGTGAGGTTACTGGTGAATGTCCCGGTTCCGCTGCCGTTAGTAGTTTTGGAATTCGACGTGGTAGGATTCGAACTGGTGCTCCAGCATACTCCCCTGGCTGTAACCGTTGCATTGCCGTCAGATGTAACATTCCCTCCGCCGGAACCTGTTGTGGTTGATGTTGCTGATGGTGTCGCTGTTGTAACGGTGGGAAGAACAGGCTGTGGAGGAGTGGTGAACGTAAGATCCAGACCATATCCAGTCCCTACCGAATTTGTTGCATAAGCTCTAACGTGATAGGTGGTATTGGCCGACAGACCGGTCAGATTGCTGGTGAATACGCCTGTTCCGCTGCCATCAATGGTTTTGGAATTCGATGTGGTAGGATTCGAACTGGTGCTCCAGCACACTCCCCTGGCTGTAACCGTTGCATAGCCGTCGGAGGTGACATTGCCTCCGCTGGTACCTGTAGTTGGCGATAAAGCCTCTGGAGTTATGGTGGCAACTGTCGGAAGTATCGGTTGTGGAGGAGTAATGAAGGTAAGGTCTGAGCCATAAGAAGTGCCTGAACAATTGGTAGCATAGGCCCGGATGTGATAGGTAGTATTTGCAGTTAGTCCAGTAATACTGCCTGAAAAGGATCCGGTTCCTGTTCCATTTGTCGTCTTTGAATTTGACGTAGTAGGATTCGGACTTGTGCTCCAACAAACTCCCCTGGCCGTCACTGAACAACCTCCGTCAGAAGTCACATTGCCTCCGTATGTCGCCGTGGTTGGCGATGTAGCTACAGGCGTGGAGGTGGTCACAGATGGTGCCAGACATACAGTAACCGTGGTACTTGTGCAACTTGTCGTTACATTGCAAGTGCCTCCTTCGGCTCTAACATAATAAGTTGTTGTTGCTGAGGGCGTAACAGTAATACAGCTGCCTGAACCAATATAATTGCCCCCACAACTACCGGTATACCATCTCCAGGAAGCGCCGGATGCTAAGCTACCTCCGGCAACACATAAAGAAGCACTCTGTCCGGAACAGATTGTACCACCTCCTGATATTCCTGTTGGAGAATAAGAAAAGGCTCCTACCGGAATTTGAGAAAATGATCTATTATTGTTTCCTTCCCCATCACATTCTTCTATATTGTTTTCTGCATCAACATAACGAATTATATAGTACACACCGCATTCTTTATTAGATGGGATTGTTATTGTTTTTGATCCGGCTCTTGATTCATTGGGTTCAAAATCATTGATGTTTTGTGTAAACACTACATCACTTGCATCAATCGTATTGTTATCAGAAAGATAAAAATACAGTCCATTTAATTGAGTTGTTGGGAAATCAGCTCTTAAGCCACCAATATTCGTTATTGTCCAATTGATTGTAAGATTACTACCAGGATTAACAGTTGTTTCATTCAAATTGCCTGAAACAACAAGATCAGGATGGGTAATTTTGGCATTCCAGGTTGCAGTTGCCACATTCGTTCCCCCACCATCCTTGGCATTAAATATCCTGCCTTCGATTTTTGTGTCTGAAGCACAGATAATAAAGGTTTTTTCATAAGTCAGATCATCATCTGTCCAAGTTACATTATCTGTCTCCTTTGCAGCTCCGTTGACATACCAAACACAACTGAATCCCGAAGGAACATTGTTGACTTGAAAAGTATAGGTTCCCGGGTTAACAGTTATTGCCGTGGTTGCTGGCAGGCTGCTGTAATTAACTTCAAAATCAGCAGCTTGCAACTGATTCGACGTAAGCGTGAGAAATATTGAAGTTAAAAACAGGACAGTTCTTAAAACCAGCGATGTTAATGGCAGCTCTTTCATGTTTAAATGGTATAGGGTTATATTTTGAACTTTTGGGTAATGCTGGTCCACAAAATAAGCAATCTGTGCATTTTGCATATGAGTTTATCAACTAATCACAATAGATTTCCTATGAACAGCATGATTGAACTAACAAAAACAAATTATGATAAAAGGAAAATTAATTGAATGATAAACAATAAATTGATTATTATATCCGGACAATTGTCTGATTGGATTTTAGTCTTGGTGTAACCTGAAATATATTTGGAAGTGTTTTGCGGAATCTTAAAACAATCCTTTATTTCAATTTTCTGAACCTCTCAATGAAACCATGCTTATAAGCATTTCCCAATGGGCATTTAAGTTTCCCGGAAAGTATAATATCGCCCTGATTACTATAACTCTTTACATGAAGAGCATTCACAAGATATGAGTTATGAACACGAACAAAATCATGGTGACCTAGCAGGTCCTGATAATATTTTAGATTTTTAGAACTGGTGAGTCTTTCTTTTGCTGAAAAATAAAAATGTGTGCAATATCCATCTGCTTCACACATAATGATATTGTCTATTTCAACGACCCGGAAACCGTTGCTGTCGGGGATCACCAGCTGCCTAATATGATTCTGTGCTGCAAACAGATTTTCAATGAGCTTTTGCAGATTGAGGCCTCCCGTTTCCCTGGATATTTCCTGGCTCGCTTTTTCTACAGCCTCAACCAACTCATCCACCATTACCGGTTTCAGTAAATAATCCGTGGCGGAAAACCGGAAGGCCTTTAAGGCATATTCGGAATATGCTGTGACAAAAATAACTTTGAAAGTAAGGGGACTGAACAGCCGTAACAGTTCAAATCCATTTCCGTTAGGCATTTCAATGTCAAGAAAAATGAGTTGCGGAGAGTACTTCAAGATGGCCTTGTGTGCCGTTTTCACTGAATTGCACGCTGCTACAATCTCAACGCTGGGACAATAATCATGGATGTAGTTTGACAGGGCCTCGCGGGACGGTTTTTCATCATCAACAATAATGGTTTTAAGTGTCATGGCAGAGAAGGTATGGATATTGTATATTTACTCGGGCTGCAAGATAGTGTATATTATGTGTTTGGTACGTCAGGATTCATTTGCATGTTAGAATACTTTGATATTTGTCGTACATTCTAGGACGAAACCTTCCTGCGCACCGGTAAATCAAGGATCACCCTTGTTCCGCATTCTTCTCTGTCGGGATATAAATCCTCTATTAAAATCGTAAAGCTGCTTTTTTTCAGATCATTCAGTATTTGCAGCCTTTCCATTACCATGGCAATTCCTCTTGATTTCTTACCCATAAATAGGTTATCTGCTTTCTTTGAATTGCTC
>DIAS01000122.1 GCA_002415855.1 Bacteroidales bacterium UBA5072
TCAGGAAAGCCCTGGGACTTACCGGTAGCGATGATACAAATGTATACCGGATGGTCCATGGCGAAGGGGACGGGTTACCCGGACTGATCGTTGATTATTACAACGGTGTTGTTGTGCTGCAGACCCATTCGGTAGGAATGTACCGCTTGCGCGACCGGATCGCAGCAGCCATACTGGAAGTTTGTGATCGAAAACCGCTGGCAATCTATGATAAAAGCGAAAATACGCTGCCGTTTAAAGCCAACCTCGGGGCCAGGAATGAGTTTCTCACAGGAGACCTGTCATCCGTTGAGGTAAAGGAAAATGGGTATCTTTTTTATATTGATGTGACAACAGGGCAAAAAACAGGTTTTTTCATCGATCAGCGTGAGAACAGGCAATTGCTTACCCGTTACACAAAAGGTAAAAGCGTGCTGAACATGTTTTGCTATACCGGGGGATTCACGGTCTATGCTTTGGGTGGAGGAGCATCACGCGTGCATTCGGTCGACAGTTCAGCGCACGCCGTTGAGCTGACGGAAAAGAATGTTGCGATCAATTCCATGGATGACGGGCGCCACAAGGCCATCAGCGCTGATGCTTTCGGTTACATGAATACCATACGGGATGAGTATGATGTCATCATACTCGATCCGCCGGCGTTTGCCAAGCACCAGGATGCACTGAACAATGCCCTGCAGGGTTATAAAAGGCTGAATGCAAAAGCCATTGAGCAAATCAGGAGCGGAGGGATCCTGTTCACATTCTCCTGCTCCCAGGTGGTATCGAAAGAGAATTTCCGGAAATCGGTTTTTGCCGCGGCGGCCAATACCGGGCGACATGTCAGGATCCTTCACCAGCTTACCCAGCCGCCTGATCACCCGGTCAGCATTTATCATCCGGAAGGGGAATACCTGAAAGGGTTGGTCCTTCAGGTGGAGTAAAGCAAGTAAAAATGATCGATCAGCTTCGACTATGCTCAGCCTGACACGATTGTCACCCTGAGCGAAGTCGAAGGATTTTCTACCTCTTCTTTACAAGTGTTCCGTTCTCATAAATCCCTCCCTCAGAGGTTCCATCAGCCCAGGTGTACGATCCTTCACCCGAGAACAGGTTGTCCTTGAAGTACCCGGTATATTTGTCGCCGTTGTTATAGAAATAAATGCCATATCCGTTCTGCACGCCATTTTCCCAGGCACCGATGTATTTAGCACCATTCGGCCAGATATAGGTTCCCTGCCCCTGGAACTTATCCCTGTACCACATGCCATCATAATAGCTTCCGTCACTCCCTTTCAGTGTGCCGCGCCCTTCACGAAGACCATTGATAAAATTACCGTCATACCGGAAGCCGTTCGAATAAACATAGATACCCTTGCCGTTTTCACAGTTTCCATATACACAACCCTCTTTATCCTGGGCGAAAATCGTTGCCGGAAAAACCAGGAACAACAACAGAATACTCCTTATCATAGAATTTCTTATTAAAATTGTATAATATTATTACGGATTACTGCAAAGTCAGTTACAAATGTTTCCCATGAATTTCAGTAAAATGGTCAATAAGGACCTCTTTTGGGTTTATGCGATCGCCTGCATGACCCTGCTGGTTCACTTTCTTACATACAACAACCTGGGATTTCACCGTGATGAGTTCCTATACCTGGCTCTGGGAAGGCATCCGGCGGCAGGTTACTGGTCGAATCCTCCGCTGATAGCCCTGATCAGTTACCTGGCTCAACTGCTCCCGGGCGATCCTCTGTTCGCAACCCGGTTGTTTCCGGCTGTTGCCGGTGCAATTCTTGTCATACTTACCGGATTGATATCCCGGGAACTGGGTGGTAAGCTGTTTGCCCAGGTTCTTTCGTGCCTGTCACTTTCAGTTTCCCTCCTGATTCTACGCGGATATTCCATGCTGCAACCTGTGCCATTTGATATCCTTTTCTGGACCCTGATCCTTTATTTGTTTCTGAGATATACAAACACCCGCAGGCCTGCCTATCTCCTGCTCATGGGTGTTGCCTTCGGACTGGGAATTCTTAATAAATACATGGTCGTGTTTCTGGCGGCGGGCCTGTTCCTGACGCTGCTGCTCACACCTTACCGCCGATTATGGATCAATAAGCATACATGGTTTGCCGTACTGATTGCGCTTGTAATATTTCTGCCAAACCTGGTATGGCAGTACAACCATGCTTTTCCTGTCTTGCACCATATGCAGGAATTGAAAGAAACACAGCTGGTTAATGTTAAAAGAGCCAACATCCTGATCGACCAGGTTCTCATGTTCACATTTGGTTCAATTATTTGGATATCTGGGCTGATCTGGCTGCTGTTCAGTAAACATTCCGGAAGATACCGTGTTTTCGGATTCCTGTACCTGGTTGTGCTGGTCATATTTCTGATCTTGCACGGCAAAAGCTATTATATGGCGGGATTGTACCCGTTCTTGTTTGCAGCCGGTGGAGTATCCTGGGAAAGCTCACTCAGGTCTGCTTCCGGGAAGATTACCATTACCGCACTGGTTGTACTGTTATCCATTCCCCTTGTACCGGGAGGCATACCGCTGATGTCCGCCCGCAAACTGGCTGCATTCTATGCCGCGATCCCGCCCAAAATGGGTGCGGAGGCTTTGCTGCGCTGGGAAGATGGCAAGATGCATGACCTGCCCCAGGATTTTGCCGATATGCTCGGGTGGGATGAGCTCGGTAATTTGGTGAATTCGGCAACCGACAGTATCCGTGATAAGAGCCGGATCATGATATATGCTGAAAACTATGGCCAGGCCGGTGCCATTGAACATTTCGGGAAGGCTCATGGATTGCCTTCCGTAATAAGCTTTTCCGACAGTTACCGGCTATGGATCCCTGACACCATCCCTTCGGGGAAGGACTTGTTCTTCTATGTGAATGACGAGTTGGGCAGCGATATCGACTCGCTGTTTGCCAGGGTTGATACCGTGGGCTGCATTGCCAATCCCTTTGCACGGGAATATGGTACCACCGTGTACCTCTGCCGGTCACCCCGGGCCGATTTCCGATCTTTCTGGGCGGAACGTGTGAAAGAGATCATTCCCAAAAGGCATCCAAATCCCCCATCAGATTAAAATGAATACATCCTCTTGTTGGTTTTCTTTCTGAAACAACATCCTATTTCTTGAACCGGCTCAGCGGCCAGGGCAACAGGTTGCGTTTCAGGGCAGGGTAGAAGCTTTCCCTGGCGTCAAAACCGAGGTTGAAATACGCGATTCCCGGCATGTTCGAACCGGCAAAATCGAATAATAGTCCGGTTCCGGCTTTTTCGCGGATGGCATGGTCCACCAGGAGGAACATGGCCTGGTTTTCTTTTCCGGCAGCCGTGGACGCACATACCAGAAAAGTATATCGTCCGGGAGTAAGTACAAACCAGGCTGCCGCAACCAGGTCGCCCCTGGGGTTAAAAATTCCTTTGATCTCACCGGTGCCTTTCTGAATGCTGGTTTGCACAATTTGTTGCAATATGGGATAAAAACTTTTGCGCAGACGGGTAAGTTGGTTATCGAGATTTCTTCGAATAAAACTGGTAAAGACCGAAGGACCGGGACCTGTTTTCACCGAGAGTCCTGCATGCAGTGCTTTCTGTATATTACGCCGGCAATTCCTGTGGTAACCGGTGGCCAGTTGTATATAATCCGGAGACAGATCCAGGGTACAATTCTTGCGTGAGGTATACAGGAAATCAGGATGATCCGGTAAATTGTCGGCGTTTACCCGGATATCGATATAACGGTAGGAATCCGGAATGCCATTGAGAAAATCGCTGATTTTCCTTATGCCGGAATCTTGCTGCGAAAATACGCCAAGCTGCTGTGTAAAATAAGGCTGGTAGAGGTAATCAACACCAAACCTTGTATTCCTGGTAAGAGGCATAACGGCAACATAGTCGTCCTGTACCAGCGCATCCCAGCCGGGACAAACGGTATCGAGCCACCACGAATAGGCATAGGGCAGGGGATTCGCCGATCCGTCAATGCAGGCGTCCCATCGTTGTTTATCGATTTCGGTATGGTGTAAATGTTTTATCATTTAACAGTAATCTTGTCAATTCCCAATTCCCGATTCACCCTTTCAACCATGCTTTCAAATACCTTCTTCCACCCCCTCCACGTCCCTGCATCCGACAATGATTCGTTGTGCCACAGGCTGGTGAAGGTACCGTTCACATCTTTTACCTTCATAACGAGATTTTCAATTCTTTCCAGCGCTTTATCCGGTGTCAGACCAAGGTATTGCTGCAATGTTACATCCATAACCACAAAAGGAAAGATAAAAAGGTCGGTTTCGACCTCATCTGCCAGGTCATAAAACCTGAAAGGCCGGCTGGTACCAGCCCTGAAACCTGTGCAGGAAGCGTAGCCCATTGAATAATCCTCCCTGATTCCCAGGCGGATCAATGACCTGTATGTTTCCGGAAATGTCATTAAAAGAAAATGCTGCCGGCTGATTTCCGGTTTCCTGCCAAACAGTCTGAAAAAGCTGTCAAATTCCTTCTTCAGCAGCGATACGCTGCGGTATGACCTGTATGATGGATGTATCCCGATGGTCCTTTCTGAATCCAGAGTTTCCATGAGTTCCCTGAATGACGGGGTGTTCAGAGCAAAATTGGTATCATTCCTGCCATAATTACCCCACAGGACGAAAAACAGCGATGTAAATCCATACTGTTTTTCGATCTGCCGGATATAATCATAAACATGGTAAGGATCGTGCTTTCTCTTGCTGAGAACAGCCAGTCTCAGCCTCAGTTCATCCATGTCCAGCTCCAGCACTTTCTTGATCAGCCCTGCTGCAGTACGTACCGTCCCTTTGTGAAGATATGCCCAGGGGCTGTCGATATCGAAAGTCGAAAGGTAACGGAATTCTTTCCCGGGAAAACTGAGACCCGGAAATTTCATAACAAGGGAAAACTTGAAAATCTCCAGCCATTGATCGACAACCGGTTCCTGGAGGAAGTCATACCGGAAGGCCAGACTCTGGTTGGCTTCAAACCTTCCATACCGGTCTGCTTTGAAAGGCAGGTATTCCTCGTATCGTGAAAGCAGAAAAAAGACTGCGGAGAAGATGTCAAAGGGCAGGTCGAATCCATCAGGGGCAGGGAAGAGCATGGTTTGATTACCGTTTTTAAATACTGTGGGTTCAAATACCCTGATCCCGGTTTCATCGAGAAAGCCGGAGGAGGATACATTGAATGCTTCAGGAACGGGGGAATCCCCGTAATGGATCAGGTATGGCCCCTGATGCGAAGGGATCTCCCCGGCGCTGCGTACAGTGTTAACCTGGAAGGTCACCCCCAGGCTGGATGTCAGATGATTTACAATGTATTTCAATCGGGGCGTGCTTTTCGCGCATTGAATGATTATTGCTGCCTGTGATTTCATGCGATCAGAAATCAAGGATTACCACGGTAATACCGGAGCCGCCACGCTCCACGTGTTCATCTTTACATGAGCGCACCACATCGAGTGCGTTGAGGTATTCGCGAACCAGGCTTTTCAGGATTCCGTTTCCCTTGCCATGCAGGATCCTCAGTTCAGATACCCCGACCACCGTGGCATCGTCGATGAAATTACGCACGATCTCCACAGCTTCCTCACCCCGCTTTCCCCGGATGTCAATCTCCGATTTAAAATTAAGCTTTCGCTGGCTGATGCTCCAATCGAATCGCGCGGCACGGCCTGGGCCCGGTAACGTGGTCAGGGTATTGAACGGTATTTTTTCGAGATTATTCCTTTTCACGGAGGTGATCATGCTTTCACCGTAGGTTACCAGAACGTTGTCGCCATTGATTTCCAGGATCTCTCCTGCCGTATTCAGGCTCAGGATGCGCACCCGGTCACCTGATTGCAGTGGCAGGTTTTCAGCAGGAACAGCAGCAGGAAGAGGTTCAGGCTTTTCATTTCTGAATTTCCTGGCATTTTTCTGTATTTCGCCCAGCTTGGCTTCAAGTTTTACATCGGCAGGTGTTTCTTTGGCCAGAAGGCTGGCCTTGAAGGAATCAAGATCCTTTCGGGACTCTTTGGTTTGTTCTTTGTCTGCCTGTGATTCACGGATCACGCGGATGGTCTTTTCGATCTCCCGGTTGGTATTCGACAACATTCTTTCAGCCTCAAGCCTTGCGTTCTCCAGTATCTCCTTGCGCATCTTCCTGGTTTGGCTAAGCTCCTCCTCGTATTGATCGAGCATGGCTGTAAGACGTTTTTCCGAAGTCCTGATCCTGTCGCGTTTTTCCTCCCAGTATCTTTTATCGCGGATAATCTCCCGGAGGTGCCGGTCGAAGTTGATATGATCCTCGCCGGCCTTTTCAGCGGCATTTTTAAGGATTTCTTCCGGGAGGCCTATCTGGCGGGCAATGTCAATGGCAAAAGAACTGCCCGGTTTACCGATCTCCAGTTTGAACAGGGGTTTCATTTTACCGGTATCGAACATCATTGCACCATTGGCTATTCCGGGGGCTCCTGAAGCAAAATGCTTGAGGTTGGAATAATGCGTGGTAATTACACCATAAGTTTGTTTGTTGTTGAGCGATTCCAGTATGGCTTCTGCAATGGCTCCCCCAATCTGCGGTTCTGTGCCTGTGCCAAATTCATCGATCAGAATCAGGCTTAACGGCGAAGCATTCCGTAAAAAGTTCTTCATGTTGAGCAGGTGCGAGCTATAGGTGCTGAGGTCATTTTCAATCGACTGTTCATCGCCGATGTCGATGAGGATATCACTGAAAATGCCGGTTTCGGAGCTTTCAACCATGGGAACAAGCAATCCGCATTGCAGCATGTACTGCACCAGACCCACTGTTTTGAGGCAAACCGATTTACCCCCTGCATTTGGTCCCGAGATCAGGAGGATCCTGCTTTTTTCATCCAGGTAGATGTCAAGCGGAACAACTTCCTTGTTTTCTTTTCTGTGGTGGAGGTATAGCAGGGGATGAACAGCCTGCTTCCAGCGGAAGCCGGCCGAATTTACCAGCGCCGGCATTCCGGCATTGATTCGGAGTGCAAACAGGGCCTTGGCCCTGATAAAATCGATGGTACCCAGAAAGTCGTAGCTGGCCAGCAGGTCGTCGATATAGGGGCGGATAGCGGCGGTAAAGGCAATGAGTATTTTGACGATCTCCCGTATTTCGGCTATTTCAAGTTCCCTGATCTCGTTGTTGAGTTCAACCAGCTCAGCGGGTTCTACATAAGCTGTTCTTCCGGTTGCCGATTCATCGTGCACGATACCGGCAATTTTACGTTTGTTTGAAGCAGGAACAGGGATTACCTGCCGTCCGTTCCGGATGGATATGGCTGTATCTTTGTCGACATAACCTTCGTCGATCGCCTTTTTCAGCATGCTTTGCAGCCTTTTACCGGCGCTTGCCTGTTTTTGACCGATCTCCCCGCGGATATGCCTCAGTTCAGGAGAAGCATTGTCCCTGATCTTGCCATGTTTCGAAAGGATAGCATCGATCCTTTCATCAACATAGCTGTAATATTTGACATCACCGGCAAGCTTTTTCAACTTTGCGTATTTTTCAGCCGGGGTATTTTTAAAAAAACGCATGATAGCCTTGATGGTTTCCAGTGATCTCCTGAGATCCCACACCTCTTCGGTCTCGAGGTAAGTGCCTTCCACACGTGCTTTTTTTAGTCCCGGCGTAAGGTCATGATAATTGTCCACCGGGAAATTTTCTTCGAAAAGGGAGATCTCTTTGAATTCAGCCGTTTGCTCCAGCAACGTCTTTAGCGGTTCATACCCGGTTATGAACCGCATCTCATCCACCTTTTGCCGGCCCGGTGCAAAAAGACAATGCTCCTTTACCAGGTCCCTGACCTGGTCGAAGCCGGTTTTAATCTCGAAGTTCGCTGGGTAAATCACGGATCGTTTTTAGGCTGAGCGCAATTATCTTCTGCAAAAATAACTGAAATTGTCAGCGATTATAATTGCCGAGAACAAATTCTCGATACTGCTTGTTACTTGGAATAACGTTTTAATACATTATGGGATCATCAGACATACATCCCCGGAACCAGGCAGCGAAAAACAGCATTGTACGCACTGTTAATCAGGTACGGCAAGCTACCGAACCGGTTTATCTCAGAAAGATCTTCCGTTTGAAACAGGTCCGGCAACTTACACCGGAGGCCTACGTATTGCGTTTTGACCGCAATGAGATCAATTTCAGGGCCGGTCAGCACATCACCCTGGGTATCCCCGGAAACAACCAGGTCAGGGAGTATTCCATCTACAGCACCGAACAGGATGCTTCCCTGGAAGTGCTGATCAAGGAAGTGGACAGTGGACTTGTGTCCCGGCAGCTCAGAAAGCTGATCCCCGGTGAATTGCTTGAAGTGGATGGACCGTTTGGTTATTTTACCATTGCAGCGCAAGACCTGCAGCGGAAATTCCTGTTTGTGGGAACCGGTACGGGCATCGCACCATTCCGCAGCATGGCGGGTTCCTATCCGGCCCTCGATTTTTCGGTTCTTCACGGCGTGAGGTATGCCACTGAAAGCTATGAAAGGCACCATTTTCCCCATGACCGGTATACGCTTTGCACATCACGTGATGACCAGGGAAATTTCCGGGGCAGGGTTACCGACTACCTCAAACAAAAATCATTGGATTTTGACACATTGGTGTATCTTTGCGGAAATTGTGACATGATTTACGATGTTTATGATTTGCTGACCTCACGCGGGTTTCCGTCGGGAAATATTAAAACGGAGGTATATTTTTGAGTATCTGATGAAATATCATATTATTGCGCTGGGCTGCCAGATGAACAAGTCGGACAGTGAGCGGGTACGTACCGTTTTGGAAGGAGTGGGTTATCACTGGACCGATGATGAGGAAGAGGCTAACCTGCTGGGCATTCTGGCATGTTCCGTCCGGCAAAAATCGATTGATAAGGTATACGCACGCATAGCAAAATGGAACAAATGGAAGAACAGCCGAAACCTGCTGACCTTTGTTTCGGGATGTGTATTGCCTGCGGACCGTGAAAAGTTCCTGAAATTGTTCGATCTGGTTTTTACCATAGCTGAGTTGCCCGATTTACCGGATATGATCAGGCAATATGGTATTGTCACGCGACATGCCCCGGTAATGAAACCTAAAGATGCCATCCGTGAATTCTGGATGGTGCGGCCTACCTATGTGTCAGAATTTGAAGCGTTCATTCCCATACAAAACGGCTGTGATAAATTCTGCACCTTCTGCGCCGTGCCCTATACCCGTGGTCGCGAGATATCGAGGCCATCGCCGGAAATTCTCGGAGAATTAAAACTGGCAGTTGAAAAAGGCTATAAAGCCATTACCCTCTTGGGTCAGAACGTGAATTCCTATGGCCTCGACAAGCAAGGGGCTGAATTGACCTTTCCCGGCTTGTTAAAGGCAATAGGGGAATATGGAAAATCATCCGGAAAAGATTTCTGGGTGTATTTTACCTCGCCTCATCCACGCGACATGAGCGATGAAGTGCTGAAAACCATTGCGCAATACGATTGCCTGGCAAAGCAGATTCATCTTCCCCTGCAATCGGGTGATGACAAGGTGCTGATGAGGATGAACCGGAAGCATACGTTCGAAGAATACCAGAGGATTACCGGATCCATCAGGAGCATTCTACCCGAAGCAACGATTTTTACTGATATAATCGTTGGTTTTACCGGAGAGACTGAAGAGCAATTCGAGAATACCCGCAATGCCATGGAAACCATCCGTTTCAATATGGCCTACATAGCCGTGTACTCACCCCGGCCTGGCGCTGCCAGTGCCCGCTGGAACGATGATATTCCCATGGCCGCAAAGAAAAGGCGATTACATGTCCTTACTGATGAGCTGACCCTGCATACTATGGAATACAACAGGAATCTCATCGGAAAAAAGCTAAAAGTGCTGGTTACGGGCCGCGACCGGAAAAGCGGGTATCTGTCGGGCATCACCGAAGGCCGTATTGTTGTCAGATTTGCGTCCGGGCAGCCTATCCCACCCGGCACATTCGTTTGGTTGGATATCACCTCTGCAGCAACATATTCTGTTGAGGGGGAACTGTTAAATAACCTGATCGGTATACCGGAGCCGGCATGAAAAGAAGAGTCGCCTTTAAGACCCTGGGATGCCGGTTAAACCAGTTTGAAACCGATTCGGTGCTGACGGATTTTTACAAGTCGGGTTACGAAATCGTTGGTTTCAGCGAACCGGCTGATGTATACGTGGTGAATACCTGCACGGTGACCAACCAGGGGGACCACAAATCAAAAACTGCAATCAACCAGGCAGTTCATGGCAGGGAAGGATCACTCGTAGTGGTTACCGGTTGCATGGCGGAAAGCCAGAAACAGTACCTGGAGAACCGGGGTGATATCAGTTATGTTATCGATAATAAAAGCAAGGTCAGCATACTCCCTTTGGTGGAGGCCCATTTCAACGGAGAGATCCTGTCACCGGATAACCTGAAGAAGGATGTTTTCGGATTCACTGTTGCTGAAAAGAGCTTTCACACGCGCAGCATGATTAAGATCCAGGATGGTTGCGATAACTTTTGCACTTATTGCATTGTTCCCTCGGTGAGGGGTGCGGCCGTGAGTCGTCCGGTGCAGGATATCCTGGACAATATCAGAAAAGTGATCGATCTGGGATACAAGGAAATAGTGCTGACAGGGGTCAATATCAGCCGGTATGATCACGAGGGACTTGATTTCACCGGATTGATTGAAAAAATACTTAACCTGGAAGGAAATTTCAGGGTCCGCATATCTTCCATTGAGCCCGAAGGATTTGGACAGCCGTTTTTTAACCTTTTTGCACATGAAAAGCTCTGCCCGCATCTTCATCTTTGCCTGCAAAGCGGTTCGGACCGCATCCTGATGCAAATGCGAAGGACTTACAGGTTACAGGCATACCGTGACATCATCGAAGAGTTGTTGAAAAGATATCCCCTGTTCAATTTCACCACTGATATACTTGTGGGATTTCCGGGAGAAACCGAGGACGATTTTGATCAAACCTGCAAGGTCATCCGGGAGATTGGCTTTAGCCACGTACATACCTTCAAATACTCCATCAGGCATGGTACCCGTGCAGAACGGATGCCCGACCAGGTGCCTGAGAAAGTGAAACAACAGCGCAGTCAGGCTGTAAGGGAACTTGCCGCGGAATTAAAGCAGCAGTACAGGCAGCAGTTTATCGGGAAACAACAGACCGTTCTGGTGGAGAAAATAACAAAAAATGGTCTGGCCAGGGGTTATGGCCAGCATTATGTGCCTGTAGAATTCCGGCCGACACAACCCGGTACTAATTTTTTTGAACCTGTTACCCTTAAGCACCTGGCTGCAGCTTCACACGATTTTATTTTGAAGGGATAATTATCCTATCCTGCACAGTTTCCTGCATGCTATAATAATCGCATAGTACTTGAGCCCCGTGGGAGGCGAGATAGGGTTTTTTACCCATCAACCGGTCTTATTTTTTAAGACTGCCAAAAATCCAACCGGTCCGGTTTGTTAATTAATTCTTAAAGAATGTTAAACGTGCAGCTTTATTTGTGTGTATACGTATTTGATTAAAGAGGCAACTGAAATCAGTTTATGTTCTATACCCTAATACATAATCATTAACCATCTGATGAAACTTTTATGCAGTATCCTGCTATTCCTCTACACGGGAGTTATATCAGCGCAGGAGAAAAAGGCCGTTGAAGCACCAGGGAAAAAAACTGTTGAGGCATTATACATCACTTCAACCATAAATATTGACGGAATTCTTGATGAGCCCGTTTATACCCAGGCTCAACCTGCAAAAGGCTTTGTACAATTACAACCCTATAACGGGAAACCAGCCTATCAGCCTTCCGAGGTTTTCATTCTCTATGATCAGTCTGCAGTTTATGTAGGCGCTATGCTTTACGACAATTCTCCCGACAGCATTTACAATTTCTTCTCGGAGCGTGACAACATTGGCATGTCGGACTATTTTGGTATATACCTCGATCCTTACGACCAGGGTCAGTTGGCCTATGGTTTTTTTATTACTCCTGCCGGAGTCCAAACTGACATGAAAGCAATAAAGAGTGAATATGATTATGAAGACGACAATTGGGATGCCGTTTGGCAAAGCAAAACCAGGGTGACCGATAAAGGTTGGGTGGTGGAACTCCGGATTCCTTACTCGGCTTTACGTTTTCCCGAAAACGGCGATGGCACCTGGGGATTAAACATGTTCAGGAATATACGCCGATATAATTCAAACAATTCCTGGAACTTCATCGACCGTGAAGTCTCCGGATTCATCCACCAGGAGGGGCAGGTGACAGGTATCAAAAATATCAAGCCACCGGTACGGTTATCCTTAAGTCCCTATGCAGCGGCATATGTAGAATTCAAGGAAAGCGGCTCTGCGCCTGATTATGTTTACAAGGGAGGCATGGATCTGAAATACGGTATCAGTGAAAGTTTTACCCTCGATATGATGCTGATACCCGATTTCGGTCAGATACAATCCGATGATAAGCAGCTTAACCTCTCTCCTTATGAATTGTATTACTCGGAAAAAAGACAGTTTTTTACAGAAGGAACGGAACTTTTTGGCCGGGCCGATATTTTCTATTCTCGTCGTATCGGAGCAACTCCAAAGTATTCCTACAAAGCATACGA
This sequence comes from Bacteroidales bacterium UBA5072, assembly GCA_002415855.1. Lineage (GTDB taxonomy): Bacteria > Bacteroidota > Bacteroidia > Bacteroidales > UBA10428 > UBA5072. Next base: position 12,650 of record DIAS01000122.1, read on the forward strand.
AGAACTGCAGGAGGATGAGGTTGTGGACTACAATCCCACTGAAACGCAGTTGCTGAATGCTACCAAAGTGTCTGGCCGGACAACCAAAGGGTGGGGACTTGGTTTTCTGAACTCGATAACCCTTCCTGCGAATGCCATACTTAGGGATACAATAACCGGACACGAACGTGATGTGAAGGTCCAGCCCCTGACAAATTATAATGTAGTGGTGGTTGATAAATCATTAAAGAACAATTCTTACATCAGCCTGATCAATTCGAATCTCATGATGGCCAGAGATACTTCCCTCGTGGAGGATCCTTTACGGGCCAATGTGACGGCCACTGATTTTCAGATACGGAACAAGGCAAAGACATTTGCAGTCAAGGGTAAGGGGGGCATAAGTTTTAGACGCAACGGGGAACAGGAGACTGGCTATTTTGCCGGACTGGGAGTAGAAAAGAACAGCGGCAAACTGGTATACGGGATCTCTCAATCGATCTATTCCGACAAATACAATCCGAATGATTTAGGATATCTGCAAAGGAACAATGAACTGAAAACTGAATCTCATATCGGGTATAACATCGTAGAACCGTTTGGTATTTTCCGCGAGATACATTCCTCACTATTTTATGAACATATCAGGATGTACAGGGATGCCGACCTCTTCACCAACGAGATCGGATTCGATACCTATGCCCAGTTCAAGAATAATTATGGCTTTGAGCTATTTCTCCAGTATACAGGGAATAAATACGATTACTATGAACCCCGGGTGCCGGACCGGTACTACTTTGAACCCCAAAAGCTTACTTTCAATTTATTTGCTTTCTCCGATAACAGGAAACCCTTGCGGGTCAGCGGTGGCATTGGTGGATTCAGGATCCCTGAACAGGATCAGCATGGATATTGGGGAAACGGTTACCTGAGGCTCAGGATCGGCAGACGATATATGGTAAAAAAAAAAAAAAATTATACTAAAAAAAAAAAAAAAAAAAAAGACGACGGACATTATAGATAAAAAGTACAAGTAAAATTGAATTCTCTTTTTTTTCT
>DIAS01000147.1 GCA_002415855.1 Bacteroidales bacterium UBA5072
CGAATTCATCAAAGGAGGATGATTCCGTTTCTTCTTCTTCTTCAGCAGGATTCGTGCGGGGCAATTTGATCAGGTAGAAAATATCTTCTGTTTCAAATGGTATAGCCACCTCAATTTCACCTCTCGGGTTAGTGAAAGTAATGGTCCGGTCTTCATAACCATCGGGATATTTCTCTTTCAACTTCTCAACCAGCTCCTCCGACAGTTGCTCATATGACTTGATTATTCTTTTCTTTACCACGGTTTTACAAGTGATTTAGATTGTCTTATCAACTGGTGGTAAATTTATATAAATTTTATTCTTATTTGCAAAAGCAAATTGTGATATTTTTTTTTGCAATTGGTTTTAAAAATGGATAATTCGGAGAGCAGTATGCGATATGTTCCGGCCGGCGAGTAGTATCAGATGTTGTTTTCAGTGAGGACTAAATTAACGGAAGGATCGTCCATCCATTTTGCCTTCATCAGTTTCAGCAGGCTGATCCTGCCCACGAGGTAATTGAAACCCGGTGATTCATGGCGCACCGAAATACTTTCGAAATCAGCGGCAGCAGGTTGTATGGCCCCGTTGTAGCTGACATAAACTTCGAGCTCGATTTCGCGGGTGTAGGTGTGATTCAGATTCTGGTTCAGCTTTTTGTATTCGTAACGGTAGTCATAGGTCAACGCTGAAATGTCGGAAAGAACTGCCGAGCCTGTTGCATTTCCGCCGGCTCCCTTGCCCATGAAGAACTGGTGTTCCGCGAAAGCGCCTTCGAGGAGAAGGCCGTTGTATTCATAGGTCACCTTGTTCAGGGTATCGGAAACCGGTACAAACCGGGGCATACAATAAGCATATACCTTGTTGCCGTTTTTGCAGCACCGGGCGATGAGTTTGATACGTGCATTCTTTTCGCGGGCGTACCGAATGTCGGCATCTTTCAGGTTCTGTATGCCATAATTGAAAATGTCACCGGGATTCAGGATAATTCCAAAGGCGTGCACCAGAATGATGAGCAATTTGTATTTGGGATCCAGCGCCCTGACATCGAGGCTGGGATCACTTTCGGCATAACCGAGCCTTTGTGCATCCTTCAGGGCCTCGTCAAAAGCCTTGTTGTTTTCAAAAATGTGTGTAAGGATATAATTGGTAGAGCCATTGAGAATCCCTTCAACGCTGGTGAGCAGATCATTATCATAATACTCCTCCAGGTTTCGTATTACCGGGATACTGGCGCAGCATGAAGCTTCGTAAAGGAACGGGGTTTGGAATTCCTGCTGAAGCTTCAGCAATGCCGGGAAATTTTCGGCAATCATTTTCTTATTGGCGGAGACAACCGCTTTCCTTTTTCTCAGTGCCGAGGAGACAATCTCGAAGGCTGCATCCACTTCATCTATCAGCTCAACAACTACGTCGATCTCCGGGTCATTCAGGATCTCATCACGGCTGGTAGTAAAGAAGGAAGCATCAATCGGCCGTGCTTTATCCGGATGTTTGATGCATATCTTTTTGATTTCCGCATTGATCCCTTTGGTCTGATGTAAAACGCTGTACAGGCCCTGTCCGACACACCCGAATCCGAATACCCCAAGTTTTATTTTTCTTTTCATGGTTATATTTTATTAATCTCAAGGGTCTGAGGATAAACAGGCCGCTGTAAAACAAAAAATCCCTTCTGATAAGTCAAAAGAGATCAAGGTTCCCGACTTATCTTTCTCCGTTTAACCGGAGCAGGAGTTAGCACCTTCTTTCGGTATCTGAAAGGGTTGCTAAGGTTTCACAGGGCCATACCCTCCACCTTTCTGGATAAGCAATTAAAAAATGAACTTGGGCACAAAGGTAGGACTTTTTTCCAAAAATAAAACTTCATGCCGTATTTCGCGTTTAAGATTTTTAATTTTGCATCCTGAATTTCCTTACAAAATGAGAACCATTATAACTGTTGTTACAGGTCTTACTTTCAGTAACTTATTCATGACCTTTGCCTGGTACGGGCATTTGAAAAACATGAAATCCTACCATTGGATAATTGCAGCATTGCTCAGCTGGGGCATTGCTTTATTCGAATATATGATCCAGGTGCCGACGAACAGGATCGGAAGCAACCAGTTATCTGTAGGGCAGCTCAAGATCATGCAGGAAGTAATAACCCTGAGCGTATTTGTTCCATTCAGTATCCTGTATCTGAAGGAACCCTTTAAGACCAATTATTTATGGGCTGGTTTGTGTATGGTGGGTGCTGTATATTTTATGTTCAAGCAGTAAGTACCGGAACGCCGCCTGAAAGGCCTTACGGCAAACAGTCCCTACTTGATCATGATTTTTTCTGTATGGGTGATCTTACCTGTAAAACCAATCCGTACCAGGTAAATCCCCTTTTCCAGTTTGGTCAGCTCAACTACCACAGTAGTTGTGTTGGGTTCGTATTCCTCGGACAGAACGATTTTTCCTGTAATATTCAAGATCTGCACGGAAAGGATTGATTCCGAAGCTTTGATGGTAACCTGTCCGCCGGTAACCGGATTCGGGAAGATCTCAATCTCTTTTTCGGGCTCACTGTTCTGGTAAGTTAAAAAGAAAGGATTGCCATCAAACGATCCCGGATAAGGTGTCAGATCACCTGCTATTGCTGATGTAGCCCACAAAAGGAAGATGGCTGCCAGGGGTAATAGTTTCTTCATAGGCTAGGCATTTGAAGCAAATTTAGTACAAAAATCGTTCCAAATATCCACTTCGACTCCGCTCAGTGTGACAAAAAATACGACTCCGCTCAGTGTGACAAAAAAACCACTCCGCTCAGTGTGACAAAAAATACGACTCCGTTCAGCATGCCGTTCTGGCCAGGCAGCGTGCAGCCTGAGCACAGTCATCACAGCATCCCTAATTCAAGCATGGCTTCTTCCGACATCATCGAATGATCCCAAGGCGGATCAAACACAAGGTCAATATCAACCTGAGATACTCCCGGAATGGCGGAGACCTTATCCCGGATTTCATTTGGCAACACGTCGGCGACCGGACAATTGGGCGCTGTGAGGGTCATGGTTATCTTCACCCTGTTCTGATCATCCGTTTCAATATCATAGATCAGTCCAAGGTCATAAATGTTTACCGGAATCTCAGGATCATAAACATTCTTGAGGATGCTGACGATCTCTGCTTCCAGGGATAATATGTCATGTTCCTTTTGCATTTTTTCTTCACTTTACACCGAACTTGGTCTTGTATGCCAGTGCATACAGCTTCATCTGCCTTATCATGGAAAGCAATCCGTTTGAGCGTGTGGGAGAGAGATTCTGGCGCAACCCGATCTGGTCAATAAAGGTAAGATCGGCATTGATGATCTCATCCGGTGTGTGGTTCGACAGAACGCGGATCAGCAAAGAAACAATTCCTTTGGTGATGATTGCATCGCTATCGGCCGTAAAGCGGATTGTCCCTTCCTGGTATTCGGCATTCAGCCATACCCTCGACTGGCAGCCACTGATCAGGTTCTCCTTTATTTTCAGCCGGCTATCAATTACCGGCAGGTCCCTGCTTAGCTCAATCAGATAATTGTATTTATCCATCCAATCGTCATATATCTCAAATTCACTGACTATTTCCTCCTGGATTTCCTGGATGCTTTTCACGTATGTTGAATTAACAATTGACATTACAATAGGTTGAACATATACGAAAATTAACCAAACATTGTTTTTACCTTTTTAACGGCTTCAATGAAGGCATCAATTTCCCCGGCAGTATTGTACAGGGCCAGGGAAGCCCTTATGGTGCCCCCGATACCGTAATGCTGCATTACCGGCTGGGCGCAGTGTGTCCCCGTACGAACGGCAATACCCATTTTGTCCATCACCATCCCGGCATCATAAGGGTGTACTCCGTTGACTAAAAAGGAAATAATAGAGCTTTTTGGCCTGGCGGTTCCATAAAGTGTGATGAACCCGAGTTTGTTCAGCTTTTCTGATCCATACTCCAGCAACTGATGCTCGTGGTCAGCAATGCTGTCGAGCCCCAGGGAAGAAACATACCTGAGCGCTTCGGCGAGTGCTATGGCACCGATGTAATTGGGTGTGCCGGCTTCGAATTTAAAGGGCAGAACATTGTAGGTAGTTTTGGCAAAGGTGACGATATCCACCATGTCGCCGCCACCCTGAAAGGGAGGCAGTTCTTCGAGCCATTTTTCCTTTCCGTAGAGTACCCCGGTACCTGTGGGCCCGTATACCTTATGACCTGAGAACACGAAGAAATCACAATCCATTTTTTGGACATCGATTGGAATGTGCTGAATGGACTGGGCGCCGTCAACGAGCACCGGTATGTTAAACGCGTGTGCTTTGCGGATGATCTCTTCTACCGGATTCAGGGTGCCCAGCGTGTTTGAAACATGAATGACCGCAATGAGCCTTGTTCTTGGGGTAATCAGACTGTCAAGCTCTTCTGTTCTCAGGAGGCCGCTATCAGAGAAAGGAATGACCCTGAGCAGTGCTTTTTTGCGTTCACAAAGCATCTGCCACGGAACGATATTGGCATGGTGTTCCATTTCCGTGACAATGATCTCATCACCTTCGTTCACATATTTTTCACCGAATGAAAAGGCTACTCCGTTGATGGATGCCGTAGTCCCTGGTGTAAAAATGATTTCATGGGGATGGGCAGCATGGATGAATTGCTGAACGGTCTTCCTGGCGTTTTCGTAATCTTCGGTAGCCTGTTCGCTGAGAAAGTGAATCCCGCGGTGAATGCTGCTGTTTTTAAGCACATGGTAATCATTGACGCAGTTAATGACGGGAAGCGGTTTTTGGGTGGTAGCTCCGTTATCGAGGTATACCAGCGGCCTGTTATATACCTGGCGCTGGAGAACCGGGAAGTCTTTCCTTATGGCATTGATGTCAAAACTCATGGTGGTTGAATTTGCTATCCGCAACGGATATCGCAGTTGTTGCACTTTGAAAGTTCACCACGAAGCCTTTTATCGACAAGCTCAATGATCCGCTCCTTGAGAATGGGAACGGATATCCGGCTCACGATCTCATTGGCAAAAGCATACATGAGCAGGAAACGGGCTTCTTTCTCGCCGATACCCCTGGATCGCAGGTAGAACAACGCCTCGTTGTCGAGCTGTCCTACCGTGGCGCCATGGCTGCATTTGACATCATCGGCATAGATCTCGAGGTGCGGCTTTGTATTCATCCGGGCGGCTGAGGACAGCAGGAGGTTGTTGTTCTTCTGGTAGGCCTGTATTTTCTGGGCATCTTTCCGCACCAGGATCTTGCCGTTGAATGACCCGGTGGCATCGTTGTCGAGTATGCCCTTAAAAAGCTGGTTGGAAGTGCCGTGGGGACTGGCGTGGTCCACCAGAACATAATTGGCCACATGTTGCTTATCGTCGCACAGGAAAAGACCATTCAGGTTGGTTTCACAGTTCGGACCATCCTGGCGGGCGTAGAAGTTATTCCGGATAAGGCCGCCATGCAGTGATATGCTTGTTCCGTTGAACAGGCTGTTTTGAAGCTGGTGAATAAACACATGGTTGATCTGGGTGGAGAGGTTGTTCTCGTTTTGCAGCCGGTCAAAGGAAATCCTTGCGTTTTCACCGGCGAAGATCTCGGTGAGGGAGTTGGCCAGGTACCGCTGGTTGCACAGGGTATGGTCACACACCACAATATTGGCAACCGCATTTTCTTCGGCAACAATAAGGTTTCGCCGGGTGATCCGGAGATTTTTCAATGAATGGCTCAGGTTGATGATCTGCAGGGGTTTTTCCATCACCGTGTTCGGTGGTATATACACAAAAACACCATCCTGCGCAAAAAGCGTATTCAGGGCAACAAGGCCATCGGCTTCCGAATCGGCGTAATGTGAATAATGTTTGTGGAATATGTCGGGAAACCTGACAGAGGCTTCATTCAGCCCGCAAACGATCACACCTCCGGACAATTGCCCGGTCTTATTTCCGGAATGGAAAAACCCGTTCAGGACAAGGACAACGTCTGTATCCAGCTCAGGAACATCGCATTTGAAAACGCTTCCGACATCAATTTTAAAAGGATTGGCATTCAGTTCCACATCATAATTGCCCTGGAAATATTTTTCGAGCGGGGTATACCGGTAGGCTTCGTTTTTGGTGGAAGGGATCCCCAGTTTGTCAAAATCGTGGAAAGCCCTTTCCCGGTAAAGGTTAAGTATCCTTCCCGAGTTTGTTTCAAGGGCGCCCGTATTCTGCCGGAACAGACTGATCAGATCCCGTTTTAATTCCAGTGACAAAGCGGATTCATCCATGTTGGTCAGGTATTTTTTATTCCTCTGTTTTAATCCAGTCGTAACCCTTTTCTTCAAGCTCCAATGCCAGTTCTTTCCCACTCGATTTCACAATTCTGCCTTTGTAAAGCACATGTACAAAATCGGGAACGATGTATTCAAGCAAACGCTGGTAGTGGGTAATAACAATCGTGGCATTGTCTTTCCGGCGTAACTGATTTACGCCTTGTGCCACGATTTTCAGCGCGTCGATATCCAGGCCGGAATCTGTTTCATCAAGGATCGCCAGTATGGGTTCAAGCATGGCCATCTGAAAGATCTCGTTCTTCTTTTTCTCGCCTCCGGAAAAACCCTCGTTAACCGACCGGTTGGTAAGGCTGCTGGTGAGTCCCACCAGTTCTTTCTTTTCGCGCATGTGTTTCAGAAAATCGGATGCGGAAATGGGTTCAAGTCCTTTGAACTTCCTGTGCTCGTTAATGGCTGTTTTCATAAAATTCACAATGGAAACGCCCGGTATTTCAACCGGATACTGAAAACCCAGGAACAATCCCTTGCGGGCCCGGTCTTCGGGACTCAGCTCGAGCAGGTTTTCATTCATATAAGTTACCGAGCCTTTGGTGACCGCAAACATCTCCCTGCCTGCAAGCGCTGCAGCAAGCGTACTTTTCCCGGATCCGTTGGGTCCCATGATGGCATGCACTTCACCGGCTTTCACCTCGAGGTCGATGCCCTTGAGGATCTCCTTGCCATCGATGCTGACATGCAGGTCTTTTATTTGTAGCATTTTGTTTTATAATTTATTACATAATTATCCGACGCTTCCCTCCAGACTGATAGCCAGCAATTTCTGGGCCTCCACAGCAAATTCCATGGGAAGCTTGTTCAGCACTTCACGGGCGTAACCATTGATGATCAATCCAACAGCGTTTTCCGTATCAATACCACGCTGGTTGCAATAGAAGATCTGGTCCTCACCAATCCTCGAAGTGGTTGCCTCATGCTCAATGACAGCCGATTCGTTTTCCACCTCGATATAGGGAAAAGTGTGGGCACCGCATTTGTCGCCCATGAGCATGGAATCGCACTGGGTAAAGTTACGGACCTTGTCAGCTGATTTAACCACCTTTACAAGGCTGCGGAAGCTATTCTGTCCGTGTCCTGCAGAAATGCCCTTTGAAATAATGGTACTCCGGCTGTTCTTACCGATGTGGATCATTTTTGTGCCGGTGTCGGCCTGCTGGTAATTGTTGGTGACGGCAACCGAATAAAACTCCCCGATAGTATTATTGCCGCGCAGGATGCAGCTTGGATATTTCCAGGTAATGGCAGAGCCGGTTTCAACCTGTGTCCACGATATTTTTGAATTGTCTCCCTTGCAGATCCCCCGCTTGGTAACAAAGTTATAGATACCCCCTTTGCCATTCCTGTCGCCCGGATACCAGTTCTGCACAGTTGAATACTTCACTTCCGCATTTTCGAGAGCGATTATTTCAACCACCGCGGCATGAAGCTGGTTCTCATCGCGCATAGGAGCTGTACAACCTTCGAGGTAGCTGACATAGCTGTCATCCTCAGCCACCAGCAGGGTTCGTTCAAACTGCCCGGTATTGGCTGCATTGATCCTGAAATAGGTGGAAAGCTCCATCGGACAGCGCACGCCTTTGGGGATATAGCAGAATGATCCGTCGCTGAAAACAGCTGAATTGAGTGATGCAAAGTAATTGTCGGTATAGGGGACTACAGTCCCGAGATACTTCTTTACCAGTTCGGGGTATTCGCGTATGGCCTCGCTCATGGAACAGAATACGATGCCAAGTTCGGCCAGGGTTTCACGAAAGGTGGTCTTTACGGATATGCTGTCCATTACCGCGTCAACAGCGACTCCCGAGAGCATCTTCTGTTCCTCCAGCGGGATCCCGAGCCTGTCGAATGTCCGCAACAATTCGGGGTCCACTTCTTCAAGGCTTTTAGGACCAACCTGTTGCCTGGGCGCAGCGTAATAGATGATGTCCTGGTACCTGATCTCCGGAATGGTCAGATGTGCCCATTGCGGCATCTTCATCGTGAGCCAGTGCCGGTAAGCTTTCAGGCGGAATTCGAGCATGAAATCCGGTTCCTTCTTCTTGGCCGATATAAGCCGGACGACATCCTCGTTCAGACCTTTGGGAATTGTTTCGGTCTCTATGTCGGTAATAAAACCATATTTGTATTCACCCCCGGTAACCTCATTCAATATATGATCTTGCGATTCTTCCATTCCATGCAGTGTTTGTCAGGTAACAACCCTTTCTTATAATATATTTAGACTAATTCTAAATAATGGCAAATATAATAAATCTGTATCAATTTATGCGGATATTTGCTGGCGTTTTAAACGGATTTGAATTCATCACATGAGTCATGACAGTCATCGCAGCGATGAGATCTCAAGCCTCGGAGAGTTTGGGCTTATCAGCCATCTGACCAGGGATCTTGTTGTAAAAAACAACAGCACCTGCAAGGGAGTCGGAGATGATGCTGCTGTACTGGATTTTCAGGGTAAGCGCGTAGTAGTATCTACAGACTTGCTTGCCGAAGGGGTTCATTTCAATCTGGTTTATACACCCTTGAAGCATCTGGGGTACAAGGCTGCGGTGGTAAATTTCTCCGATATCTATGCCATGAATGCTCATCCCAGGCAGTTGCTGGTTTCCATGGCCATATCACGCAGGTTTACCATCAGCATGGTCGAGAGTCTGTATTCAGGGATCAGGCTGGCCTGTGATCAATACGGGGTTGATCTGATAGGTGGTGACACAACATCGTCCTTTACCGGACTTACCATCAGCTGCACGGCTATTGGCGAAGCACCGGCGGATGAGCTGGTATACCGCGGAGGGGCCGACAAGCTCGATCTGATTTGTGTGACGGGAGACCTGGGGGGCGCCTATATGGGTTTACAGCTGCTGGAGCGGGAACGGATGCTGTTTGAGAAAGAAGGGAATATTCAGCCCGTGCTGGAGGGATATGATTACGTACTGGAAAGGCAGCTTAAACCGGAAGCACGCAGGGATATTATCGGACTGTTCAGGGAACTGGGTATCCGGCCCACCTCCATGATCGATATTTCCGATGGTCTTTCCTCTGAACTGATGCACCTTTGTCTGAATTCTGACAAAGGCTGCAGGATATATGCCGATAAGATACCTGTTCACGGAGAAACACAGCGTGTCGCGGAAGAATTCAATATTGACCCGGTAATAGCTGCGCTAAATGGCGGGGAAGATTATGAACTGCTTTTTACGGTACCGGTCAAACAGTTTGAGAAAGTAGGCAACCGTCATGAGCTGACCATAATTGGTCACATGGTTGATGCAGCGGATGGACTTAAAATGATCACACCGCAGGGACAGGCGATTACGCTCGAGGCCCAGGGCTGGAATTCCCTGCGCTGATCAATCGTTTTCATCATCAAGCATACCCTTGATGATCCCTCTTTCCGAATTCCGGATAAACAGTATTACATGATCGCGCTCTTCGGATTTCGGGATGCTGGCTTCGATGGTCCTGAGGGCATCTGAGTTGTTCAGCCCTTTCTGGTAAAGGGTCCGGTAAACTTCCTGGATCTCCTGGATCTTGTCTGAGGAGAAGCTTCTGCGCCTGAGCCCGACCAGGTTAAGTCCGGCATAAACCACAGGATCCTTGCCCGCCATAATAAACGGAGGAACATCCTTAATGACCTTGCATCCTCCCTGGATCATTACATGGCTGCCAATACGAACGAACTGGTGAACAAGACTTCCTCCGCCCAGGATTGCCCAATCTTCGATAACAACTTCACCGGCGAGGCCGACATAACCGGAAAGAATGCAATGGTCTCCCACCTTGCAGTCGTGCGCAATATGCACATAC
>DIAS01000018.1 GCA_002415855.1 Bacteroidales bacterium UBA5072
TGTGCCAAAAAAGGCAATTTGTGATAAAAAAAGCTGCCCTTCTGAGGCAGCCTGCAAATTTCATGAGTTGTATAAACAAATTATTGGCACTCATACCGGACAAGTTCCACCCATGATGCAAAATTACCTTCCTTTTTGTTCCATGTTGCATCATTAGCCGTACCATGTATTAAAGTATAAGCGACACCTATAAGACCCTGTCCCTCCCTAGTGACATTCCAATGCGCATTAAAGGAGAACATTCCAGCATGTTGATTTCCCACACCGTGATTTTGGTCAATCTCATTAATAATATAGGCATCACCAGTGACGTCCCCTATCAAAGTACCGTGGACTCTTACAATCAAAAAGTTCAAATGTACCCCATCGCTACCTAACATGGAGCAAAAACAATAATTTAGATCACCAGTGACTGGTTCACCAATACAATAGCCACCCATATCAACACTTTCAAAGTGCCATACGCCACTATCAACTACCCTATCCACCTGAGAGTTTGCTGTGCCCACTGAAAAGCAGGCAACAACCAATACTGCAAAAAGAAACCTTAATGTTTTCATAATCGATTGATTTTAGTAATTTATCAAAAAATTTAAACTTTTTATTGCCAGAAAGTAATTTTCTTATCTGGCACGCTGCAAAGTTCAGCCTATATTTTGAAAAGGATTGTTCTATGCGTACCAAAAATTGTTCTATTTGTGCCAAAATGATGGAGATTATGGTGGGTAATAAAACTGATCAGGTTCCTGATCACAGACCCAGCTAAGCGCCGCAATAGATCAACTGGACTTTCACCCTAATGGATAGCTCCAGCACGTTGCGCCATTGCTCTATTAACCCCGTCCAAGGGTCGGCGGATTAGTTCTTGTGTCAAGACAATAAAGTAAGGGACTACCCCTTTTGAGAGGCAGTCCCTTCAACAGTCCTGTCATACCCGGGAAGTCAGCCAGGGTGCCTAATTCTTCACAATCCTTACAGTTTTGAGGAAATTGCCCTGCCGCACTGTCACAAGGTAAATACCGGACTGCAAGTCATCGCCAAAACGGAATGATCCTTTGTCTGTCACATTAGTGACCGAAACAAGTCTTCCGGACGTGTCATGTATGTAGAGTTCAATTCTTTCATCAGAGGTGCTCTCAACGTCAATATTGAAATATTTATCACCCGGATTCGGCCAGACGTTTATATTGAATGGCGCAACTTCTGCAGATTTGATGGTCGCTTTTAGTTCTGATGAGCGCATGTCGTGAGGTACAGTCACAATAATGTTATCCTGAACGGCAAAATTCCATGACTCGTCATAACAAAAAGCTAAAAGGTGATACTCCCTCCCGGTTCCAGTCCCTGAACGTTCGGCACGTAAAAGAATATGATGCCCGTCAACCTGTTCAATATCGCCTGATTTGTTTCCATCACCGGAATTATTCTCTGGCTCATTGCTCCATGCCCAAAGCTCGCTGTTAATTGTGCCGCTGCAATTGTCCAATGCTGTGTAATTTACGGTCACCATCACCATCTTGTGATCCGGAGGCCAGATCGTTGTCGGATCGACAGTCAGATTTGCCATTACAGGTGGTTCAGCATCATATACGTAAACATCAAAGCTGCATGATGCAGTACCTCCTGCTGCGGTTGTGAGTACAAATGTATTTGTTGTGATCCCTGTCGGGAAGAAGGCACCGCTTGGCAATCCTGCAGTCTGTGTTATTGTGATTCCCTCACCTCCACAGTTCGGTGCAGCAGCAACATCAGGGTAAAAGACATTTGCTCCGCAAAGGCCGGGAGACGTGGGTTGGTATATATAATCCGGGCATTTTATTGCAGGTTCGGGACAAGTAGTTGCTAAAAAGGAGTATTCACCGGTCAACCTGTTAAAAGTTACAGTGTAAGTTCCGGCAAGGACAGGAATGTTGGGTCCATCCTGCCATCCATAACCTGACGGAAATTCCCAGCCACCCCAGTTAACAAGCCAGTCGTTATCCTGTCTGAATTTTACTCCTCCGCCATTGATGGGTAGATCCACTATAGTATAGGTCACACCGTCGGTTGTTTGCAGATCAATATCGTCGGTCCACCAACCGGGCAGTAAATCCCCGAGGATTCCGATGCTGGGTATTTCAAATTTATACTCACCGGTAACAATATTGAATGTCACATTGTAGGTTCCGGCAGCCACAGGTATATCAGGACCACCCAGAGTTGCTACGCCTTCAGGGAAGAGGTTACCACCCCAGCTGATATCCCGGTTATCATCCTGCCTGAATTTTGCGGTTCCATCGGACAGGCTGTAATTCTTCAGTATGTAAGTAATGCCGTCATTTGTCGTCATATTGATATCAGGGCCTGCACCAAAGTCCGGTGGAACTGCGGTTCCAATGATTCCAATTAAAGGAGAGCAATTGCTTACGCACGTAAAAGAATATTCTCCTGTTTCACGGTTGAATGTCACATTGTAAACTCCCGGATTGGAAACAGGTATGTCAGGTCCATACGAAATTCCCACACCTGTGGGAAAGGTATTGTTCCCCCAGTTGACACACCACGAGTTATCCTGCCTGAATTTTATTCCTCCGGCCACCAAAGGCAGATTCAGGATGGAATAATTGACATTATCGGAGGTGAGCATATCAATATCAGTATCCCAACTCCCGAGTGATGACCCGATAATTCCGAATGACCTTTCGTACGGCCCGAGGTCAATCAGGGTCACATTGTCAAAGTACATGCTTATATTAATGGTCCCAAGCTCAAAGCTTAGTTTATGGAGGGCAAAAACGCATGTGGCATTAAAATCGAGAGTAATAGTCTGCCATTCAGTAGTGGCATTCTGAATATACCTGTCATATCCGAGTAAATCAATCCAGTTACCCCCGTTTTCGCCGAGAAAAACGCCGAAAGTGCGATCGGCATCCGCCTTAACGTCAAAAGACAGACGGTAAGCATGCCCTTGTATCAGAGGAAACCCAAGCTGTAACAGCTGAATCTCCCATGTGGAATAGCCGGCATATCCTGTCGGGGATATGTAGTAGTTGCATACACCCTCAACAACAGTCGGGTTTGCATCAATGCCACCATTCTGCAAATAGCTCCAGACATTAAGCAGTGTATCGTTAGTCGGTACTATGACCGCCGTCGTACTGAAATCACCATCAGTTAATATGTTCTGGGAATAGCTCTCCGAAACACTAACCAACATGATAACGAAAACCAAAAGAGTAAAATTCTTTGCTTTCATCCGATTGTATTTTGGTTACACCTTAGGACAGAACCATGCTAATATGGCTAATGATATGGCCATTTGTATTACAAAGTTCGATCACATCTGTCAAACTTGTTTTACTATGCGTCCCAAAAAATGTTCTATGTGTGCCAAAATCAAAAAAACGAAGCCTTTATCGGGATGTAATATCTATTTATCCTTTTTATGAATAAAAACGGACTCTTCCTTGATAGTCTCGCAGCGTGTGGCGAACTGCCCCAAATGGAATAAAAAAAGAATTCCGATATCAAATATCGGAATTCTTATCAGGCAAGTATATTTTTAAATAAGTATGGGCTACCAGGTGTATCGAACGCCCAGGGCTACTCCCCATCCAAATCCGGCGTGATCACCAACAAAATCCCACATGGGACGAACATCGAGGCTTAATAAGATAGGGGCATTCATTGTATTAAAATCGTATTCCAGTCCAAGCTGTCCACCTAAAGCAAAGTTAATGTAGTCATCTGATTCGTGGTACGAATAATATCCTATGGCTGCCCCTGGTCCGACATACCAGTTTAAACCTTTTGTTATGTTCCAATCCCAATGATAAATACCGGCAAGAAAAAACCTGGTGTGATCAGGATTACTGCCGAAGCCCAAATCGAGTTCCAGCCTGTTCACATCGTTAAAGCCTTTTTGATAGGATAGTTCTACCCCGTTAACATCACCATTACCACCAAAACGCAAGCCAATGGCATTTCGATTCACCTGAGCATTAATATAATGGCTCGAACAAAAAACAGCTAATGTGAATATTAAGAACTTTTTCATAATTGATGGTTTTTAGGTTATTATATTCTTTGTTATAGCTGGTGGCATGATAAAATAAAATGACACCTCAAAACTATAACACTTAATTGATGAAAAAGTTACATAATTCCTGGAACAAGTAATATAATTCACGCCTTAGTGCGACGCTAATGCCTCTGCCGGACTTTTATAAAGATCACTGTATTCTGATTTGTCCGCTGTCAACATTAAACATATTCAATACTGCAGCAAGATTGCTGACATCCACCATGGTTTTCAACTTCGCCAGCGGCACTCCCTCTATGATGACTATTTTAAACGACATAAGGCCTGTAATCTCAGGGGTATCATTTACACCATCATATACTTCTTTATAAATCAGGTCAATACCGCCGACATAAGCATCAAAGTCCATATAAATTGTTAAAGCATTGTCAACATAAGTATAAGGTAAAAGGTTGAAGCTTTTAGGATCCATGTTTTCAACCAGCCTATATACCAGAACGGCTCCCTCATAATATATATCTTCAGTTATTTCAGGTACGTCAAGCCATGCATCATAACCGTTAACATCGCCAACCCATTCAGAGGCATCAACATCATAGATGACCGAATGGGTATAATTAATGCCATCCAAGCCATTTAAACCATCCAGGCCATCTTCTCCCTTGGGTCCCATTGGGCCTTCAGGTCCGGTGCAGCGAACCACCAGTGCCATAAGCAGTAAAAACGGGAATGTCCGTACAATCCCGGACGATAATTGCAGTTTATTTGTTTTCATTTTACTGGTTTTTAAAAAGATAAGATAATTACAGATTCATATACAAATACAATATATCCAAAATTATGCCAAAAGAATAATAACGGCAGAACATCTCATTTTAATATCTCCTGGTCCCGGAAGATGTAACATTATTACAAAATGAACGTTACAATAAGTCAGGAAGAAAACTGCATTTGAAGAACCTGTATTCGTATTTCTTTCACTTTTCAATAATATTTATACTGTGGACATGAAAAATATAATCTTTTGCCTGGCATTATCACTTCTAAGCATCGGGGCTTACGGACAATGGAAGGCGCAGACAGCTGAAACCTACGATAATACGTACAGGATTGCATATGTAACGTCAAAAAGTGGTAACGGAACACTTCGGGTACTACGTAATCTTGGAGGTTCTGCCGGACAAAAGGCAGCAGATCCATACGATCAGATTAAAGGACAGATATTATTGAATAATAAAATTGACAATGCAAATGTTGTTCAGAGCCTGGTTTTCAGGTTTGATGACAGTCCTAAAATATATATTCATCAGCCGGCCGAATTCAGGCAGGAGTGGGATTCAGGTTCAGGGAAATACATAATCGAATCCGACTGGCATACATGGCGGCCGGGAGATACGAGAGACAAGGAAGTCAGGAATACCACAACGGAGCGGAACGCAACCGCACAGGCTAACTCTCTGTATGCGAAAGATATTATTGCAATGCTGAAATCCCATCAGAAGGTCTTTTGCCAGATAGTACTTGCAAATAAAGTTTATGGTACGCAGTCAATGATTAATCTGGAGTTTACACTGCAAAATTCCACAAAATCAATTAATTATCTGTTCCGATAATATCAGGAATGAATAAACCAGATTCTTCCTGTTCCGCCTGACGGGAAAAGCTTCCGTTCCGGATTTACTCGACTCGGCAACAGCTTTCAGTCCTGAGTGCATACATAACCGTAGTTCTCCCATTTGTTTTTAGACAATGAGTTGCAGACTTCATGCCAATCTGCATTATTATGGGGATTTACACAGACCCAGCACGGATTGACGGGGTCGCACGAGCTAAATCCTGACATAAAAAGGAAAAGAATGATGGCAACTATTTTACAGATGACTTTTTTCCTTTTCATAATCAGACTGATATGCCGTATAAAGCATGCAAAGTTATATTAAAAAAAACATAAATTCTGCTAATAAATCCTGCAAATGAACTGTCGAAAAAGCCTTTTTCGGTACAATAACCTCATGTTTTGGGCGTTTCCAGAAAGCGAATAAACTGTTTCAAAAGGCAACTGAACACTGGCAATAGAAAAGGCAGCCTCATGTTTGTCAAATTACATTCGTCAATGTCTGCATTATCTGCTGCCCGGAACGGGCAATAAATATTAGGGAGGCTGCCAGTACCTCAAAAGTAAATCATTGTATAAAACTGGAATAAGAAGTTATTCACAATACAGGATATTTTTCCACAATGCTATCAGAGGGTGGAATTTTTAAAAGAAAGACCCCGGAGGTGACTTCCGTGGTCTGCAAATATTCAGGATGCTTCTTTTACTGATCCTGGAGGCAAACATAATCCAATGATTCCCATATTTCTTTTGCTGATTCAGAGCAGGCTGAAATGTCTTCTGCGTTAGCTTTTTTGCATGTCCAACAGGGCTCCTCGCAGGAGTAAAAACCTAACATGAATAGAAAAAGAAAACCACAGATTAACCTGAAAAGGACTTTTTTCGTTTTCATATTAGTTCACAGACTTTATCATTCCTGATTAAAGAGCGTTGCCCGTATCAAATATACAATAAATTCAGGAGGGTGTCTCAAAAGTCTTTTAACCTGCCTGTCCCTGTCCGCCAGGAGGTGAACGTAACGAGAGTGTTTCCTTTTGAGGCAATCTCCAACATTAACTAATCTTTCTTTGACGTATTTTTCGCAATCCAGAACAGGATTGTAAAAACCGATACGAAATATGGGAAGATACCATACAATGTGTCTGATACTGAATGCGAGTTTCTGTCGACAGCGATGAAAACCGTAACACAGAAAGCAATTGCCAAAAGAGTAGTTACAACTCCGATAGCTGATACCGGGACATATATCCATCCTGTTTTTTTGAACCACTTAGCTGACATGACTTTTGGTTGCTTTAAAAATAAAGTACGTTTTTAATATTGATTATTAAATCGTATATTTATGTTGATCAATATTACTATCTGAGATTTCTTAATCTCAACACCTGGTGTTGTATTTTGCAGGGGTCAGGTCACATTTTCAGGTTCCCGCCTGTGGAGAAGAATATAAATGATCGGTAATATTCCTATCGTGTTAAAGATGGCAATACAAATAAACCATGCCAGATGGTTATTTCGTGCTGATTTCCACATTCCAATAAATCTCCAGACCGTATCCCATAATGCAAGAACAATTATTACAGGGATAAGCCACGGCAACATAGAGTGAATCTGTTGTTCCATATGATTCGAATTTGGTAAATTGAAAAAATTACTGCTTTGGAATTAAGTATCCTGACGCAAGATACGCAATGCCGAAGCTAAAATCAACTTTCTTATACACCGGTGAAGGAGCCATGGATTTTATTTCATCAAAACTTATTACAAAGAAATTCAGTAGTTTATGTAAAATGAGCATCATTTTGCAGTATCTTTGCAGCATGCAAATAGAAATAACTTCACAAGATAAGTTTCCCGAAGCAAATGAGGAAAACTTAAAAGCTGTTGTCAGACGCAGGGAAGAGTATTCACTGACAAGAGATTTACGCGCCAAGGAAGACAACGATGCAATTGCCAGAAGGCTGGCCAAAGAGAAGGACAGGGAGAAAGAAAAACAGGGGTGAAACAACCCCTGCCCGGAAAAAATATTGAAGATATCACCGGAAGTTTCTTATTTGAAAATACCCAAATCTTTCCTGAACTAAAGGCAAACTTTTTCGGTCTGTTCCATCTGATCAGTCCTGTATAACAGTGTGTCAGAACCGATAAAATGCAGCTCTTTCATCTCCACAGCCCTTGCGGAGCTTGAAAAGGTTTTCCTGTTCTTATTCCATCTCCACCAATCAGGGTTCAGGCTTATCTTTCTTGAACTGAAACTGCGCACATCTGTAATAATCAGGTACCAG
>DIAS01000005.1 GCA_002415855.1 Bacteroidales bacterium UBA5072
ACCACGGGGATCTTCACCGGCCTGGCAACGGGCACCTATACCTTCCGGGTGACGAATGCCGCAGGCTGCACGTCTGTAGCTTCCGGCAATGCAGTGATCGATGAAATACTGGGCTGTGATCTTGTGGCCGACTTCTCAGCCAATGACACAATAATATGCATTGGAGAGGAGATCGTTTTCACTGATGAATCTCAAGGGATTACTTCATCCACTACTTACCTGTGGGATTTTGGGGCGGGGGCCATTCCCGCCACGGCCACAGGCAAGGGGCCTCACTATGTAAGCTACACCGGTTCAGGATTCAAAACGGTTCGGCTTACTATAAGCGACGGTATGAGTGATGAAATGATCAGGTACGATTATATTTCTGTTAATACCATGCCTGCAGCGACCGTCGAAAGCGCAGACAGATGCGGTAGCGGTATTGTTAATTTCCTGGCATTTACCAATGGTGACCAGGTGGAATTCTCTTCAAATGGGGGTATTTCTATCGTATCCATTGACAATAACCCGCCCTTTGAGTATTCGGACAGTATTACTGAATCCTCATCATTGCAAATATGGGCCAGGGCTTTAAACACAGTTACCGGCTGTTCAGGAACATGGGATAGCAGCGCTGTAGCCCAGGCATATGCCTCTCCGGTAGCCGAGAAGATCGTTGCTGCTCATGCAGGTTCCTTTCCGGCGGGCTATGTTGATGCAGCGTGCTTTGGTGATTCAAATATCCTCTATTTCGTTAACGGTGATCCTTTGGCAACTTACAACTGGCGGATTAAAGAACTTCCAGGTATTACCGCTGTCGATACCATGATGTTTGAGATCGACTGGACCTGGCCAGGAGGCGATTACACCCTCGAACTGGAAAAGACTTCTCCCAATGGTTGTACCGGACCCGTGCGTGATACATTGGTTCTGGTTTCCCAGCCTGATCCTGATTTAGGAGGTACAATTTCAATATGCGAAGGCGAGAGTTATACTTTCGATCTTACCGGCCAGTTCTTAACTTATGAATGGCACGATCAATCAACCGGTCCCACCTATACTGCCACTGGCAGTGGTGAAGTTACAGTGAACGTAAGGGATGAGTATAACTGTCCGGCATCAGATACGGCCATGGTAAATTTAAATCCAAATCCGCTAGTGGATCTGGGCAGGGATACTGTGCTTTGTGGCAGTAATTCCCTGGTACTGGATGCCGGTGACTTTGCTACCTACGAATGGTCTACAGGTGAAATCACCAACCCAATAACCGTTTATGAAGGAGCCGGGAATGTAAGTGTCACAGTAACAGATGATAATGGTTGTCAGGGCAGCGATGAGGTTCTTGTTGAGGAGTGTTCACC
This sequence comes from Bacteroidales bacterium UBA5072, assembly GCA_002415855.1. Lineage (GTDB taxonomy): Bacteria > Bacteroidota > Bacteroidia > Bacteroidales > UBA10428 > UBA5072. The sequence continues at coordinate 1,344 of DIAS01000005.1, forward strand.
AATGAACTTGCTGACAATTCCCAATACATTTACACCGAATGATGATTCACATCATGATGTTTGGGATATTAAGAACATCGATCTTTTCCCGGATGCGGACATCCAGGTATTTGACCGTTGGGGGAGAAGGGTATATCGCTCAGATGGAGGATCAGCTGACAAATGGGATGGAAAAGGGCCTAATGGAAATGAACTTCCGGTGGAGACCTATTACTATACCATTGATCTGAAGGTTGAGGGTTCAGATGTCATAACTGGTACTGTAACGATAGTAAGATAAAACTATAACCCTTTAATAAACTGCATATGCTTCAAAAACGCAATAGTATAGTAATATTTCAAATACTACTGATACTAGTGGCCAGGCAGGTAGATGCTCAGCAGCTTCCGGTATACAGCCAATATACCTTTAATAAGTTTTTGCTGAATCCGGCTATTGCAGGAAGTGATGGTTACACTACCATTAGTCTGGTGGCAAGGGAACAATGGGTCGGATTTGAAGGAACTCCGAAAACCCACTCGATCATGATGGATTCACGCGTATTGCGTAACAGTTTCATTGCAAAGGATGTTTCTGTCCGCAAAAAGAAGCGGCTCAGTTCAAGATCGGGGAGGGTAGGATGGGCGGTTCACGCCTTCAATGATCATGTTGAACAGCTTGACCGAACTGGCCTTGAAGGCACTTACGCGTATCACATAGCCGTGGATCAGGGACAGCTATCATTCGGACTTTCAGGCGTGTTTTATCAGTTCAGACTGAACAAGGACGGGATGGTACTGGGTGATGATGATATCGATCCCTTGCTTGATGGCATAAAGGGAACACTGTATATCCCGGATGCGAATTTTGGTGCTTTTTATACTTCTGCCAGTCTGTATGGTGGGATTTCTGTAATGCAACTGTTTCAATCTTCTGTCCAGTTTGGTGACAACAGCAGCAATTACAGGTTAAAGCGGACTTATAACCTAATGGCAGGCTATTATTACAAGATCACTGACGATTTTGCCGTTGAACCTTCCTTGCTGGTGAAAATCCCCTCATCGTCCAAGGCACAGCTTGATATTAACACGAAGGTATTATACAAAGACAATTATTGGGCAGGTTTGGGATACAGGACAGGCAATGAAATGATCATCTATCTGGGAGCAAAGTTCGACAGGTATTACGTCGGGTATGCTTTTGATTACAGCTTTAGTGCTTTAGGGAGACAGACATTCGGCACACATGAGTTTATGGCGGCCATGAAACTGGGCGATACTGCCCGACGATACCGCTGGCTTAACACATATTGAGAAGTAAACCGCAAAGTCCGGAAGAATATGGTTGATTCATTCCGGACTTTGCAATTCCGTAAGAGATTTTTCCCTGATTGTTTTCTTAAAACAGTCCTTTTTCGTCGGTTTCAGATGGTCTATCTTCATCAGCCGGTTCCGGCCTTCCTTTTTCATCTTCTTTCTTTCCTTTGACCATGACGGGTTTCTTTACTTTTTGCAGATCAGTCCCGGCAATATCAATGCGGTTCTCCCGGAGGAACATCCCGGTCATAACAGCAGTTTTGATGTCCTTGACCATCAGGTTGAATTCCCAGTCATTGTCGGGGAATACCTGGGGACGCACGCTGAATTCAATTTTTTCTTCAAGACAAAAGTCAACCAGAACTGGTATGGATTTCTGTTTTAGAACTACCTTAATAGATTCACTCATATTATGTTACATTTATTTGTTTCCGCCAGTAAAAATATATTTTTAATATCAGGAGAAAGCAATTTGATCGTGTTTTTTTATTTTTTTTTATTAACCCTGCAGGATCCTGAACTCCCGGGGTAATACCTGATAATTGCGCAAAAACACATATATTTGTCAATTACCATTATCATCACACCTGATTCTATTATGTGGCAGCTTTTTTTTGGTAGCATTCTCTTAAGCCTTGTTCATGCTGCAATTCCAAATCACTGGCTCCCGGTAGTTGCCATTGGGAAAGCTGAACGATGGACCCAACATGAAACATTACTGGTTGCTGCAATAAGTGGATTTGCACATACCCTGAGTACTGTTCTCGTTGGCATAACCATCGGGGTGATTGGCATAGGATTAAGCAGGAATTATGCATTTATTGCGGAAAGGGTAGCTCCTGCCCTGCTCATTGCACTGGGAATCATCTATGTTGTTATTGATGCTTTAAAGCACCACAAACATACACACGGGACTGAAACCGGCAAGTTAAACAACAGGTCCAAGTGGGCGATCATCATTTCGCTTGCTTTAGCGATGTTCTTAAGCCCCTGCATTGAGATCGAGGCTTATTATTTTCAGGCAGGAGCACTGGGTTGGTCCGGGATATTTGTTGTTTCTGTGGTATATGTGATAATTACTGTAGCTGGGATGGTGTTGCTTGTTTTTCTGGGTAACAAAGGAGTCAGTGCCATCCAATCTCATTTTCTCGATCATCATGAAAAATTGCTATCGGGTATTGTCCTTTTGCTGGTAGGTGCAGTGGCCCTGTTTGTTCACTTCTGATCCGTGCAGTTTATTTTTCAATTATTTCAAGCTTTTCACCCTGCAGGATTCTTCGGTAATAGCAGGAAGAATAAGGCAGGCCGTCAGGCTTCCGTGCATGACAGGCTCCATTACCTTGAGGATTTACCAGGTATAATAATGAGTTTTGTTCACAGTTTACCCTGATTTCCTGAATCTTAAGGAAATCACCTGACGTTTGTCCCTTTTTCCAGATCTCCTGACGGCTACGGCTGTAAAAAGTAACATAGCTGCTGCGGAGAGTCTCTTCAAATGCTTCCTTATTGGTATAGGCAAGGATCAGCACTTTAAGAGTGTGGTAATCCTGAGTGATTACAGGTAACAGCATTTTGCCATCAGGTCCGAAATCAAGTGACAAATCCTTGGTGTATTCTTTTTCCATGGTATGATGTATTGATCTTCAATTTTCAAGTTTACAGTCTTAAACTAGCTAAATATTCCTCTTTCATGCGCGTAGCGGATTGCTTCGTAGGTATTGCTCACATTCAGCTTTTCGATGATGCGTTGCCGGTGGGTGTTCACAGTATTAACGCTGATGTACAGTTTATCCGCAATTTCTTTACTAATCAGGCCACGTGAAATCAGTTGTAAAATTTCCTTTTCACGGTTTGTGAGACGTAGGTTCTGTTCTGCAGGGTCCTCTTCCGGCGGAAAATAATATAACTCACCCGTATGCCTGTTTTTCAGTCGGCCATGGAATGGGGCCTCCAGGTCATTGTCAGGCGACAGGTCAACCAGGCTTAATGCCAGCCAAACGTTTCCTGATTTATCAAATTCCAGGGGTATTTGCTGTTCAATAATTCTTACATATTTGCCTTCTCTTCCTCTGACCCTGTAATCGAAGACAGCCTTGAACTCCCGGCTTTTTGTCCTTTCAGGAAGCGCAAAACCGAGCGATATATAGTAAATGGCAGCTTTATACAGCAGGGGAAGGTCTTTTGGATGGATAAGGCTGTTGGTATAATGCATGTCCTTTTGGGCTTTTACGGCATCCCAGCCCAGCAAATCGTTGTATTTGGGAGAGTAATAAACATGCTTTCGCTGATAAAGATCGAAAACCGAGATACAACCGCTATCAACTACATCAATACATTCCAGCAGGGGAATATGATAATTAATAATCTCATAATCAAGATCTGACGGATTAAAGATCTGCTGATCAAGCAGCCTTTCATAGGCTGTGAACAATTCCTGCAATTGCTGATTCATTAAAATACTGATATATCAGGATGCCAGATTTCTGACACAAGGTACAACTTTGTCCAAAGTTATGAAAACCATCAAGATGAACAAAGAGATAATGATAAGGATTATCAGGAGGTGCATTGTCTTGTTTTTATGCAGCATAGCCATGTTTCGTATTGCTTTCTCACAGAACCTCACGCAGAACATAAAAGGCGTGGTTATTGATTCCGACTCTCAAATCCCTTTGATAGGGGCCACTGTCATGGTTATCGGTACTGATCCAATCATGGGCACTATCACGGATGCGGAGGGTAGGTTCAGATTGACAGGGATTCCGGTTGGCCGGCATGACCTCAGGTTCAGTTATGTTGGCTACGAATCTCTGATCCTGTCGGAAGTACTGGTCTTAAGTGGGAAGGAAGTGGTAATTCAGGTATCCATGAAAGAATCTGCTGTAAGTGTCGAACAGGTTGAGGTAAAGGCTTATTCAAACAAAGAACAGGCGGTTAATTCAATGGCCATGATCAGTGCCCGCCAGCTGACCATGGAAGAGGCCTCCCGCTATGCCGGTGGAATTGATGACCCTTCCAGGCTTGCCTCAGCTTTTGCCGGTGTCGCGGGTTCCCTGTCATCCAATGCCATTGTAATCCGCGGAAATGCACCAAAGGGGTTACTCTGGCGAATGGAGGGAATCGAGATTCCTAATCCAAGTCATTTTGCCAATGTAACTACATTTGGCGGAGGGGGAATTACCGCCCTGAGTTCACAAATGCTTACCAACTCAGACTTCTTTACAGGAGCATTCCCGGCCGAATACGGAAATGCGCTTTCGGGCGTATTTGACATGAAGATGCGTTCCGGTAATCATGAGAACCGTGAATTTACTGTCAAGGCCGGCATCATCGGCATTGACTTTGCAGCCGAGGGACCGTTTGTCAAGGGAAAGAAGTCATCATACCTGCTCAATTACAGGTATTCTACCCTTGCCCTTATTTCACCGCTGCTTCCTGAAAATGCCAGGGGAATCATGTACCAGGATTTTGCCTTTAAGCTCAACCTACCGATTGGTACCTATGGGACACTTAATTTCTGGGGACTTGTTTCTTCAGATGTCAGTGGCTCGGTTGTCAAGACAGATTCTGCCGAATGGCAATACTACCAGGATATTGAGAAAGATGAAAACAAGAACAGGATGGCTGTTGTGGGTATAAACCATAAGATCACGCTCTCGGAAAGGACGTATCTGAATACGTCGGCTGCATTTACAGGTAACGACATTTTCTGGAACAGGATGCGGTTGAATTCAGCACTGGAGTTTTTTCCGAAAGATGACATTGCACAGAATCTCAGAAAATTTACCTTCAGCACGCTCATTAACCATAAATTTGGTCCCCGGCATACCAACCGATCTGGGTTCATTTACAACAGGCTTTCTTACGATGTGCTTCTGAAGCAGGCGGAATCGGAAGGCCTTCCATTGCATACTTATGCTGATGAAGAAGGAGGTAGCAACCTGTTGCAGTTTTATTCGCAATCAAGGTTGGAAATCTCTCCCGGGTGGACATTCAATGTTGGGTTACATTCACAGTTCATGACACTTAGCAGCAAGTTGACGCTGGAGCCTAGGGCCAGTATTAGACGGAAACTTTCCGGGAGACAATCATTTAGCATGGCGTATGGTTTGCACAGCCGATTGGAACCGATTGGCTTTTATCTCGCCCAGCAAAACACTCCGTCCGGTATTGTGCAGCCAAACAGGGATCTCGATTTTACCAAGGCACATCATTTCGTTTTGGCCTATGAACTGATCACGGGAGAAAGCAGCAGGTTACGGATCGAACCCTTCTATCAGTACCTGTATGATGTGCCGGTAATTGACGGTTCATCCTTTTCCATGACAAATCTCGAGATGGATTGGTTTTTCAACGATTCTCTGGTCAACAAAGGTACAGGCAAGAATTATGGTGTGGATATTACATTGGAGCGTTTTCTGCACGCCGGATTCTACTATCTTGTTACACTATCATTGTTTGATTCGAAATACTCAGGTGGAGATGGCATAATCAGAAATTCCCGGTTTAATAAAAATTACGTGGCTAACTTCCTGTTTGGAAAAGAATTGAAAGTCGGCAGGAAGAAAAACAACTCATTAGGCTTTAATTGGAAATTCAGCCTGCTTGGAGGTGACAGAATAAGTCCCGTGGATGAGGTGGCCTCATTGAAAATAAAAGATGTAGTATATGACGAAAGCCAGGCATTTTCCAATCGGGAACCGGCAATATACTATCTTGATTTTACTGCATCCTGGCAAAAGAACATGCCAAGATACTCCTCGACATGGTCTCTTCAGTTCGTTAACATATTGTTTCAGAAAGAGTTTTATGGTTACAGGTATAATTTCAGGACCAACCAGGTAGAACCTCATCAGGAAGTGGTGGTAATACCGAACTTAAGCTACCGAATAGATTTTTAGAGGATCAGGCTGTCAGCAAAGACACAGTAGACTATTCAATGAATTCTTCGGGAAAATTGACAAAGTAAAGTTCATCTGTTGCCCTGGTGATGGCGGTATATAACCATCTCAGGTATTCCAGGTCTATTTTTTCAGCATTTATATATCCCTGGTCAATAAACACCGCCTTCCATTGTCCACCCTGCGCTTTATGACAGGTTACCGCATAGGCGAACTTGACCTGAAGCGCATTGAAGAATGGATCCTCCTTAACAGCCTTATACCGCTTCGTGCGGGGTTCGATGTGTGCATAATCTTCAAGAACACCCTGATAGAGCCGGGTGTTGTCTTCCCGGCCCAGGGCGGCTGATTCCGAGGTCAATACATTAAGGAGTATCCAGGCTTCCAGGTTAATATTGTAATCGATCAAACACAACCGGGCAAGGGCAAATCTGAATCCGTATCTTTCTGTATATTTTAGTATTTTATCAATCCTGACGATGTCGCCGTTTGCAATAAATTCCAGCTCTGACTGACCCGTTTGCCAGAAATAGTTATTCCTGACTACCATCAGCAGATCACCGGTGGCTAGTTCTTCCTCCCGAAAAAGGATTTGTTTTCTTATACCTGCGTTATATTCGTTCGCACGTTTATTGGACCGGCACAAAACAATGACCTCTTCCTTTCCATACTTGTTGTAAGATTTTTCAAGCAATTCAATCAATTCAGGTCCGCCGACAAACCGGATATCAGGTAAATCCCTCCTCCTTAAACGGGGAACGGTCAGGTTATCCCGGGTGATGTGGTTTCTGACAATGGTAGCGTTTTCAAGAATGCCGGAATCTTTGTTCTGTCGAACGATATCCGACAACATGACTTCACCGGCAACTGGCATATACATAGCAAGTTCATTCCTGTCGAGGGCGGGACTTATAATAATGCCGACAGGCGGAAGTTGTGCTGTATCGCCGATAAGAACCATCCGGCAATGGTTACCCTCATTGACAAAGCTTATCAGATCGGCAAGTAACCGGCCTGAGCCGAACATCTTCTCTTCCATAGCAGTATCTGAAATCATCGACGCTTCATCAACCAGGATGATTGCATTATGATAAAGGTTCTTGTTCAGGATAAATTCCCCGAATCCATCAGCGGAAGATTTCTGACGGTATATTTTACGGTGAATGGTATAAGCAGCTTTACCTGCATACATGGAAAAAACTTTGGCAGCACGACCGGTAGGTGCCAGCAGCAGGTTTTTAATCCCGAGCACATCCAGGGTTTTAACCAGTGCACTGATCAGAGATGTTTTTCCTGTTCCGGCAAAACCCTTCACAACAAATACTTTGTTGCCGTTCCGGGTAGTTATGAAATTTGATAGCGCTTCTATCAGCACTTCCTGACCAGCCGTAGGGTGATGGCCAAGATTTTGTCTGATCAGTGTCTGAATGTGTTGCGTAAGCATTGGGGTAAAGTTATTTATAAATCCAATTTAGAGGTGTTGGATTTTTACTTAAATTCGCAGTTACCATAGGAGCTATGGACAACCCTATCTGTTACGGTTGACACCAGGCAGCAAAACTCACAGGATATGCACGAGATCAACTTCATAGACAAATCATTTAGCAAAGATGCTGCTGCAGACTATTGTTTATCCCTACAGGCAAGTCAGAATGGATTAATATATTGCATATTTGACAAACAATCAGGACGGTACAACCTTTTTAGAAAAATTCGCTTCGAAGATGTCCAGCTGACTGAGAATCTTACTGATCAGTTTGCTGAAAGGCTGAAGAATGATGATATTCTCGATTTGCCCTTTTGTGCAGTCAGGTTCCTCGGATATACACGGCAATCAACCCTCGTACCCGCTGCATTCTTTGATCGCAGCACGATGAAGGATTTTCTGGCAATCAACCAGGCAGGCGAGATTGATGGCGAATTGTTCAGCAGTTTTATTGCGTCACCCGGAATTTACAATGTATTTGCACTAAGTCATGATATGGTCTCATTGGTATCCATGCACTTTAAGAAAGTGGTGTTCTTTAACCAGACAACTCCCTTTTTGAATCATATTGGCCGTGAAAATAGTATGTTTACCGAAACCGCAGTGCATGTAAGCCTTAATACAGGTTTCTTCGATGTGGCATGTACCGGCGATGGTAATCTGAAACTTTACAATACATTTCCTTACGTTAATGAAAGTGATCTCCTGTATTATGTATTGTATGTTTGCAACCAGTTGCGACTAGACATACAAAATATTCCTTTATACCTTTCGGGAGAACTGAGCTCAAAACTCAGCTATTTGGAGATTTTAAAACAATATATTCCCGGGACAAGTTATGCAGCGGTTCATGGAATTCCGGCACTTGCTCCGGCACTGGGTCAGTTAAATGTTGTCAAATTCCTTAATATACTAAACATCAACACTTGCGAATTGTAGGCGGTGAATACAGGGGTAGAAAAATAGCGGTAAGCAGGGGATTTGATTCAAGGCCCACTACCGATTTTGCCCGTGAGGCGTTGTTCAATATCATGGCCAATCATTTCACATTTGAAAATATTCGGGTTCTCGACCTGTTTAGTGGAACAGGCAGCATTAGCTTTGAGTTTGCTTCTCGGGGATGCTGCGAAATCGATCTGGTTGATAACAACAGCCGTTCGGTGCACTTCATTGCCGGAATTGCTGAAGAGCTTCATATGAAGGGCATCCATCCGGTACGCATGGATGTTTTCAGGTTCATTCCTGTTTGTAAAAAGCAATACCATATTGTCTTTGCTGATCCACCCTACGATTTGAAAAGACTGCAGGATATACCTGAAATGGTCCTGAACCATGGATTGCTGTTGCCGGGAGGATGGCTCATCCTCGAACATGGGAAATCACATCATTTCAGGGACAAACCACGGTTTTTTCAGGAGCGCAATTATGGGAGTGTACATTTAAGCTTTTTCAGGTAAGGAGTTGTTGGTCATTTGAATCCGGATGTAAAGCAGGATAGGTCACTCCTCGTTATCACAGGTGGAGTCCCAGGTAATGTACTTGGCCAGCACTTTAACATTACTGTCCATGCCGATGACAATATTCTCACCGGCGTCGGAGAAGTCTTTGTTTAGCAATGAATTTGCGCTGACAATACAATTGTTTGGAGTGACAGAACCTTTCAGAATGGTGCTGCCAAAGCATAACCAATTATGACTGCCAATAACGATCTCTTTTTTTACGTAGTTCTTTGTCTTGGTAACCGTATTGACGGTTGCCCTGAAATCCGTGTCGATGATCTGAACGTCCCATGCTACTTTTGTATGGGCTTTTATGGTAATGGATTTGTCGCATATAATTTTGGCATTCCCTCCAAAACCTGTATCCTGTCCCAGGGTCAATATGGCGTTTTTACCAACATGTACGAAGGTACCCTTTCCCAAACGTACCCCGCTTTCAAAAATTACAGTTCCATCATACAATTCCCAGATTGTATGATCCTGTTTCCGGTGAAAACCATAGGTCTTCTTACCGATTTGTACCATTCCGGTTTTAATCGGATGTCCATCAAGAATTACTTTACCCTTGTTTTTTTTCAGCCTGATGGTTCTGTATAAAATAACGGGAAATTTTGTTGCAATTGCAAAAGGGAAGTAATGAAAATTAAAGTAAACCGTTCTGAATACAGCTATATTGTTTCTGAAAAGAAATGCAAGTGACTTTAATGTTTTATAAAGGTTATTCATGTCCGCCAATTATCTGAAAGTCCATGTCGACAATTTAACGTAAGTTTATTCCTGCAGTTACAGTTAATTGACTATTTGAGCGCAATCAAGGATAAATGCAGGATATTCTGTTTTGAACCTGCAAATGCGGAACGTAAGGACAAAATTCTGACCGGACGGGTTCCGGATCTGCCTGAAAGAATTGCAACCAGCTAAGATAGCATAAACCGCAGTTTAAAACATGAAAGTCGCAACTTTAGTTGACGAAGGTGAATCTGCTTGATTTTATGCTTAAATCCAAATCAATTATTCTTTTTAGCGCCTGATGGCTTCAGATTTTTAACTGCAAAAAGATCATCTGACAGGTCCTGATCAAACTTTACGTCAGTTAACAGGATTTTTGTGCTGTGTTCTTTTTCAAGATCCTTCATTACCACTTCTGCCGCATTCCAGTATTTTCCAATTTTTTCGTACCGGTAAGCTGCTTCTTTGAATTTTTTTCCTTGTCCGTTATAGAATTGCATTGTTAACGGATACCCGTAGGATTTATCAATACTGACAACAATTTGCGAGTAATTCGATTTCGTTGATTTAGGTAACAATTTCAGGACGTATGCATCATTTCTTGATTCTAACAATGCTGGCGTATACCTGTCACTGTAAGGTGTCGTTACCATATCCTCATAGGAGAAATCAGTGCCGTTAAATGCCTGACCTTTTGCAACCATGGATATTTTCCTTGGTGTTACAAATGCAGGCATATACAGCCACATAACGTCGTCAGACAACGAAAGCGTTGCAATTCCTGCCTGGGATTCAGGTTTTGTGTACCGGTAAAGCTTTTTGTCGTATCCCTTTTGAAGCATCATGGCTTCACGAATTTTTTCCTTCCCGGTTTTGTCGGTCAGGATCATGGTAACCTTTCCCTGTTTATCTTTGGGAGAAAAAATGATCTTATCCATATTTTCCAGGATAGCTTTGGCATCCTGCGATGTAGCATCCATAACTCCTGCAAAGAATGACAGCATCGCAAGCAGGCTGATATATTTCAGAGACTTCATTGTTTGATTATTATAAATAAAAATACAAATATCGCAATTTTGTTACATGTGATTGAGATTTTCTACTTCGTCCGGAAGATAGATCTCCGTCCTCTGTGTGAAAGAATCAGGATCGCCGGCAAGAATGTCAATGCACTCACGCCTGATGCAATCATACTCAGCAATATCAGCAATCCGAAATATTTTAACGGAACCATTTCAGAGAAAAGGAGAACAAGAAATCCCGCAGAAACCGAAATTACATTAATAATGATTGCCTTTCCGCTGATACCGATCGTGTCTTTGAGTGCCTTCTCGATGCTAGCCCTGTTCATAATGGAGCTGTTAAAATGCGAGATGACATGTATGGAATAATCAACGCCGATACCAATTGCAATACTTGCCACCAGCACTGTAACAATGTTCAGCGGAATTCCTGTATAACCCATAATCCCAAAAAGAATAATAATTGCTGAAATAATTGGAATCGCTGCAAAAATACCTGCAACAGGCGAACGCAACATAGCACCCACGATAATAATTACAACGAGCAGAGCAATCGCCAGGCTTCCTAGCTGGCTATATAACAGGCTCCTATCCATTGTGACATCTATAAAAGGCATCCCGGTTATGGTGATGGTACAGGCTGATGTCGAGTTTTCACCAATGAACTTCTGCATGTAATCCCCGAATTCCTTTTTGGCTTTGATCTGAGAAGGCGAAAATTTGGAGATGATAATGGCTTCGCCCTGATCTTCAGAAACCAACTTCTGCATGCTCTCGTTGCCGTCGAGCAGAAACCACAATTGTTCAATCTTGTCTTTTTCATCCGGAATTTTTCTGCCCTCACCTAATGCTGCGTTCAATTCAACAATAAGATCAGCAATCGATTGTGTATTAACAACACCCGGGCTTTGCTTCATGTATTCTTCTGTTTTGAGCATGGTATTCAGAAACTCCGGGCTTTGTATATCGCCCTTAAACAGTACAAAAACCGGTTTTGTCCCACCAAATTTCCTGGTCATGATATCCTCGGCAACCCTGGTTGGATTTGCCTTTTTAAAATAGTCACTTATATCAACATTCCTTTGAACAAGAAAAACACCTGCTACACAAACCAGTGTAAACAGCACCCAAAATATGAAAATACTTTTCGTATGTTTAAAGAGCAATTTTTGTAAAGGGGCCAGGAAATTATCGGAACGACGATGTTTCCCGGCTAATTTACCTTCAACTGCTGCATTCTTGTTATTCCAGGAGAAGGCAGAAATCACTGCAGGAACAAAGAACAATGAAAGACCCAGGGCAAAAAACGTACCAAGCGCCGTGTACATTCCGAAATCCACGATCATGGTAAGGTAAGACCCAAAAATGAACGATACAAAACCCGCAATGGTGGTCAGGGCAGCAAGGATAACCGGAATCATAACATAGGTAAGAGCTGCGATGATGGCCTGATTCAGGTCCCCCTTTACCTGGTCAATCCGGTTCAGCACATGTATTGCATAAGCGGTGCCTACAGCCAGCAGAACGATTGGTATGTTGTTTGAAACCATGCTCATCTCCGATCCCATCAGGGACATGATGCCGATGACCCAGATGATGGCGATAATAGCCGTTAGCAATGGCAAAATTACTCCCCTGAACGATCGGAATCCGACAAAAAGGACAATAACTATCAACAGGAGCGCAACAGGGAGCAACCTCTTTAAATCGGCCGAGATCAGACGGGAGATGGAGGTAATCATCATGGGTGAACCTGCATAATAGATCTTTTCAGGGAGTTGAAGTGAATTGACTGTTTCTTTCACAGCATTGGCCAATGACTGAATATCGGCTTCATCATAAAGGGTAAAAACCACAATTGTTGCCGTTCCGTCTTCAGAAACAAGCGATCCCCTGAACATTTCCTTGGAAAAAATTCTTTCTTTCAGCCGGGAAAATTCTTCCGGTGAATCAGGCGGATCATTCTCATCCACCAGGTTACCTATTTCCATGCCAAACTCACCTTCTTTAATATCCATGATGCTGGTTAGGCTGGATACCGCTGATATGCCTTCAATCTCTTTAACCGAGTCCGTAATCTGCCTGACATGTTCCAGCACTTCGGGGGTAAATACATCAACAGATTCCAATATGATCATCCCCATCCTGTTTCCTCCAAACTGGGCTCCGATTTTTTTCAACAGTACTGCATGTGGATCATCATCGGGCAAGGAACTGATCACATCCGAATTGATCCTGATTTTGGGAATCTGATAGCCTAAGAAAACAGTTATTGCCAATACCAGGAATATGATCACCCACCTGAACTTCAATATCGTTTTGAATAGTTTTTCCATTGTTTTTATCTTTGACTTTATTGAACATAATACTGATATGGCCCAACGTAAACCAGTCTGTTCGAACCCGGGTAAATAGCCATTAAAAGAAAGACCCCTGTTAATCTATTGACCAACAGGGGTTAACTTACTCTTTCTGCGGTCACGACGGGACTCGAACCCGCGACCTCCGGCGTGACAGGCCGGCATTCTAACCAGCTGAACTACATGACCAGCTTTTTGAAGCGCCACAAAATTAAAGCTAATTTTTTAACCTACCAAAGGAAATTATAAAAAAGCTGGAAATAATTTCCGCAAGATTCGGGTTGCATAACATCTCTTTTGTGTGCACTTTTGCCGTCAAATTGCATCAACGAATGAATAAGACCGGAGTATACGGGGTTGTCGAAGAGGTCATCAGGTTCCTGGTTGCGAGTTACAAAAGGCAACCGACCCTGGAAGAAATTGCTGCACATGTGCACATGAGCCCGTTTCATTTGCAACGAACCTTTAAGGAATGGGCCGGGATCAGTCCTAAAAAATTCGTGCAGTATCTCACGCTTGAAGCGCTGAAGGGGGAAATTCATCAGACCGGAAATATGATTGCTGCTGCCGATAGGGTTGGGTTATCTTCACAGAGTCGTGTTTACGATCTTTTTATCAGCATGGAAGCTGTAACACCAGGTGAATTCAAAACCAGAGGCCGGGGAATGACCATCGAATACGGAATTCATCACTCTCCTTTCGGTAATTGCTTTGTGGCTGTTACACAACGTGGTATATGCAAAATGGGCTTCATCGACGGACAGGTTCAACAAATCCTGGATGAATTACAACAGCAGTGGGGATTGGCTGTAATAAAACAAAACCAGGAATCAACTTTCCCATTGATCAGGCAGATCTTCTATACGCATAGGAATGACGTTCCGTTCCATTTACTGGTAAGGGGAACCGATTTCCAGGTCAGAGTCTGGGAAGCTTTGCTGAAGATACCCTTTGGTCAGCTGGCAAGTTACCAGACTATTGCTCAGGCAGCCGGAATGCCAAAGGCTACACGTGCGGTGGGCACAGCAATCGCCAATAATCCGGTGGCATTCCTGATACCGTGTCACAGGGTTATCAGAAGTGAGGGGGTTATCGGGAATTACCACTGGGGTCCAAGTCGTAAGGCTGCCATGATAGGGTGGGAAAAGGCGATGAAAAGTGAAAAATGAACAATGAAAAATGAACAGTGAAAGATTTATTACTCATATCTGAGTGCTTCAACCGGATCACGTTTTGCCGCCTGCCAGCTCTGCCAGCTTACTGTAGCCAAAGCTATGAGAAAGGTGATCAGTCCGGCCAATAAGAATATCCAACCGTTCACCCTGGTTCTTGATGCGAAGTTCTGGAGCCACTTATCCATCACATAGTATGCCAAGGGAGTGGCCAAAATCAGAGAAACAGAAACCCATTTAACCGGGTCTTTTGAAAGCATCAGAATGATTTGTTTTGTTGTGGCGCCGTTTACTTTACGGATGCCAATCTCCTTGGTGTGATATTCAGTGGATGATAAAGCCAATCCCAAGATACCCAGGCAGGCAATGATGATGGCCAGTACGGATCCTGTGCCTATAAGCTTGCCCAGGAGATTATCCGATCTGTACTGATAATCATAGGTCTCATCAAGAAAGTGTGATTCAAATACAAAGTTCGGACAAAAGTTACCCCAGACTTTACCGATTTTACTGATCGTTGTTTGTATATCTGTCGAAGATATTCTGATGTTTACATAATTGTAATAGTGCTTGTCGAAATAGAACATGATCGGAGAGACACCAATTCTGGGAGACAAAAAATGAAAGTCTTTCACAATGCCTATTATGTTACCGGCTGCCTGTCCATCATCACTTACCGGAGTGCCAATTACTTCTTTCAGATCGTACGTTTTTATTGCCGCCTCATTCAGAATATAATTTGAATTCTGGTCACCGATTTCATCCTTGAAGTTCCTTCCCTGAGCAAGCTGAATCCCCATGGTCTCAAAGTAATCCGGATCAATGAAATTCTGCTGAAAATCAAGTCTTTCCTTGTCTCCCACCTTTCTTTCCCAATTGCCCCATTCTACACCCATAATCCTGCCGGAATAAGCCACTTTCTGTATTTCCGGGATTTTCAGCAATTCCGATTTAAAGAGGTCCTGCTTCTGCAGGATCTCATCATTAATTTTCAAATAGACCACGTGCTCCTTATCAAAACCGAGATCAAAGGACTTCAGGTAATGGAGTTGTTTGTAAATAATCATGGTTGAGGCGATCAGCATTATGGCAATAACATACTGAAATACGATCATCCCTTTTTGCAGAAATGTTGAATGCAGGCGAGAGGATGATTTACTCTTCAATACCGCAATGGGCGCATAAGTACTGAGCCAGAGTGCAGGATAAAGGCCGGCTATACAACCGGTAAACAAGGAAAAACCAATTACAGATAAAAGTATTTCCGGATAGTAAAGAATATTGAAGTTAATGGATTTTCCAATGAGGTTGCAAAATGGTATTTGAATGGATTCGATGATTACAGCAGCAAGAAAAAGTGATATTATGGTAATGATAACAGTTTCAAGAAAGAACTGAACAATCAGCTGTCGTTTCTTTGCTCCGACAACCTTACGGATGCCGACTTCCCTGGCCCGGTTGGATGCACGGGCAGTTGCAATATTTACAAAATTTATCCAGGCAATTGCTAAAAGAAACAACGCAATGGTGCCCAAAATGAACAGCATAGGTTTATTTCCGTGCAATGTAATGCCTTCATTTACTAAAGGTTTGGCAAAATATAAATCATGCAGGCTGGTAAGTGAGAACTTGACGAAATATTTATAGTCATATTCCATCAACTTGTCGTTGACTTTTTTCTCGAGTTCTTTCCCTGAAAGTCCTTTTTCTCCTAAGACATAAGTATAGAAATTCCACCCGTCAAATTGTTCCAGGATATCTTTGTATGTAATTTCGCGCAGACTTTCAATAGTGCCAACGCCTTTAACCTGCAGGTGAAACTTTTCAGGGTCCTTGATCACCCCGGTAATCGTAAACGGGTATTTGTTCTCGATGAAGATTGTTTTTCCCAGCGGATTCTCATCCCCGAACATAATTCTGGCCTGACTTTCAACAATAACCAGCGAATTTGGAATAATCAGGGATTTTCTGGGATTGCCAAGCACAAACTCCAGATCGAACAAATCAAAGAATGAAGAATCTGCCAGGGCCAGGTTGTTAAAACTATAAACATTGTTTTTATAATTTACACTGTAGTTGTTATTATCCACAAATACCCTGACCACCCTCTCGCAGTATGATTGCTCCCGCATAAGAATACTACCGGGAAGAGATGGTATGGTCGCCTGTCCAAAAGAAGGTTCTATTCTGTAAATTCTATCTCTCTTCGTAAGGAATTTGTCGTATTGAAATTCATTATAGATGTAGATAAATATCAGCAGCACGGCAGCAATACCGGTAGTTAGTCCAAATACATTGATCAGTGTATAAACCCTGTTCTTGCTGGTGTTTCTGATTGCCACCTTTAAATAGTTACGGAGCATTGATATCGTGTTTAAGTTTGACTATTGGAATTACAGAATTGTTCTTCTTTCATAATTCATATTTCACTCATATCTTAGCGCCTCCACCGGATTCTTTTTGGCAGCCCTCCAGCTTTGCCAGCTGACGGTAACAAGTGCAACCAGAAAAGCAATTAGACCTGCCAGGGCAAATATCCACCAGCTGATGCTGGTCTTGTAGGCATAATTCTTCAACCAGGTGCGCACAAGCAGGTAAGAAACCGGCAGAGCGATCAGGAAGGAAACGATCACCCACCTGGTGTAATACCTGCTGAAGAGGGACATAATATTTATGGCCGTGGCGCCGTTGGCTTTTCGTATACCGATCTCTTTTGTGCGCTGGGTCATCATAAAAGAAGAAAGACCAAAAAGACCCAGACATGAAATGAAGATTGCAAGGAAGGAGAATAAATTAAAGATCCTTCCCTGCCTTCTTTCACTTTCGTAAAGATTGCCGTATTCTTCATCCAGGAACCGGTATTCAAAGGGGTAATTGCCATTGATCCTGTCATGTACTTGCCCTATTTTCTTAATGGTTGCCTGAATATTTTCTGATGAGATTTTGCAGAAAAGGTACACTGGATCTTCGGATGAGCAGAACATCACCAAAGGCTCTATCTTGCTGAACATAGGTTTGAAATGAAAGTCCTCTGTTACACCAATTATTTTCAACTTCATGTCCCAAATTTCAATAACCTCACCGATTACCGGCTTCAGGCCGATAATGTCGGCAAATGTTTTGTTGATTACTATATGGTTGGTATCATTATACTGGTTTTTAGCGTAGAAATCGCCTTCATGCATGTTGATTCCGAATGTTTGGGCATAATCAAAATCAACCTCGGTATTGGAGACAAGAGGATCCACTTCAGGCGCCTTGCCCTGCCATTTGTAACCCCCGCTGTTTGACCAGATACCGGTTGGCAGGTGGGAGGAAAGACATACACCCTCAATGGCCGGATCATTTAACAATTGGGATTTAAATAGGTCGTATTTTGTGCGCAGTTCACCTCTGATGGGTATATAAAGGATGTTATCCTTTTGAATTCCAACATCTTTCTTTTGCATAAATTCCTTTTGTTTTTTAATGATGATGGTATTTACAATCAACACCACCACGAGGCCGAATTGCAGAACCACAAGAACCTCCCTGAGAAATGACCTTTTATGGGAAAAATCTGAAGTTTTTAAAACTCTTGCCGGTTTAAAAGATGAAAGAAACAGGGCAGGGTAGGCACCGGAAAATATCCCGGTCATGACCATGATGCCAAGGAACCCGAACACCATTTTCCAATTGCGGTAATCAATACTTAGTTCTGTTTTGAGGAGAGAATTGTACCAGGGTAGAAATGATTCAGTCAGAATTAGAGCAATGAACAATGACAAGCATGATAATATCAGGGTTTCTGAGAAGAACTGCCGGATAAGCACATTCCGGCCGGCACCAAATGACTTTTTCACTCCTATTTCCTTAAATCTTCTGGCAGCCATTGCAGTTGAAAGATTGGTGAAATTTATAGCGGCAATGAGGATGATCAGGGCGGCTATGATTGAAAAAAGTCTGACATTCTTAATAGGACCGCCTCCCCATATCCAGTACAGGTGCATGTTTCTCAAAGGTTGAAGAAAGAAAACAGTTTTGGATTCGGGAAAATGTTCCTTTCTGTATTGGGTGATAGCCTGAATTACGGGTTCAGTCGTTGTTCCAGGTGATAACTGAACGTAGGTCGTAATCCAGTTTCCTGTCATTTGGTCCACATCCACACCAAGTTCTTTGTAGAACTCAAAAGGAATTAGAAAATCAATGTTGATTTCAGTGTTCCGGGGTTTATCTTTAATGATACCCGTAATGGTAAATGGGAATTTCGCATCCAGCAGCACAATTTCACCCACCGGGTCCTTGTCTCCGAAATACTTGGCAGCCATCTTTTCTGAAATGACCATGGAATGGGTGTTTTCAAGTACCGTTCCCGGGCTCCCTTTCAACAAAGGAAACGAGAACATGGTGAAGAAATCAGGGTCGACCAGTTGAACTTTCTCAATCATCTTTGAATTGTTATACTGGATTAGTGCCGGTTGTTCATTGTATCGTGTGGAATGGGTGATGCTGGCAACATTTTCTTTCAACAGCTGCGACATGCCCGGAGGCGTCACCTGAACATGAAATACCTCTCCGTTGGTATAGAACTGATCCTGGATGACTCTGTATAATTGATCATTATTGGAGTGGAACCTGTCGAAACTTATCTGGAACTGAACCCACAAAAAAATTAGCATGGCACTTGTCATCCCAATGGAAAGTCCGAGAACGTTCAGTAGCGTGTATAACTTGTTTCTGTAAAGTGTCCTCAGCACAAGTTTCAGGTTGGAGATCTTCATGGTGAATGTTTTAGTGTGTCAGGTCCTGTTAATTATTCAATCCTTATGCCAGTTCTTCCATGTATTTATATTTCAAACTTATACAACATCGGGGTTTGCTAAAATCAAAACAAACTGTTCATATTGTGAACGCATATTGTTCATTTTATGAACAATTGTATTAATTTTATACAGTCACGTCAGTTTTATGGAAAGGAAAAAAGGCAGAATACTTATTGTTGATGACAATGCACAGATACTTAATGCATTGCAATTACTTTTAAAACCTGAATTTGAGGAGACTACCTGTATCAAGAATCCAAATCAGCTGTCCTCTCTTTTGCCCAGTAACAATTACGACATTATTCTTTTGGACATGAACTTCAGATCCGGAGATAATTCCGGGAACGAAGGCCTGTACTGGCTTTCTGAGATTCTAAAATCTGATCCTCTTGCTATGGTGATTATGATAACCGCCTATGGGGACATCAATCTGGCTGTCAGTGCCATCAAGAAGGGAGCAATTGATTTTATTGCCAAACCCTGGGATGCGGAAAAACTGATCGTTACCCTGAAGAACGCTCTTGAGATGAGAAATTCCAAAATGGAAGTAAAGAAGTTACAGGGGAAACAGCAGCAACTAAGTGAGTATATTGAAAAGCAATATCCCTTGGTGAGAGGCACTTCAAAAAAAATGCAGGAGATTTACAGAACCATTGAGAAGGTTGCCCAAACAGATGCCAACATTCTGATACTTGGAGAAAACGGAACTGGAAAAGAGGTAATTGCACGTGAAATACACAGAAGATCAAAAAGAGCGTCCGAGATTTTTCTTGCAGTTGATATGGGATCAATTACCGAAACCCTGTTTGAGAGTGAGATGTTTGGGCATGTCAAGGGATCATTTACAGATGCCAGGGAGGACAGGATAGGGCGGTTTGAGACAGCCTCCGGCGGAACAT
Organism: Bacteroidales bacterium UBA5072; assembly: GCA_002415855.1. Taxonomy (GTDB): domain Bacteria; phylum Bacteroidota; class Bacteroidia; order Bacteroidales; family UBA10428; genus UBA5072. The sequence goes on from DIAS01000005.1 coordinate 21,510, forward strand.
TGTTTATGGATGAAATCGGAAACCTGACAATTGCTACACAGAGCAAGTTGCTGGGTGCTTTGCAGAACCTTCAGATTACTAAGCTGGGCTCCAGCAGGCCGATCCCGGTTGATTTTCGACTCATTTCCGCAACCAACAAGAACCCTGAGGAGTTGGTGCAGCAGAAACTTTTTCGTGAAGACCTGCTCTTCCGGATCAATACCATTCAGATTGAATTACCCCCTTTGCGTGAACGGAAGGAAGATATTCCGGACCTGGCTGATTTTTTTCTGGCGGAGTACACCCAAAAGTATGACAAACCTTATTTGAAGATGAATGGCGCAACGTATGATGCCCTCATGAATAATCACTGGTCGGGTAACATCAGGGAATTAAAGCATACCCTTGAAAAAGCCGTGATTCTTTGTGATACTGCTGTTCTAAAACCTGAGGACCTGAATCTGAAAGGCAGAACGACAATGAAGAACGAGGAGGACACATTTCACAGTCTTTCCGACATTGAAAAGGCTGCCATCATCAAGGTTCTTGAGAAATTCAATGGAAATGTCTCAAAAGCTGCGAAAATGCTTGATATTTCCAGAACCACCTTGTATGCAAAAATGAAAGATTATGGAATCTGATTACAACATAAAGGAATGAAAAACAGTCGGTATTCCTTGGCAGTCATAATCAGGGTTGTTCTTATTGCGTTGAACTGCTTTGCACTTGTCTGGTTGTTTTCACTTGGCAACCGTCCTGCATCGACATTATTTGCTTTATTTGTGCTGGTATTTCAAACAGGCTCACTCATCTACTATCATAACCGGATAAACCGCGATCTGGCCAATTTTCTGGTTTTCCTTCAGGAAAATGATACAACCCTTGCATTCTCGAAGCAAAAAATAGAAAGAAGTTTCAAGGGATTGATCTACCATTTGGATAAAATAAACCAGAAACTCCAGGCTGCCAGAATTGACAGGGAACAACAGTTCCATTACCTGCAGACTGTCATTAAGCAGATCGATACAGGCATTCTTGCTTACGATCAGGACGGGAAAGTGGAATTGTTTAACAGGGCCGCAGGGGAACTCCTCAGTATTCCTTATTTGCAGCATGTTTCTACTCTTGTCAAGGCATTTCCTGAGCTGGCAGATCGCTTAATTCCCATTCCCAGAATTCCGTTTGCACCTATCCGGATTTCCACGAATGGTACATATCGTATATTGGCTTTAAAGACAGGTTCCTTGCGATTCAACGACAGGATTATCCATCTCGTGAGCATTCAGGATATAAAACCTGAGCTTGATGCCGCTGAACTCGACGCCTGGCGTAAACTTATGAGGATACAGCGTCATGAAATCATCAATTCCATTACTCCCATAACAACCCTCACAACAGCCATCAAAAGACGTTTCAAAAAAGGTAACGCAATCATGAAACCTCTGGAGATCACGCAGGATTCTATTGAAGATGCTTTGAGCAGCATTGAGGTAATTGAAGAAAGAAGCCATGGTCTGATTGACTTTGTTGAACAGTTCAGGAACCTGACCAATGTTCCTGAACTGAAAATCAGGAGTTTCGAATTAAAGAAAGTGATGGATAACACCAGCAGGCTTTTTCAGAAAGAGCTGAGAACTAGGAGAATAACCATGAAGGTCATGATTGTCCCTGAAAATTTGATGATCCGTGCTGATGAAAAGCTGCTTGAACAAGTCATCATCAACCTGGTGAAAAACTCGCTTGAAGCGATAAATAATCCCCGGGGTGCGCTGGTTATTAAAGCATACGCTGATCCTCACAACAACCGTGTTATACAAATAACCGACAACGGACCGGGTATTGATCCCTTGGCCATGGAGTCGATCTTTGTTCCTTCCTATACCACAAAAGAAAAAGGTTCTGGAATTGGACTAAGCATTTCCAGGCAAATCATTCAGATGCACAACGGCACAATTAATGTCCGATCAAATCCCGGAGTGGAAACGGTTTTTGAAATTGTAATACCGGAAGGTTGATTAAGTGGTGATATAAAACTATTTCTTTTTGTCAAGAGGTACTACACCGGCCATTTCCCCGATAATATTCACCAGTTCTGCACCTGAAGGAACCACTATTTTGGCATTATCTTTCAGCGCTGATTCCATCGCCTCAAGTTTTCTCAGCATTTGAGCATTCCCGATGAAATATTTATCAGCGGCTTCATTAACCAGTCTGATGGCCTCAGCTTCACCTTCGGCATGCAGGATCTTTGACTGTTTATAGCCTTCAGCCTCTTTAATCTTGGCTCGTTTCTCCCCGTCAGCAACAGTTTCACGTGCCGAAGCAAAGTCGATTGCTGCAATCTTCTCATTTTCGGCCTTCACTACCTTATTCATGGTTTCCTGCACATCTTTGGGAGGATCGATCTCCTTCAGTTCTGTTCTGACAATTTCAATACCCCAGCTCTTGGTTTCATCAAGCAGGGTGCGATGAAGGTCTGCATTGATTTTTCCGCGCTCACTGTTGGCAGATTTAAGTGTCAGGGTGCCAATGATATTACGAAGCGTGGTCCTGGCCAGGTTCACAATCTGCCAGGAGTAATTGCTGACATTATACTGCGAACCTTTCACGCTATCTTCATCCGACTTCACTTTGAAATAAACCTGTGCATCCACCTTGGCATTGAGGTTGTCATTGGTAATGATTTCCTGGGGTTCGGCGTTGACCATTTGCTCTGTGATGTTTACCAGGAACATCCTGTCAATGATCGGAATGATCCAGTGAAATCCCGGACCGGCAAACCTGTGGTACTTGCCAAGTCTTTCAATGAGTCCGCGATGTGTGGGACGTACTATCCTGATGCCCCAAAGGAAGACAACGACAATGGGAATAATCAAATAAATGTAGGTCATAGCGTTTAAGTTTTTGGTGTTGGATAATAAATTTATACCAACGAAATTAACACGGGGAATTGTAATTGCCTAACTTTTTGAACAATAAATATGCACTACTTAACTTTCTCTGCAAACATAAGTTCTTGAGGGTAAGGTTCAAAAATTCCTGCTTCAACAGGATCGGCATTCAAATCGAGCCACTTTCTTTCATTGGCTGGCGAGAGAATAACAGGCATACGTTTCTTGATGTTGTGGATTTCCTCCATCAGGGGATTGGCACGCGTGGTAATAACGGTAAAGGTACTGACAGTTTCACCCGATTCCTGGTCTTTCCATTGGTCGAACAGGCCTGCAAGCGCAAGGATGGCTTGATTGTGCACTGTTATATAGTAGGGTATCTTTAGTTTTTCCATGGTTTGCCATTCATAGAAACCATTTACCGGCACCAGGCATCGTCTCCTTTTATATGAACTTCGAAATGAAGGTTTTTCGGCCAGTGTCTCGGATTTGGCATTGAAGGTTTTCATCCTGATTTCGTCAGCATTCTTCTTGTCCTTTACCCAATAGGGGATTAGTCCCCAGGTAAAAACCCTGATTAACTCGGAACTGTCACTGCAAATTACAGGCATGCGCGGAAGCGAAAATGCATGCACACGGTCCCCGGAATGATAGTCCTCGGATCCCAGGAATTTGGCCCCGAATCGTTTCTCAAGTTCTTCCCGGGTAAAATCAATTTTAGTAGTATAACACATGTTTATAGGGTTATAAAATAAAGTACCATGCATTCATCTTTTTGTAAAATTACAGGTATTCCGTTTAAGTCTTCCTGGTTTCTTATTTAAAACAAATTTAAATAAGAAATGAAAGCGGAATTCGATTTAATTTACTTTCTTTGCCGAAATAATTGTGTTTTGCTAAATAATACGATGACTTATGATAGTTTCAGAGAATAAAGTAGTTTCACTTGCTTATGAATTGCGGATAAACGGAAAAAACGGAGAAGTTATTGAATCAGTTGACCGTAACGCACCGCTAACCTTTTTATTTGGCGCAGGTTCATTGCTTCCCAAATTTGAGGACAATTTGGCTGGACTGAAGGTTGGTGACAGCTTTGATTTTAACCTGGTAAGTGAGGATGCCTATGGTGATTTTGATGAGAGTTCAGTAATTAAGGTTCCTTTGCAGGCTTTCCAGATTGACGGCAAGGTTGATTATGAACTGGTGAAGATTGGTAATAAAATTCCCATGCAGGACAGTGAAGGACATCGGTTGACCGGATTAGTGAAGAATGTCGACATGGACTCTGTGACCATGGATTTCAATCATCCCTTGGCCGGTAATCATTTGTTCTTTAAAGGTGAAATAACTGAAATACGCCAGGCTACTGAAGATGAAATGACACACGGACATTTGCATAGCGCCGGGAGTTGCGAAGGTTGTGAAAGTTGTGGTGGTGAGCACAGTGGCTGCTGCTAACCTGCCGTTTACCGATCACTGATTATCGATTACCGGTTAGCCGGAACTCATCCCTGTCTTTCCAGACAGGGAATTTTTTTCGGAATTCATCTAATTCATGCCGGGAGAGTGTAACTGTCTTAATGCCTTCCTTGGCGGATTCAACTTCGCCGATAACGACACCCTTTGGATTAATGATCTGTGAATCTCCTGTATAACAGATGCCATTTCCATCGGTTCCGATGCGGTTAACGCCGATTACATAACTCTGGTTTTCAATCGCCCTGGCCTTTAACAGGGTGTCCCAGATATCCTTGCGAGCAGCCGGCCAGTTGGCTAAATTAACCAGTACATCATAGTCATCCTGATTGCGGCCCCATACCGGGAACCGCAGGTCATAGCATATCTGAAAACTAATATTCCAGCCTTTTAAGGGGACTATTAACCTGTTTAAACCGGCAGAAAAAGACTCCTCTTCACCATCCATCCGGAACAAGTGCCGTTTATCATACCAGGTCAGGTTCTCGAACTGGTCAATATAAACCAGTCTGTTTAAGAACCTCCTGTTTTCAGCAATTATCAGGCTGCCGGCCACAGGGCATTTGAATGTTTCTGCAGTTCTTTTCATCCACCGTACCGTATTTCCATCCATGGTTTCTGCCAGTCCTTTTGGTTCGGTACAAAACCCGGTGGAGAACATTTCCGGCAGCAATATCAGGTCAGTGTGAACATCAAGACGTGAAAGCATGGCTGAATACTTCTCCAGGTTTCCAGAGATGTTCTTCCAGAGAATATCCGGCTGAACAAGCGTTACTAAGATGTCAGCGTTACTGCTCATGATAACTTTCCGGGAAAATCATGCTCAAAGCATCGGATTAATTCATTTGACAGTTTTATTATTTCTAAAACAAGCGACGGAATACCCTCGAGATCAACACCACTTTTAGCAGTTTCTTCAAGCTTTACCAATACGTCCTGCAATTGTTTGGCGCCAAGGAATGAGACCCCCGGTATCATTTTATGGGCTTCACGGCCTGCAGCCTCATATTTCTGCTGTGCGACATATTCCTCCATCCGTTGAAGGGCCTGAGGGGTCGTTCTCTTAAAAGTCTGCAGCATATCTATGATAAAGCTTTCATCATTGTTCGAAAGCGTTTTCAACATACTAAGATCGTAATACATAAGATTTCGAATTATTCCAGCTTTTTTGCTTCATCCCATATATCATTCATCTCATCCAGGGTCATATCTTTTAGTTTGCGTCCCTGTTTGAGCGTTTTAGACTCAAGAAAATTGAACCGGCTGATGAATTTTCGGTTCGTACGTTCAAGGGCTGTCTCAGGATCAACACCATATAATCTTGCAGCATTCACCAGGGAAAAGAATAGATCGCCGAATTCATGGGCAATCTTATCCCGGTCCATCTGATCAATCTCCTCTCTGAGTTCGTGCAGTTCCTCCTCTACCTTTTCCCAGACCTGTTCGCGAACATCCCAGTCAAAGCCCACTGCTCTGGCCTTTTCCTGGATCCTGTTTGCTTTGATCAGGGCAGGCAGGGAATCCGGAACTCCGCCGAGTACGGAATGATTTCCTTCTTTAATTTTAAGTTCTTCCCAGTTTTTTTTGACGAGCTCAGGGTTGTTTTTAACATCGGTATCGCCAAAAACATGAGGATGCCTGAAGATCAATTTTTCAGAGATAGCATCGGCAACATCTTTGATATCAAAAGCGCCGGTCTCTGATCCCATTTTAGAATAGAACACAATATGCAGCAAGAGGTCGCCCAGCTCCTTTTTAATGTGAGGCATATCATTCTTCAGAATGGCATCGGCCAGTTCATAAGTTTCCTCAATGGTGTTGTTCCGGATGCTTTCAAAGGTTTGTTCGCTGTCCCAGGGACATTTGCTTCGCAGTTCATCCATAATATCAAGAAGCTTTCCCAGCGCTTCCAGTTTTTCGCTCTTTACATGCATGTTAATGACCCGTTTCAAACAGTATTTATGTAGCTTCCTTAAATTTGATCCGTATCCAGGAATTCAGCGAAAGATTTAAAAGTTCTGCCGCATTACCCCCGTTTATCGCAATTTCCAGCAAATTGATCGAGTTGAACAGGGCAAGCAGTTCACCCATGGAAGATTCCCCGTATCTTTGATTGAGTCGGCTTATCCGGTTGTAATTACTTTGCACGAAAATATCAAAGTTGCGTCCGTTCCCGATCTGTTCAAACAGATCACGGCTGATATTGGTGCAGGCATTTTTATAGGAATCAATATAAATCACACTGCCGTTAATGACTGACTCATTAATGGTAGGAAGCATAGGTACCTGCTTATAGAGTTGTTTATGAGGTTTTCCGAGCTCACTTAGCTTTTTCGATTTTAGGAGTCTGCAAGCCGCTTCCGTAAATATACTAAACTCCGGAAAGCTACCTGAATCCTCATCACTGAGGGCCACCACCTCCTGTGGGTCCTCATCGAACAGCAGGCCGAATATCCCATTGTCATACCCGATAAAATACTGGTCGTTTGATTTCAGCGAAACAAAGGCATGTTTCTCTTTCGGTTCACTGTTTACAGCAATAATATGAACAGTCCCTGCCGGAAAATGCCTCATGGAGTTTCTCAGTTGAAAAGCAGCCAGGGCAATATTAAAAGCAGGTACCTGGTTGGTAATATCAACAATGATCGTATCGGGACACCGGCTTAGAATTTTACCCTTTACCGCAGCCGAATAGAAATCATCCTTATTCCAGTCGCTGGTTAATGTAACAATTGACATTGAGCAGGATCAGGTTGTTTTTTTTACTTACCGTATAGGTTTTGTGATAAAAATAAACCTATTTTGTACGTCTCAAATGTAAGCAATATTCTACAAAATTGATGATCGAAAAGGTTGTATATTTGGAAGGGGTTGATCCACAAACGTTCTATGGACCGGGCAATCGCAACCTCGATAAACTGAGATCATTCTTTCCCAAATTGAAAATCGTGGCACGTGACTACGAACTGAAGGTTATCGGGGAGACTTCTGAAATAAGCCGCTTTGAATCGGATATTGATAATATCCTTGATTACCTGCAGCGCCGCAATGCACTTTCGGAGGACAACATTGAAAAGATCATCATGACCGAGGATGATACATATCGTAATTTCAATGAGAAAGACGAGGATGTTCTGATATTCGGGAATGACGGCAAGGTAATAAAAGCCCGGTCGGTTAACCAGAAGAAACTGGTGGAGGACTATCGGACAAATGATTTGATTTTTGCCATCGGTCCTGCCGGTTCGGGCAAAACGTATACGGCGATAGCACTGGCCGTGCGGGCTCTCCGGAACAAGGAAGTCAAAAGGATCATCCTGACCAGACCTGCTGTGGAAGCCGGTGAAAAGCTTGGCTTTCTTCCGGGGGACGTCAAACAAAAGCTGGATCCTTATTTACAACCCTTGTACGATGCACTTCACGATATGATCCCGTTTAAAAAACTCGAGGTCTATATTGAGGAAGGCATTATCGAAATTGCACCACTGGCTTTTATGCGGGGTCGTACACTTGGTGATGCCGTGGTTATTCTCGATGAAGGTCAGAACACAACCATCAGCCAGCTGAAGATGTTTCTGACGCGGATGGGGAAAAATGCCAAATTTATCGTTACGGGCGACATTACGCAGATTGACCTGCCTGAAAGACAACAATCGGGACTTTTGAAAGCACTTGAAATATTGAAGGATATTAAGGGCATATCGGTTATCCGGTTTGATAAAGGCGATATTGTGCGCCACAGGTTGGTTAAGCATATTGTGAATGCATATGAAAATAAGTAACGAGTTTGTGTAAATTTGCAGTTTATTATGCTTCATTTGTATTAATCAAATTATACCCTATGAGCCAGGCAATTACAAAAACGAGTTTCAGTTTCCCCCGGCAAAAGAACCTTTATGTGGGAAAAGTGCGGGATGTATACAATATCGACGGGAAATATCTGGTCATGGTCGTTACTGACCGGATCTCGGCTTTTGATGTGGTATTACCCAGGGGCATCCCTTACAAAGGTCAGGTTCTGAATCAGATTGCTTCAAAGTTTCTGGATGCAACTTCCGATATCGTACCTAACTGGAAGATCTCCAGTCCTGACCCCATGGTTACTATCGGACATATGGCATCACCCTATAAGGTCGAAATGGTGATTCGCGGATACCTTACAGGACATGCCTGGCGGGAGTATAAAGCCGGGAAACGCACACTAAGCGGGGTACCCATGCCCAACGGCATGGTTGAAAACCAGAAGTTCCCGGAACCCATTATCACCCCGACAACCAAAGCTGATGCCGGACATGACCTGGATATTTCAAGGGAAGAGATCATAAGCTCCGGACTGGTTGCAGAAAAGGAATACCAATTGCTCGAACTGTATACCCGTAAATTGTTTGAGAAAGGAACCGGGATTGCTGCTTCGAAAGGATTAATCCTGGTTGATACCAAATATGAATTTGGTAAAAAGGACGGGAAGATCTATCTGATTGATGAAATCAATACCCCCGATTCATCGCGCTATTTCTATGCAAACGGATATGAGGAAAGGCTTCGGAAAGGTGAATCCCAAAAACAGCTGTCCAAGGAGTTCGTTCGACAGTGGCTGATAGAAAACAATTTTCAGGGCAAAGAAGGTCAGGTTGTACCGGAAATGCCCGATTCATTTGTTGAGCAGATCTCCGAACGGTATATCGAATTATACGAAAATATCGTTGGCGAAAGATTTGAAAGATCCGATACATCAAACGTTCAGAACAGGATAGAACAGAATATCAGAAAGGCACTGGAAACATTAAAGTAAAGCCAGTCGCATACTTTGTGAAAGCCCAAAGGAAATTATTTTGTGACCGTTACCTGCTGCCCGGTATATTTAATGGTCATTGCCGGTTTTTTATCTGGTGAATAACCTGTCGGCTTTTCTTTTGTTACCCATACTACCTGGAATGTCCTTTCTTCCAGCATTCCCGGAAACTCACCTTTCCGGGCGCCTATGGTCAGTTCGCCTGTTGAATCACGGTACGAAAGAGGAATGGTGGCGTACTCTCCTTTTTCATAGTTATAGTTAACGCCTTCATCCTCATAAAGTGTAAAATCGGCATCAGCCCCGGTATAAACATACAGAACGATCGGATCAGCAGGTTTCTCGAGCGTGTATTCAATTTCCGGCCCTACAGGAATGATAGACCCTGCTTTTACGAAAAGCGGCATTCTTTCATAGGGTGCCTGAACCCTTTTGTTCTGGCCTCCTGATGTAAATTCACCGGTGTAAAAATCGAACCATCCGCCACCTTGGGGGAAGTAAACTCCACGTTCGCGGGCCTTATAAACTGTGACCGGGCAAACCATCAGGGACGGTCCGAACATGTACTGGTCACCTATGTTGTACACACCGGAATCTTCTGTAAAATCCATCGCCAGACCACGCATAATGGTGTAGTCATTGAGCCATACCATTCCCGTTAGCGTGTATATGTAAGGCATTAACCTGTAACGGAGCAGGTCATAATAAACGATGCTTTTATAAGCCGGATGGTCCCTGGGAGCCAGGTTGAACACCTCCCTGTAAGGAAACTGACCATGTGTCCGGTATAAAGGGGCGAATGCACCAAATTGCGTCCACCGGACATTCAATTCGCGCCATTCATCCAAATCAGCGCTGCCTTCTTTGGCATTAACATAGCGGCTTTCAACACAAAAACCACCAATATCCATCGTCCAGTATGGATTCCCCGACAAGCTGTAGTTAATGCCGGCGGGTATTTGGGCTCTCATATCCTCCCATCGTGTGGCGATATCGCCGCTCCAGGTTGCAGCCGCATATCGCTGCAAACCGGCAAAACCTGAACGCGTGAGCAGGAACACCCGCTGATCGGGATATGATGCTCTGGAACCCTCATAAATTCCCCTGGCATTCAGCAATGCATAGGCATTGAAGTATTTTGTGGAAGGACCCAATGCTGTGGGATTCATCAGCTCTTTCCTGTACTCGATGCTTGCATTCGAAAGAATATCAGGTTCCGAAGCATCCATCCACCAGGCATCTATTCCGAGGCTGCCGAGATGTTCATTCATTTGCTTCCAGAACAATGACCTGGCATCACTGTTATAGGCATCATAAAATGATCCGACATAACCTTTTCCAACCCAGTCACGAATACTGTCTTTGGTGGCCCGAAGATACATGGCCCCGGTTTTTTCCATCTCTTTATAGTGATCGGTGGTGTGGTAAAACTTCGGCCAGACGGAGATCATAAGATGAGCGTTCAATTTATGAACCGAGTCAATCATCTCCCTTGGATCCGGGAACCGGGCAGTATCGAATTCATGGCTGCCCCAGTTATCCTCACGCCAGTAAAACCAGTCAAGCACAATGTTATCAATGGGTATTTTCCGGGTACGGAATTCCTGCACCGTTGATAGCAATTCGTCCTGTGTTTTATAGCGTTCCCGGCTTTGCCAGTATCCCATAGCCCATATCGGCATAACCTGAGCCTTACCCGTAAGCTGACGGTATCCTCTGATTACCTGGTCCATGTCATTGCCCCTGATAAAATAATAGTCGATCTGATCTCCCATCTCCGACCAGAATGACAATTTGTTTTGCTGTTCAGTATCAACCGGACTGTGAACGCGCAGACCAATATAGGATATGCCTCCGTCGGGTTTCCATTCCAGCATGATGGAGTGCTTTTCTCCCTGTTTCATGTCAATACTGAACTTAGCCAGGTTAGGATTCCAGGCAGTTCGCCATTTGTCGGTCATAAGCACGCCGTCGATCCATATCTTCGTATAGCCAGCGTAATACAACCCGAAATTATATATTCCGGTTTGGGGCGCCTCCAGCTGACCCTCCCAGGTGATCGTAGATCCGTAGAATGGAAATTTCTGCGGAAAATTCTTTACCGTCTCCAGGTTTTCATAGCTAATTCCCTTTTCCTGCCTTCTCATAAAGACTTTGCCGGTATCTGTGTTTTCATAATAGGTGGCTGTCAATCCGCCTTCTTTTCCATCGGAATCATAAAGCTTAAAAATGGAAAGCTGGCTGAAATCCCGGTCATCGCCAAAACGGGTCAGGGAATAATTGTCCCACAGAATGCCATAATTCCTGGTGGATACAATAAAGGGAATGGACACTTTGGTGTTGTACTGGAAGAGTACCTCGTTCTTGCCTTTGTAATTGATCTCCTCCGACTGGTGTTGTCCCAAACCATATAAAGCCTCGTTTTCGGGAGATGCAAAAACCTGCCTCATCGAATATCCATGCGTATCATCCACCGTGATATCAGAAAAAATCCTGCTATTAACATCCTCTTTCAGGATCAGATGGTTAAGGCTATCATAAAAAGCGATGTTGCCAGTTATCAGTGAAATGGCAGCCTTTGTCGTTCTGGTGGTGATGTACACACTATCCTGACTTTCACGCAATGTCCACCTGTTACTTTTTTCTTTCATGATAACCGAAATACTTTCCTGATCAGTGAAATTCCCGGAAGGCGTAGCTGTTATCCGGAATATATCATCGGAGAATACCTGGATCCTCACCAAATGTGATGTTCTGGTATCAGCAGGTTTCAAATGGATGACCAGCCCATCCCCGAGGACTTCATAACGTTCTTCTTTACAGGATAAAAGCAGCAGTACGGCTGCACTGACAAGTAATAAACAGTAATTTTTCATATGAAGAGGTTATTTTATCATGCGAAAAAGCTTGGATTTATCAATACACCTCCACATTTGAAATCACCGGGCAGGCTTTTGACGCTTTTATGTTTATTCTGAGCCTGGAGGTCTCAGCCGGTGCAATCCTGAGAATCCTTTTATAACCGATGGTAGTACCCTCTGAAACTTTAATCCAGCGTTTTTCCCTGAGGATTTCGATATCAAAGGACTTTACCCGTTGCCCAAGTGGAATGAATTCCTGTAACACAACATACTTAACCATGTGCATATTTCCCAGATCGATCTCCAGGGAACTTGAGGTAATACCATCATCTGTTGCCCAATATGTATCTTTATTTCCGTCAGTAACCTGATGTGCACCGAATCTGGATGATTTTCCGCGGAATGTGCTGGCTTTGGCTTTCGCATTTTCAGCCAGATTCATTTTAAACTCACGGTCCAGGATTTCCCTGAAGCCCTGCAGTGACCGGATATCATTTTCGTGAATCAGACCACGGCGGTCAGGCGGGACATTCAACAAAAGTACTGCTCCCCGGCCAACCGAGGTAAGATATATATCAAAGAGCTGATCAGAAGTCTTTACCCTGTAGTTTTCCTTTTCATGATAGAACCATCCTGGCCGGATGGATACATCCGCTTCCGCAGGGATCCATTGTGTACCGTCTTCCGAGCCCTGGTTCAGAAGCTTTTCAATGCCGGGTTTGCCTGCAAAAAGAGTGTCAGGCGTTATGCACGACCAGTTGGTTTCACCGGCAATACCTTGTTCATTGCCCACCCAACGCACACCCGGACCGGCATCGCTGAAAAAAATAACATCCGGCTGGAGCCCTCGGATTAACGCCAGGGTTTCTGACCAGTGGTAATACTTGCTGCCATCGATTGCCCTTCGCTCATTGGCCCCTCCGTAGTAACCCGTGCCACCATTGGCGCCATCAAACCACATCTCAAATACCGGTCCGTATCCGGTAAAGAGCTCCTTCAGCTGGTTCCTGTAATATTCAATATATTCGGGTTTGCCATACATGGCATGATTTCTGTCCCATGGTGAAACATAAATGCCGAATTTTAAACCACTCTTACGGCATGCTTCCGATACTGACCTGACCAGGTCCCCTTTGCCATCGAGGTAAGGGCTGTTGCTGACCGAATGTTGCGTATAGGCGCTGGGCCAAAGACAGAACCCGTCGTGGTGCTTGCAGGTAAGTATGATGCCTTTGAAACCTGCATGTTGCAACGTGGAGACCCATTGCGACGGATTCGCCTCTGACGGGTTAAAGAGTAAAGTGGACTCACTTCCCATGCCCCATTCAAGATCTGTAAAGGTATTGATCGTAAAATGGATAAAAGCATTCATTTCCATTTCATGCCAGGCCAGCTGTGCCTGCGATGGCACCGGATAAACCGGGGCAGGAGGGAGTACTTCAGCGGGTTTGAATGGAATCAAGGCAAAAGCAAGCGCCATTAAGCAGCCCGTGATAATCCGATTCATGACGAGATTTTATATAAAGATACAAAACCTGTTCAGAATCAAAAGATGTAAAAATAAAAATGCCGGCACTTCTGTAGAAGACCGGCATAATCTGCATTCATTTCTGCGTTATTTGACCGACAATCCAGCCTGAACTCAGCACAACAGGATAGCCGAATGTCCTGCTGTTTGAAATGCCTGTGTTCAGTGTTTCAAGTCCACCCATTGCTAATCCCATAAGTGCCCTGTTTTCCTTGCCGGTTTTTACCCGGTAAGGCTTTTCTACATGGGGAATGACATCCCTCAGGGCCCAGAAACCAGAGCCTTCACCGGTCACCTGAACAGTCCTGGCCTGTAAGGCATAGATACGGAAGACAGCCTTATTGCCCGGCATCACCTCTGCGGAGATCAGGGCATCATTATTGATTCAACGCTTTACGGATGGCCTCTTCCAACAGAGGTTCCATTACCTTATAGCCCGCCAGGTTGGGATGCACGCCATCGTACGTAAACTCCTTCTTCAAAGCATGCCGTTCATCAGCCATGGGGGTAAAGTAATCCAGGTAGATGCACTTGTGGGTATCGGCATAGCTTTTGATCCAGACATTTAGCTGCACCACCTTCTCAGCTGGTTCAAGCCCGGGATTCCAGGGGAAATCATAGGCCGGCAGCACAGAGGATAAAACCACCCTGATGCCATTGGCCCGGGCAAGTTCCACCATTGAAGTCAGGTTATCCTGGATCATTTTCAAACTACTGGGCCCTGTATTGCCGGCAATATCATTGATGCCGGCAAGGATTACGACAACAGCCGGTTTCAGTTCTATTACATCGGGCCTGAATCTGACAAGCATCTGGGGAGTGGTTTGGCCGCTGATGCCCCGGTTCACGTAAGGCTTACCTGTAAAGAATCCGGGATCTGTCATACTCCAACCTTCCGTAATAGAGTTACCCATCAAAACGATCCTGCTGACATCCGGAGCGGCAATGCCAATCTTCTCGTTATCTTCGTGAAAGCGCGCCAGATTAGCCCAGTCTTTGTGAAAACGTTCATCTTCCGCTTTTTTCCATGCATCCAACTGTTCCTGAGTAGGCTTTTCCTGATTGTTCTGCGCTTTCATGGTAAGAAATCCGCAAATAGTCAACATGAGAAGGGTGGTAAATATTTTAGCATTCATATGTATTTGGTTTATCCGACAAGGATATAAATTTATGAAATGAAATGCAAACTCAGCATTTACCAGGTTGTGGTCTTATTTAAACAACAGCGGCGCAAATTCCGAAAGGTAAATCCTCCAATTGGCCCAGGTATGACCTCCTGTACTTTCGCGATAGGTATATTTGAAGTTGTGTTTATCCAGGGTTTCCCGCAGTTTAATTACGCTCTGGTAAACAAAATCATCAACCCCGCAGCCAATCCAGTACAATTTGTAACCACTGTTTTTCAATGCCTCAATCTTGGTATCCCGTTCCTGTTCGAGTTTAGCAGCGTCTTCATTCTGGGTACCGAAATTCATGATGCCCATGCTGTAAACCCCAATATAACCGAACATGCCCGGATTATTGTTTGTAATCGTCTGGGTATGACCACCACCCATCGAAAGTCCGGCAATGGCCCGGTGGTCTCTGTCGGTAAGGGTCCTGTACCTCGTTTCAATAAAAGGAACAACATCCCTGACAAGATTCTCTTCGAACTTCCCGGCATATTTCATATAATCGGCCATAGTCATCCGGGTCTGCGAAGGCGGCACCGGAATATCATTTTGTGCTCCCGCCTGGTTGGCATTTCCATTGGTCATGACAACGATCATGGGTGTGGCCTTACCTTGTGCGATCAGATTATCCATGATCTGAACGGCGCGTCCCATCGTTGTCCACGCATCCTCGTCACCACCGGCACCGTGCAGCAGATAAAATACCGGGTATTTCTCCGTTCCGTTTTCATATCCTGCAGGAGTATATACGTATACCCTACGGGTGATGCCAAGCACTTCCGATTTATACCATTGTTTTGTCAGCGTTCCGTGAGGTACATTGTCCTTCTGCAGGTACAGGTCAGATTCTGCGCCGGGCACAATAAGGAAGCTCTCATAGCGGGTTCCGTCTCGGCGTACCTGAACATTATTGGGATCGATCATTCTTACACCGTCGACAGAGAAAGTATATCCGTATAATTCCGGTTTCAAGGGTCCGACGGTTATTGTCCACAAACCGGTATCATTCTTGGCAAGCGGTTCAGTTGTTCCGAAGCCTGGCATCCATTCACCGCTGATAACAACATTGGCGGCTTGCGGTGCCAATAATTTGAATGTTACCTTATTATCAGGTAAAAACTCGGGTGAAACGATTATACTGGGCATGCGGAAAACAGGCCGTGCTGGTGGAACGACAGGTTTCGCAGCTTCCTGCGTTATGCCCGGCAGTATACTTGCAACACACAGCAATACAGATACAATACTTTTAACTAATTTACTCCTCTTGACTTTCATGATTTTATCTCCTTTGTTTAGATGGTTATAACAAAGCCAACCGCAGCAATTAACCACGGCTGACTGTATTTCAAATGTCATATTGCCGGAAGTGTTTTTCTGGCTTCACGATCCGGGTCATTCTTTACTACGCTTACGTCATCCAGAATCATGGTCTCGCCGTTGGCCGTGCTGTATTTTGGCCATTGCGGCAGTCCACCGCCATTCGGATCACCCGTCTTCATAAATTGCAGCAGGGCTCCCGACATCTGGTCCGACAGTATCCTCGGCCTTGAACCTCCGCCTGTGTGCGTCAGCATCAGATCTGTATTGTAAAACCAGAAACAGATATCCGAACAATGAAAGGCCCGCATACGGTTGTCGAACAAAGGGGGTTGCCAGCTGAACCATGCCAGGTAAACCGGTGGCGCCTGTTTAGATTTAGCGTCAGCCAGGGCAATTGTGCTCTGGCGGTTACCCATGAGCATTGACCAGATCTCAACCGGCTTTTTATCAGGAAAGGCTTTGGCATAGGCATCTACCACTTCACCTGCTTTGTCGCCATATCCTGCACCAAATCCTGCCCTTTCCTTCACTTTTTGTTTTACTTCATCGAATGTAATGTTCTCCAAGGCAGCATCCGTTCGACTGGGTGACATTTCATTCAGGGTTGAGCAGATGACCATTGGAACCTCTGCTGCTGAGGGCGAGGCATCGGGATAGTAGGGATGCTGTGGCAGGTAAAAACCATCGACAACCGGGCTGAATCCCATGCGCATCCCAGCAGGGGGTGCGGATTCACCGGAAAGCCGGTCGGCTGCCTTATTAGCCAGGGCATAATATTCCTGCCAGGGCAGTTGCTGGAGCTTTTCAATCTGACCGGCATTAAGACCTGCTTCCTTGAGGATATAGGTTCCCAGTTTTTCAGAGTATGCTTTGTCTCCCGATCTTATACCGGCTCCGCTTAGTACAACGGCTTTGTGAAATAATCCTTTCGCTGAGGGCATTGCCGTGAGCGTGGTGACTTTGGCACCGCCACCCGATTGTCCCATGATGGTAACATTGCCCGGATCGCCTCCAAAACTGGCAATATTATCCCTGACCCATTCCAGGGCAGCTACCAGGTCGAGCATACCTACATTTCCCGATGCGGCATATTTTTCGCCACCCACACCGGCCAGGTTTGTAAAGCCCAAAGGGCCCAACCTGTGGTTCACGGAACAGAAAACCACATCACCCCGACGGCTGATGTTTTCACCATTGTATCCGTCCTGTTCAATGCCATTGCCATTTGTAAATCCGCCACCATGAAGCCAGACCATTACAGGTCTTTTTTTCCCGTCATTGATGGCAGGTGTAAAAACATTGAGCCTGAGGCAATCCTCGCTTACATCGTCATAATTCCAATGATCAGCGAATGACTGGTAAGCATTCGCATAGCGTTTCTCCATGATCTGTGGAGCAGAATTACCCCACCATACGGCCGGAAACACATCCGTCCAGGGTGCGGGTTTTTGCGGTGGCAGGAACCGGTTACTTCCGGATGTATCTGCACCATATGGAATCCCGAGAAAATAGTAAATTCCCCTCAGCTGGTAACCTTTAACCTTACCATATTGGGTATCGGCCAGGGCAATGTTGTCGCCGATGAATAGTACCTGGCCATCCTCTTGATCTTTTTTTCTATCCGTTGTGGCGCAGGAAGCCAGCGAGACCGCGGTTGTCCCAAGGGTAAATCCGGCAGCGCCGGCCCCCATGGTTTTAAAGAACTTTCTTCGTGTTGATTTCATTTTATTATGTTTTAATGTTAGAAACAGCGTTTAAAATGGATTTTCGTACCTGTAAAATATCACTATTCTTCTTCCCGGAAAATCTCCGGCAAAAGGGTATCCAGGCTCAATTGCCAGAATATCCAGTCGTGTCCGCCATCAGCCTCCCAATAATCATACTGAATACCATAGGTATCGAGCAGATCCAGGGTGGCCTGAAAATGAGAACCATAGAACAAAAAATCCTGTTTGCCAATACTAAAGGTGAACTTCTTGATATTGTTGATCTCAGGATTATTCAGCATTGCGTCGTATACGCCGGTTTCGATCTCTGTCCTGGCAGCGTCCATGTAACCGGTGCTCATCGGGTATACATAGTCAAATAGCTCAGGGTAAAACAGGGCAAGGTTCAGGGTTTGCATACCCCCGGCAGAAAGCCCTCCTACTGCCCGGTGTCTTCTTTCGGTTGAAACATGGTAATGGCTTTCGATATAGGGAATGATATCAACAACCATTTCTCTCACAAAGGCATCACCGTCAGGGCCAACACCGCTAAAATTGCTTCCCTGCGGCTCGCACAAAGGCATCACCACGATCATGGGACCAATAACACCGGCCTCATAGGCAGCGCTCAGCTTACCCGTTATGTGTCCGT
The DNA here is from genome assembly GCA_002415855.1 of Bacteroidales bacterium UBA5072. Taxonomy (GTDB): domain Bacteria; phylum Bacteroidota; class Bacteroidia; order Bacteroidales; family UBA10428; genus UBA5072. The sequence goes on from DIAS01000005.1 coordinate 39,887, forward strand.
CAACTATCCAGGAAGATTCACTTCCCCCATAACCATGAAAGAGATACAATACAGGTAATTTTACCGTAATCGTATCGTAATCCGAGGGAAGGCAAATAACCAACGGACGAGACGAATTGTCAAAGGTAGTTGAAGTGTAATGCTGATATTCAGCCTCATAATACAGGACTCCTGGATGATCATTATCAGGAAGTCCGCCATCGTCATCCTGTTTTTTACAGGATAGGAGTATTGCCGAGAGAGCCAGGACAAGCAGAAAATATGAAGGGTATTTTGTCAGACAGGGCTTCATGATTTTCGGTTTCAACAGTTAAGGTGTAAGTTTAATAACGCCGGTCGATTTCATTTTCTCGGACTCACCGACAGGTAAAGCCCAGTTGGTATCAAAGGAACCCTGACTGATCATGTTATCAGGGGTCTCCCTGAACAAAACAAAGTCTTTAAAGCTGGCAAGTCCATCAATTGCCGGATTCATAAAGGCCATTCTCATGGTCCTGTTTTGTTCGCCCTCCTTTGGTTTGACAGGTGTCCACCAAACCAGACCTGAATTGACCAGAATATAATGGTTGTTCATCGGGAAAACATACGCCAGACAATAATCATGTGCTTCAGTGTTCAGGTGTACCGGCAATTTATCTGCAAATTTCTCAATTATACTGTTGGTTTCACGGGTTCCAAACAATACAAGGTTGGAAGTCTCATAATCGCTCTGCCTGATTTCCTTATCCGAGATCACACGCGGAAACACCATGATCCGGCCCAGCATACCCCGGTCGGCTGACCAGTTGGCTGCCTGGGCAGCCTGATCACGCCTTTGCTGCAGTTCCTCGGGCGTAGGATTTCCTCCGGTCCCGTATACATAAATATGATTGCTCGCCAAAACAGCAGACATAGGTCCCTCCGCTCCCTGTTTTTTTGAATTCAGTCCTGGTGTATACTTACGATTGACCCATGTACCACTCTGCTTGGAGAAAGAGATTACACCAGGGGTTTTTACGGAAAACGTCTTGCCGTCAACTTTGATGCTGACGTTCGTTCCGGCTATGAATGAAGGATGTCCGGTAAGGTTTAAAGTAAAGCCTTCCAGGGAATTAGTGGAAATTTCAAGTGAATTCCGGGTTACGAATTTTGCATCCACCGATGCCACAACTCCTGGTGTAAGTTTATCCAGACTTACCCAGTAAGCTTTGTTATATTTGTACCAGGGTGTGCTGAATTTCACCTGTTGTGGGTACGGATCTCTTTTGAACTGGGCAAACCAGTCGAATATGAAGCCGTCCTTGTACGCATATTCCCAGCTGTTATGACCGATACCGGGATACTCGGTGTAATCCAGCAGAGCACAATTGCCTTCGAATTTCTTTTTCCAGTCCTGAGCAGTTTGGTATAAAAAATCCTTATCTCCTACGAACAGGTGTATTGGCAGGTTCAGTGCGTTACCAGACAGGTCAGATGAACCATCGGGTGGGGCAGGACAGCAGGGAGCAATGGCTGCCCAGATATCAGGCCTGGTCAATCCAAGCCATATGGTTCCGCCACCGCCCATCGAAAGACCTGTAAGATAAATGCGGTCCTCATCAATGCTGAACCTGCTTTTCAGGTCTTCAAGCATGTCATAAACATCCTGCTCGGGAATTCCCTGGTAGCCGGCTGTCCCGCGGGCATAAGGGGCGGCAACAATATAGTTCACATCTTTAAGTTCCGGAAAATAGCGGGTTGATTCCAGGTCTGTTTCAACCGGGATGTTGCCGGGTTTAATGAAGTCAGTTCCCTGGATATTCCCTTGCCCGAATGCACGGCGCAATCCCAGCCTGTGATTTGACATGGCGCCGTGCAGAAAGACCACCAGCGGGTATTTTTTCGATTCATCGAAGTTTTTCGGGATGTAAATGGCATATGGCTGATCTGTTTCGTCAACTGTTGAAAAGAAGCAAAGATCCTGCGGTCCAGACTTTAGTTTCTGACCAAAGGAGACTGCGGGGGGAGATGTTACGATTATAATGGCCAGAACTGCTGATAACCATACCTGATTTGTCTTTTTCATCGTTCAGTTTTTTGAATGGATAATGAATTCACATATTTTTCTTCAGTTCTTCGAGACGTAAAAACCTGGCCGCATTGTTGTACAGGATGTCCCGTTTTTGTTCTTCGGTCAGGTAGCTTGCATTCTGGATCAGACTGATAGAGGCTTCGATCATTCGGGGCCATGCAATAAAATCGGTCCCATACATGATCCTTTTACCGAATCCGGCCTGAATGAGCCTTTTGATGGTAGCATGTATCTCTTCCTGCGGGTAGCTCCAGATGAATCCTGAGATATCAAGGAAGACATATGCATTGCATCCCATCAGCGCAATGAGCTCATCGATCATGGGATAGCCGGCATGCTGAACCCAGACCCTGAGCTTGGGATGCCGGTGAAGCAAATCTTCCAGAAGCAGCGGATTGCCCATGGCAGCGCGGTAATTTGAACCGGTTATGTTGGTCATGCCATTGCCGCCGGTTCCCATATGGATTCCCACCGGTAAGTCGAGTTCTTCTGCTATGGCAAAATAAGCATCCAGCGACATATCACTGGGCGACATACCGTTGTACTGGGGTGCACATTCCGACATCACTTTGTAATATCCCGACGATAATGAATCACGCATGGCAGCTACTGTGATTTCTTCAGCATTGCTCACACCGATACCCGGAATGATTCTGCCAGGGGCTGCATTTTTCCATTTGTAAAGCACATCGGCATCCCCAAATACAACCGCTGTGATATTCAGGCGTTCAATGGTTTCAAGAAAGGCAGCGGTAAGTTCTTCATCATCTTTTGCCGCCTTGATCGGATCAACACAATCACCGCTTACATTGAAAGTCATTCCGGTTTTGGGATCGGTTCCGGGCATGTCCTTCAGAAACCAGGGGCACAGGTCGCCCATTTGAAAACCGCCAATTTTCATGGAGTGAACGTGGATGTCGATGATTGGAGGCATTTGTTTTTTCGGCGGAGGATTGGTATTCGCTTGCCCGAATACCAGGGATGAAAGAAAGAACAACAGGGAAACTGCAGTAAGTAAAGTTTTCATGGTTTATTTTTTTATGAAGTTAGAAAAAAAAGACCCAACAGGGCATGTTTCCTGTCAGGTCTGTTTTTATTTCAAAGAAGTTGGCAGGAAAACTTTTGTCCATCTGGATCCTTGTTTTCCTGCTGACAAGACTTGTATCAATAACCCGGATTTTGCTGACCTGCCATGGCTGTATTTACAGTCATTTCATACTCCGGTATCGGTAGCAATTCATTTTTATTCTGGTCGTAACCGGCACCATCAGGATGCAGAAAGTCTCCAGCACCATCGGGAATTGATTTGCCCTGGTCCTTAAGGGCATCATAAGCGTCCCCCCAACGTTGAAGGTCAAGATAACGTTCACCTTCGAATGCCAGTTCAAACTTCCTTTCCAGTTTGATATCCTCGAACAGGGCATCTCCAGTAGTTTCAACAGGATCGAGGTTGACCCTGCCTCTGACCTCATTGACAAAGCTCTGTGCCTTGACGTCATCGGGCGCGCTTTTGCGGTTATTCGCCTCAGCAGCCATTAACAGCACATCGGCATAACGGATCATGCGGCAGTTGGTTGTGATATTTGAGAATTTCACCCAATCATTGTCACCCGCACCTTCAGATAAATAGGGCAGATACTTCAGGCGGATATAGCCATCTGAACCATAGGGTGTAAACCCGGCCATTGTTTTGTATTCCCCACCTAGTTGCTGTAAGCTGTCCGGTCCAATGATACTTGCATTACGACGCACAAGGTCGCCTGCTTCTGTAAAGGCATCATACAATTCCTTGTGGGGATTAATGAAGCCCCACCCAAAAACGAACAAATCCAAAGCGCCGTAAACAGGATAAGGAAGATATTCAGGACGCGGACTGAGCATGATCTGCCAACCGCCCATGCCTGACTCAGCACCAAATATGCTGCCGTAATTCATGGTGCTTACAAAGGGTATTTCCCAAACCGATTCAACGCCGTATTCACTTTCAACGCGTAAAAGTTTGGTGTAATCAGGGTATAAATCATATTCATCAGAGTCAATTATCTCCTGGAAGACTTCGGCAGCTTCGTCAAATTTTTCCTCGAACAGATATACTTTCCCCAAAATCGACTGGGCGGTTCCCTTGGTGACCAGATGCTGATAATCGGCAGGCATCTCGCTCCTTACAGGCAAAACGTCAATAGCCTCCGTCAGGTCCTTTTCAATTTGTGCATACACCTCAACTTTGGGAGTACGTGGCTGGTTATATTCCGCAGAACTCAGCTCATGCAAAACCAAGGGTACATCTCCCCAAAGGTTGACCAGGAAAAAGTAGGCGTATCCTCTCAGCGCTTTGGCCATGGCAACATGTAAGGCCTTATTCTCGGTGTCAGGAGCAACGTTATCGATCAGGATATTTGACCTGTGTACGCAATAATATAGCCAGGAATAATGGCTGTTAATTGGCGGAGTGGCAGGAGAAAACCTGTACTCGTTCAATTCTTCCAACTGACCTCCGTTATCGCCGCGGCTTCCACCTCCGGCATAGCACTCATCCGACAAAGCCATATGCAGGTATAAGTAGTTCCAGCATGTTCCCTGCTGCCAGCGATCGAATACCGCCATCAGGGCTTCCAGGGACTGTTCATCTGTTTGATAGAATGAAGAGGCAGTCTGAACTCCTCGTTGTTCATAATCGAGGAAACTCTCGGAGCACCCAAAAGATAATATCGTTAAGAGTGCAAGGATCTTTGGAAATTTATATGCTTTAAATATCGCTTTCATAATCATAAGATTTTTGTTTTTTATAAACTTATCGATGCACCAAATAACAACGTCCTGGCGTTGGGATACATACCCCTGTCAATCCCGATGCTGTTGATATAATTTATACCAGCAGAGGACGGACTGCTGCCTACTTCAGGATCCATGCCCGGATATTTCGTAAAAGTAAACGCATTCTCAAGCGATATATAAATTCTGGCATTGGTGACCTTAATTTTACTCATCAGGTCTTTGGGCAATGTATATCCGATTTGTATCTGTTTTATTTTCATATAATTGCCTTTGAAAATCATAAAATCGCTATGCCATGTGTTCGATTCTGCAGTAGCAGCAGGCATCGTACCGTCCGTATTTTCAGCTGTCCATCGGTCATCGAAATATACCTGCAGTTTGTTAAAATTGATCCTGTCGGTCCTTACCATACCCACCATGACATCATGACCAGAGGCGCCTTGTGCGAATGCTTTGAAGTCGAATCCTTTATAGGAAAGATCAATGTTGAATCCGTAGGTGAGTGTGGGGATACCGCTTCCGATGTATTGTTTGTCGGCTGATGAAACGGTATGTGTGGTATCACCGGCTGCATTGTAATAGATGGTCTTACCGTTGTTTGGATCAATGCCGTAAGTCTTGTAGCCATAGAAATACCAGATGGGATGCCCTTCGTCAAAGCGGGTTGCCGTTTCAAGATTAACGGTGGCACCGGTAAGATAGGGACTGTTGGGGTTCATGTAGGTGACCTCGTTGTGCAGTGTAGCCAGATTGGCACTGATGTTATAATTCAGCTCACCGATCTTGTTCCGGTAACTTGCCTCGAACTCGAATCCCTTGTTTTCCACATCCCCGGCATTTACTATGGTGGCTGTATTACCGGCTTCAAGAGGCGGCGTTCCGGTAGTCAGAAGATCTTTTGTCTTCTTTACATAATAGTCCATTGAAAATGTTACCCTGTCATTAAAGGCACGCAAATCAATACCGATATCCGTTTGCTCACTGGTCTCCCACGTGAGATCATAGTTGCTCAGGTTGGCAGGTTCCGTGGCAGTTGCAAGGGTCGCAGAAGTGGGAGTCTCCATAATGGGATAGGCGCCCGAGGCTGCAAGTGATGCCATGTAGATATAGCTGCCCAGGTTGGACAGGTTGCCGTTCTGACCCCAGCTGGCCCTGATTTTGGCAAATGTGATAAAGGATTTTGGGAAGAAACCTTCATTGGAAAGAACCCAGCCTGCTGACACGGCAGGGAAGGTTCCCCAGCGTGTTTCGTCGGGAAGGTAATCTGCACCGGCTGCATCTTTGCGCAGGCTGAACTGAAACATGTACTTGCTTTTGAAGTCATAGTTTGCACGTCCGAAATAGGAAAGTTTGCGGGTTTGGCCTCTGGAACTGCTGACATTATCTGAGGGATTGGCGACCAGATTTTCCAGATCGTCGTACAGCAGATTATCGTTTGTCAAGGGGCTCCCATCGCCGGAAAGATTATTTATCTTGTTATCCGACGACGACATACCCAGAAGTAAAGTTGCGTTGTGGTTGCCGAAAGACCTGGCATAAGTGGCAAAATTCTCCCATTGCCAGTAAGTGGTGAGCATGGTTGCTTCACTTACACTGGAGGATGCATTATTGGTCTGCGGATCATAATAGTATTCCGGGCTGTAGTTATGTGACCTGAATGATGAAACATTGACCCCCATTCTGCTGGTGAAAGTAAATCCTTTGAAAGGAGTAAGGTCGACAAATATATTTCCAAACAGCATGTTATTCTGGCTTTCCGGATATGTTGCATCTCTCACGACAAATGGGTTTGCAGTACTTGAAACATATTCCGAAACGCCATAGTACTTTCCATCCCCATTTTTGAGATAATTATAATCGCCTGTGGCAATGTTTGATGCCATCATAGCCGGGATTTCAGAATCATCTTTATAGTATGCAGGAGTGAGAGGATCGAGCATCAGGGCACTGGTAATGACCGAAGTGTATTCACTGTTCTCAGAAAGTGATTTTAGATCCGTCCTGGTAAAAGTTACATTATGGCCGGCTTTGATCCAGTCATTCAGCTTGTAATCGGAATTGAACATTAATGTATACCGCTGGTATTTATCTTTATCTCCATCTACAATGCCGTCCTGATTAAGATAAGACATTGAAAGCATAAAGGATCCCCTATCAGAACCGCCGGTAAATGAAAGGTAATGCTTTTGGGTAGGTGTGGTTTTGAAAATCTCATCCTGCCAATCGGTATCGTATGGATCATCCAGTGCTGACGAGGGAAGTGTACCTGCCTCAGTCATATACGTTTTATAATCAGCTGCATTCAGCACTTCCACCTCTTTTGCCAAGGATTGCAGACTATATTGAAATTCATAGGTAAGGCGTCCTTTTCCGCTTTGACCGCTTTTTGTGGTTACAAGCACCACACCGTTGCCGCCTTCGGCACCGTAAATGGCAGCTGAAGCGGCATCCTTCAAAACCTCGATGTTTTGAATGTCATTAGGATCAATTGCGCTCAGGCTGTTGACCTTGGTGCCGTTCACAATATAAATTGGTTCAGTGGATTTGTTGGAGCCGTATCCGCGTATTCGCACGTTTATTCCAGCTCCCGGAGCACCTGAATTCTGAATTACCTGTACGCCAGCTGTTTTACCCTGCAGTGCCTGTTCAGCCCTGGAGATGGAGGAGTTGGCAAGATCTTCCGATTTAATACTACCGATAGCGCCGGTTACCACACTTTTTTTCTGGACGCCGTATCCAATTACAACGACTTCATCGAGACTCTTTATATCAGCTGCCAAACTGATGTTAATTGTCGTGTTCTGGCCAACCTGCATCCTTTGCGAAATGTAACCGACATACGAGAAAACAATGAATGTTTCGGAGCCGGCAACCTGCAGTTCATACTTACCTTCTGCATCCGTAATGGTTCCCTGGGTGGTTCCTTCAACCTGTATGTTCACCCCCGGAAGCGGTTCATTGGTGGTGGCATCGATCACCTTGCCGGTAACCTTCATCTGCTGTGTCATCAGTTCAGTGGGTGAGATCACAATCAGGTTATTGTCTAGGACTTTATAAGATACCTTGGTCTTGTCAAAGAGGCTTGACAATACCATTTCAACCGGCATATCCTTCATCTCAACAGATACAAGCCGGTTTACATCACTTAGTTCATCGTTATAAAAAAAGCGAAAATCGCTCTGTGATTCAATAGTTTTTAATACTTCCTTTACACTGATATCCTTAAGCGATAAATCGAACTTTTTCGTCTGTGCATACACATTGGCCGATACCTGTATCGTAAGTGCAAGCACTAAGATCGTGGTGAGTTTCATAATTAGAAGCAGTTTTTTTAATCGCCGCGTGGGTAAAAGGTGGCAATGGTTTGTTTTTTTCATAGATTTGTATGGTTTAAAAATTTAACATTACCTGCATGTCTATTTTAGAGGTATTCCTGCAGGAGATCGATTTTAAACTGGATCGCGGAATGTGGCTGCATTCTGCGATTCTTCCTTTTTATGCGTTCATGTCATAGGCAAAAGGTATTAAGGTTAGTTTTTTATTACTGCTTATTTTTGATGAGCAATTCATCATATGAATTCTTAAAGGACTTATTCTCAAAAAGTTCTACTTCATTGTTTTCTATTTTATAACTGATCGGAGCTGATAATTTGATAACATTCAACACCTGTTCAAGTGTCTCATCCTTGATTGTTCCCCTGAATTTATACTCCTGCAATTCCTTGGAGGAGATCGTTATCCTGACATTGTATCGTCGTTCAAGTTTTACGGCCAGGTTGGAAAGGGGCTCCCCATCGATCAGCCACCTGCTGTCTTTCCAGGAAGTGAATACCATGGGGTTGATGTTTTTAATGACTTCCAGATTGGTCTTGCGGGTTTCCTGCTGTGCTGTTTTTACCGGAGCTTTAACCTGCTCATCATTCTTGCTGTCGGGAATATAATAGGTGGCTGTCTCATTGGGCTTTAATACTAATGTGCCTTTTCCATGACCCAACCTGCCCTTTTCTTCAATCGTTACCGAACCCTCGACCAGGGTGGTTTGAATGATTCGCTCCTCGCTGTATGCTTTAACATTGAACTGGGTGCCGAAAACCTTTACGTCGAGGTAGGGTGTGCTAACAATAAATTGCCTGGTTACATCTTTTGCCACCTCGAAATAAGCCTCCCCATCCAGAATCACTTTCCTGTTATGCTGTGCGAATTTGGAAGAGTATTTGAGCTGGCTTCCTGCATTTAGCCAAACCCTGGTACCATCAGCCAGGGTTAATCGTGCCCGCGATCCAAAAGGAGCTTCAATGGTATTCCAGATCTCGGTTTGGGCACCTGCAGGCTTGTTTCTGGTATAACGGAATCCGATGATTCCCACAGACAAGAGGAAAAGGATCACAGCAGCATATTTCATGAATTCCAGCCAGAAAAGACGGGCATTTTCCCGGTCACCATGCTGCATCTGAAGAGCCAGGTTTTTATAATGCCTGGCTTTTACTCTTTCAAAGGACGCCTGAACATCATAATTGGTTTCAGGCTGAGCCAGTTTGGCTGCTTCATAAACTTCAAGGAGTTCCTTGAAGTACTGCCGGTTGCCACCGGACTTTCTGATCCAGTTCAGGGCAAGCTCACGTTCAGCCTGGTCAGCCATGCCGGTAAGGTATTTTACCAGCAGTTCATCTGTTTGATTAAAATCTTGTTCTTTTTTCATGATTCTCCTTACATCATATTGACCCTGCAACTACTTTTGAGGGTGACAGGGTATTGAAAAAAAATATTTGGCTTTATGGTATGAAATACAGTCCTTTGGCAGGTAACACGATTAACGGGTCATAAAAACAAGTGCCAGCATTATTGCCAGATAATCCTTCAGACCGTTCTTTAACTTGTGCAGGGCTCTTGTCATTTGCGTTTTGACTGTATTAACCGATATGTGAAGCTTTTCTGCAATTTGAGCATAAGTTAGGTTGTCAAAACGGTTCAGGCAGAATATCGTACGGCATTGATCAGGAAGTGCATCAATGGCTCCGACAATTTTTTCTTCAAGTTCCCCGGTGATGAGCCTGGAAAATGGTTCCTCTGCAGCATCCGGTTCCGTCAATTCATCATCAGAGAGAACATACGGGTTTTCAGTAATATATTGCTGTCTGACTTTCTGATTACGGATATGATTAAGACAACGGTTGTGTATGCTGCGATACAAATACCCCTTCAAGGATGAACTTATCATGAGATGGTGACAATTGTCCCATAAATGACAAAAGAAATCTTCGACGATCTCTTCAGCTGTCTCATGGTTCCTGACAAAATGTTCTGCAAAAAGACACATGCCCTGGAAGTATTTCCTGAATATGATTTCAAAGGCCTCTTCCTCTCCACTTCGCAGCCTATGAATCAATTCCTGTTCTTCCATATGTTTTGGTTAGGATAGGTAAAAGTAGCTTTTTAAGATTTAATTGGTACAAAAAAAGCAAATCCTGATACAAATAAGTCAGTAAAATCATCAGCGGCATACCATGGAGGCTTTGCCTGAGCACAACAACCATTTGGAAAACTTTTCCTGAAAAGCAGTTACTACTTAATGAGTCTGACAGGGAAAATGTCAAATTCATATTTGTATTCCCCAGGATATAACATGTACTTATCCAATGGTTTGGCTCCCCAGCTGTCGTCTCCGCCAACTCCCATCTGCTTAAAATCAATACACCACTCAATAAAATCACGTTGAACGACATCTGTGATATGGCGCTGGTGTTTCTTTTCGCCATCATCGAAATCTTCAATGGCGCTATGAAGAGCAGAGGTACAAATGGTCGGTTTTCCGGCAACCATCAATCCATTGCCGGCATCGTCCGTAAGGGTAAACCACCGTACATCGGTGTGGTAATTGTTTTCCTGGGGACGCACATACAGTGTATACTGGTCGCCCACTTTCCCGGAATACCTTGACAGGAGTGCTGAAGTATTCCTGTCGATAGAATTCTCCCAGGGTCCGCGTCCGAAATATGTCATATTGCAGAGATCCGGACTGAGTCGCATCCGCATGCCGATCCTCGGAATTTCCGGAAGCTTTTTATCCGGGGTAGTGAAAAAACTCTTAACGGCAATGTGTCCGTCACCAAATATTAAGTAATCGGATTCCCAGGTTCCGCTTACAGTCGGGATATCGTACAAAGCAGTAATTTCAACCGTTTCTGGAGCTATTTGCCTGATATCCATAGAAATCAGCTTCATGTTTTCAGCTGCTTCTTTCCAGACTTTGCAGCGTGACTGCATGCCGTTCCCAAAATCATTGTCAGTGGGAGCTCTCCAGAAGTTTGGTCTCAGTGCGGCCTGTAGGAATTCCTTATCTCCCCATTTGTACGAAGAAAGTCTGCCTGTTGAATCAAAAGCGATCGTAAAACCATCTCCTGACAACTTAATGCCGGTTTTTTCACGAAAAAGGGTTAACGGAGAGAGATCGGGCTTTTTTTCGGAAATTTTGGATTGCAGGGGCAACCCGAACTGCTCATAGGCCAAAACATGACCGGCAGGTATCATGAATCCGGCAGTCCGTTGTAAGGCCCTGATTGTAACATAGTATTCGCAGTGCGGTTTGACAGGGATGTCGTAATAATTGATGGTTACCATGGCGGTCTGACCAGGCTGAACCGAAACACCCGGAAGTTTCCCGGATTTTACCTCCACGCCGTTTTCTTCGATAATGTACTCGAAGTCATATTGATCCAGATCTGTAAAGATGAATCCGTTCTTTATCTCAATTTTGCCGGCATCCATGTCAATACTCCGGAATTTTATGTTCTGATACACTTTTTTAACTTCGTAAAGTGCGGGATGAGGCCTGCGATCGGGTGAAACAAGGCCGTTGGCACAAAAGTTCTTATCGCTTATAATGTCCTCGGGACCAAAATCACCACCATATGCCCAGTATTTATTTCCTTTCCCGTCAAACTGTGAAAAGCCCTGATCAACCCAGTCCCATATAAAACCACCCTGCAGAACCGGATAGCGTTCGATCACGTCCCAGTAATCCTGAAAATCACCCACGCTGTTGCCCATGGCGTGCGCATATTCGCATTGTATAAGGGGCCTGTCGGTATATTTTTTGGCATAGCTTTCCATCTGCCAGGCGCGCATGTACATAGGACAAAAGATATCGGTATTCTTATCCAGTTCGGCTCTTTCATATTGTACAGGCCGGGTTTTGTCACGTTTCTTTATCCAGTCGTACGTGGCATAGAAGTTACTTCCGTTTCCTGCTTCATTACCCAGTGACCACACAATAATGGAGGGGTGGTTCTTGTCGCGTTCCACCATTCTGACCGTTCGGTCCATATGTGCTTCAAGCCACGCCGGATTGTTACCCAGGGTCTTGTTCAGATCATATCCCATGCCATGTGATTCAATATTGGCTTCATCAATCAGGTAGATCCCATATTCATCGCACAATTCATACCAACGGGGATGATCGGGATAATGGCACGTGCGCACGGCATTCAGATTAAACTGCTTCAGTAGGGCAATGTCTTTCAGCATGCTTTCCTCGCTGATCACATGACCGGTAACTTCATCATGTTCATGCCTGTTCACTCCTTTGAGATAAACAGGCTTTCCATTGATACACAGCTGGCCGCTGATAATCTCCACCTCACGGAAACCTATTTTCGATCCGATGGCTTCTATTTCCTTACCGCTCTTATCTTTTAACAAGAGGATCAGTTGATAGAGGTTCGGTTTTTCAGCAGTCCATTGTGCCGGAGCTGGAATTTCCTTCCTGAAAATCGCCTGAACAGATTCTTTCAGGTTAATGCTGATTTTACACTTTTCAGAAACAATCGTTTTACCGTCCAAATCGGTGACTTTCATCTCAAGGTTGTAATCGCCTGACTGGTATTGTGGAAAACAGTTTCTGACATCAGTTGTAACTTCGACCACACCATCGGTATAATTGTTGATCAGATCGGTTTGTACAAAGTAATCAAACACATGTACCCTGGGTGTTGCATAAAGATATACGTCGCGTTCAATACCGCTGAGCCTGAAAAAATCCTGGTCTTCCAGGTACGAACCATCGCTCCATCGATAAACCTCAACCGCAAGGGTGTTATCACCCATTTCCACCTTATCGGTAATGTCGAATTCAACCGGAGTTTTTGAATCTTCACTATAGCCCAGTTTGACACCATTAAGCCAGTAATAGGCTGCTGAATTGACTCCGCCAAAATGCAGGACAACGCGTTTGCCTTTCCATTCGGCAGGTATAGTAAAGTTGTGTTTGTATGAACCAACCGGGTTGTATTGTTTTGGAATGTAGGGAGGCAGGGGTTTGCTGACTTTAGGGTACTCAATTTTTTCGGCAGATATCTCAGGTTCAGCCACAAAGGGATAAGGGATGTTGGAATAAACAGGGATATCATAACCCTGCATCTGCCAGTCAGAAGGCACCGGTATTTCTTTCCAGGTGGAAACATCAAAATCCTGTTTATAGAAATCGACCGGACGTTCACCCGGATTTTTCGCCCAGAAGAACTTCCAGTTACCATTCAGCAGTTTACAAAAGGGAGATTCCAGGGGCTCTTTACCAGCAAGTGATTTGGAATCGGGAAAGGGAATAAACCAAACATGTGGCGGCAGGTTATTCACGCCGGTAATTTGAGGATCTTCCAATTCAGGACCGACAATTTGGGCACTAATGGGGGTAATGGCTTGCAGAAGTACAATGGCCAATAATGAAAGCCTCATGCGGGTGGTTTTTCTGTTCATAATTGTATTATTCAGTATTTTTTATAGAAAAGACAGGTGCTGTAAAAACATAAAGATAAAAACGGGTTCTGTGAATTCAAATTTATAGATAAAAAAAGCCAATCCCAGGTAAGATTGGCTTCACTATATATTGTACAGAGATGTCCGGGAAGATCTTTATTCTTTTGACAGCACAAGGAATTCCCAGGGGGTCAGTTCGAATTCACCTGACTTTTTTACCCTGAACTTTTCGCCTGAAAAGATATCCTTGTATGTGCCGGCTGCCTCAGCTATGGGAAGGGCTGTCGTTACGGTCGTTTCAGAAAAGTTAAAGATTCCCAGGACCTTGCTTTTACCGGAGGACCTGTACAGAACAGCTGTATGTTTGATTGTGTCTGTTGCCAGCTGAAGACTTCCGGCAGCTGTACCGGCCTTTAGTGCTGGATTGCGGTGTTTTAAAGCATTAAGCTGCCGGTAGAATGCAAACAGGGTGGTATCGCTCCAGTTGACAGTATCTTTTTCAAAAAAGCGCAAACGCTTATTCAGACCTGCTTCCTGCCCGGTATACAGCATGGGAATGCCCGGCATCAGGTAGGTGATTGCAGCAAATCCTTTTACATAATTACCCATTCTTTCATACTCAGTACCTGCCCATGAATTCTCATCATGGTTGGTGATAAAATTCATCAACATATCATCGGGAGCATAAAGGGTATCTGCTTTGGCAACATACTGTTCAATATCCTGCACATTCTTTGTGCCCTTGGCTATTTCATTCAGCAGGTGGTGAAACTCCCATGCATAGGCAGCATCGAAACCACTGTCCATTAATTCCGGCTCCCAGGCTTCAGCAAGCTTAATTACCGGCCTTATGCTGTCGAGCGTCGTCAATGCCTCATACCAGAAACCCGTAGGAGCCATGGCAGCCGCATCACACCGGTATCCGTCAATCCCTGCTTCACGCACCCAGTATTCCAGAGCATCGATCATGGCACGCCGCAGTTCGGGACTGTTGTAATTCAGGTCAGCTACATCAGACCAGTCGGGTACAGGTGAAATGATCTCACCTTTTTCATTGTGTGTATACCAATCAGGGTGGGCCGTGATCCAGGTGTTGTCCCATCCGGAGTGATTGGCGACCCAGTCGAAGATCACAAGCATTCCGGCTTCATGTGCCTGGTTGACCAGTTCCTTCAGGTCATCCAGTGTGCCGAATTCAGGATTAACACCTTTATAATCGGCAACAGAGTAATAACTGCCGAGACTTCCCTTACGGTTCTTCACTGAGATCGGATAGGTGGGCATCAGCCAGAGGATGTCCACTCCCAGTTTTTGCAGCCTTTTAATGTGCTGCTCGGTGAATGCTTTGAAGGTTCCTTCGGGAGTGATTTGCCGGATGTTGACCTCGTAGATTACAGCGTTAGCCAGGCGCTGATGGATAGGATCTGCACTCAGATCCTTACCTGTTTGCTGTTTACTGTTTATGCAGCCAGCCAATAGTATTAAGGCAGCTGATAAAGTGAGGGCCGTTATTTTTGAATTCATGGTAAAATAATGATTTTATTCTTATTCAATTCACAGTTTGCAATTTACAATCTTTCCATTGACTTCCACCTGCAATGTATCACCCTTGAGCAATTTAACCTCGGTCTCTTTTTCAGAGATCCCGATGTTCAGGACCCTACCCCTGAAGTTGACGATGAAGGACAAATACTTCCATTTCCTGGGCAGATTGGGCGTGAAACTAAGCATTCCCTCCTTGATGCGTAATCCGCCGAAGCCGATCACTATCGACATCCATGTACCGCCCATGCTGGTTATGTGCAATCCCTCGGCAACTTCCTTGTTATAATCATCGAGATCAAGGCGTGAAGTCCTGAGATACAATTCGTATGCCTTTTCAACTTCACCGATCCGGTTGGCAAGGATGGAATGAATACAGGCGGACAAAGAAGATTCATGTACTGTTCTGGGTTCATAGAAATCGAAATTACGCCTGATGGTATCCGTGGTAAACTCGTCCTCAAAGAAAAAGATGCCTTGCAGAACATCGGCCTGCTTGAGGAATACCGACCGAAGAATACGGTCCCACGACCAATGCTGATTGATTGGACGTTCGGCAGGTGAAAGCTCGGAAACCATGCGTTGTTCTTTATCCATAAACCCGTCCTGCTGCAGGAAGATACCTCTTTCTTCAAGTAAGGGTAAGTAGAGGTTCTTGATGATGTCATTCCAGGCAGATGTTTCGGCATCATAGCGGAAGCCTGTTTTGTTCACGAGCTGCTGGTACTGCATCGGGTGTTCACGCATCACATAATCAAGAGATTCGAGCGTGTACCGCA
Source organism: Bacteroidales bacterium UBA5072 (assembly GCA_002415855.1). GTDB lineage: Bacteria > Bacteroidota > Bacteroidia > Bacteroidales > UBA10428 > UBA5072. The sequence goes on from DIAS01000005.1 coordinate 55,784, forward strand.
AGGTCCAAGATGCCATCCTGTTTGTGTACCAGTTGTTGTTCACATTGTTTTCGTATTCGTTGGGGCCGGTAACGCCCAGGATCACGTACTTGCCCTTGACATCGGACCAGTTCACGCGTTGCCGCCAGAACCTTGACAATGCGATAAGAACCTCCAGCCCGTATTGTGCCAGGTATTCCTTTTCCCCGGTATATTTTACATAATTGTATATGGCATAGGCAATTGCACCGTTCCGGTGTATTTCTTCAAAAGTTATTTCCCATTCGTTGTGGCATTCTTCGCCATTCATGGTAACCATGGGATAAAGAGCCGCGCCCTGGTTGAATCCAAGCTTTGTTGCATTCTCGATGGCTTTGTCCAGGTGTTTATATCTGTAAAGCAACAGATTACGTGAAACGTGGTCAGGTTCGGTGCTGAGGTAAAACGGGATCAGGAAAGCCTCTGTGTCCCAATAAGTACTTCCTCCGTATTTCTCACCTGTAAAGCCTTTGGGGCCGATGTTGAGCCTTTGATCACGCCCGGTGTAGGTCTGGTTCAGCTGAAAAATATTAAAGCGAATGCCCTGCTGGGCTTCAGGATCTCCTTTGATAACGATATTGCTGTGGGACCATTTTTCATCCCATTGAACGGCGTGATCGGCAAACAAGCCGTCAAAACGCCTTCCTGAAGCCTGCATGAGGGTATCAATACTAATATCCACCAATGAATCAGGTTTATGGTCGAGTGAAGTCAGCACTGCAACATATTTATAGAGAACGACCTCATCCGATGCATTGATTCCGGTTTCAATTTTAAAACCTGCATAGCCTGAACGTTGAACCGGCTGCATTTTTGCTTTGTTGGCAGTTCCGTTGATTTCTGCCGTACAATTCATGGAATAACAGACCTCAAAACCTGATTTCCGTGTGCGCATCCGAAGGAACGCATTATCCGCCTTAAATCCGGTTTCCAGAATCTCCCAGAACTTTTCGTCGTAATTGGCATCACGGTTAACCACGTTAGCATCCAAATAGGGCAACAATTCAAGGGTGCCTTCAAAATTAACCGACCGGACGGAATATCTGATAGCTCCGATCTCATCAGCAGCCAGGCTCAGAAATCTGCGTGTGTTGACCTGCAACTGCCTGCCCGATTTCAGCTCGGCAATGAAAGAACGTTCGAGATAACCATGTTTCATGTTCAGTTCACGCCGGAATGACAGTACCTTGCATGTGTGCAGGTCCAGATCTTCATTGCCGGCTCTCACGGCGATGCCAATCCAATTGGGGGCGTTCAGTACCTTGGCGAAATACTCGGGATAGCCATTTTTCCACCAGCCAACCCGCGTTTTATCGGGGTAATAAATTCCCGCGATGTAGGTACCCTGGAGGGATTCACCGGAGTAATTTTCCTCAAAGTTGGCTCTTTGTCCCATATGACCATTGCCGAGGCTGAAGATGCTCTCCGATGCTTCCTGGAATGTGGGATCAAAGCCCTCCTCAATCACGCTCCATTCGTCTGTAGTATAGTATCTTTTCATTTCTTCACTTCATCATACAGTAAGTACTCAACAACTGAAACAAGGTATCACTTAAAGTTTGATATCGGCAAGTTTCAGATTCTTGAACCCCGGAATTACGAGGTCCGCCTCCCTGAGGATTTCAGGGGAGCCTACCCCGATACATTTCATACCCGCATTATGTGCGGCCTGGATTCCTGCGATTGCATCTTCAAAAACGATACAACAGGATGCATCGGTATGCAGCAGCTGTGCACCCAAAGCAAACACCTCCGGGTGAGGTTTTGCATGGGTGATCAGGTTTCCGTCGACAATAACATCAAAAGCAGATACCAGTTCAATGCCTTCAAGAATGGTTCGTGCATTTTTACTGGCTGAACCAATACCGAGCAGTATTTTGTTATTCTTTAATTCCCGGAGGAATTCCAGCACACCCGGCAGGACATCACCCCTGGTCATGCGAAGGACGTATTGCAGGTATAACTGGTTTTTTTCTTCCGCAACCTGTATCTTTTCCTGTTCTGAGAGGGATACATTCCCGATCTCCAGAAGAATACGGAGAGATTCCATCCTGCTCACGCCTTTCAGTTGTTCATTATCTGTTTCGGTAAATACAAACCCAAGCTTATCGGCCAGGTTTTTCCAGGCAAGATAGTGGTACTGGGCTGTATCAACGATTACGCCGTCCAGATCGAAAAGGCAGGCTTTCAGGATCATACGGTTTTTATTTTATCCTTGTGATCATTAACCAGCAGCACACAGACAGCTGCTACCATCATGGCTATGCCGCCTGTGATCAGGGCATAGATACTCTCACCATGATACAGTATTTTTACCATGAATCCAAGGAGTGTGGCGGCCAGGATTTGCGGAATCACAATAAAGAAGTTGAATATTCCCATGTACACGCCCATTTTGCGCTGTGGCAGTGAACCGGTCAGAATGGCATACGGCATGGCCAGGATGCTGGCCCATGCCAATCCGATGCCAATCATTGAAAACACCATCTGGTGCGGGTCAGTAAGAAAATAAAGAGAGATCAGGCTTAGTCCGCCAACCACCAGGGAAATAATGTGCGTGATTTTCCGACTGGTAAGACGGGCAAGCCACGGAAGTACTGCCAGACCAAAGAACGCAGCAAAAAGATTGTACCACCCGAACATACCGCCCACCCAGTTGGCTCCTTCGTTATAAGCTTCTGACATTGTATCGGTAGTTCCGTAAAGGTGTTTTGTAATAGCCGGGGTGGTGTATATCCACATGGAGAACAGGGCAAACCATGAGAAAAACTGCACAACGGCTAATTGTGCCATTGTTTTGGGCATTCTGTACAGATCGGTGATGATGCTCACCAGTCCCGACCCGGTATTTCTGCTTTGTACCAATCCGGCCGATATAAGCTGGAGTATTCCAAATAAAACCAGTCCTCCCGACAGGATGTAAAGTTCCTTTTCCAGGTTGAACCGGAAGACCGGGATCGCGAAAATGGCCCCGGCAATAAGCCAGATAATACCCCTTCTCCAATAAAGTTTTGCCGGTTCACAGGTTTCCGTTTCCTGGTCAATCAGATCCGTTTTATTTGCATACCGTTGCAATTCTTCAGGAGAATACTCCTTTGAAGAAATCACAGTCCATAAAACGGCCAGTAAAAACACGGCACCCCCCAGGTAGAAGGAATAGATTACCGTGGGTGGGATCTGTCCTTCGGGAGCGGTATTGGGAATATTGAGCCAGTTGGCCAGCATGTATGGCAGCCAGGAAGCCACAAAAGCACCAATACCGATGAAAAAACTCTGCATGGTAAATCCGATGGTACGCTGTTCATCAGGCAGCATATCACCAACAAAAGCCCTGAATGGTTCCATGGATATGTTGATCGAGGCATCCATGATCCAGAGTGTGCCGGCAGCAACCCAGAGCACAGGTGAATTGGGCATCAGGATCAGGGCCAGTGATGCCAGAATGGCGCCGACCAGAAAATACGGCCTCCTTCTTCCTAATCTTCCCCAGGTTTTATCGCTCATGTGACCGATGATCGGTTGCATGATCAAACCTGTTACGGGGGCTGCAATCCATAGAATAGGAATCTGATCAATGTCGGCGCCAAGGGTCTGAAATATCCGGCTAACATTAGCATTTTGAAGTCCAAAACCGAATTGAATGCCCAGAAATCCAAAACTCATGTTCCAGATCTGCCAAAAGCTTAGTTTAGGTTTATTCATGTATGGATAGTTAATGAGATCGTTCAGGTATATAAAAATAAAAAGCCCTGCATTCTGTCGGGTAACAGAACCAGAGATCAACTATGTTTTACAGATGTCGGGAAAATACAAACCCAAAAGTATAGCAAAGAAACTTTATTTCCAACTATTTGACTAATAAATTTTTATGACACCGGTGAAATAATGTCGTAGTATCAGTATGCAAACGTTTGCGATGAGTTCTGGATAATTGGCGTATGTTATGAGAAACTTATACCTTTAATTCATAGAAATACGACGCTGAAAGCTGTTGCTGCTACTGCCACAGCCATTGCTCTGCCGCTTACCTAAAGCTTCCTGGTGGAATTCCTGATCACCAGATCCGTTTTCACCACCTCGGTTATCGGTTTCGGGGAATCAAACTCCTCGTTGATCCGCTTGATGAGGATTTCCGTTGCCTTTTTGCCAATTTCAAAGCCATGCTGGCTGACGGTGGTCAACAGGGGATCCGTGACGGAGGACACCAGTCCATCGGTAAAACCGACAATGGAAACTTCATCAGGTACCTTGAATCCCATGGCCTTGATGGTATTGAGAGTGCCAACGGCGGTCATGTCGTTTACGGTGAAGATGGCGTCAGGTGGCTTGGACCGGCCCATCAGGATCCTGGTCACTTCCAGGGCCCCTTCATAGGAGTCGCAGGGAATGATCAGGTCATCCTCCACATGCAGTCCGTTTTTTTCAAGTGCGGAAATGTAGCCCCGTTTACGCAGGTAGCTGATTTGCAGGTGCTGTGGTCCGGCATAATGTGCAATCCTCCGGCAGCCTGTCTTTATCAGATAATCCACGGCATTGAAGGCGCCTTCGAAATCATCAACAATAACTTTATCGGTTTCGATCTCATCACAGGCACGGTCGAAAAATACAACAGGGATGTTATCATCGAGTAATTGCTTGATGTGGTTGAATTTCTTGGTACCTTTTGCCAGTGAGATCAATACGCCATCGGCCCTGCTGTTGATAATGGACTGGATATTCATGATCTCGCGCTCATAGCTCTCATTCGATTGGAAGAACATGACATTATAACCTGCAGCCACAGCAGCCTCATCAATACCGGAAATCACCGAGGAGAAAAAATGATGCACAATTTCCGGAACGATTACACCCAGGATATTGGTACGCCGGTTCCGTAAACTGAGTGCAATAGCATTGGGTTTATATTTCATTTTTTCTACCAGGTCCCTTACCATCTGTTTGGTCTGGGGGCTGATATCCGGATGATCCTTCAAAGCCCGTGAAACTGTGGAAATGGAGACACCCAGTTCGCGTGCGACATCTTTAATCGTTATCTGGTGGATTTTCATAGAAGAGACTCAACTCGGATAATTTGATCTGTAATGATAATTAAAAAAAACTACATAACAAACGATTGCGGAAACGATTGCGGAAACGATTGCGAGGTTTTTCAGCGATTTAGCAGGACTTTTTTTTGAGTATGAAAAAATGAACCCCGTAATTTGTTTTAGTTTACAGAACCATTTTTAACCCGTGATTTACTGATTATTGGGAAAATATCAGGAATCAAAATCTGGTGACCTGGTTGCAATACCGGGATAACTAACAACTAATTATTAAACACTAAAACTTATGCAATGATGCGACAAGCTTTTTCTATTTGGAAAGCCTTTCTCCTGCTCTTGCTTTTTATACCGGGTACCGCTATGGCACAGGAATTTACAGTATCCGGGAGTATTACGGATAAAAGTACCGGTGAAACGCTGCCAGCAGTAAATATTTTAATAAAAGGAACAACAACAGGAAAGACATCGGATATCGATGGTAATTATTCCATTATCATGAATCAACCCGGAACACTTGTCTTTTCCTATGTCGGATACCAGTCGCAGGAAATTCCTGTCGATAAGACCGCGGTTATCAACCTGCAACTCGAACCCATCGTATCTGCTCTTGAAGAGGTTATAATAATCGGGTATGGTACGCAGAAAAAAGCCGATAAAACCGGTGCCGTGGCACATATTACTTCTGAGGAACTGGGAGGCGGTGTACTCACCGATGCCATCCAGGGTATTCAAAGCAAGGTGGCCGGAGTTTTGGTTACAAAAAAGGGTGGTGACCCCAATACTGGTTTTGCTGTCAAGATCAGGGGTGCGGCTGGTTTTAGCTCCAACACGCAACCGCTTTATGTAATTGATGGTGTCCCCAACGCCGATCCTACCACGGTTGCTCCGGAAGATATTGAAAGCTATTCAATATTGAAAGATGCCGCCTCGGCTGCCATTTACGGTTCCCAGGGTTCCAACGGTGTGATCATCATTACGACAAAAAAAGGCCTGGAAGGAAAAGGAACATTGCAGTTCAACATGAATTTCTCGGCTGACAGGGTGGCAAAAAAGTTGGACCTGCTGAACGCTGATGAAATCAGGAAGTACGTGGATGATAATGATCTTAACTTCTCAGACGGAGGAGCCAATGTAGACTGGCAGGATGAAATTTACCGTACAGGGTTTACCCAGAATTATAACCTGAATTACTCAGGGGGAACGGAAAGATCGAGTTATTATGGTTCGGTTACACACTCCATTTGGGAGGGTGTCATGAAGGGAACGCAAAAGGACAGGACCATCGGAAAGGTCAATCTTATGCACAAGGCACTTAATGACAAGCTTACCTTATCCGGAAGCATCTCGGGTACCTTTGAGGACAATGATTATGAGAATTATGACGGTTGGGACAAGGACGATGTCATTTACCAGGCGCTTTCGCACAATCCCACAGATCCGGTAAAAAATCCCGACGGTAGTTATTATAAGATCAACAGGGCCTATAATTATGAGAATCCCATGGCAGTGATCGATGGTATTGATAATCTCAGGAGTGCCAAAAGATTTTTCGGTAATTTCAAGGCGGATATGGAGTTTCTGCCCGGCCTGACCGGCGGCATAAACTTCGGGTATACGCGAGATGATAGTGAAAGCTCCTACTTCAGACCCAAGGGTACTATCTATGCCACAGCTGACAATGGTTTCGGAAAAAAAGGATACGACAACCTCCAGCAAAAGCTTTTTGAACTGACCGGCAATTATTTGAAATCCTTTGATAAGCATAATTTGAACCTGATGCTTGGGTATTCATGGCAACAAAAGAACTGGAACGGATTTTATGCCCAGGCAGAAAATCCTCAGTCGGATTTCCTTAAATACAATAACCTGGGTTCCTTCATTGATATTACAAGTTCGAGTATCAGTTCGTGGGCTGGTGAATCCAGGTTGATTGGATTCTTTGGCCGTGCTCAGTATAATTTCGACAGCCGGTATTACCTGGCCGGATCGATACGGCGAGACGGATCGACAAAATTTGGTGTCAATAACAAATGGGGCTGGTTTCCCACCGTATCTGCAGGATGGAATATTGACAAAGAAGCTTTCATGAGTTCAGTGTCTGTCATTAGCCAGTTGAAATTGCGGGTCAGCTATGGGGTGTCGGGTAACCAGAATATCGGGGAATACCACAGTCAGGTAGTATTTCAGCCCACCGGTGTGGCCATTGATCCTGAAACAGGTCAGCAGGTTACAACTTTCGGGCCAGCCTGGAATGAGAATCCCGATCTGCGTTGGGAAAGAACAGCTGAAACCAATATCGGGCTCGATTTTGCTCTGTTGAAAAGCCGCATCAGTGGTACCATTGAGGTGTATACAAAAGAAACATCAGACCTTCTGGGTGAGTACCAGGTGCCGGTTCCTCCAAATCTGGCCAAAACAAAATTTGCCAATTCCGGTAACATGCGCAATACAGGTATTGAATTGTTTATACAGGCATTCGCAGTTGACAAAACGAACATCAGCTGGAAAACATCACTCAACATCACCCATTTCAAAACAACCATCGGTGACCTTGGAGAGTATGTTGAAGGCGAAGTCAGAAGAGACGGCTACTTAACCGGCCGGGGACTGATCGGGGATCTTAACTATGTTACCGGAAATATAGAGAATGAGGAGCTCGGTTCCTTTTACCTGCCGAAATACCTCGGGCTTTCTTCCGATGGATATTTCCTGTATGAATCTGAAACCGGTGGTGCAACCCGCGAACTTAACAAAGCCAAACGTTATATTGTTGGAAGTCCGGCACCAAACCTCGAAATAGGATGGTCCAACACCGTGACTTTTTTCAAGCATTTTGAACTTGACCTTTCCCTACGGACCATGATTGGCAATGATGTATACAATGCCACCAGGATGTTCTTCGATTATCCGGGGTTGCTCCCCAGTACAAATGCAGTGCCGGATGCCATTGATTGGAAGAATCAGGGACGTACGCAGGTGCCCGCTATTGCGGATATCTATGTCGAAGACGGCTCCTTTCTGAGGATCGATTATGTTTCGCTTGGATACAACATCATTCCGAAAGGCAAAATTGTCAGGAATGTAAAAGTCTATGTTTCTTCCAACAACCTGCTTACACTCACCGGTTATTCGGGTGTGGATCCTGAAACAACCGTTGAAGGATTGTCATTCGGTATCGATCAGTATAATGTATATCCGAAAACAAGGACCTTTAATTTTGGTGTAACAGCGAATTTTTAAAACCTAAAAGATGAAAACAACATATATACCTGTATTATTCTCCTTGCTGCTGGTCCTGGGTTGCACTGACCTCGATGAAGTGCTCTACGACAAGCTTCCCGAATCGGTTTATCCTGAGAGTGAGGCACAGATAGCAAGTATGAGCGTCGATGCCTACAAACAGCTGCAACCCCTGGCCGATGACCAGGGCTGGTGGTTCTGGGCACAGGAAGTCTCATCGGATGAGCTTGTATTTCCCACCCGCGATGCGGACTGGGATGATGGCGGCAAATGGCGCGTCATGTACCAGCACACCTGGAACAATGATGTGGAAGGCGTGAACAGAATGTGGGACAAGTTCTATTCCGGTGTCACACGCAGCAATCAAATCATTGACATGCTGAGGCAGCTTCCGCAATCTGACGCCATTGATGCAAAAATAAAGGAAGTTGAAGTGGTAAGGTCATATTTCTTTTACCTGATCATGGACAATTATGGCGATGCTCCTTATCTGACCACTGCCACTGATGTTCCTGAACAACCTTTTAAAACATCCAGAGCCGCTATTTTCGATAGCCTGACTGCCACGGTAGAGAATAACCTGTCAGCACTCAAGGATATCGACAACAAATACATGGCAACCAGATACTTTGGCTTTGCCCTGCTGAGCAAGCTCTATCTCAATTCAGAGGTCTATACCGGTATTGCACAATGGGACAAGGCTGGTGCATATGCCGACAGCATTATCAATTCAGGGCTTTATACGCTCGACGGAACTGTTACCGGTCCATTTGTCACCGAGAACCAGAGCAATTCCGAAATAATCTTTTCTATTCCTTATGACGAAGATGATTACCAGGGATTCCGGATCCACATGCGTACCCTGCATTACCAGTCGAACCTTACTTACGATATGTCTGTTGGTCCCTGGAACGGCTGTGCGGTCACTTATCAGCATTTTCTTACCTATGAGGATAATGACCTGCGGAAGGCAGCCTATTTCCTTTACGGACCGCAATATGACAGCAAGGGGAAACCGATAATAGAATCTGTGATCGGAGCTCCTTTAAATCTTGATCCGGTTATCCCGGCGATCCGGATGGATGCAACCTTTACTCCTACAGAAATCAGAACCACAGGTGCCCGGATCAGAAAATATGAAATTAAAAAAGGTGCCAAGGAAAATCTGAGCAACGATCTTCCGTTATTTAGGCTGACAGATTTTTACCTGATAAAGGCGGAATGTGAGATCAGACTTGGCAACAATGGAGACGAATGGATCAATCCCATCCGGGAACGTGCCGGGGTTGATGGTTTTACCGATGCCACGCTCGATGATCTGCTGGCCGAAAGAGGTCGTGAATTATTTGCTGAAGGGGTCCGCCGTCAGGACCTGATCCGTTTTGGAGAGTTCACCAAAGTTTGGTGGGCAAAAGGCGATGAACAGGGCGGCACAAGTAACGATCCGACCGTAAAGACTTTTCCCATTCCCAAATGGGCTACTGATGCTAATCCAAACCTGTTGCTTGATGCAGAATAAAAACAATAGATCCTTTTAATTATTACTAAAATTTAATACCATGAAGAGAAACTTTTTTAAATCTTTAGTGAAGCTTTCCTGGCTGGCAGTGGCCGTTCTTGCTACTATCACCTCCTGTAAGGATGATGATGACGGAGGAACTCCTCCCATTCTGGTTGAGGATGGCTTTTATGTTGTTGGAGCCGGTACCGCTGTCACTGAACTAAGCACTGATGGCATGATGCAGGTGACACGCAACGAAGTCACTCAGACCGACAGGAGTGAATTGTTGGAACTGTACATCGCTGTTGAAGGTGGCTCAGGCGGTTTCAATATTGTTGAAGTCTCCGGTCAAACCCAGAAAACCTATGGTCCTGGTGCCGATTTTGATGTTGTTGCTGAAGCAGATCGTAACATAGATGAACCCAAGGTTGACTTCTGGCGCGGTTCCTATGAGGAAACCACAGATAAGTTCGTCGTTCCTGAAGACGGTCTTTATCATGTTGTTATTGATACCGAACTGGGAATTGCCGTGGTTGCTCCTGTTGAGTGGGGTGTCATTGGCGGTGCAACTCCGGGAGGCTGGAGCAATAGTACGCCCCTTCCGATGAAAGGCGCTTTCGATCTGAACACCATTACATTCGAAGCTGCTGAGGTTACCCTGCTTGAAAACGAATACAAATTCCGCTATTCTGATGGCTGGAAAATAATTCTTGACGCTGAGTATGATAATGGTACTGCAACGGCAGGACTTAAGGTTAACACCAACTTCGGCGGCACACTTGATGCACTGGTTCCGGGTGGAGCCAATATTGCCAATGCTACTTATGCAATTTACAAGATTTCCATGACCTGGACACTGGGTGAAGGCACAACAGCTGCTGTTACCTATGTAAGGGACGGTGAACCCCTTCCCGAATATCCCACAGAATTGTACATGGTAGGTAATGCTTTGAACAATGTTGACGGTGACAGTGACGGAACTCCCGACGGCTGGCAGTGGGCACTTACTGATTTCCCCATGATCCCTGTACACAGTCATCCCGAATTGTTCTGGAAGATTGTTTGGCTGGATGGCGCAGGGGAATTCAAATTTGCTCCGCAACGCGACTGGATTGGCGATTTCGGCAAAGACGGTGATCCTGTTGATGGCGTGTTTGCAAAAGGTACCGCCAATGTTCCTGTTCCGGTTGCCGGTTCGGGCTACTACATGGTAGTTGTTGACCTCGAAAATGAAACGATTGAAGTCAACCCGCCGACAATATATGGTATTGGTGATGCATTTGGTGGCTGGGATGCTAAGAAACCCGAATACATGTTCACAGTTGACAATGTTAATAAAGTGATCAAATTCGAAAATGTACTTACAGCAACCGAGTTGCGTATGTACGCTGGCGCAACCACACTTGCATGCGACTGGTGGCAGGCTGAATTCATGGTTCTTGAAGGCGTTATCGAATTCCGTGGAACCGGAAATGATCAGGCACGTGTTGCCGTCACCGCCGGTCAGGATATTTCACTGGACTTCATTAACCTTACTGGTACGATCAATTAACTGGTCTTTTCTTTAAAATAGTTGTATATTCCTGAGACCCTGCTGAAGAAGCAGGGTCTCTATCTTTACAAAAACCGCCTGTATGAAATCATTTTCTCTCTTTTCCCTGCTTTTGTTGCTGGTACCTTTGGCCAGCGGCCAGGTAATTTCCACCGATCCGGCCCTGCCTATCCAGGATCAGCCGGTTACGATCACATTCCATGCCGACCAGGGGGATCAGGGTCTGATAAACTACACCGGGGACGATGTCTACGCACATACCGGCGTTATCACGGATAAGAGTAGTTCTCCATCCGACTGGAAATATGTGAAAGCACCCTGGGCAACCAACACTGCCGCCTGCAAGCTCACCAAAATATCATCCAATGAATACAGGCTGGATATTACCACCAGCATCCGGCAGTTTTACAATGTACCTGCCGGTGAAAAGATCCAGAAAATGGCCTTCGTATTCCGCAATGGTGCCGGAACGAAAACAGGTCGTGATGTCGGGGGAGCCGATATCTTTGCTGATGTTTACGAACAAGGACTAAATGTATCGTTCATTCAACCTCCCGGCCTGTTCTCCTTTGTTACGGAGGGACAGTCGCTCTCCGTGGAGATCGGCGCCACAGCTTGCGATTCCCTGAAGCTTTTTCTCGATGAGCAGCTGATCCGCAAAATTGCAGGCACTTCCTTTGACACCGCACTGCATGTGTCTGGTAAATCCCGGCACAGGCTGGTTGCAGTTGCCCTGCAGGATGGATCTACTGCCGCTGACACAGCCTGGTATATGGTTCCGGGTACCACGGCAGATGAATCACTGCCGGCAGGTTTGGAAGACGGGATCAATTATCCGGCCGACGATTCGGCCGTTCTGGTGCTTTTTGCACCTGACAAAGACTTTATATACGTCCTGGGCGATTTTAACACCTGGTTACCCGATAGCACTTACCAGCTGAAAAGAGATGGCGACCGGTTCTGGATTGCCATTGGCAACCTCCTTCCAGGCAAGGAGTATGCCTTCCAGTACCTGGTTGACGGTCAGTTGAAGATCGCCGATCCCTATTCGGAAAAAATACTCGATCCATACAACGATAAATATATTCCAGAAGCTGTATATCCCGATCTGCAGCCCTATCCAGCCGGGAAGACCGAGGGCATTGCCGGCGTCCTGCAACCCGGTAAGCCGGTTTACAGCTGGAATGATGGGGAATATGCACCTCCCCAGCAACAAAAACTTATTATTTATGAATTACTGATACGTGACTTCGTCACCACGCATGATATCAAGGATGTGGCAGGCAAGCTTGATTACCTGCAGACACTGGGGATCAATGCAATTGAGCTCATGCCCTTCAGTGAATTCGAGGGAAACAGCAGCTGGGGCTACAATCCGTCTTTTTATTTTGCCACGGATAAATATTATGGCAGGGACACGGATATCAAGGATTTCATTCAGGAATGCCACAAGCGGGGTATCGCCGTGATCATGGATATAGTCCTGAACCATGCATACGAACAGAATTCCATGGTCAGGCTCTATTTCAACTCAGCAACCGGGAAACCTTCTCCCGAAAATCCATGGTTCAACGAAAATAGTCCGAATACCACCTATAGCTGGGGTTACGACTTTAACCACGAGTCGGCTGCCACACAGTACTTTGTGGATCGCGTGGTGGAATACTGGCTCAAAGAATTCAAGGTGGATGGTTTTCGTTTTGATTTCACCAAGGGTTTCACCAATACCCCGGGGGACGGCGGTGGTTACGATGCTTCACGGATTGCTATATTGAAGAGGATCTACAGCAGGATCAAAGCGGTTAACCACGATGCTTTCATGATCTGTGAACATTTTGCAGTGAACAGCGAAGAGAAGGAACTTTCCGATGCCGGCTTAATGCTTTGGGGCAATATCAATTACAACTACAACGAAGCTACCATGGGCTATCTGGCCAATTCCGGTTTTTCATGGATCTCTTACAAAGCCAGGGGCTGGAATAATCCTTACCTGGTTGGGTACATGGAAAGTCACGATGAAGAAAGGCTGATGTACAAGAACATCACCTATGGCAATGCCGTTGATTCATACAACATCAAAGATGAGCATACAGCGCTGCAGCGCATGCAACTGGCTGGTGCATTCTTCCTCACCATTCCCGGTCCCAAGATGATCTGGCAGTTCGGAGAGCTTGGATACGACATCTCCATTGATTACAATGGAAGAGTAGGGGAGAAACCGGTAAAATGGGAATACCTGGAGGATCCGGAGCGTGAAATGGTATACCTCACCTGGGCCAAAATCCTCGACCTGCGGAAAAAATACCCGGTGTTTAATACGGATGATTATACCCTGACGGTTGGCAATAATGTAGCAGGGAAGAAGATCGTTCTGCGGCATGCTGAGGAAGATGCTGTCATCATGGGAAATTTCGGACTTTCAACGCTTGATGTTCAGGCCGGTTTTACGCGAACAGGAAAATGGTATGAAGTGTTTTCCGGCGATTCATTGAATGTCACAGATGTAAATGTAACCATCACGCTTAATGCAGGTGAATACCGCATCTACACAAGCAAGAAAATGGAATCTGTGATTTCGGGAAACCAGGAGGTACATAAAGATCAGTTGTTCTTTTATCCGAATCCGGTGTCAGAAAAGCTTTACATTTCAACAGGGCATCCAATTGACACCTTTGAGGTATTCAATCTCGCCGGTACGAAAGTTATTTCTGTGAGAAACATGAACCATGGAGATGTGCTGGATGTATCAGCCCTGACAAATGGCCTGTACCTGTTGAGGGTTCAGGCAGGGGAGCAGGTGATCACCGGGAGATTTGTAAAGCGCTGAGGTCTTACTCCAGACAATGCAGCACCAGTCCGCTGCGTAACCCTGCTAAGCGAAGTTTGCAACTTCGCTTTTTTTAAATGGTAGTTTGTAACTACCCACGTTCGGCTTAGGCTGTGCCTAAGTCGACTATATTTATACAGACTTTGCCTGTTTAAGTATCGTAATCCATTTGGTACTCCGCTAAGCGAAGTTTGCAACTTCGCTTTTTTTTTAAATGGTAGTTTGTAACTACCTACGTTCGGCTTAGGCTGTGCCTAAGTCGACTATATTTATACAGGCTTTGCCTGTTTAAGGTATCGTAATCCATTTGGTACCCCAGCTAAGCGAAGTTTGCAACTTCGCTTTTTTTAAATGGAACTGCTACCTTTATCCGGACAGTAAGTTAAGCAAAAATGCTTAATTTAACTGATATGAAAAAGAGAAGAAAATTTGATCGTGAGTTTAAACAAATGGTAATTGAACTCAGTAATAATCGAGAGGACCTAACCGCATTGGCAGCAGAGCTTGATATACGTACTGATCTGATCTACCGATGGCGTAGGGAAGCAACAGTGTATCATGAATCAAGTTTTCCGGGGCAGGGTAATAAGATCCTGACAGAAGAACAAAAAGAGATTGTTAAGCTTAAGAAAGAGCTCCGGGATGCACAGATAGAACGTGACATCTTAAAAAAAGCTGTAAGCATTTTCTCCAAGAGCGATGGCAAATATTCCAATTCATAAAGGATCACTGCTCCATTTTTCCCATTGAGAAGATGTGTAAGGTACTTAGAGTAAGCAGGAGTTCATTTTACAGTTGGCTGATGCGTAAGCCTGTAAAACGAGATATTGAGAACCAAGATTTATTTGTTCGCATAAAAAAGATATATGAGAAAAGTAAAGGGACATATGGTAGTCCCCGGATTGCATTGGCTTTATTCGAAGAAGGGATATATGTTTCCAGACCAAGAGTGGCAAGATTGATGAAACAGCAAAATTTAAAGAGCATTATCCGCAAGAAATGGGTTGTTACAACTGATTCCAGGCATAATTACCCTGTGGTTGAAAACAAGCTCAACAGGGAATTTACCGTAACAGGAACCGGGCTGGTGTGGGTATCGGATATAACTTATATCAAAAGGTAGTGTAAAGAATTTTGTGTAAACATAAAGTAGCTGCGTAAGGACAAAACAGACTGGAGTCCATAAAAACTCAAAGGCTGTTTTGTCCGGTTTGAAAAACTGTAATTTTACTTTTAATTACGCAGCATTATGAAGAAAAAAGACAAAGAAAAGGATGACTTTCAGATCCCGGAGGAAGCCCTCCGTAAGATCAAATCCCAAACTGAACTGGATGACTTTTTCCATGGGCTTTACAAGCAAGCAGTAGAAGGCATGTTAAAAGCAGAAATGGATGAGCATCTCGGATATCAGAAACATCAAACAAAAGACAAGGCAGGAGTCAATAGCCGTAATGGTTTTAGCAACAAAGTGCTAAAGACCAATATTGGGAATATTCCATTGGATATGCCAAGGGACAGGGAATCTAGCTTTGATCCGGTAATCGTCCCCAAGCACCAGCGCATGTCTGCACGGATTGAACAAGCTATCATTACATTGTATTCCAGAGGCATGAGTACCCGTGATATTGAAGCCACAGTCAAGGAAATGTATGGTATAGAGCTAAGCGAGGGAACCGTATCCAATATTACCAACACAATCATTGAAAACATTAAACAATGGCAGCAAAAACCTTTAGAAAGCGTTTATTTTGTTGTCTGGATGGATGGTATTGTAATAAAAATCCGCAATAATGGAAAAGTCCAGGGCAAGACTATTTACCTGATTATCGGACTTAAACAGGACGGATTAAAGGAAGTCCTGGGTATGTGGATATCCGAAACAGAAAGTGCATCGTTCTGGATGAATGTATTGACTGATTTAAAAGCACGTGGTGTTGATGATATTCTGATCGCCTGCACTGATAATCTGGCCGGTATCAAGCAGGCCATTAACGCTGTTTATCCAAATACAGTAACCCAGCTCTGTATTGTTCACCAGATCCGTAATAGTGCACGGTATGTGGCCTGGAAGGAACGAAAACAATTTATTGCTGATTTAAAGCTTGTTTACGGGGCTATCAACAAAGAAACAGCTCATGATGCCTTGGAGAATTTTGCTGCCAAATGGGGCTCAAAATACGGCTATGCGATCAAATCCTGGAAAGAGAACTGGGAAGAACTTACTTCCTATTTTGACTATCCAATGGAAATCCGTAAAATCATTTATACAACTAATACCATAGAAAGTCTCAATAGCACAATACGTAAATACACTAAAACAAAAACTGTATTCCCGGATGATCAGTCAGCTCTTAAAGCTGTCTATTTGGCCATTAGCAATATACAGCTGAAATGGACCATGGCAATCCGTGATTGGGGAATGATTATTAATCAGTTTATTATTAAATTTGGTGACAGATGTCGAATCTGAAAAGCGCTCAGCTACTAGTTTACACAAAAATATTTACAGGCTCTATCAAAACCCCCGTTCGGCTTAGGCTGTGCCTAAGTCGAATATATGTATACAGGCTTTGCCTGTTTAAGATATCGTAATCCATTTAGTATCAATTCTGATAACATCAATCATACCATCCAGATCTGCGTAATTTCTGGCACTTGAATATAAGTATTCCTCAGGTTTTTCAACAATACTAGCCCCCGTTCGGCTTAGGCTGTGCCTAAGTCGAATATATGCATACAGGCTTTGCCTGTTTAAGATATCGTAATCCATTTGGTATCAATTCTGATAACATCAATCATGCCATCCAGATCTGCGTAATTTCTGGCACTTGAGTACAAGTATTCTTCAGGTTTTGCAACAATACCAGCCCGAACCGGATTTTCATGAATATAATCAATTTTCTGTTTTATGAATTTATCACTGAAGATATGCTCAGCATGGTTCTCGTGTGTCCAAATCTGATTCGTTTGTCTGCTTTTGAATTTACCATGATACTCAAATACGATTTTCATCCAATCAGCCCGGCTTTCTTGATGATCGTTAACAACCTCCAAAAACTTCTTACTTGTGTGATTCTTAAAATCACGGACAATATCACTTAAATCTCCAGCTTCACTTTGAGCCAAAAGATGTATGTGGTTGGACATGATTACAAAGGCAAATAACTTTAATCCTTTATGATGCTGGCAGTATTTCAGACTATCAATGGCTAAATCCCGATAAATCTTCCTTGTAAAGATATCAACCCAGCCAACAATCTGAAATGTTAAAAAAAACAACCCATCGCCTGCTATTTTATAACCTGTTGACACCGATAACGCATTTACTGATAAACAAATATAACCATTTTTATCAGGCAGCAAGCCTGAAAAAATAGTTTCGACTTAGGCACAGCCTAAGCCGAATATCTGCACAGCCTCTGGCGAACGGGGAAGTTAAAAACTATCGCCGTGCCGCCTCGATTGAAGTCTAAGGCGAGCAGGGGGTAATTAGCAATGTCTACTTCATTAAGCCATTTCTTAGTTTATAAAGTTCATTATTCCAGTCTAAAATAGCTTCAAGTTTTAAACTTAAAAACTCCATCTCAAATTTTATCTTTGAATTTTCTTGATTATTTCTAGGTGGTGGTGGTAAATTATAACTGCTTATCTTATACGGATATAAATTACTCCTGGAAGCGCCACAAGTATTGACCTCAATTGTACTATCATTAATGAATTTTGAATACACTATCCATAATCCTTTATCATATGGCAGGAAATTACAACTATGTACATTCTTTACATATACCTTCTTCAAGTTTATATTCCCTTTGTATATCTCAAATATATTTAAAATACTGACTTTATTAATTGTATCAACATATTCTACTTCACCAAGAAAAATAAAATCAGAGCTTCTATAACTTAATTTTTGCAAACTATCAATATTTAATTGATTACATTGACAACAATAGGCGGTAATGCTTATGAATTGAAATAAAACAAAAGTTATTATTGTTTTCATAATTATTAGATTTAGCAAAAATTATCCTTTGTATGCATTTTCAATTCCCATGAAGATATCAATATGATACAGATTTTATGAATTATTCTGCATATTTATAATAGTTATTCATATATTTTGGAGGATAATTTGTATTATCTCCTTTATTTACATCATAATAATAGGAATTCCACCAATTTAATACTATATTCCTTTTTGCGGCATTTGTACTTTTTAGCCAATATTTGCTATCCATCTGAGCTTGGTAGATTTTATAATGGGTACCCCCACCGCCAAAACGATCGCCCCACCGCATAATACCATGTCCATATATTTCATGAATTCCTCCAATTATTCTTACATTTTCCACAGTCCATTCACAACCTAAACTAAGATTTAAATAGTGAGTGCTAGTTTTAAAATTGTAATTCATTGGAAAATATTCTCCCCAATCCACATCAGGATTTAAAGTCAGAACAAAATCAGAACGTTTTAATGTGGAACCATTGGGCAACTCTGTATTTGAAAGAACATGACTTATTACATTAACTTTCGCATCATCAGTTAGTTTCGAATTATTATCAAACTTTTTAGTATCTGCCTTTTCGCCGATGGTTTTACTATTAACTACATTGTTTTTATCCGCATCTGCCTCTTTCCAAGATTTTTGGCTTGTAGTCATGATTTGCCCCGAAAATCCTTTTTCATCTACGCCTAAATAATTACCGTTTTCATCATAATAAGGGCTTGTACTTTCGCCGGTTGGATCAATAAGCAATATTGGATTATTAGATACATAATTATAAGGGGATATGCTAATATCCTTTTCCGCTAACGGGTCAATGCTATGCCACCGTCCTATCTGTGGATCATAGAACCTGGCCCCATAATCATACCAGTCAAACAGTGTTTCATCCCCTGCGGTACCATCAAGGTTAAAGGTTTCGGACTGGAGTTCTTTGCCGTTGTAAAGGCGGCGGTTGTCATCGGACAGTGAGGTGCCGCGGCTGTGCAGCATGCCGAAGGGGTAGTAATCGGCATATTGGGGTATTTCGGAGGAGTTGTTTTCAAGGGTGCTATTGCCATTGTCATCGGTAAACACAACACGGGTATTGCCCAGGTGATCCTTCAGGTAATACTCATACTTGAAGCTTGTACCACTTTTAACCAACCGGCCCTTTTCAGCTATCACGTATTGCAGATCGGTGGCTGCAGAAAATGTTGCACCGGTTGTTTTATAAACAAAAGCGCCGGCATAGTTCTCGGTAAACTGCACGGTGCCTCCTTTTACTACTATCTTCTTTAATTTAACGCCTCCGGCAGTATAAATGTATTTTATGTAATCGTTCGCAGCAGTGAAATTCACCTGTTTGGGCAGGTTCAACTGGTTGAATGCAATATTGGTGATGCCTTTGTTATCATCCTGATACATATTTCCATTGGCATCGTAATAGTATTCCGTTTCAGTGGTTGCTTTCTCAATAAAATCTCCACGACCGGCTATATCAGGCATGGCATCATCTAATTTCCTGAGCTTATTGCCATTGCTGCTATAGTCATAACTTAGCTGATCGATCAATGCAAAAATAGTGGGGGATGCCGGATTATCAATGCCGCGGCGGTTCAGGGTTTTAATGTTCCCGTTCAGATCATAAGTTATACCATACTCATCAAACTTGCCTTTGTTCTCATCACCGCTGTATGTGCCTGCCTGGTTATACTCGCCATAAATGGCATCATTCAACCTGTTCAGCACATCATACTTAAAACCATAAGCCTTCCATACAGTTCCAAGATTTTTATTGGTCCATCTTATGGCGCTGATGTTGCCGTTATAATTGGCTTTGGCCACATTACCCGGTGTTACAAGGCTGGACAAACAATCATTATAAAACAATTGCATAGCAAATAAATCCGATGTTTCAGGTGTGCTGTTCAATCCGCGTAACCAGCCCCTGATGTTGTAAAGGTAGTCGATTTTCTGCAATGAACCGCTCGCTGACACGCCTAAATTCTCGCTGTATAACTGCCCAAGCTGGTTGTAGGTATTTTTTGAAATAATCCGCTCCTCAGGCTCGTTATTGATTTTCTTGGTTGCTTCCAGTATCCGTCCGCGTTGATCGAGGGTAAATTTATCCAGTATGGTGTTTACCACATTGCCAATTTTATTGGTGGTTCTTGCTTGCAATACCTCACCCAGTAAATTTATCTGGCTACTTAAGCGCAACGTGTCCACGTTGCTTGCATCAATAGGTTGAATCTGCAAGGTTTGAACAACGCGTCCGTATTTATCATAAAACTGCACATTTTCGACATATTTAACAGGCGTGGTATCATCGAGAATTTTTGCCCTGGAGCCTGTTACCAATCCATTCTTTGTTCCGGAATAGGCTGCTGTCAGGCCTTCATTGTAATACTTTCTGTCGGGGATCTTGTTGTTATCAAAATCATAATCATCATAATAGGTTACGGTCTGTATATCCGGACTTCCGGCCGGAAAGGCTGTTGTAGTATAACCAAGTTGTGTGGAGTAGTTTGAAGCGGTACGTACTTCATTCAATGAAACTGTAGTGTTGTTTTTTACGGCATCAGCCATTGCCTGCTGTGTTGCCTCAGTACCCGTGTATAGGCCGGTTACTACCGGCCGGTTAAGTTCATCATATTTGGTGTAAAGCCATTTTTTGGTGCCAGGGGCCCTTAAATTACCATCCTGCGTTAAAATAAGCCTGTCTCGTTTGTCGTAAACCATGTATACCGCATCAACACCGGGTAGTTTTTTTTCAATCATGCGTTTCCGGTCATCGTATTTATAGCAATAACACCAGGTATCCCTGATGAGATCGGTAAGACCACCTGAGCCAATGGCTATTACTGCCTCGGGCGGAATCACAAACCGCAATAAACCAAAATCGTCATATACGTAATATGTTTTTGCTCCCAATTCTGTTTCCTTGAGCACTACCTGTCCCAGTTTGTCTTTGTATTCAGTGGTTTTATTGCCATTCTCATCGGTAACCAGGGTACGGTACAACTGACCGGCTCCATAATCACCGCTTCTTGTGCAGGCGCCTGTGGTGTTGTTAACCTGCCATAAAATAACAGTTGAAACGCTGTTGGTGCCATATTCATAACTGGTTTTTTTACCGTTCCAATCGCTCCCTGGTCCCTGTACAAAAAATACCCGGTTGAGTGGTGAGCTTTCAAAGGTTGTTTCGGCATAAGGGCGATTGTCGGGTTCATCCAAGCCATTCAGCGAAGGGGTGGGGCTGTAGAAACTGTTTTGTTCGTTCGGGAGGGCTAACGCTCTGTAGCCACCGTCGCCTGATGTGCTATAAGGCAAATAGCTGAATTTTTCACGACCATAATCATCATACTGAACAGGCATTACCAGGTCGTTCTTTTCAGGGCTTCCCTTGATATCAACTGTTTGTTTTAATCTTCCAAGTCCGTCAAAATATTGCACCTGTTCAATCACATCACCATTCATGCTGTTGCCATCCGATTCAAAGTTGTTGGCATTGTTTACCGGTTTTCGGAACATGCGGGTATAAATGTAATTCCAGTCATTGCCTGTTGTAGTTTCACCATCGATGTTTTTTGAAGGTACTGGTTCATTATATAAATCAGGTGCAATAGTGGCCTTAAACCCGTTTATGGCCTTGGCTCCGGGAATGAGTTTTATACTTTTCCGGTACACATATTGACTGGCTGTGGATGTATTTATTA
Organism: Bacteroidales bacterium UBA5072; assembly: GCA_002415855.1. GTDB lineage: Bacteria > Bacteroidota > Bacteroidia > Bacteroidales > UBA10428 > UBA5072. The sequence continues at coordinate 77,678 of DIAS01000005.1, forward strand.
TTTTATTGCTTCTTTCATCATCAGGTGGTTGTGCCATGACACCCATAAAGAGTGTGAAGAGGAAACAGGCCAATAATGCTGCGTGGCAGATTTTTGATCTGGGGGCGACTTCAATAACTGTCATAAGGCTATCAATGTAAATGAATTCCAGGTAATTAAAATCATATGATTATTCAATAATAATCTTTTCTCTTTTTAGTACTTCTCCATTGTTATTTTTAAGTTCCAGAAAATAAACACCACGGCTGAAATCAATATTAACCTTGTGCATGGAGGATGATTCATTTAATGAAAGGCTTTGCGTGTAAAGCATCTGGCCACTTCCGTTTACAATTCCCATCAGGGCTATGTCATTGTCCGATTCTTTGATTTCAACAGTGAATTTGCCCTTATTGGGGTTCGGATAGATGTTGACGATGAGTTTTGTTTCCGGTTCAATTATTTCTATTTTTTCTTCCCATTTTTCTTTTTTATCAGTTCTTGTGAATTCCTGCGCCCCCAGGTCGATGATGTTGTTCACTATCCTGGGATGCCCTTGCATATCAAATGCTTCCGATACAAGCTGATCGCGGTTAAAACCGGCGTCTATGCATGGTGAGAGCTCAGCCAAACCATACAATGCCGTATCATCCATTACAAATTTGGGGTCATCTTCAAAGTTTTTCCTGTAATTACTGACCCTGTTAAGGTCATCCGAAAATTTCCCGATGTCGCGTTGGCCACCTTGTATATTGGAATATTCAATATCGGGGTAACCCAACATATAGAGATACAACTGCCTACCCTTGTCGTGGGCATCATTACCCCAAACGATGGAATTTTTGATATAGGGACTGGATTGCTGGCAATGGATTCCACCGCCGTTAATTTCAGCCTGATTATCAGCAATGGTATTGTTTATCAGGCGAATGTTGCTTTTATAAAGCGATATGGCACCGCCAAACCGCGCCTGATTGTCCACTATAGTATTGTTCACAAAGTTACCGTCGGTGTTTTCGCAATAAAGCCCTCCGCCAAATTCAGGGGATGTGTTTGAACGGATAATGTTGTTTTTAACCACCGGTCGGCAGTTGAACAGGCATATGGCGCCGCCGTTACTCAGGCTCTGGTTATCGAAGATCGTATTGCCATCGATCACGGCATTATTGCCATTACAGAATATGGCAGCCCCGATATGTGCCTGGTTGTTGGAAATATTGCAGTGCTGAATAATCACCGGCCCGGTGCCTACAATGCTTATTCCTCCGCCGCTGCAATCGCTGCCACTGCCTGTCAGGGCCCTGACACCGGAAATTGTGCAATATACAAGCTTTGAGGTATCGTTTACAGGCCGGTCCTTGGTAAACCTGATTCCTCTCCAGCCGGAATAATCAGCAGCCGTGGTGTCGATTTGCGATTTGTATAATGCCTGTTGAGCAGAATCAGCAAAGGCAAAAACAATCTTTTCCTTATTGGTGGCATTTGCAGTGAGCTTGCCATCAACCTGTACTACAAAATTCCCGGCAAATATAATCTCGGTTCCGGGTTCGATAATCAGGCCGGTATCTTGCGGTATAATAATATTACGGGTAATTATGTAAGGCGACGATGCTGATGTCCATTGACCAGATATTGAATCGGAGGTAATCACCTGCTGGGCCATGCAAATAGTGCCGGCTGATAGCACAACCAAAGCACAACACAACTTTGTTATCAACCCTTTGCCTGCCTGCAACCACATTTGTTTATAATAAGTTCTATTTGGGGTATTCATCATGGGATTTATTGTTTGTAGTGGTAATCGTAGGTTTTCAGGATGTTGTTGTCATCATCTTTAATGAGCTTGAGGCGTCCGAAATCATCGTATTCGTAATAGGTGGTCACGCCGTTGGGATCTGTCTGGGAGGTAATGCCTAAAAGCGGGATGTAGGTATAGGTGGAAATCAAAGAATTTACAGGAGCGTTATTTCGCAGCGTAAAATTAAAAGTTCTCCACTGATTCTTTTGTGCTTCAGTATTCATCTTTCCAATATTGAAAAGAAGAGTTTCGAGGTTCGAGGTAGCAGTATTAACAGCGCTATTCAGGTTTGTTGCGCTCAGGTTTTCCGCTTTGATTATGGGAAGGGAATTGTTATACCCCCACTTAAAAGTGGTACTGAAATTATTTTGAGGAATTACCTCAACAAGGTTTTGATCGGCATAAGTGTATTTTTGTTTGAGGAGGGTGGTATAGGGCGTTTGTGCGTTAAAACTATATCATTCTGGTTTGGCCCGATCTCAGCCTGATAATAATCGGTAAGAAGTCCAAAATCATTGTATTTGAACTGATCCAGACTGGTTAACTTACTGTCTGCATAGGTTCTCACATCGACAGGCTTATTAATTATGAACTTGCTATATACCAAAGTCTGAAAGTTTTCTTTTGTGAGGTTGTAATCCTGCGGGTAATAGTATTTCTTAATGAGTGTTGTGCCCTTACTGTCAACAGAAGTTTCTTTACTTAATTGGGTATGATTATGGTTAAGCTCATCATACACATAACTTGTACTATTTGAAAGTGTTACATTACCATTTTCGTCATATTCTGTTGTGATAGTTGAAACCGGTTGCTGCCAGTATGATTTCATGGTATAAGTTACAGCATTAAATGATTTAAGATTATCATAGGTATTAATGATGCCAGAAATATCTGTCGGGATAGATCTTCTCGTAATTGACATACACCGATAATCCATTGCATGTCTGGTGTCGGTCATATTGTAGTTATAGGTGGTAGACTTAACATTAACCATACCACCATTTGGATTTTTTTTAAAATAATACTCTGAGGCTTTTGTGCCACAGTACCATCCGGTATTTGAAAAGGGCAGGGGCGAAACCAGGCCTGCACACATTGTCAAAGGCAGACCCGGGGTATCATATTGCACAATAAATTGGTGAGTCTCACCGCCGTTCTCGAAATTATTGCCATGTGAAACAGTAACTGCAGGATAAACGACTGAACCCTGTTCGGCAAGATAATTGGGATATAACGAGCTGGAGGAAAGTGAGACATATTCGCATTTTCCTACTGCTGCACCACCCGTGGTGGTTGTGCAAACGAAGTATGACGGGTATTCAGAAACATACGCCGGATTTTGTTGCGTCAAACCATAGGAAGTATTCAAATTGCTACTGATGTTGTAGTAATACCTCTTAATATCTGGAACAGCAGAAGTGCTTTCATAAGAAGATGTTTTTGCTACCCGGCATCCTCCAACCTCCTTACTTCCCGTATGATTGGGCTCATATTCGATGATTGTATAGCCTCCTGTCGGATACGTAATTCTTTTCAACATACCGTTAATGGAGTACTGCCCGTTTGGATTTCGATTACCACCGACTGACGGGGGAAAGAAACTCAAATATTGGGGTTGTATATAGCCGGAAGGTACAAACCAGTAATTTGCAGCACCATTGAAGTAACCCCAGTGGTCCTGCGAAAAAGAAAGCCTGGATGGCAGATTCTCGAGGTTGTAATACTCCATGCCATATTGTTCGATTATTTTGTCTTTAGAATCGCAGAAATACAAGGCATCAAGGAACATCCTGAAGCCCAGCTCATTTATATGGTCATTGGAGAGTGATCCCTCATAGTTTAAGGGGTTTCCGCGTGGAAATAAGGAATTACTGGCTGCAAAATGCTGAGTCAATTGAATCTTCCTGATTACTTCTTGTTGGGGATTTTTAATAATTATCTGATTAAGTCTCTGTCCATCAACATAATCCTGTCGATCCCCTGACTTTATGAATACAATGCTTCCGAATCCTTCAGAACAGATGGAGTCAAGGTAAATTGCCTGATTGGTAGCTACCTTTGCTATTGCATAATAATCAGGATCAGTACAGGGATTACCTACCGGAAAACCACCAAAAAGACAATCCTGGTGAACACATTTGGTCACCTGTTGGAAAAGTCCGGAATAATAACTGACTGGATTTGTATGGGTTTGTGAATAGTAAAGTTTTATTGTTTCGCCGGTAGGATGAATGATCGATGTCAGATACCATGAAACCGGATATCCTTCTGATACAGCACAATAATAGCAATATGTATACTCCTTGGCTTTGAATTCATATCTAATGCCGTCAGGTGTAACAATAGTGAAATAATCAATAAGATTTTGAGTGGAATTATAGGTTATTTCAACTTTAATGTTTTTATAAGGAATTGTATAATAGTTCATACCATTGACGTCCAGAAAAAATTTCCCATTATCGCCAGGCAAATTGAAATTAAATATATCCGGCTGAAAGTCCATTGTCCAGTTTTCCGAAAGCCAGGAATTCAGAGCTTGGGGATCGTTTAATACACTGTTTTCAGGAACTGAACGCCGGATATTATTATAGGTATGAAAATCCCATTCGCCTCTAACCGACATTACAATGGATCCACCGGCATTCAACGACCAATCGAAGCCAACCCATGATGCTATTTTATCTACGATCAACCCGTTTGAATTATAATTCAATGCTATAGGTAATTTGAGATTTCGGGTTTTGAATTCGTATAATGGAATGCTATGTTGTATTGTCCCTGTAAACAAACCAACAGGAACTGCACCGTACAGCCCGAGCTGGGCTGCATCTGGAGAAACAGGTACAACATCTTTTAAAGGCAGAAGCTGACTTTCGGTATTTACATTCACATTGTTCTGAACAACATCTGGAAATTCAACCACACCTGTGCTATCAAATTTCTGCCCAAAAGTATATTCAGACAGGGCAACAAATAGAAAAAGAAGATGAATTAATTTCATAAGGTCCTGTATTTAAATCAAAACACTAAATAACTGGTAAATACAATTCGATGATAACTAAAAAGACCTTATCTTCCTTTTATAGTATTAAGATCCTTTCTTAACTCTTCAATTAATTGATTCTGCCGGATAATATATAAGGTAAGTTCCTCAATCTTCCTCAACAGCAGATCATCCATCTTCCCCAGGTTTTGTCCTTGTGTGGAGAATTCGGCAACCGAAGGTATTCCGGGGAGGTGCTTGTTTTGTTCCAGGTAAAGTTCAAGGTCGGTGAGGGGCATCAGTTTGTATTCCGGTTCGAAAACATAATCAGCTGAAATACTGGATACTACCTCGATCTCAGTAGCAAGTATTTTACCCCTGACCGTAAGGGGCTGGGTAGGGTTTGCAGTGCCAACGCCAATATTGCCGTTGTTGTCTACCCTGATTCCTTCATTTCCTCCATCATTGCTAATCCAGAAGCCGCTTAGCCTGATATTCTGTGTAGCAGTGTGATTTCCCAGGTTATCCGATCCTGCTGGAAGTGCAGTAAATGTTGCTGAAACAGTTTTATTTCCGTTCATCACCAAGGTTGTCGGATTGGTGCTACCACTTAAGCTTCCTCCCCAGTTGCTGAACTGATAGCCTGTTGCCGGAGCCGCAGTAAGGGTAACTGTAGTGCCGGATGCAAAATTGGTTCCTGTCGGATTTGTAGTTATTGTACCGTTTGTGGGTGCCGTAATAGTCAGTGTGTATGTTGTCGTTGCAGTAAAAGTAGCGGTAAGTGTTTTATTGGCATCCATGGTGAAGGAGACTGGGTTTGTAGTTCCGGTTGCCGCTCCTGTCCATCCATTAAAAGCATAACCGCTATTTGCAGTTGCAGTTGCAGTTACACTGGTTCCGGAGGCATATTGACCACCTGAAGGGGATAGGGTAACCGTTCCTCCTGCTGTTGGAGATGCAGCGGTTGTCAGCGTATAGGTAGTGGTGGTAAAAGGATATGCCAACCCAGAACCTGAGTTGTATAACTGTGTCACCTCGGCGGATGTTATCGCGCGCTTCCAGATGCCTACCTCATCAATCCTACCGTAAAAATCCTGATTATAAATGCTTTCACCACCAATAAAAACTCCCGATGGATCCTTGGTAACATCTGTTGCTGTAGTATTCGTAGCAATTCCATCCAGGTAAAAAGAAACTGACGAACCGTTCTTGACAAAAACAATATGATGCCAGGCATTCAATGAGATCGCCTTTGTGCCCGAAGAAGCAACGTTGCTGCCTAATGTCCACCAGTCGATGCTGTAATTTCCGGCTGACTGATTGGTAAGATAGAGCATAGGGCCATACGGATGTCCCCACAAGTTTATATAGGTGCCCAACTGATTCCCGGAAAAATAGAGCCACATGGAGATACTTAACATACCGGACGCGTTAATTGTCCAGTTGGCATTATCCGCAAAGCTTATATAGTTAGAAGTTCCATTGAATGATAATGCGGTATTGATCCTACCAGACGCGCTATAGGTGGCACTGACGGCGCTTGAAGGATTCACAGATGAATTTACACTGTTGTACACTGTGCCTGACGATTCATCGAGTTTATAATACTCTTCAAGTGAAGTACTTAACTGACATTCAGCGTTATAATAACAGACAATCCAGAAACAGGCCAGTAAGGGTAATAGTTTTTTCATAGGAAGAGTGTTAAGGATAAATATTGCTTATTGTATATCAATTCACTTAATTGCCTACAAAAGAATCTAGTCATTGCCATTCAACGACAGATCATCGAAAATTTACAATACAACCCTCTATTTCTCAAGTTAATGACAGAATATGCCAACATTAACATTGAAGAATTCCCAACAACATCCTAATCTTACCATGCATAAATTTGCATATCAATATTAAGAATAATAATTCTTAATGTCAAATTTTTTTGTTTTTTTAAAAGAATATAGGCGAAATACTACTACACTGAACGAAAATTGCGTTGACCGTGGAGTCAATAGCTGTCACCAGCATATTTTCATGGAAGTCTCTGGTCAGCACGTTTGTGCATCTTATTCTCTCTACTGGCAGTTACAAACTGCATTTTAAAAACGTCGTAGTTACGCTTCGCTAAACTACGCCGAACGACGGGCAGAGCAGGAGAGACCGGGAAATTTGTGAAGCGCTGAGGTCTTACTCCAGACAATGCAGCACCAGTCCGCTGCGTAACTTGGGTTCAAACCATGTGGTTTTTGGCGGCATGATGTTGCCGGTATCTGCAATGCGGATCAGCTGATCCATGGTAACCGGGTAAAGAGCAAAGGCGACTGCCATTTCACCGCTGTCCACACGCCGTTTAAGCTCACCCAGCCCCCGAATTCCCCCTACAAAATCAATACGTTTGGAGTTGCGAAGATCCTTAATGCCCAGGATGTGATCCAGTATGTGATCGGACAAAAGCGTAACATCGAGGCAGCCAATGGGATCGTTGTCGTTGTATGTGCCGGTTTTCGCTTCAAGTGCATACCAGTTGCCTCCCATGTACATGGAGAATTCATGAGGTTTCGAAGGTCTGTATTCGTGTGGGCCTTTGGGAATGATCATGAATACATCTTCGAGGCGGAGTAAGAATTCCTCGGGACCGTTGTTGTTCAAATCGGTCACCACACGGTTGTAATCAAAGATCGACAGCTGGCTGGCCGGAAAATGCACTGCCAGGAAGTAATTATATTCTTCGTCGCCAGTATGTGAGGGGTTGCCCGCCTTACGTTCTTCCCCAACATGAGCCGTGGCAGCAGTGCGGTGATGACCGTCGGCAATATAGGTAAACGGTACCTCCATTTTAAAAATGGTTTCAATTCTCTTGATGGTATGCCGGTCATCAATTATCCACAGCTGATGACGGATGTTATCCTCCGTGGTAAAATCGTACTCAGGCTTTTCGGCTGTACAATTGACGACCAGCCGGTTGATCTCCTCATGATCAGGATAGGCAAAGAACACCGGTTCGCAATTGAAGTTGGTAACCCGTATATGGGTTTTACGGTCTTCCTCTTTTTCAACCCGCGTCAATTCGTGCTTGCGGATAACATTGTTGAGGTAATCGGAAACAGAAGCGCATGCAACCAGGCCATACTGCGTTCTTCCCCACATGGTTTGGGCATAAACATACAAACAGGGCAGTTCATCCTGTACGTATATCTTATTATTGATAAATTGTTGCAGGTTCTGGCGTGCTTTCTCGTAAACAACAGGTGCATAATGATCGGTTTCAGCGGGCAGATCGATTTCGGATTTGATCACATGATAAAATGAATACGGATTTCCGCCGGACTCAGCTGCGGCTTCTTCAGATGAGAGCACATCATAAGGCCTGCAGGCAATTTTTGCGACCTGCTGCTTCTGCGGACGGTATCCCCTGAATGCTTTAATAATAGCCATACGTAATAAGTAAAAGGTTAATCAACAACAATTATGACCGGTATAGTCTCTTTACAAATGTAATAATAAAAAAAACGTAGAGACGCATTACACATGCGTCTCTACGAGAATAATTTAAGATTACCTGAATTGGTCAATTCACCTGGAAGGTTTTATCCCCTTTGGTGAGGAAATTCACGATCTGCCTGGCTGCGGCCAACCCGGCATTGATATTGGCTTCCTCTGTTTGTGCCCCCTGCTTCTTGACCGTACCATAATACCTGTTGGCATAGTCCGTTTTGATCTGGGCTTCGCAATCAGGCGCAACATCGGTAATGTAGCGGAAGTCCTTTCTTTCAGCAAACATTTTCAAAAGTGACGCTTCATGCACAATTTCCTTGCGGGCCGTGTTTACAAGGGTGGCTCCTTCGGGCATCAGGTTTAAAAGGTCGAAATTGATCGATTCTTTGGTTTCCTTGTTGGCAGGAAGGTTAACAGAGACATACTGGCATTTGCTGTAAAGTTCCCTGGCATCCGGTACGTATTTAATACCGTCGTTCTCTATAACAATCTTATCGCGGTATGGATCAAAAGCATATACGTCCATTCCCATACCTTTTGCAATGAGACCGACAATCCGGCCGATATTCCCATAGGCATGGATTCCCAGTGTTTTTCCGCGCAATTCAACACCGGAACTGCCATTGTAAAAGTTTCTGTTCAGGAAAATCATCAACCCAAATGCCAGTTCAGCAACAGCATTGGCGTTCTGTCCGGGTGTGTTCATCACAACAATGCCTTTTTCAGTGGCAGCCTTCAGATCGATGTTGTCATATCCGGCGCCGGCCCTTACGGCGATCTTCAGTTTTCCGGCTGCATGAAGAACCTGCTCATCAAGGATATCACTGCGCACTATTATGGCATCGACATCTTTGACAGCATCCAGCAATTGTTCCTTGCTGGTATATTTTTCCAGCAACTTCAGCTCAAAACCCGCGTTTTGAACAATCTCACGGATACCATTCACAGCTACCTTGGCGAATGGTTTATCTGTGGCAATCAGTATGGTTTGCATATTTTCAGATTTAGTGGTTTAAGGAAATCATGTACATGGTAAATCCTGGAATGATAATAACAGGCTAGGCCTGGGTTTCAAATTCCTTCATGGCCTGCACCAGCACCTTCACACCATCCAGCGGCATGGCATTGTAAATGGATGCCCGGAAACCACCAACCGATCTGTGTCCCTTAATTCCGACCAGACCCTTCGATTTGGCGAGTTCGAGGAATTTCTCTTCCAGCTCCTTGTATTCCGGTTTAAGGACAAAAACGACATTCATGATCGATCTGTCTTCAGCTGCCGTAAGAGGAGATATAAACAGCTTACTCCGGTCGATTTCATTGTACAGCAGATCTGCCTTTTCATTGTTCATTTTGTGAATGGCCTTCAGCCCGCCTAAGTCCTTGAGCCATTTCAGCGTCTGGAGGCAGGCATAGATGGCAACACACGGAGGCGTATTGTATAAGGAATCGTTCTCAACGTGCGTTTTGTAGCTCAGCATGGTGGGAACAGGCCTGGTGACTTTTTCGAGAAGGCTGTCCTTTACAATGGCAAAGGCAACACCTGCCGGACCCAGGTTCTTCTGCGCACCACCGTAAACCAGGGCATATTTCGAAATATCCATGGGTCTGCTGAGGATGTCGGAAGAAGCGTCAGCAACCAGCGGAACAGGTGATGCGATGTCCGTTTTCAGCTCGGTTCCATAAATGGTATTGTTGGTGGTGATGTGGAAGTAATCCGCGTCTGCCGGAATGACGTAATTTTTAGGGACGAAGGTGTAGTTCTGCTCCTTGGAGGAAGCTACTACCTGAACCTCACCAAACAGTTTAGCTTCTTTAATGGCTTTGTTTGCCCAGGAACCTGAATCGAGGTAAGCTGCTTTCTTATTGAGGAAGTTATAAGGGATCATGGTAAATTGTAAACTGGCGCCTCCCTGCAGAAACAGGATGGAATAACCCGTCGGAATGGAAAGAATTTCCCTGAACAGATCTTTGGCCTCTTTTAAGATGGCTTCAAAATCCTTGCTGCGGTGAGAGATTTCCATAATGGACAAACCACTTCCATTCAGATTTAGTACTGCTTCCGCGGTGTTCTTTAACGTAATTTCAGGCAACACAGAAGGGCCCGGATTAAAATTGTATTTTTTCATAGAAGGTTTATTTATTTGTTAAACAATTAACAACTGAGGGCAACCAAATTTAAAAAAATATTGTATTAGTGTGAAAAAATTAACAGAAAAATGCTTTCATAATTTACGAACAGGATGTCAATAAATTTCATGATTGGTTTATGTGTTGATATGATGATTGTTACAAGTTATCAATCAGGGTCAGATAGTTTTCTTTCAAAGCAGGGATCAGGTTTGTCAGGTTGGGAGTATGGCAGTAACCGATCACATCGTCCAGTTTATTCTTTTTCAGCCTGTGTCTCTGAGCGGCCTTTTCAATATACTCCATCATATTGTTTCGGGCTAGGTTCCAAAGATCCACCGATGCATGCACGGAATCACATACCGTTCCGTAGTGCCCTGTTTTAAGAACGGATTCCGCCAGGGCTCCGGCAAAAAGAGAATCTTCCAGGTTGAACTTGTTTTTCCAGCCGGCACACAGGATGATCAGATCACAGTTCTCTTTTGCTATATAATTCACAAGGGCATCGATATTCAGGTAAGCGCCTATCAGTACACGGTAGCTGTGTCGGGCCATCATGATACAATTGGTGCCATTGGTGGTGGAATATACGATATCCCTGCCCTCGATGATTTCACGCCTGAAGTTGTAAGGAGAATTCCCAAAATCGGCAAAATCTCTTACAATCCCATCTCTTTCTGCGGCTACCAGGAAACCTTCCTGTTTGCGGGCCAAGGCCTCATCGAGAGTAGCGACAGGAATGATCCGTTTCACACCATTCATAAATGCTGTGACGATAGCAGAGGTAGCTCTCAGGATATCGACGATAACTACAATGGCTTCATCATTTCTATATTCGGGATAAAGCGCCGGGGTGAAGCAAATCTCAACTTTTCTTTTCATGGCGGACCTATGTTTCTTTTCAGGATTAAAGACAGAACAAATAAAAAACAAATTCTAACGGCAAAAAAGGGAAACGGAAGATTTTTTAAGGTACTGTCACTGCCGCTCTACTGTTCCTGTCCGGGCTGCTGCCCTTCCGATACCTCCCTGAATTTTCTCACAAAGGAATTCTTTTTGACATCCGTTGAAACCATGTAGATGTATGATTCCCCGCTGGTTACCTTTTGTCTCCGTTCGTTGGGGTTCAGTTTTTTCATCCGGTCGAGGAATTCGCTGTTGGAGGAATGAATCTGCATAACGCCACGTGTATAGCCGAAATAGTACCAGGTCCGGCGGTCGAACTGCAGGTAAAGATCGAGTATGTCACCACTCCGCCTGATCTGCAACTCCAGCAGTCCCTCCACACGTTTGTTCACCTGGGTGTTGTTAATGCTGGCGATACCGATTTTACCAACAGAAACCCAGGAATTGGATTCATTGTTCCATTTAAGCTTAAGCTCATTCAACATAATGGTATGCTTTAGCTCGGCCGGAGTTTCCTTTAATGTCCCAAACAAACTGAGCTCAGACTTCATGGCGTCGAACCTGCTTTTACCAATGAGCTCGACGATACCTTTTGTATAGAGGGGACGGTTCAGGTCGGCAGCCGGGAGACTGGGCATGCTGTCCGCCTCGGCAGCCATGATGTCGATGATATTTTCTGCAATATAGAAATCAATGCCCAGCAGGATGTCCAGCTCAACTTCATTGGACACGGTTTTGTATACGGCATTTCCTACAGCCGTCAGTTTCATTTGTCCCAGCTTGGCTCCGGGATCTATCTTCCCTTCTCCTGATAACTCGCAGGTCTCTCGGTGCAGTGTTAAAAGGTTTCCGCTGCTATTGCGGTCCAGTATTTTTTCCCTGGGGCCTATTACATATTGCTGGGAGGTCTTATCGTAATAAAGGAATCCGTGCGAGGAAACAACAGGTTTGTCACTGTAATTCTTGCGACCAGAAAGGAAAGCAGGATACACATGAACGGAATCATAGTACAGGTACATGCCATTGAAGATCTTGTCGCGATTGATGTCAATCAACTCCTCTCCAACCGGGATCATGATATTCCGGGGATCAATTTCGGACCGGAAATATACCCAGCGGGGGCGCACGTATTCGCAGTTGTGCTCAACCAGCGCACCGCCGTCAAAGGTCAGAAACTTCAAGGCGGACTGCATGTAAAATTTACCCTGGAACCGGTAATTGGGACTGAGTGTAAATTGTTCAACCTCGGTAATTTCGCCGGATCCGATTGTCTGGTTGTTGGTGTCCACATCCAGTGAACTGAAATAGATCATTTGCTGCTGCCCAAGCTCATCAGTATAGTTGTAGAAGGCACTTCCGGAGTATTTATTTCTACCGGATATGGTAAGGGTGGCATCATAAAGGGTATAGAATTTTGTGATCCTGTTGGCCACAACCTGTGCCTTATACAGCGGTCTCAGGCGAGCATCCGGCTGCACGGTCAGTTTTTCATTTTCCGGATATATGCGGGCATCGGCAATATCGATGTATTTGACCAGCGTGGCCTTGATGAGGTTGCTGTCGTAATCATAAAAAGCCATGGGGGCAATGAAGCTCAGCGAATCCTGTGCCGGATCAATGCTGATGTATCTTGGCCCTCTCAAACCCTCTTCAGCAACTTCCGTTGCAGGAGGAGCTGCTGTACTGGAGCCCATGGCCAGCTCTTTTTTGTCCATATCCCATTCAAAGTGATCCAGGTAGCTCACATATTTGTTTTCAGGGAAGGAAACCAGTGTGAAATCTTCATTGGAAGTAAAGAGTCCCTTGTGGGCGGAGAAATCGATATGTGATTTCATGTTTTCGGTCAGCACGGTATAACCATCCGTATGCAACGATTTCAGGTAGAAGTCCGCAGTGTCTGCATCAATCTCACTGGCCCTGTATCTGAAAAGGTCAGCATATAATTCGGCTCCTTCCAGTATCATCCTGCCACTACCGCTCAGCCCCGAAGGCTTCAATTTCAGGTCACCTGCCAGCACCGTCGTACTGTTGAACATGTGAAAGACCGAATCGATCCTGGAAGCGTAGAATTCATCCAGGTAAGGAAGCCAGTGGATGCTGTTATGCATTGAACTGACCTGGGGAAATTGTGTCTCTGCTGTCTTCATGGCAATAGTGAAATCCCTTGAAACCGCATTGAGTGAATCGGGGTAAAAATCAATCTCATCTGACATCGTGGTGGAGGTCAGGTAATTAATGGTTCCTTTACCATTCAATCCCCTGTTGCTCAAGAATATTTCATCGGTAAATTTTCCTTTGCCGTTGTAAAGCGAAAGACCTGAGTCAGGGGTCATATGCCTGAATCCAAGCGATTTATCATCCTGAAGCCGGAGGGTTTCCTGAATCACGGGGAAGATTCCTGCAGAAGTAAGTTCGCCGTCAAATTTCATTGACCGTCGGTTGAAATTATCAAGGCTGTCCATTTCAAACGGGTATATTTCGAAAAAGAAACGGTCGCGTGTATAAACTCCGCCATGATTCTGTTTTTCATCATAGTATACATAACCATTTGCGGTAGCCCGGAATACAGGAAATTGAGGAAAGGATTTTCTGCCTGATTTATTGTCGGGTTTATCAATGTAAAGCTCTCCCTTGATGTCCTGGATAAGATTCTTTGCCTTCTCTGCTACAGGAAAACCATAATTATCGACCTGTCCTGTAAGGTAACGTATCCGAAGTGAATCGATCTTTTGCAGGTCAATCCGGAAAGAATCATAGTTAAAAAAGAAGTTCTTGCCGGTAAAAGTGAACAACCCTGCCTGAAGCTGTCCGTCAAACTGAAAGTGCCTGTTCTTTTTCATCACGATCCGGTCATTGTCCGGATATATCACTACATTCTGGGAATCGCTGACGAATATCTGCGGTATACCGTTGATGGTAAGATCGTAATTACGCAGGTCGAAGACCGCATTCTCAACCGGTGAATTTGTCCGCGACGGTATGCTGATCACATCATAATCGATTTTGGCAACGCTGGCTGCCAGGTAATCATGTAACCTGGGACGAATGGTGGCCATGGAGGTTTCAGTATCATAAAACAAAAAGCCCTGTGCGGCTAAACGCATCAGCATTTGCTTAACCTGGGCGATGGGTTTCTTCAGGTAACGTGCAAAATCGTCCGCCAGAAACTCTTCCGAATTCATAAATCTGGCAAAGCCACGCACCAGGACGAGGGGATGGACATCATCCATCATCTGCATGCTCAGATAATGCTCGTTGTTGAAAAAACTGACCGATTCAAAGTTTGCGTTGCCTATTGTACTTCCCAGAAGCGCTGTAAATCGCATGTAGGGTTCATTCATTTTCCATACAAGCTGCTCGAAGCTCATGTCGATGTTGTGATACGAGTTAAAATAAGGGCTCTGCGACATGAAGTTGTCGGTCTGGTAAAGCGATATCTCCCGGGTTGGTACAATATAACTGAATGCAAGCCCCGGATGAAAAATCGAATCATTTCTCAGCTTGATGATAATTTCGGCATTCGGGGCATTGATGCGGGTTGCTTTAAACGCAAAATAGCTTGACCTGGCCAGGAGAACAAGGGTATCTTTTCTGTAAATAAACACCTGGGCCTGTTTTTCACGATCCCCGGTTCCCACCAGTTTTGATCCCTGCATGGACAAACCTCCCTCAAAATCAATGTCTTTGTATAATTTTTTGATCTTGAAGTTCTTCTGGTACGAATCAAACTGCGGATAATCCGCATCCTCCGGGGTCCTGATGGGTTTTACCCTGTCGACAAGCGTGCCTTTCAACGGAGCGTCAAAATAGAACTTATTGACAAAGACTGCATCCCGGGCGGTGTATTCCGGCCGGGTCATGTTGATTTCATATCCGCTGAGCTGTGCATATACATCCGTGCTTTTAAAACCTGCACGTTCCCAGGTTACCAGTCCCCCATTTCCCTTCCATGCTGCAGTAATCGGATTGTATTCTCCGGCTGTCTCATGAATCCTGATGCTGTCATGCCTTACATAGCAAACCAGGTCCGTCTTCCTGAGGATTATCCTGATAGCTGAATCGACCCGGATCAGATAATCATCAGAGGTAATCCTCCAATCCACAGAGCTCGTTCGGTACAACGAATTGCTGTCGGCCAGCTGCCTGGTAAACACCAGGTAACGGTCCATGCTCTGCAGTGTGACTTTCCGGCTTGTCAATAAAAGATCCAGTCCTTTTTCCCAGTTGAGATAATTTTCAGGCTTCTGAGAAGGGGCTTTCATCAGCAAGAGACATTTGAGGTAATGCGTGAAATGAGGGTAAGGTTTGGCATTTTTCCTGATGAGATTGGCAGAAGTCCGGATTATATTTTCTTGTTCTTTTGAGGTAAAAAGGCTGTCAATGGTCCATGCGGCGAGGAACTCATTCAGGATTTTTTCACTCTCGGGGTTGATATTCTTTTGGATATAAGACCTGAGTTCTTCGGGATATTTTGTGGTTTCACCCGAGAATAAACCCGCTTCCTGGGCTGAGACAACCATCATGCTTGCCAGGCAGCAACAGATGAGAGTCAGGTATTTGATCCCGTGATACATTCCAGGTATTTAGGCATTAAAAGTAACCTATTTTTTTGAACCTTACCATGGCCCAGTTTTGAAGGACGCGGTTTTGCTGATCTTGTCGCCACCTGTCGGCTTAAAGGTGATTTCCAGCCATTCCATGGCACGCATTCAAAAAAATAAACGGCAATGGAAAACTTAAATTATCCATTGCCGGTTTTATTTCAATAGTTGCGTGTTGTGATTGTTGCGGAACCATCACAATCCGCTATCTTTCAGAAAGCACTGACAATTCCCATGAAATCAGCTGCATTGAGTGAAGCGCCTCCGATAAGTCCCCCGTCGACATCGGGGTTCGCAAACAGTTCTTTGGCATTGGATGGTTTACAGCTCCCTCCGTAGAGGATGGAAGTATTGTCAGCTGCCAGGTTTCCGTACTTTTCAGCTACCAGTTCACGGATAGCCTTGTGCATTTCCTGCGCCTGGTCAGATGTGGCATTTACGCCGGTCCCGATGGCCCATACTGGTTCATATGCAATGACAACCTTGCTGAAATCATCGATTGACAAGTCGAACAAACCTTTTTCAATCTGCGTTTTAACAACTCTCATATGGTTGCCGGCCTGTCTTTCGGCAAGCACCTCGCCGCAGCAGAAAATAGGCGTGAGTTCGGCTGCCAGGGCAAGTTTTACCTTTTTATTCAGCAATGCATCATCTTCGTTGTAATAACTCCTGCGTTCCGAATGACCGATGATCACATAGTCGGCACCCGTTGATTTGATCATGTCAACAGATACCTCGCCGGTAAAAGCTCCTGAAGTTTCTGAAGCACAATTTTGTGCACCCAGGAAAAGTGAATCCTTGGTTATTATATTTCTTACCTCCGTAAGATGTATGAATGGTGTGCAAAGTACGACGACAATACCGTTGTCTTCAACCTGTCTGTTAACAGTCCTTGCCAACTCAATACCCTCCTGAAGGGTTTTGTTCATTTTCCAATTACCGGCTACTATTTTCTTTCTCATCGTGTGTTAAGTTTTAGGATTCATGATTAAAACGGCATCAAAAATAGTAAAAGTTGTACTAAATTTATTGTTGATTAACGCTTAATATCGAGGAATAAGGTATGAATGATAACATTATGCTGCCACCAGCGCTGATAGCCAACATTGGCAATGAAGTCAGGGACTTTTCTGTAAAAGCCAGCCGGGCCCAGCCGGTAAAAACCTCCATTGCCCTGGTTTTTTTCGGAACTTTCTGGCTTGCCTTCACCAGTATTTTTGTTGTGGCTTTTCTGGGCCCTTTGTTTGCAGGCAGGGAAGTGCATTTTACATCCAATGATGTTCCCGTTGTGGCAGGTCCCGGAAACCTGGGGCCCATTATTGTACCGGCCCTGATCATCGGGCTGTTCGTGTTGGTCGGTCTGGCCCTTCTGGGTTTCGGCCTTTCCATGTTGTTCAGGAAAGGCGGCTACTTTGTGGGAACGCCAGGCCGGTTAATTCATTATCACAGGGGCAGCATCAGATCAGTAGACTGGGAACAGTTTTCCGGTGACATTGAGGTAAGCGGGAACGACCAGAAGGGCAATATTACCCTGGGAATGAGGACCGGCAGAATGGTGAGCAGCAAAAACGGTCCTGACAGATATGTGCCGGATACCTTTTATATTTCCGGCATCCCCGACGTTTACCAGATTGAACGGTTGTGCCGGATAAGAATCAAAGAAAATGACCCTACACCGGTATCAACGCAGGCATAAAGTAAAATGGACAAGCAATCCGGAAATTTCAAGGGAACTTCCCGCAAGCAGGTTGATCTTTACGACGAGTTGCCCATCTGGTCAGCCCCTTTTGGTTTATTGCTTCTGGAACATATCAGGCTCAGAAGGAATATCACAGCCCTTGATATAGGATTTGGGACCGGATTTCCTTTGACTGAACTGGCTATGCGTTTGGGAAGATCATGCCGGGTATACGGGATCGATCCCTGGGAAGAGGCTGTCCGGCGTGCAGAAAGCAAGATCAGCTTGTACAGGATTGAGAATATCACCATTATTCGCGGCGTGGCTGAGCATATACCTCTTGCAGACAATTCTGTCGATCTGATTGTCAGCAACAACGGAATCAACAATGTAGCCGATCTTCCCGGAGTTATTTCGGAATGCTCAAGGATCATGAGAAAGGAAGGTCAGTTTCTGATCACCATGAATCTAAACAGTTCCATGACTGAGTTTTATGAGATCATGGAAAAGGTGCTGAAAAGCGAAAATATGGTTCAGGAAATCGAAAAGATGCAGCAGCACATTTACGAAAAGAGAAAACCCCTTTCAGAAGTTCGTGATCTCCTGGAGAAAAATGATTTCCTGGTCAGCCAGCTGCACCAGGACCATTTTGAATACAGATTTGCAGATGGTACGACACTTTTCCAGCATTATTTCATCAGGCTGGCCTTTTTGGAAAGTTGGAAAAGCATCGTTCCGCTTGGCAGGCAGAAGGATATCTTCAGTACAATTGAAAAGATCATGAATGAAAGAGCTGTTGAAGCAGGTTTTTTTAAGCTGAGCATACCGTATGTCCTGATAGATAGCCGGAGAAAATAATTGTTGAATGAATTTAATTTCAAGTTAATGTCCTCCTTAAATAATCAAACCATGAAGTACCTTGATAGTCGTTTATTTTTTGGCCTCATTGCCCTGTCGTCGCTGTTTCCCTTTTCCGCGATCACGGGACAGGTACCGGGAAAAACAGAAAGAGCCTTTGTTTTTCCTAACATTGCTGGGTACAAAACGCTGATTTGCGATTTTCACCAGCATACGGTCTTTTCTGATGGTGATGTATGGCCCGATGTGCGAATAAGGGAGGCGATAACCGACGGTCTGGATGCCATATGCATTACCGATCATATTGAATACCAGCCGCATGATGAGGACATACCCTATGCTGACAGGAACCGGGTTTACCAGTTGGCGCTTGAGGCTGCAAAAAATACCGGGTTATTGGTCATCAACGGTGCAGAGATAACGCGTGACATGCCCCCGGGACACGGCAATGCCTTATTTTTGTCTGATGTCAACAAATTATTGGGCCTTGATTCCATGGAAGTCTTCAGGGAAGCCAAAAAGCAGGGAGCTTTTATCATCTGGAATCATCCGCATTGGCATGCCCAGAGCCCTAATGGTACGGCAGTACTTACCAAAATGCACAAACAGATGCTGAAGGAAGGCTTGATACAGGCAGTTGAAATAGTCAATGAACATTCCTATTCCGATGAAGCCCTGAAAATAGCGGTTGACAACAAACTGACCCTTATGGCAGGATCTGACATCCATGATCTGATCGACTGGCAGTTTGGTGTGGCCGGAGGCGGACACCGGCCGGTTACCCTGGTGTTTGCAGTGGACAAAAATGAAGAATCACTTAAGGAGGCCCTGGTAAAAGGCAGGACGGTTGTGTGGTTCGATAATACCCTGATAGGGAAACAGGAATACCTGGTTCCCCTGATCCAACAATCGCTTTATATCCGGAAAACGCGGATCCTGGATAGCTACTCAGGTAAATCAACAGTGGTCGACATTTCCATCGAAAACAAATCCAGCACTGATTTTATATTGGAAAACCAGAGTACCTATTTGTTTTATGACCATGCTGATATTGTCACAGTAAAGGCAGGATCGGTTACAACCCTGCAGGTAAAGCCCCTGAAAGAGCTTGAAACTTTTGAACTGCGTTTCCGGGTGCTGAATGCTCTCACAGCCCCTAAAACGCATCCGTCAATCAAAATGAGCGTTTATACTGCTCAAAACTAGCGATCATACTCCGGCGATCCTTCTTTTATATTCTGCCAGAGCTTCACTCAGCCTTTCTTTGGCAGTTGTGTCTCCCGGGATATTATGAGAAGGATGGATATGCAGTTTAACACCCCTGTCGGCAAGTATCTCAGCCACCGTGGTCACGGTCATCCACACGGCAGTAATGAATCCCATGGTCGAAACCGGACCGACTTTATCCATATGATTCTTTAAAGGGACTGATGCATCCTGGAGCGGAACACATGTGTCCACAACAATATCAGCCAGCTCGAAAATGGTCTTGCCACAACTGTGCCTTGTTTGTTTCCCGACTGCCTCGGCAGCCGAACCGAAAACAATCACTTTCATGCCTCTTTTACGTGACTCGATGGCCACATCGATATTCACGGCGTTGATGCCCGTATGTGAGAAAAGCCATACGCAGTCGGACGGATCAAAATTATATCCCTTCATGATTTCAACGCCGTACCCTTCCACCCGTTCAAGGAAGATAAACTGATGAACACTCATACCCCCAACGATATTGGTAAAAAAGGTAAGGGGCAGCTCGATCATGGGATGAAACCCTACAAATCCGCCAATACGGGGATACATTTCCTCAACAGGAATGGTTGCATGACCACAACCAAACGTATGCACCCACCTCCCCGACTGTATAGCGTCAGCCATAACTTCAGCTGCCTTCCTGATGTTGTCCATCTGGGTATGCTCAATTTTGTCCATAACGCTTCTTGCGTTATCAATCCATTGTTTAGCAAGCATCTTGATACCTCCGATTTTTAATTAAACCTTGATTTTATCTTTGTGCGTTCTGACAACGATCCCATAAATAAGCGCCATCAAAACAACACAAACAATTATGATATAAGGGAAATTACCAATTCCCCGCAATGCTGAAATCAGTCCAACCAGATAGTTCACCAGCGTGTTTCCTGCAAGGGCCAGTACAATAACGATGCTGAAAGCTGTTCCGGTCATTCGCGGATAGAGGTCACCGACAAATCCAAGGATTACCGGAAATACTGCAGCAAATCCTGCTCCCAAACATATCATGGCGAGAATGGCCACCGGAACTGATGTGGCAAAGAGGAGCAAAGCTGCCCCTGAAAGCACAAGGGTGAAGCTTGAGTAAAGCACCAGCCGGGCGGGTAATTTTCCAAGGAGCCTGCTCAGCAATAACCTGACAATAGCAATGGCAGCCACCTGGCACGATAAAGCAAAGAGAGCAATCTTTATGGCTATTCCTCCTGATTTAAGATAAGCAGCGGTCCAATTGCCCACAATCCCTTCCAGGGCGCTTTCGAAAAAAAGGACCATACCCAGGAGGATCAGAGCAGGTTCTTTCAGCATGGAAACTGCCTTGGCAACAGGAAACCCTTGTTTCTGCCTGGGTTCCGGAAAATTAATTACGACGAAATATACAACGGGTAAAAGAATCATGAATCCGATGATCGAAATAATCGCTTCATAATTGAAACGCCGCGTTAATGTACCGATCACCAGGGGCATTCCAAGTGCCCCGATTCCGTAAAAAACCCCAAGCAGGCTCAGCCTGGCTCCCTTCCCGTCGGTCGTGATGTCAGCTGCCAGGGCATTCACCCCTCCGTTAATGGCACCACCACCAGCGCCGATCAGAAAGAAGGAGACCTGCAACAGCGTTAGTGATTGCGCGTAGGCAACGAATTCGAAAGCGAGGGCTATCAGGCCTGCACAAATGATCAGGAGTATCCTGTAGCCGTAACGATCCACAAAAGGTCCGAAAAATAAAGATCCGACAAGCATCCCGATGGGTAGTGAAGATGCCAGTGAAGCTACCCTGAGTGCATCCAACCTGAGTTTTTCCTGTATGAATACAGCAATCGTTCCAAGTGAAAGGAAGACGATCCCGAAAAGGAACATCCCCAGGCAGGCTCCTGCAAATACTAATCCTTTCCTGTACACAGTTGTGAAAATTTATTGATATTTTCTGTGTTTATTCGTCATGGCAAGGAATCCTGCTCCTATTAATCCTGCATCGCCTTCCAGTGTTGAGACTTCCAGCTTCATTTGCTGAATACTGATAGGCTGGGCCCACTTCCTGGCCTCTGAAAGGATCTGGTCCAAAAACAAAACTGCAGGTCCGAAAACACCTCCACCCATTACAATCTTTTCAGGATTAAAAAGGCTAACCAGGTTAGCAATGGCCATGCCCCAATATGTGACTGCATTCTTCATAACAGCAATGGCAATCGGATCATTTTTCCGAAAGGCATCGATAATACAGTGAGCGTTAATTTCCTCCGGCCTCAGGTTACTCAGCATTCCGGAATAACCCGTATCGTTCCTGATGTATTCACGGGCAATACGGGCTAATCCGTCTCCCGAGGCATTGTATTCAAAACATCCGAATGGTGCATATTTCTCCTGGTAAGGCTGATCCAGGGCAAGCCAACCTATGGCACCGGCAATATCCGAGATCCCCCTGAGTATCCTGCCGTCGATCATGATGCCGGCTCCAATGCCGGTTCCCACAGCCAGAAATACAGCATTCCTGCAACCCCGGGCTGTGCCCTGCCATACCTCTCCCATTATGCAGCAGGCCCTGTCGTTGTCAAGGGCAATACCGATATTCCTGTTGTGGATTTCTTCCCTGATCCTGTCAAGTAGCGGATAATCCTCCCATCCCGATATATTGGGAGCCCAAACCCTTCCTGTTCCGGAATAAACAATGCCGGGGATACAACATCCGATGGCTTCAATTTGCATACCCCGCTCATCGGCGTACCTGTACTGGTCGGCAATGGAGGCGGTGATCATCCGGCTGGCCTCATCGCCGCCTCGTTTCTCCAATGACAGGGTCACTTTGTTAATAGTGTTTCCATCAGGTTGAAAAATGGCACTTGCAAGTTTAGTGCCACCCAGGTCGAGTCCAATTACAGCCATAGTCAGTAAATTTTTGGGCCGGGTTCCAGAAGGCAATTTAAAGATAGTATTATTGTATCAAATCGTACACCGGCTGTTCAAATAAAACACATAATCCGCCAGAAATTGTGCTGATAAATTAATATAACAATCAATATATCAATAGTATAATATGTTTGGTACAATTAATGTAATACAATTGTTGACAGAGGATAACAACAACCTATAAAACACAAGAAAATGAAATTAATTCTCAAACCCAATGAAATGATCCTGAGAGCAGGAGACACCAACCTGCTGCTCAACGATCACCAGGTGCCGGGTAAGCTGATTGTCACCAACCAGCGGATTTATTTTATATCGCTCAGGGATGATTACAGGCATTACGACAAAGAGATAACACCTGAAGAGATCAGGGAATTGATCTATTTCAAAACCAACTGGTTATTCCCGTATGGCATGAAGATCATCACCAGGAACGGTGATGAGCATCCCTTTGTTGTCAGGAAGAGGGACGAATGGTCGAAACTGATCACCAGGATGTTTTAGTCAATGTTACCTCTGTCGCACACTGTCTACGTAATATGGGGTATCTCCCTTCCAGATAAGCGCACCGTTTTTCTGTTTGTAATGTACAATAACGTTTTTACCTTGCAGGGTATCAAGGCGGCTGGCCAGATCTTTGTTGGTGACTGAAAATAAGAACTTCTCCGAGGCGATGACCACGTTGTTGCCTCCTGCAACACTGCTCAGGATCAATTCACCTTCGTAGGTTTTAAATATCGTTCCTTTCCGTGAGAATTTCTGCAGTAAACCAGCTCGATACCCATCACTGTATGTATAAAAATACTTCCAGAAAATAAAAACACCCAGGATAAGTATTATCATAAACGCAGTCCAATAAAGCAGTTTTCTGAGTTTTCTTTTAATACCGGTCCATTTTGATGGGGCAGCGGATGTATCCTTAACTTTAGGTTTCATAGGTAAATCTTTAAAGTTAGTGCTGAAATGTTCTTTAACAAATGTAACAAATTTAGTGGTAATTGTTAAATTTGAGAATATCCAATTGATGGGGTCATCAACCGGCTGTGTTATTCATTCAAACAGACTGAAACATGCTTGAGAAAATTATTGGATTCAGCATCAACAATAAACTCATTGTTTTATTCTTTGTCATCACGGTTATCGGATTTGGACTGTTCGCGCTCAGCCGCATTCCTATCGGGGCCGTACCCGATGTAACAAACAACCAGGTACAGGTTATTACCACTTCCCGCAACTTGTCTACACAGGATATTGAACAATTCATTACCTATCCCGTGGAATTGGAGATGGCCAACCTCCCAGGCGTAAAGGAAATCCGGTCGGTATCCAAATTCGGATTGTCGGTTGTTACCATTGTCTTTGAGGACAGGATTGGTACATATCTTCCCCGGCAGCTGATAGCCGAAAAAATCAAAGCTGCGACCGAAAAAATTCCTGAGGGTTTCGGAACGCCGGAGATGGGGCCCATCACAACAGGCCTGGGTGAAATATACCAGTATATTCTTGACACAAAACCGGGATATGATTCGGTATATTCCACCATGGATCTGCGTACGATTCAGGACTGGATTGTGAAACGTCAACTTTCGGGGATCAAGGGTGTGGTTGAAATCAACACCTGGGGTGGTTATCTTAAACAATATGAAATCGCTATCAATCCTGAAGTGCTGAAGTCGTTAAATCTTTCCGTCCTGGATGTTTTCAATGCGCTGGAATTAAATAACAGCGTGGCAGGAGGAGGGTATATTGAAAAAGCCAACGAGAGCTATTTTATCCGGGGCGAGGGACTGGTAAAAAGCCTGGATGATATTGGCAGGATAGTGATCCGGAACGACACGGGGATTCCGCTGCTGATCAGGGATGTGGCTGAGGTGCATTACGGGTTTGCAAACCGTTTTGGTGCAATTACCGGCAACGGGCAGGGGGAAAAAGTGCTCGGCCAGGTGATGATGCTGAAAGACGGGAATTCCAAAGAGGTCATTAAAGCTGTGAAAAAGCGGGTGGCAGAAGTACAGAAATCACTGCCGGAAGGCGTTTATATCAATCCCTTCCTCGAAAGGAGCGAATTGATTGCCAAGACTACTACAACCGTTGCTGAAAACCTGGTTCTGGGATGTCTGATTGTGATTTTTATTGTAGTCTTATTGCTGGGAAATATCCGCTCAGGACTGATCATTGCATCAGTAATACCATTGTGCTTGCTGTTTGCGATTTCTTTCATGTACATTTTCGGTATCGATGCAAATCTGATGAGCCTGGGTGCGATCGACTTCGGGATTATCATTGACGGGGCTGTGATCATTGTTGAATTCATTGCCCTGAGGATCACGGCTGAACGGGATATAATCACAGGGGCAATGGATAAAAGTGAACGACAGTTGCTGATGGATAAAATAACCTTTGACGGAGCTACCAGAATGATGAATTCAGCGGTTTTCGGCCAACTCATCATTCTGGTCGTTTTCATCCCCATCCTGTCGCTTACCAATGTCGAAGGCAAAATGTTCCGGCCCATGGCATTGACTTTCAGCTTTGCCCTGATCGGTGCTATGATCTTCTGCTTTACTTATGTCCCCGTTGCTGCATCGCTATTTCTGAAACCGGCAGAAGCAAATAAGCGAAATATCTCACACAGGTTGATGGACCTGATATCACGCTCTTACAGTCCCGCTATTCGCTGGGCACTTGACCACCAGAACTGGGTAATTATGATGGCCGTCGGGATGCTGGTCGGGGCGGTTTTATTATACAGCACCATGGGAGGAGAATTTGTACCAACCCTGGATGAGGGGGACTTTGTCATTCAACCGGTGATGAAAACCGGTACATCGCTCAGCAAAACCATTGAGATCAATACGCAGATTGAAAATATCCTCAGGCAAAACTTTCCCGAAGTTGACCAGGTGGTCAGCCGTATCGGGGCAGCAGAAGTACCTACCGATCCCATGTCGATGGAGGAGAGTGATATTATCATTAAGCTAAAGCCGAAAAAAGAGTGGGTATCTGCAGAGACCAAAGATGAACTGGCCGAAAAATTCAAGGAAAAACTCTCTGTAATTCCCGGGATTGACTATGAATTCACACAACCTATTGAAATGAGATTCAACGAACTTATTACAGGTGTGAGAGCGGATGTGGCAATCAAGATCTTCGGCGAGGATTTGGATGTACTTTATAACAAGGCATCAGAGATCAAGGAGATCATATCCGGGGTCGAAGGTGCGTCTGATATTACAGTTGAAAAAGTAGCAGGCCTGCCGCAGATGTCAGTTGCCTATGACAGGAATAAGATTGCCAAATACGGTATGAATGTAGCAGATCTGAATCATATCGTCTCGATGGGTTTTGCCGGATATACTGCCGGAAGTGTTTTTGAGGGTGAAAAACGGTTTGATCTTGTTCTGAGGCTCTCAGGAGAATTCAGGCAGAACCTGGAAAACCTGAAAAATCTCTATGTTGATCTGCCTGATGGCAAACAGATTCCGCTGCAGGAACTTGCTGTTATCGAATACACCCAAGGACCGGCAAAGATTTCACGTGACAATACTCAGAGAAGGATCGTAGTTGGCATCAATGTCCGCAACCGGGATATGCAGTCGGTTGTTGAAGATGTTCAAAATCTGATCAATACAAAGGTCAAACTTCCTCCGGGATACTCAATTTCTTATGGCGGTCAGTTTGAAAACCTGCAGAGCGCTTCCAGAAGACTGAAGGTTGCCGTCCCTGTAGCTTTAATTCTTATCCTTATTATGTTGCATTTTGCATTTGAATCGTTCAAAGACGCATTGATGGTTTATACAGCCATCCCATTATCGGCCGTAGGCGGGGTACTTTTGTTGTGGATCAGGGGACTTCCATTCAGCATTTCTGCTGGTGTTGGCTTTATTGCCCTGTTTGGCATTGCTGTATTAAATGGTATTGTGCTAATTGAGTACCTGAAGGAATTGCAGGAAAAGGGGATCAGTGATGTTCGCGAGCGAGTTTGGCAGGGTACTCACCAGCGTCTGCGACCTGTACTGGTTACTGCAGCTGCTGCCGCCTTAGGCTTTCTGCCTATGGCAATTTCAACTTCTGCGGGGGCTGAAGTTCAAAGACCACTGGCGACAGTTGTTATTGGTGGGCTTATCACCTCAACCTTGTTGACAATGATTGTTTTACCTGTCTTATATTGCAAAATGGAAAACCGTGACAGGAACTTCTTCAGGTATGTAAGAAGTCCTTTGAAGTTATTCATGATAGCCTTATTGGTACTGGGAATTCCTTCGGCATTGAAAGGACAGACCAGGCCTCTGCAATTGAATGAAGCTGTTGATATTGCCCTGGCAAATAACCATGAGGTCCTTTCCTTTAAACTGAAGGCAGAGCAAAGTCTCAAACAGAAAGGAGAGGCATTTGATTTGGAGGCCACCAGTTTATATTATGGCTATGATGCTAACAACTTCGCTGAGAATGGCGTTCCGCTGAAGGTCTTTGGTATTCAGCAGCGTATTAGTTTCCCCGGTGTATACAGTGCCAGGTTTAAGACACTTAAATCGCAGGCCGAACTCCAGCGCCTGTTATATGATATTCATCGCCAGCAGCTTATTAAAAGGGTGACACAACAGTATTATACTGTTGTGACGATGCAAAAGAAACTGCGTTTTTATGAAAGGCTTGACAGCCTTTATGAATTCTTCCAAAAGGCGGCAGCAAAAAGACATGATGTGGGTGAGACAAACTACCTGGAAGTACTGACTGCCCAATCCAAAGCCTTTCAAATAAAGACAAAGCATATGGTGGCTGCCGAGGATCTCAGAACCGCTTTGCTACAGTTGAACACACTGATCCAGGCAGACAGCAGTTATACGGTTCCCGATCAGGATTTCCGGCCTCTTGTGGTTTCATCGCCAAATCTTTCGGAACATCCCGGTGTTCTTATGCAGGATGAATTGCAGCGCCTGGCAAAGAACAAGCTAAGAATAGAACAGAACCGTATTTTACCGGGTGTTGATCTGGAATACTTCTGGGGAAGCAACCAGGGACCTGAGGCCAAAATGTATCCTGGCTATCAGGTGGGTCTTTCATTCCCGGTTTTTTTCGGGGCCCAGCATTCCCGTATTCAGGCCGCTAAGATCGAGGAAGAAGTAAGCAGTGCCGAAGCGCTGAATTATACGCTTAACCTGAAGACCCGGCAGAATCAACTGTATACGGAGATTCACAAGTACAATGAAGCGGTCATGCAATATCAGGTTAACGGGAAGAAGATGGCCGATGAAATCGGTAAATATGCCAAAATGGCCTATGAGAATGGTGAAATTGATGTATTCCAGTATGTTCAGAGCCTTGAAAATGCAGCCACCATTGAACTTGATTACCTTGAGAACCTGAATAACTATAACCAGGTGGTATTGGAGCTCAATTTTCTTTACCTGTAGAAATCTTAATAATATGAAATCAAACCTCTTGCTGCTCCGCCTAATACTCTTGCTGACAATTTTGTTGTCCTGTAAAAAGGGGGACAATACCACAGATTCACTAAGCCCGGTGTCAGATAGTCCAGGAGACAGTCTTAGCTTTCTTACCATCACCCGGGAGCAGTTTGAAACCGCCGGTATGGCATTTGGCGGATTTAAACCATATACTTATGCGGAGTCGGTGACCGCCAATGGCTATATCGACGTACCTCCCCAGAACAAAGTCAGGATAGGGACCTTCATGGGTGGATATGTGAAATCATCCGAGCTCCTTCCGGGCGAACATGTACAGAAAGGGCAGGTTCTGATCGTACTTGAAAATATTGAATACCTGAAATTACAGCAGGACTATCTTGAGGCCAGAGAACAACTGGAATACCTCAAGTCGGTTTATGACAGCCAGGCGGCACTTGCTGAGGAGAAAATCAGTTCCCAGAGGAATTACCTGCAGGCCAAAAGTGACTACAACAGGATGCTGGCTGTTTGTGAATCGCTAGCCAAACAACTGCAACTCATCAGGATTGATCCGGCCGGGGTAAAGGCTGAAACCATGGAGTCATCCATCAGTCTGACCTCTCCCCTTGACGGCTATGTTACAGAGGTCAATGTGGTGAAGGGCATGTTTGTCAATCCATCGGATATTCTTTGTGAAATAATCAATCCTGATCATCTGCACATTGAACTGAAAGTATTTGAAAAGGATATCTTCAAGCTTCGCAAGGGACAGCTGATTGTTTTCCGCATACCCGATGTACCAGGTGTATCCGGTACGGGTGAAATTATACTGTTTGGAAAATCGATAGATGGTGATGAACGAACTGTAGAGGTTCACGGGCATATAACGGGCAAGCCAGTCCAAAACCTTACACCAGGCATGTACATCGAAGCCGTAATCCAAACAGAAACAACACAGGTGGAAGGTTTACCGATTGAGGCCCTTGTCACGGACGAAGGTAAAAACTTTGTATTTATCAGGAAATCTGAACAGCAGGGTAAATACCTACTTGAAAAGGTCCCTGTTGAATTAGGCAGGATTCACGAAAAATGGTTTGAGGTAATTGATACACAAGGGTATTTGCATCACGAGGGCGACAATATTCTTGTCAAGGGTTCTTATTTTCTTTCCGGGGAATAGTGATACCCAGCCAGGCGAATGCTCCAATCACCGCAAGAACAGCGGCTACATGCAGTGCATTTTCCCATCCGATATAACTGGCAATGACCGGGGTCAGTGCAGGAGACAACAATCCTCCCAGGTTGCTTCCCATATTCATGATACCGCCTGCTGTTCCGCTTTTATTACCGGCAATGCCCATCATTGTCGCCCAGAAAGGACCTTCCACGCATAGAATAAGCGCAGTGGCAAAGGCGAGACTTATCGCAGCCATGATGGCACTCCCGGTATGGGCTCCGATAGATATCAACACCCCTGAAAGTGCCATCCCGGTTAATGGAACGATCCTTCGACCCCATAGCGGCCGGATTTTGCCGGCGGCAAGTCGGTCCGATACATATCCACCCAAAGGAATGGAAACGATTGAAAGTATCCAGGGCAGACTGCTCATCCAGGCGCCGCTCAGCAAACCAAAATGCCTTTCCTGAACAAGATAAAGGTAAAACCACGAAACAAAGATGTACCCGACATAGCCCTGCAGCGTATAACTGAAAGTAAGCAGGTAAAAACTCATGCCACGGATCTTTCCGCTTTGCTCTCCTGAAGCGGCTGTTTTGGAGGCTGTACTGTCCGGATCTGTGTTAACATGGGCGGGTTCTCTGATCCAGAGCCAGATCAGTGCAATGATCAGCGCTGGCATGGCTGAGGCTACCATGGCCGCACGCCAGCCCAGCGACACCATAATATTGGAAACAAGGGGCGGAGCAATTGCTGATCCAAGGCCAATGGAAGCAATTACTATACCATTGGCCCTACCCTGATAACGGGGATAAACCCAAAGTGAAACTCCTTTTGCTGAACCCGGATAGGTAGGGGATGCTGAAACACCGGTCAGAAAACGGAAGATCATAAAAATGATCAGTGCGGTTGAGGTATTGAGGTAAAGATTTCCCCAACCCACCAGTGTTTGCATGACAGTCAAAATGAACCATAGCCAGGTAACTACTGACAGCAGCCTTCGCGCTCCCAGCCGGTCGGCAATGGCACCTGCCGGGATCTGAAACAGGGCATACCCCAGGAGAAATGCACTGAAAATTCGCCCCATGGCTATTTGCGATAATCCAAATTCCTTCATTAGCAGAGGAGCAGCGGTAGAAACATTGACACGGCACAGATATCCCGCAGTAGCCGTTGCACATAGCATGCCTACAATCCGCCAGGGTTTATGCATGCTTTTGTTCATAGTCTCTTCTGCATGAGAATTTCCGATTCTCCTTCAATAATATAATCCTTGAATTCACAGGCTGCCTGGTAACCGCATTTCTGATAGAATTTTTGTGCCATTGTGTTAAATGATGAAACACAAAGGAACAAATACTTCGCCTTTCCCCTGAAGAGGTTCTCGGTAAAATTCAGCAGTGCGGTTCCTATTTCCCGGCCACGAAATTCCGGATATACGGCAATTGATTTCACATAGGGTGATCCCGCCACACCACGCGGATCAATGATAATGTATCCCGATGGCCTGTGGCCAGCATATGCTGTATACAACAAGAACTCTTTATCATTGCAGGTTTTCCTGCATGCGTCCAGTGTGATGCCAAGCGTGATCCAGGGTTCTGTCCCGGCCAGCAGCACAGCCGCCTGGTCACGTTCAGTTTCATCAGCCACATGAATCTCAATTCCTTCCATAAAGTTTGCCTTTCGGGTTGGGAAAAAATAAAAAACCATAAACCTGAGGTAATATATAAAAAAAGGGAATCAGTCTAAAGTAAAATGACGGAAATTCTGCAGATTATAAAATTATGGCGCTGTGCAGTATTAATTTCCTGCATTGAAATAGGGATATACGAAATCAGCTTATTGAAATATTAACTATATTCGTTAATTAATACATCGATGTATTAATTATGATTTTTACCAGGACAACTACTTATGCCATCAGAATTCTGATATTAATGGCCAGTGAAAACAAGAAAGTGTATTCCGCCCGGTATCTGTTTTCAGCTTTGGGAATCCACAACCGTTACTTAAGGAGGGTACTTACCCTGCTGACCAACAGAGGTTTCCTGTGTAGTGTACGCGGGAAGAACGGTGGCTTTGCATTTTCAAAAGATCCGGGAAGAATCTTTTTATCGGAGATAATTGATGCAACCGGGGATCTGGATTCTCTGAGCAGATGCATTATGGGAATTAAGGACTGTCGCGTTGCAGACCGGTGCAATATGCATGATCTCTGGGAAGAGACCAGGCAAAGAATGGTCTCAATTTTCACGGGCACTTCAGTAGGACAATTGGCGGGAAGTACAAAACTCACTATACCAATAACCATTAAAACGAAGTAATATGGCAGATTCAAAGGATGTTTTAACCGGATTAATCTGGGTTTATACCCTGTATGCATTGGCGATCCTTTCTGTTGTGGGGTGGTTTGCTTACAAAATCACTTCCAAGGGCGAGGGTAAGCTGATAAGGCCTTTATTTTTCTATGTTTGGGTAAGCTTCCTGGTTGTCACAGGGGTCTCACTGCACATTTTCACCTACAACACAATTCCCTGGTCTCCAATGGACCTGAACCGAAATGAGATCAAGGCGGATACTGTATTTCACATCACCGTTGAGAATCATCAGTTCAGACTGCCTGCCAAAAAGCTAACGGTCAGGTTAAATCAAAAGGTGCTTTTCGATGTGACCACAAATGACCTTACATACGGATTCGGTCTGTTCAGGCAGGACAATACAATGGTATTCCAGATGCAGGTCGTGCCGGGTCATAAAAATGACGTGCTGTGGCAATTTGGTGAGACAGGTATTTTTGATATCCGGTCAACGGAATATTCCGGTCCCAAGGGGGCATTCATGCATGAAAAGGCAGTGGTTGAGGTCATTGAATAAGGGTGCCTGTTCAATTCTTGAATTTAAACAATTAATACACTGAAAAATGAGCTTTATACAAACATTGTTAAATGGTGAACAGGGATTGTTCAAAGCAAAATCCCTGACAGCGATGCAAAAAATGGCACTGCGATTTGTGGTTATTGGCCTTGTATATTATGCCTTTGTTGTCATCGAAGGCGTTTTGATGAGGATTTACGAAATACATCCCATACCCCAGGTTTCTACCGAACAGTTCTTCGCCATCATGACGGCACATCCCCTGGTAGGAATATTTGGTTCAACATACATGATCGTTTTCGGAGCATTCCTGTTTCTGGTTCCTTTTCTGATGAAAAAGCCGCTCTGGAGTATCCGGATGGCCAATTGGACGTGCATCCTTATCGCTGCAGGCACACTGGTAATGTGGAGTGCCGGATTTTTATCACATTATGCACCCTTATACACTTTATATTGGCCATTACCGGCTGATTTTAGCCAGTTCAGCGTCCTGGGCGGCACTTTTTTCATTATCGGTATTGCGCTGATCATGGTGGGGACACTGCTCTTTGTATTTAACATCTTTAAAACCATTGTTTATACACCGGAAGGCTGGGAGAAGCAACCTGCTGGCAGACTGCTGGGATCAGCACTTGGATTGAGCGGTTTCCGGTACCTGTTTAAAAAGCAAAAGGAGGACCACCTGGTTTCACTTCCCGTCGCTGCAATTGCACGGGGGACAGTAGATACTTTTCTGAATGCAGCGGTGATAACGTTTACTGGTGTACTGATTCTGGTATACATGATCGCGGAGCTATTCGGGCACAGTCTCAAAGCTACCGCCATTGATGCACTGCTTTACAAGAACTGGTTCTGGTGGGG
>DIAS01000150.1:0-10749 GCA_002415855.1 Bacteroidales bacterium UBA5072
ATGCCTGAACGGGGAGTTACTTTCAAAGGTCTGAATGACCTCAGGGATTATTTGCAGCAGGATGGGATTCATGCCAAAGCTCTTCCGCAGTTGAAAGAATCAAAAACACTGGTCCAAAAACCTATACACTTCAGGTTTAACGGACAGGATAAAGTACCGGTTTATCTCGGACTGGATATTGGCTCACTCAGTACCAACCTGGTGCTTCTGACCGAAGATCACAGGGTAGTATCCCGCAGATACCTACCTACAGCAGGGAAACCGCTCGATGCCATACAAAATGGACTGACTGAAATTTACAGCGAGGTCGGGGATCGGGCTGTTGTCATGGGTGCAGGTACAACGGGCTCAGGGCGTTACCTGACAGGGGACTTTATCGGGGCCGACGTTATTGTAAATGAAATTACTGCACAGGCAACAGCAGCAATCGATTACGATCGGGCAGTGGACACTATTTTCGAGATTGGCGGACAGGATTCCAAGCTTATCATCATTAAAAATGGTGTGGTGGTGGACTTTGAGATGAACAAGGTTTGTGCGGCCGGCACAGGTTCTTTCCTGGAAGAGCAGGCTGAAAAACTGAATATCCGGATAGAGGAACAGTTCGGAAGCCTTGCCCTGGCGTGTGATTGTCCGGTAAAACTCGGCGATCGCTGTACGGTATTTATGGAATCGGATCTGAATTCCTTCCTGCAGAAAGGAATGAAAGTAGACAAGCTGGTTGGGGGACTTGCCTATTCTATTGTGAACAACTATCTTCAAAAAGTTGTCGGTGAACGCAAGGTGGGTAATCACATATTCTTTCAGGGAGGAGTGGCAAATAACAAATCAGTAGTGGCAGCTTTTGAACAAGTGCTGCAACGACCTGTTACGGTTCCCCCCAACTTCGACGTTACCGGGGCAATTGGTGCCGCAATTCTGGCAAAGAAATATATGAATGGTAAGGTTAAGACGCGCTTCAAAGGTTTTCAGATGCGCAATGTTCCCTATGCGATAAGCATGTTTAGCTGCAAAGGATGCACAAACCAATGTGAAATAAGAAAAGTAAGGGTAGAAGGCGAAAAGAAGGCGCTGTTTTATGGGGGCCGGTGTGAGAAATATGAAGCAAATGACCGGAAAGCGGTTTCCAATGCCATCCCAAATCTGTTTGCCCGGAGAACGGACATGCTGTTGAACGGATATGCCTTTACAAAATCACACGGGAAAATAACCATTGGCATACCCAGGGCTTTGATGATCTTTTATCAGCAATTTCCATTCTGGCGTATGCTTTTTGAAGAACTGGGATTCTCCGTGATGATATCAGAAAGCACGGATAAAGCGCTTGTTAAGAAATCACTTGAATCCATTTCTACTGAGGTTTGCCTGCCTGTTGAAGTGATGCACGGACACGTGGTTGCTCTTCTCGAAAAGGGAGCAGATTATGTCTTTTTGCCCTTTATCGTTGATGCAAGGGGCAAACCCGGGAATACGACCTCAAACTGCAACTGTCCCTGGATACAGAGCCACCCTTTCATGGTCAGGGCAGCGCTTCGATCAAGATATTCCATGCGGAGGATCCTGACCCCTGTATTTCATTTCAGGCATTTCAATACCACGCTCAGACATGAGTTATACAGCTTCTTTAACAGCACATTCGGGATGAAGAAAGACGATGTAGGACGTGCCATCCTTAAGGCGAATGAAGCGCAAATGAATTTTGAGGCGGGATTGATTTCTTATGGAGATCAGGTACTGCGTAAAATACCTGAAGGATGCCGTCCTGTTGTTCTGCTGGGACGGCCCTACAATTCATCTGATCCGTTCCTGAACCTTGATCTGGCGGAAAAGCTGATCCGGCATAATCTGATGCCCATTCCGCCGGATTTTCTGGAGCTTCCTATTAACGGGGTGTTTGACCAGTACCGGAGTATGTACTGGCCGAATGGACAAAAGATCCTTGCTGCTGCCCGCAGAGTGGCACAGGATGACAGGCTTCACGCAGTATACATCACAAATTTCCGGTGTGGTCCCGACTCCTTCCTCCTGCACTATGTTGATGAGGAACTGAAGGGAAAACCATGCCTTCACCTGGAAGTTGATGAGCACTCTGCTGATGCAGGGATGATCACACGGATTGAAGCTTTTGTGGACAGCCTTCACGGTATTGAGTTCAACAAGGCTGCACAGGAGAAAATATACCGCCCCAGGCCCGGACCTTCCTCACCCCTGAAGGACCGGGTACTGTACTTCCCTTATATGAATGATAACGCCCATGCGATTGCTGCGGCAGCCAGGAGTTGTGGAATTATGTCGGAAGTTTTGCCTGTCCAGAATGAAAAGGACCTGGAGCTTGGCAGATTATATACTTCTTCACGGGAGTGCTTTCCGATGATCTGCACAACAGGAAGCTTCCTGCGGAAACTCATGGAGCCGGGCACTGATCCTTCTCGCGTAAGTTTTTTCATGCCCGATCACAACGGACCATGCCGTTTTGGACAGTATAACCATTTACAACGGGTCATATTCGATAAACTTGGCTTTGAAAAGGCTGAGATCGTATCCCCTTCCAATGAATCATCCTATTCGGATATTGCAGGTAAAGAGGCTTCGAGATTCCGTTTTTGCGCCTGGAAAGGATTTATTGCAGTGGACTTCCTGCGAAAACTTAAGCAGGAGACCAGACCCTATGAAGTATATACGGGCGATACCGATACTGTTTACCGATCGGGGCTGGACAAAATCATCCGGTGCACGGAGAGAGGTGCCCACGGACTCCACCGTGTACTCAAGGAAATAGTTGATGATTTCAAAAAAATTCCCGTGAACAGGGCATGCAGAAAACCCATTGTGGGGGTCATCGGCGAAATCTTCATGCGCGATAATGCATACTGTAACGGAGGAGTGATAAGCCGTCTGGAAGATCAGGGGGTTGAAACCCTCATTGCCCCTTTCTCAGAGTGGGTCACCTATTCTACTTACCGTTATGAAAGAGACAGTATCCGGAAACGGGATATGAAGGGATACTTCAAGTCGCAGATTCAGCAATTGGCGCAACATGTTTCAGAAAAGCTGATCTTGCGAAACATTACCAAAGCTGTTGATCATGCCAGGACTGTACCCCTGCATGCCATACTGCAGTTATGTAACCCATATGTTCATAGGGACTATGACGGTGATCCCCCGATAGCAATGGGTAGCTCGGCCTACCTGGCTGCCCGGGGCATTTCAGGTATAGCAGCTATTCTTCCGTTCACCTGCATGCCCGGTACACTAATTGCCGCGGTGAGTGATTCTTTCCGGAAAGACCATGGCAACATCCCCTGGATCAACATTGCCTATGACGGTCAGGATTCGGTATCGCTCGATACACGACTGCAAGCCTTTGTTTTTCAGGTAAAGGAATACGCAACTAATTAGTCCTTCTGAATATTGGAACTGTTTATTGCAATTTGAAAAGCAAAAGTTATCTTTATTCTTTCTCTCATCATGAGGGTGCAAGCATTTTATGGCATACTTGATTAAGCCCTTAAACAGGGAAATGCGGATCATTTTCTGTATGGTCTTCATTGCCCTCACAGCCTTTTCCTATCCACAGGAGGGAGCGGACAGTTCCGCTACAAAACTAAAGGCAGGTGCTACAATCAGCCTTAACAGCAATGGGATAGCCTCTGTACCGGCCTTTTCCCTAGGTGATCCGGCTGCTTTGGCTTCCATTTCCCTGGCGAAGGGTTGGTTCAGCTACGAACCTACATTAGCTTACGGCCTCGATGGAAGACCATGGTTCATCGATAACTGGTTCCGGATCAGGCTGGTAAACTGGCCTGCTTTTGAATTCAGAACAGGGATGAACATCAGTTCGTTCTTCAGTGATTATAAAATAGTGGAGGATACCACCATCCTGCAAGGTCAAAGATATTTTGCCTTTGAGGTGGCAGGCACCTATAGATTCGCTCAAAATGCTTCTCTTTCATTGATGTATTGGAATGACAGGGGCCAGGAGCCAGGAACGTTAAAAGGACATTTTATCGATCTAGTCGGCGACATTTCTTCTGTCAGTATCGGAAAACATGTCCTGCTGGGTGTGAACCTGCAACTGTTTTACGTCAACTACACGGGCACTAACGACGGCTTATTCGTATCTCCCAAGATTTCGGCCGCTGTAAGAAAAGTCCCGTTGACGGTTTTCTTTCAGGCCATACAGGCCTTAGCCAGTAATATGACACCTTTCCCTGCATTCAGCTGGAATATAGGGCTTGCCTATGCACTTTAGAACCGGTCATTGCTGTTGCATGCTAATTTCATTTTAATATTATCAATATGCCTAAAACACAGGAAATTCTTCAAATGTTGCAGTCAATTGTGGATGATTACCCGGCCTCTGCCATTGTCTGGCATGTAGTGTTCTTCGGGATCATTGCATTTCTGTTCGCCAAATGGGTGCCATCCAACAGGTTATTTGGCATCATGCTGAGTATCCCATTACTTTCAGTTGCTGTATTTGCATGGAAATCCGGTAATCCTTTTAATGGGATCCTGTTTTCAATGCTGGCAATCTTTATTTTCATTTTCGGTCTCAGGGCGACTGCACAACCGGTATCCCTTTCAGCCTTGCCTTTTCTCCTTGTAGGGATTATTCTGGTGGTATTTGGACTGATTTATCCTCATTTTCTTAAAACCGATTCCCTTTTCAGGTATTTATACGCCTCCCCGGCCGGTTTAATTCCCTGTCCTACATTATCGATCCTGATAGGATTGGCTTTGATATACAATGGTTTTGGATCACAGCCTATTACCATTGCCTTGATAGCATTTGGCTTGTTTTACGGACTTTTTGGCGTACTGAAACTTGCAGTTTATCTGGATTTATTCCTGTTACTGGGAGCAGCGACGCTTTTGATCAGGTATTTCGGCATGGTAAGGACTTCCGGATGACGGCCGGCATAATGCATGTTCTCATGCTTTGGCAGGAGAATAAAAAAGCCTGCCGTTGAGGCAGGCTCAATATTACCTAACCGTATAGGGTTAAACCACTTTCATGTTTACAGGATCCCAGTTGATGATCTTTTGCTGAAAGTAGCTGTCGTTGCAGGCCAGGGTGGGAGCTGCAGCCCTGAATGCAAACTCGGGACCTTCTACAAGCGGAGCATTGTTGCGTACGCCATCGAAGAAGTTGGCAAAGTGTTCCACATGTTCATCGTAGTCTGCAGGAGCAACATAGCTGACACCTGGTTTATCGGGCCTTTTCTGATCTTCGGCGCTGTACTTGAGGTCATATTGCTTCATCAGTTCATCCTGCATGGCCTGGGGATAGGAATAGATAGCATCCCAGCCGCCAATACCCGGCGCTTTCGACATAATGCTGTGGGTGAGGTTAAATCCGCTGTCAAGCATATCCATGGCGCCCTCACTCCCGATAAACCTTGTTATTCCCTTATCGCCCAGTCCGCTCACGAAATTGACCCGCAGCATGACCTGGAAAGCAGGATGCTCTTTCGATTCAGGATATTGCATAATGGCTGTCATCACATCGGGTACATCACGGCCGTCTTTCCAGTAGCAAAGCTGTCCCGAGGCAAAAATAGTCTTAGGTCCGAATGAACCGGTAACCAGGTGTATGCCTGATAGCAAATGCACAAAAAGGTCTCCGGCGACGCCTGTTCCAAAGTCGCGGTAATTTCTCCACCAGAAGAATTTTTTCGGATCCCAGGGCATTTTTTTCATTCCTTCGATATAACGGTCCCAACCTACGGTTTCAGGTGATCCGTCGGTTGGCATGGTATATTCCCAAGCGCCCAGGGCATCCTGTCGGTCGAATGAAGCTTCCACACAATTTAACTGGCCAATGGCGCCGGTTTTATACAGTTCCTTTGCCTGTCGCCATACAATACTACTGACCCGTTGACTGCCAACCTGCATAGGCTTTCCGGTCTTTTGCTGGGCGGCAATCACGGGCAGCCCGTCGCTTATTTTCTGAACAACAGGTTTTTCACAATAAACTGCCTTTCCGCTGTTCATTGCATCAATTGCTATTCTGGCATGCCAGTTATCGCTTGTGGCGATAATTACAGCGTCGATATCCTTCCGGAGTAACAATTCACGATAGTCCTGGGTAGTTATGACGTTATCACCGTATTTTTCTTTTACCCTGTCGAGCCTGCCTTTGTAAAGGTCACAGGCTGCAACCAGCTCAACACCGGGCACCTTCAGTGCCGAATCGGCATCAGCATGCCCCATAATTCCCATACCGATGCTGGCAACCCTTATCTTGTCATTTGCACTGATCCTCTTCGCGTAGGGGATTACCTGTCTCCGGGTTTCATCTTCGGCAAGAGACTGTAAAGAACCTGCTGCCAGCAACAGGGAGGAGCCTCCGAGTTGCCTGATAAAATTTCTGCGTGATGGTCTGACTTTCATATACAAGGTTTTAATTGTAAAGCGTTTTAATTGTTATCTTTAAATTTTGAAATATTACCTTAAAATTAGAACAATCGGATGAATTCGGATCATCTGTTGCTTAAAATATCAAACAATGAAGTAACTGACGGTTTAGCATGGAACTCTTTCTGACAATTGCCATCCTTATCGTTGCGCTGTTGGTTCTGCTGCTGCAGCTTTTTGTAATGCCCGGGAAGATCCTTTCCGCTATGAAATCGCGCCTGGATGAGACCGATAAAAACAACAGCAGGATCGAGAGCATGGTCAGGGACGAAGTGAGAGTCAACCGGCAGGAACTATCGGGGACCCTCACAAATTTTCAGACGTCCTTTCTGGAGGCCCTGAATACCATCTCAAAGACACAGCTGGACCAGCTTAAGTCCATAACAGATTCGAACCGCGAGGAACTTTCGCGCACGTTGAAGGAATTTCAGGCGGCCTTTGACAGGAATGTCGAATCATTCAATAACACCCAGAAAGAAAAGTTCGGCCAGCTGGAGATGAAGCAGCAGGAGCTGATTCAAAATACCGAGAAGAAACTGGAACAGATGCGCGAAACGGTGGATGAAAAGCTGCAGAAAACCTTGAATGAGAGGTTGGGACAATCCTTTGAGCTGGTAAGCAAACAGCTGGAGAGTGTGCAGAAAGGGTTGGGAGAAATGCAGAACCTGGCACAGGATGTGGGCGGGCTCAAGAAGGTCCTGAGCAATGTTAAAATGCGCGGTGGTCTGGGAGAAGTACGGCTCGAAATGTTGCTTGAACAGGTATTGGCCCCGGAGCAATATGAGGCCAATGTCAGGACAAAGAAAGGTTCATCGGATGTTGTGGAGTTTGCCATCAAACTGCCGGGCAAAGATGAGGAGAAAGGTGTTGTGTATCTTCCCATCGATGCCAAGTTTCCGCAGGAAGCCTATCATCACCTTACGGATGCTTATGAATTAGGTGACGCTGATGCCGTTGAGATTGCATCAAAAGGTCTGGAAGCGATCATCAAAAAGATGGCCCGGGATATACAGGACAAATATATCGATCCTCCCAATACAACCGAGTTTGGTATCATGTTCCTGCCCTTTGAAGGCTTGTTTGCCGAGGTCATCAGGCGTTCCGAACTGATTGAGCAGTTACAGCGGGATTACAGGATCATGGTTACGGGACCCACAACGCTGGCCGCCATTCTGAACAGTCTTCAAATGGGTTTTAAAACACTGGCTATTCAGAAACGAAGCAGTGAAGTGTGGAAGGTCCTGGGAGCTATTAAAACCGAATTTGGCAAATTCGGGGGAATGCTTGAGAAAGCCCAGAAGAACCTGCACACCGCAACAAACCAGCTGGATGAGCTGGTTGGCAAGAGGACCAAAGCCATTCAGCGCAGGTTGAGGGATGTTGAATCACTTCCGGCTGGAGAGACTGCACAATATCTGCCCGAGATGACCGATCAGGATAATGATACGGAGGAGGAACAGGAGGAAGTATAACCATTGAGGGATTTGCGTTAATAAAAGATCAGGGAGTATGAACAATATCAAGCAGGAGTTCAGAGAAGCCATGACAGTGCTGGAAAGCTTCCTTTCCGATGACAGGAACTTTTTGAGTATTGAACTCGCGGGGTCGGTTATGGCTGAGTCGCTAAAACAGGGGCATAAAATTATATCTTGCGGGAACGGGGGATCGATGTGCGATGCCATGCACTTTGCCGAGGAACTTTCGGGCTTTTACCGGGATCACCGCAAAGCTCTGGCAGCGTTGTCCATATCAGATCCGGCACACCTCACATGCACCGGTAACGATCTTGGGTTTGAGCATGTCTTTTCACGCTATGTGGAGGCAGTCGGTCAGGAAGGTGATGTGCTCCTGGCTGTCAGTACCAGCGGAAATTCTGCCAATGTCAACAATGCTGCTGCAATCGCCCGTTCGAAAAAAATGAAAGTTATCGGCCTTACCGGAAAAGATGGCGGAAA
The DNA here is from genome assembly GCA_002415855.1 of Bacteroidales bacterium UBA5072. Taxonomy (GTDB): domain Bacteria; phylum Bacteroidota; class Bacteroidia; order Bacteroidales; family UBA10428; genus UBA5072. The sequence continues at coordinate 8,376 of DIAS01000150.1, forward strand.
GCTCGCGGCATTATGTGATGTGGAGATAAGGGCACCTTACACAAAATACTCCGACAGGACCCAGGAGATCCATATTAAAGTCATTCATGCGCTCATACATCTGATTGAGAAGAACATCTAACACTTGCTGCCTGAACCGATGACTGTATGAAGGGTAATTTCACTGGCATAATCTCACGGGGTATCCTTCCTGCCCTTGTTTTCTTTCTGGCTTTCATTACCTGTCAGGCCCAGCAGAACAACACCCTCTTTTTCATGTATTCGTTGCCTGAGTCAAATTTTGTTAATCCTGCAGTTCAGGGAGGGTGCGGCGACTTTATCGGGCTGCCCGTGATTTCCTCCTTTCACATGAACATCGCCAACAGCGGGTTTACAGCAGGGAATGTCATTAAAGTTTTCACCAATGGCAGCATCCAAAGAAGACCCGATTTTAATACCGACAGGATGGGAGACCTGAACTACTTCCTTTCAGAGTTCCACAGCACGTTGCTGGCAGTGGGCTTACAAAGGAATGACAACTACTATACCTTCACCGTAACAGAAAAGGATGATGAAACGGCTCTCTACACCCGTGACCTTACAGCGTTTATTCTCAGAGGAGATCCTGAGTTTGAAGGGGAACATATCCTGCTCAAAGGCATGAACATGTCCCTGAATCATTACAGGGAGTTTGCCTTTGGCATTTCAAAAAAGTTTTCCGGCAGACTAATTCTGGGTGCGAAGGCCAAAGTATTGTTTGGTGAGTTTAACTTTACCACAGGGAACAGCACCTTCGGCATTTACGTTGATGAAAACTCCGATGATCTTATCTTTGAAATTGACGGAGGGTATAACAGCTCGTTGCCCTATTCCCTGCAGGAGGAAAGTCCGGGTACCTATCGGTTCTATAACCGGTATGATGCGCCAATCGGAAAGTACATGACGAACTTACGCAATCCGGGATTTGCGCTCGATTTTGGATTCATTTACAAATATAGTGAACGGATGACCTTTTCCGGTAGCCTGCTCGATCTGGGAATGATATTTTACAGAAGCAACACAACAAACTATCATCTCTCAGGAAGCTATGCCTATAACGGACCCTTTGGCAGGTCGATGATAACTGATACCTATCTCTGGGACGTATTTGATGAACTGAATCAAAACATGTCATCCGAGGTGACCGAGAATCCGTATACATACACCCTGAGTCCCAGAATGTATCTGGGAACAGCTTATCAATGGAAAAATTGGCTCGATGTGAATTTTCTGCTCTATAACCGTTATCTGCCTCACAAATTGCAAACGGGAGCAACAGCCTCCCTGTTGGCAAAGCCTTCAGACAATTTTGAAGCCAGCGTGAGCTGGTCCTATATGAACAGGAGCATCACCAACGTCGGCGTTGGATTCAGCTATTTAATGAATTCGCTCCAGTTGTATGTAGTCAGTGATAATATTTTGGGCATGATTCTGCCCATGAGTACAAAAAATGTTAATATCAGACTCGGCATTAATCTGAAATTAGGCTGCAAAGAAAGATTCAACATTGACCAGTGTGGTTGTGCGTGGCTCAGGGATGCTGAAACTCGCCGGGCAAGGATGGAAAGTGCCAGACGTAAGAAATAGGAAAAGCGCCATTTTTACCTGGATCAACTGGCCAATACAAATGCCCTGAAATCAGAAAATCAGGGCATTCTATGACCTGCAAAGGCTTATAAGCTATTTGACTTTGGTGAATTTTTCGTCTGATATTTTTACGCCGTCTTTGTTCAGCTCGGTCCAGATCCTTTCTGTGGGACTTGTTGCAACCATTTCAAATTTCAACCATACTGATTCGGGCTTAAATTTGTCAACTACATCTACCAGGAACTTTTTATCAGGGTTGTACTGACCGATCCAGGTAAGATAATTTCCATCGGCCCATAGTACAAAGCCCTTTATCTTGCCGTCACCTGAATCGAAACCCACATTATTCATGTACAACGGAATTTTCTGATCCTTAACAATCTGATATACATTTATTACGTAGGCTTTACCATATTGCTGGCAATCCCATACTTCCAGGGTGTCTTTACCAACATTTGCCTGCCAGGTTCCGAGAAAAGTACTAAATGATTCGAGCTGATTGGGCTGCGGCTGTGTTGTCTGTGCCTGTAATCCATTTATGCAGATCAAAAGGAATACAGCAATTGTCAGGGGTAGACAGATTTTTTTCATAGGATTTGTGTTTGGTTAATGGAGGAGAATAAATAACCTAATAATTTACAACAATTTATAACTTAAGTCAAGTGAAATTTGACGAATTTGACAGGTGCAGGACCCCTTGAAGGTGGATTCAACGTTGATAAGTAAACAGTAGCCCCCGCTCGACGAAGTTGCACCCGCCTGTCCAGTC
>DIAS01000150.1:11010-11685 GCA_002415855.1 Bacteroidales bacterium UBA5072
CGCCTGTCCAGTCGGGCAGGAACTTTGCTTAGCAGAAAAATATGTTGGAAGTCGATTTTATCATAATTGTATTTTTATCTAACTTTTTTGCAGCAGCGCAAAAAAGTTACAAAAAACGCCGCCGCTGCTGAAAAAAATGCTAAAAATCAATTCATTGCGCTAAAAGAAAATAACTCACCCCGCAGGAATCGGGGCTCAGACATATTTTCTTTTTTAACGCTTCATTCATTGATTTTCTTAACGCATTTTTTCAGAGGCGGATCATATTACTAAAAAGGCTATTAATCCCTGATTGAACCTGGAGACAGACAAGTTTACCAATGCCTGGAATGATCTGGAATAGGTAGTCAACTTAACATAGAAAACCGCAGAGCGGTTGAATATGAATAGCGCCGGGCAGAGCCCGGTGTCATTGGCATAGAAGATTTTCACAACCGCTTAGTGGTTGAATTTATTTGGAATAATTTTGTATCCTAATAATCAACCCCCGCTCGACGGAGTTTGTAACTCCGTCGTATTTAAATTGTAGTCTGTGACTACTACTACTATACCAATCCGGCATCAACAATAAATCAGTTCCACCATTACAAAAACAGGTCTGTGTTAATTCGTAGTCGCAGACTACAGTTTAAAAAAAGCGAAGTTGCACCCGCCTGTCCAGTCGGGCAGGAACTT
>DIAS01000040.1:0-16070 GCA_002415855.1 Bacteroidales bacterium UBA5072
ACAACCATCACAACAATCACAACAATCACAACCATCACAACCATCACAACCATCACAACCAACTTATCCTTCATCCATGCCCCCCCCGATACTGCTTTCCACAGCCTACCTCCCGCCCATCCAGTATATTTCCAAATTCCTGTACGGAGCACCCGTATTCATTGAAAAACACGAAAACTACCAGAAGCAGTCTTACCGCAACCGCTGTTATATTTATGGGGCCAATGGCAGGCAATGCCTGGTCATTCCGGTAAAAAACATACACGGCGAAAAGATGCCTGTCTCCGAGGTTGAAATCGATTACCGGAAAAACTGGCAGAAGATCCACCTGAAATCCATTGAATCTGCCTATGGCCTTTCTGCATTCTATGAATACTATACCAGTGATTTCAAAAACCTTTACGGGCAGAATAGCCGGTTGCTGTTCGACTGGAACCTCGCATTAGTCAAAGCCATACTGGGCCTGCTGGATATTCACAAGGAAGTATTGGTTACTGAAACATGGGAACTACACAACGGAAGTCATGCTGATTTCCGACAGAGCATCCATCCCAAAACCAGACTGTCACAGCCCGACCTGAATTTCAACCCCCTTCCCTATCAGCAAGTCTTTCAGGAGAGGTACGGATTCATTTCCAACCTGAGTATCATAGATCTCCTGTTTAACGAGGGCCCACTGGCTGCAGATATTCTTCGGAAATCTGCAAATCACGCCTAATTGACATTTTTTACCGCAAGAGGATGCCGAAATGACACTATTCGATCCCTGGCATCAGAATTGAGATAACCTGATCGACAAGTCAATTTAATACTTAAAGAAAACGAGATATGGCATACTTAAGATTTTACAATCCTTATTATTCCGCTTATCGGGATGAAAACAAAAACGAGTCACTGAACCGGTTCATGCATCATTTTGCTGCAGACAGCTATTGTGGTTGCCACCAGGATACGCTTCCGGCTTCAAACATCTCAGAATCAGAAAAGGAATTTCGCATTGATATGGCTTTGCCGGGTGTTAACAAAAAGAACATCAGCATAAGGCATGAAAATGGATTGCTGACGGTGCGTGTTGAAAAATCAGTTGATAACGATAACCAGGATACCTTCAACCGGCAGGAATTCGACTTCTCCGGCACCTCAAGGACATTCAGGATAAATGAAAAAATTGATGCAGACAACATAGCGGCCAGGTATGAAAACGGAATATTGATCCTTCATCTTCCTAAGAAAGAGGCTTTTATACACAAACCCGCTCAGTCGATTGTAGTTGAATAAATATTCCCAACCCCGGTGCTCAAATGATTTGCTGCCCGGGGTTTTATTTTTTGTGGCGGAAGTATCCAAAAAGCAGTACGGTTAAAAGTACCAGCAAAATTCCCGTGCCAGTTGCCATCCAAAGGTTCAGACGTTTTGATTCGACACGCATAGTATAATCGGTAGCGTAAAAGTTCTCGATCCTGAATGTCCAGCTGGCCTCACTTTCACGGGTTTTTTTTGCATTTGTCCTGACAATCCTGCCAGGCAACTGTACACAATTTGTATAGGATTCCAGTGAATAGGTAGCAACCCTGAACTTCCTGCTGAAGGTTTCAAAGCCTGCCGGATTAGCTGATCTGAGTTTTTCCGGGCTTAAACCGAAATAGGCAGCAGCAGCATCCAGGAAAGCGTCATCGTATTCAATCCCGGTCTCAATAGTTTTTTCCTTGTCAAGCCATAGGAAGAGAGGTTGTCGGGCTGATTCTTTACCTGAAGTATCGCCAAGGTTCCGGAGAGCTAGCGTAACGGCTTCGTAGAATTCTGTGTATATATTGATCCTTTGCCAGGCCTGGAGTTTCTGTTCGATTGAATCGCGTAAAGCCCTGAACCGGCCGCTATCGGCACGGGAAAGGACGGGAAGGTTGAGGGTATCTTCTACGAACAGGATGCTGTCTTGTGCTGCGGAATAGTAAATTTCATCATCATCTGCAATGAATACCTTAAGTTCTGCATCGGTAAGATATTCACTGACCGGTGCAGCGTGAAACGGAAACAATGCCCCATAGGTTTCTGTGTAATAGAAATGTGTGCAGAACCATTTGAGTTTCTTGTCAACATTCACCATGATGGATATGTGATCATGAAAAGCTGAATCTTTTGAAAATTCGAAGTTTAGATCCTCATAATCCGTGAATTCCTTTCTGGCCTCATACACGTATATCACATCCTTATTGGGATCTGCAGCATCTTTCGATTTACGGGGTTCCCGTCTCGTGGTTATTTCCCAGGTTGAATCCGAGGGTACGGGAAATGATCCGCTGAATATATCTGCTGAATCACCTTTCACAACGACTGTTCTGAATAACCTGCCATCCGGCATTACCTTTGTGGTTATGCTGTATTCCAGGCAACTCCAGAGCAAAAAAGCTGTTGAGAAGATGATTGAAAGACGGGATAAACGCTTATAGGAATTCATAGTACCAGATGTTTGGTTAAATCAGCCGGTTTATCTCAAAGGTAGCATTTATTTCATGAATCACTGAATCCTTTGGCAAGCGATTTCAGTTTTTCAATTTATTCGATATGAACTAATTTTTCAGGATAGGCCTCCTCCAGGTATCCGATCTCGGTAAAGCCGTGTTTTCGTGCATAGGCATCAAATTCCTGATCCATTTTGTTCACTGCAACCAGCAGTCCTCCGCTTGTTTGCGGATCAGCCAGCAGCATTTTCTGAAATTCATTGATTTCCCCTATTTTATATCCGTAACTTTTCCAATTGCGGTAGGTACCTCCAGGAATGCAATTTTTTTCAATATACCGGCTCAGGTTATCCAGTTTGGGTAAGGCATCAAAGCGAATCCTGGCGCCAAGCCTGCTCCCCTCGCAAATCTCAAGCAGGTGACCGAGCAATCCAAATCCTGTCACATCTGTCAAAGCTTTTACGCATGCCATCTCACCAAGTTCAGCTCCTTCTTTGTTAAGCTTGGTCATCCAGGCTAATGCATTCAGTCTGTCACCCTCCTCCAGCAGGTTCTTTTTGGCGGCGGTACTCAGTATTCCTGTTCCCAGCGGCTTGGAAAGATAGATCCTGCATCCTGCGACGGCAGTATCATTCTGTTTGATGTTGCCTTTATTGATGATTCCGGTTACAGAGAGCCCAAAGACAGGATCGGAGATGTCGATGCTGTGTCCTCCTGCAAGCGGAATTCCAGCTTCCTTACAAATGTCCAGTGCTCCCTCCAGCACATGGCCAGCCAAACGGGCAGGCAGTTTTGCCAGCGGCCAGCCCAGAATGGATATGGCCATCAGTGGCCTACCGCCCATCGCATAGATATCGCTTATGGCATTCGCTGCCGCAATCCTGCCAAAGTCCCATGGGTCATCAACAATGGGTGTAAAAAAATCGGTGGTGCTGATGATGGCCTTTCCATGCCCGATGTCGTACACCGCAGCATCGTCACTTGATTCACACCCCACCAGTAATCCTTCATACTGATCTTTGTCCGGAATCCTCTTAATAATCTCGCGCAGATCAGCAGGGGATATCTTGCAGCCACAACCTGCGCCGGGGCTGAACTGGGTTAGTTTTATTTCTGGAAGTGTCATTGTTATGTATTGAAAGTTGTAAGTCTCAAGGTATGGGGGGTGCTGCACTGTCACCTGCTGGCGAGGGCAGAGAGTGGATTTCTTCTGCATACCGGTTTCGGTCTTCGGCTAAACCAAACACCTTCATGGCAACATCATCTGCTGATTCGTCGTTGACCCTGATCTCCGGGAACCTGTTCCATTTTCTCAGGCTCATGCTCCGGCCATATACCTTGTCATAATATGACAGCAGGGTTTCAATGGCCTGTTCCATTTTTCCCTGAATGATACAGTCGATGACAAAGGCCGTGCTCTCCAATCCCAACCGTTTTTCAATACGCTTGGCAGCAGAAACCAGTAATTCCCTGTCGCTGCAGGCATACTGCCGCACAAGCCGTTTAACTCTCCATGACGAGGGGACCGTAAGGTTTGCACCCCGGGCTGAGACCATTTGATCAAAGAACGTTCGGGGAATAAATACATTGCCAATCGCCAGGCTTTCATCTTCGATAAAGACGGGTTCAGCCGGATTTAAGCTCCGGAGCTGATTGAACAGATCGTTTTCAAATTGTTCGGTAGTAGGCTGTCCTGACATTCCGATACCTCCGAATACTGATCCCTTATGGTTGGCAAGCCGTTCAAGGTGGATAACCTGTTTACCCGCTGATTCAAGTTCCTCCAACACCTCTGTCTTTCCGGATCCGGTCATCCCACCGATAACGAAAAGATTGAACGGTTCTGCAAAAAAATCATGCACAAAACGCCGGTAACTTTTGTACCCTCCTGCAAGTGAACTGGCTTTTATGCCGACTGTATTCAGCAACCACGACATACTGCTGCTGCGCATTCCGCCCCGCCAGCAATATACCATGGCCTCACCGCGGGGTGCTATTTTTAGGGCTGTTTCAGCAAATTCCTTCATCCTGGGCCCGATGATCTCCAAGCCTTTCAACATGGCCTCGGAAGATCCACGTTGCAGGTAAAGCGTACCTACGACAGAACGCTCCTCATTGCTGAACAGGGGCATATTCAGAGCACCCGGAATATGCCCATGTTCGAATTCAGCAGGTGACCGGACATCAATGACAGGAATTCCGTTCTTTTCGAGGAAGATAGGGATATTTAACTGGACATCAGGCATGAAATATTGCATTTATTTTTCTGTAAAGGTACAGGTTTTTCTTCCTGCCGGAATGACCTGCAAAAGAATTATCCTTGAACCTGTTGCAATGTAAATGTTAAGCGGTAAAGAACCCTGAAAAAAAATCTATGCTTACCTATGAGCCTTTAGAAAAAAGGAAACCAGTTCTGTATCTAATCAATTGAAATTACGTATACCCATGTAATTATACCAGAGATTATGAAATATTCGGGCAGATTGAAAATATTATTACCGCTGATCACCTTGGTCATAACATGCATGGCCTGTGAGCAGGAAAAGGACCATACACTTTACCGGGATCCCGATATGTATGACCCAAACAGTGATGTTCCAAACTACTCCGGAGGACTGAGATTATACAACTATAAACTAACTGGTAACGAACTGAAATCATGTGCAACAGACAGTACCATTCTCATTAACGACAGCATACAATTCATCAGGTTTGTTTCATACGATTCCGAGGATAAAATTACTGTTGATAACGTACCAATTTCAAAAGGGCAACGTAACATTCATGAAATTATGGCTTATTCCAATTATGAAAACATTGCCTTGAATAAATACCTGAGTAATGTACTTGCCTGTGAACCTGTACCACAATCTGTATGGCAGGAGTATTTTCTGTGTGATTCGTGTAATGATTTTCCTTATTTATATTGCAATAGCCTTGAGTCAATGCCTTCTATTCTCTACAACAACTATAACAGACGTGAAGGATACCTTGAAAAAGTCAATGATGGTTTATTGTATTCAAGATGGTCAAGTAACAGGGATGATGGTAATGATACGGTATTCTTTATCATGAATCTCAGAAAACCTTATATGGTTGACAGTATCCGGCTGTATTTAGGAGAATATGGTCAGATTTTCGATTTGTGGGTTTCACCGGATTCCCTAAACTGGAAAATGATTGGCAATGATCATGATATAGCAATCCCGGTTCCTTTGGACATGTAAAGGCATGTTAACGGCTTTGGGGTCTGCGTTTACCTGCTGGTGTCAGGTATTTAACCCATGAAAATGCTTTTCTGCGGTTCAGGTAGTCCAAAACCTTATCGCTGGCATAGGCTTCCTGCTCAAATGACAATGCCCGGTAAGCCTCATGCCTGTTGCGGTAATGTACGAGATGTACCAGGAATTCCAGTCCGTACCAGATGAAGAAAAATAACCACAACATTTCCAGCTGCTGTCGTGCATGGATCTTCTCATGATTGAGCATTTCAGGATTCAGGGGAATTTTCACCCCCGGTTTGGCAAAAAGTAAGGGCCATACACACATGGCATTGTAATGACTGCCCAATACCCATTGCGAGAACCTGTTTTGAACCAAGATCATTTTTGCAGTACAACCAGGTTTTTAAACAGGGCCTGGTTTGATTTTATTTTCTCCTCGTTACCATATACACAGTACACTTGCTGATCCAGCACCCTGGCTATCTCATCGCTCATGTTCCGGATATCCTCGGCTGTTGTTGTCAACACAGCATCACGGTCACCCTGAACTTCATCCTTTGTGGTTTTTTCCAGGTAATACCTGAAAGCCACATCACCCTTTTGGGACGGGGTAAGCGGATAATCCAGACCGGCAATGGTCCCGATAATATAACGGGTCATAGCCATGGAATCCGCAGTAAACTTGCTCAGGTAATTCACGGTTGCCCTGTAATTCTCGAGTGTTTCCTTGAGGTTGGGATCGCGGTAGGAAGCAAAGCTGATTGTTCCGTCCCTCCCGATTGAAGACCAGCCTCCATAAGCACCCCCGATAACCCTAATCTGGGTTTGAAGCCAGTCAGTCGACATGATCTGGCTTAGAACATTCCATTTCCCGTTCCAGTCAAAGCCGAGTTTCTTATAATCAAATCCCTGTAACACGTATTGAACCTTTGATGCCGTGAGAATGCCTTCGTTCTTTACTGATGGTGTCAGAGCCCAGGTATTCAAAACTTCCGGTTTATCGCGCAGCTTACCTGTAAATTTTTTGAAAGATTCTGAATAGGAATTAAAGTCCGTTTCACTGCAGGTTGTCCCGGTCATCATGTTGCTCTTTGTGAAAAGCAAATCATAAGCTTGTTTCAGTTCACCGATCACCTTTTCGGGATCATCCTTGAAGCGGTTGGTGAGGTCTGTGACAAACCAGTAATAATCCAGGCCTCGTGTTTTTTCATTGAATACACCTCTTCTGGAGTAATAGGAATCCAGCCGGTTGGCCGCTACCCCATAGCCGTTTTGTTTTTTGGAAGATTCAATTTGTGATTGATGCCGTTTCAATAACTCGTACAAACGCTCCTGGTCATCGAGTTTTGTACTGCTGATGATAACCCCCAGCAATCCAAGTGCCGTATCCAGTTTCTCAACCGTGGTTTTCATGTTGATCCTGAACTTAGGCAACAGGTCATTGTCGTTGTTCCCGGGGAGGTAGTATGTAAGGGAATTGCTAAAGCCACCTGTATTGATATTGATAGCTTTATCGAGCTGTTCATAGGTATAATCGCCTGCATCCATTTTTCCCAGCAATTCGGCCAGGAGGGCAGCATAGGGAATTTTATCCTCCGGCAGGACCCGCAGATCAAACCAGAAATTCATGTAAACAATCTTATTGGTGAATTCATTAAAATAAAGTTGTGGTACGCCGGCCAGGTTCTGGGCGCTGGCCTCGTACCAGGTGGCCTCGGGTTTGATATCTCCCAGCTTTAAGAGTGGAATGGTGGCAATCGCCTCAGGACTGTCTTCCTTTTGCTGGTATGCAATGAGATCCTTGGTTAGTTTTATGGTAGAATCAAGCTCCGCCGGGGTCATATCCTTTTTATGTTTTGCGAGTTCAAGGTTCACCTTGTCTGATATTTCCTTCTCCAGGCCAGGTTTAGGCTCAAGAACCAGTACAAGACCATAGGGATTGCCAATCAATTCCTTTTTGATGATATCCTCGAGATACGTATTGCTCAGGGATTCATTCACTTTTGAAAGCTGTTTCTCGTATTCCAGTGCGGGAAAGGGATCGTTCGTATAAATCCAGGGGGCCAGGGTTCTTATATTATAGGTGATCCCTTTTTGGGCGTCATTACCTTCACGAAGCCTGAACTCTGTTCTGTTCAGCGACCCCTCGAGCGTTTCCCTGTCTATCTTATCAGTACAGACCTTTTCCAGCGTATTAAGGACCACCTTCCTGAAATTGTCCTTGTCAGCGGGATTTGCATTTTGAACAACAATGGTAAATATACCCTGTGGCAAACTTGAACTGGTTGCATAAATATCCTTTCCGATACCGGCTTCCTGCAGTGCTTTCCTGACAGGTGCCGATTCCTGGTTGACCAGCACATCGGCGAGAATATCAAGTGCCATTATGGTAACCGGGTCAGATCCGCTGCCTGTCACCCAGTTCAGGGCAAGGTATGTCTGGTCTTTCATTGGCGAACCTTCTGTTACCGGATAAGAAGCGGTAACCTCCTTTATGGCAGCAAAAGGAACATTCGGAACAGGATTAGGCAACACTTCGGCTTTGTCATATTGCGAAAGGTATTCCTTGTCGATAAATGCCAGTTCCTTGCTCAGGTCAGCATCTCCGTATAGGAAGATATAACTGTTGGAGGGATGGTAGTTCTTTTTGTGAAAACTGATAAAATCATCATACGTGAGTGAGGGTATCACCGTGGGATACCCGCCTGAAGAGAATCCGTAACCGTTGTCGGGGAAAAGGTTTTGCTGTATCCGGTACCACAATTCTCTTTCGGGACTTGAAAAAGCACCTTTCATCTCATTGTAGACCACGCCTTTGTATTCAAGCGGCTGCCTCCGGTCAGTAAGTTCATAATGCCAGCCCTCCTGCATGAAGATACGTGGGTCGTTGTATATCAAAGGATTAAACACCGCATCGAGGTACACATGCATCAGGTTGAAATAATCCGCCTGGTTCATACTGGCAACCGGATATACCGTAAAGTCGTCGTATGTCATGGCGTTGAGAAAGGTATTAAGCGATCCTTTCGACAGCACGTCAAACGGACTTTTAACCGGGAAGTTCCTGGACCCGTTGAGCACGGAGTGCTCCAGAATATGGGGTGTTCCGGCATCTGACTCGGGAATGGTCCGGAAGGCAATGCTGAATGTTTTGTTGGGATCGTCCGCGGCAATTTTGAGGATGCGGGCCCCGCTTTTTATGTGTTCGAAAAGATAGCAGTCGGCGTTCACCTCTTTGACAAATCTCTTCTCAATGAGTCTGTAACCAGGATAATCGGGGGTCCGGTCGCAGGATAGCACAGATAAAATTACAGTCATACCAATTAAAATTGAAATTAGCCGGTTAAAGAGTTGTTTTGACTTCATGATTAAGGGATATTAATAGTTGAATATTTTCTTTTACAATGAATTGTTAAATTCCTCCGCTTCAGCTGATATTTCCCCGGTCGTAATAAAACCTCCGGTTTTTATCAGCAGCATGTGTTTAAAGGTAATGGAATTACCCTGTTTCAAAAGGGTTATATTTTCTGGTTCGGTATTGTTGTATGCCATTCTGGCAAGATTATTGACCGAAAAAAGTCCGTAGCCCCTGGCATGCCAGTAGGAAGGGTAACCGGGATTACCGCGAAAATCAAACAGGCAGATCGAGATATCCTCACCGGCTTTATGGGCCGAAAGGCTCACCCATTTTGCCCGTTTACCCCAAACCGCTTCTTTTACATCTTCTTCGCTGTTTCGATAGACCCCGTTTACGCCTTCATTATTTAAAACAGGAACGGCAGTGGGTTTCCCGGATGCATCTGTAAACTGTTCAGGTTTATCCGATGGAGTCTCAAAAGCTCTGTCGACACGTAAAGCGCACAATCCTTCCTTGTTGTCGCCAAATTTTACATCGCCATTTATGGCAGTAAGGGTAGTTGACCTGATGATCCGGCGCCTCAATGTATCTCCTGAGAACTCAAACGAGGTTTCTTCCTCGAGCAATACCCTGTTTTCATGATCAATCCATTGGCATCTGACGGTCAAAGTTCCTTTATCATGGCCATTCTCAGTACTGACAACCCTGGAGTGCCGGATGCTTCCGAACTTTGTCCTCAGAGAATCAGGTATGGCATAGGAGTTGTTCCAGAAGTCAAGCCCGTTGACATCACCGTAATTAAGCCACCATCCTACCTGGTGAGGGTGGTCTATGCGTTCACCAGACCTGGGCTGAAGCGGAAATCCCCGGGTAACCACGGTCCCGTAAGCTGTTGTAAGGGGGTACAGCACCGGCTTCTCCAGTGATTCAGGATAAATGTATGATGTGAAATACTTTCCGTCGAAGAAGATACTGACCGAACGTTGGGCATCATCAACTTTAATAAAAATGCCTTTGTCAAGGACTTCCTGTGAATGAAGCAAATTGTGCAACCCAACAAAAAACAACAACAAGAGAATGACGAACCTCATAGAACAGTAATTTAACAGGTATCTTAATTTGTCAAAGCTTATCACAGCTGAGGGTTTGGTTCCTCCCTTGTCCCTAATAGACAACAGCTTTTCCCCCGGCCAAAACCACCTGGTTCTTTTCATCAAATGTAGTGCGTATACCCGTTCTGTAAGCCATGTTTGCCATTATGCAGGCTATGGCATGATGATATCCTGCCTCAACGGGGGCGTGGGTCTGCCTGCGCGATCTGACACATTCCATCCAGTTTCGCATATGGGCTGAAGTCATGGGATCAGCGCTTGTGGTGGCGCCGGTTTCAACCGACACCTCCGGTAGTTTAAAGGATTCCAGCAGGTTAGCGGGCAGATTCATGGCAGCTGCTTCAGGTGCCTGAAGGCCACCTTCGGGGGTTACCGTATTGTTATCGAGGTTGAGCATGCCCGCGTTGGAATAGTACAATTCCTTGGTTCCTCCGGCCGAATTGCTGAACCTTGAAGAATAGACCACCTGGAACCCATTTGCAGGATCACCCGGTGAGCCATAGTCAAATACGGCTGTCAGGGTATCTGCGTTGGTGCGACCATCGTTCCACTGGTATATCCCGCCGTTAGCAGCTACACTTCGCGGATGCGTCAGGCCCGTGAACCAATGAACTGTATCAATCTGGTGGCACATCCACTGACCGGGGATCCCTGATGAATAAGGCCAGAACAGCCGGTATTCAAGGTACTTACGCGGATCCCAATGCTCGGACGGTCGGTTCATGAGAAAGCGTTTCCAGTCGGTATCCTGTTCGCGGATAGCTGCTACCAGTGCAGGCCTGCGCCAACGTCCTGGCTGATTTACATTCCAGCACATCTCAACCATAACAATGTTGCCAAATTTACCCGATTGTATGTAATCATAGGCAGCCTGGTAGTTTGTACCGCTGCGGCGCTGTGAGCCGATCTGAACAATGATCCCGCTTTCACGGCAAGCCTTCAGGGCTGCCTTGGCATCATTCATGGTTTCGGCAAACGGCTTTTCCACGTATGCATCCTTCCTGGCCTTTGCTGCTTCAACGAGGTGAAGGGCATGCTGGAAATCAGCTGTACTGATAATGACAGCATCAATGTCTTTGCGTGTATACAACTCATCGTTGTTGTCACACAGGGCCACGTCCCACCCGGTCTTTTCCATAATATAAGCCTTACCTTCCTGGCGCCTCACACTCCAAATATCGCTGAGTGCAGCAATCTCGAAATTGAGTTCAGCTGCGTGCTCCAGAAAACATGGTAGAAGGGAGGACTTAAAACGGTCGGAGAATCCCACAATTCCCACCCTGATCTTATCATTGGCGCCAATAATCCTGCGATAGCCTGCCGGGGCGCCGGCCAAAGCCATACCGCCAAAAGTAAGACCGGCCGTGCCTGCCATTACCTGCTTTATGAATTTTCGTCTGGTTTCCATGAGTAATCCTGAATAATTAAAGTAAATACAGCTGAAAAGGTTATCACCGTTCAACTTTTAAAAATAGTAAATAATGCGGACTATCCCTAGCTTTGAACAAGATATGTTCATTTGACAGGAATTGTTGGCATATCGGGTCCGGGTGATGGATCTGACATCAGTATCAGGATTCACGATTAAGGGATTCCAGCCGGAATACATAAATTTTCACAAATAACGTGATTATTTCTTGGAAATATAAAAGATATACTTATCTTTATATCTTAAATTATTAATTGTCTTTGGTAACATAACGATTAAACAATTTCATCAACTCATCAATTCTCCTTATGATGGTCATTTTATTGATCCCGACACAGCAGTATTGTCAGATATCAAATTATTCTCATAACGATTTTCTCAATTTATTCATTAAAAACAATTCTCTATGAAAACAAAAACCTTCTTGATGTGTGTTCTGTTCTTTTCATTAACTCCGATGTGGGCTCAGAAAAAGACAGTGTATTCGATTCCTCTCATAGGATCAGATGCTCCTTCTTTTGTAGCTGAATCAACCCAGGGGAAAGTTTCCTTCCCCGGTGATTATGGAAACAAATGGAAGATCCTTGTCAGCCATCCCAGGGATTTTACACCGGTTTGTTCCTCCGAAATCCTCGAATTGGCGCAAAAACAGGATGATTTCGATAAGCTGGGCGTAAAACTGTTTGTTTTGTCTACCGACACCCTGTATCAGCATCGGACCTGGGTGAGTACCCTCGATACATTGAAATACAAAGGGAGAAACCCGGTGGCCATTAATTTCCCATTAATTGATGATAACCGCATGCTGATTTCCAGGCAATATGGAATGATACACGATGAAACAAGCACTACCAGGAATGTCCGTGGAGTTTTTATAGTAGATCCGAAGAATAAGATCCGGGCCATATTTTTCTATCCCATGGAAATAGGCAGAAATCTTGATGAGATTGAACGAACTGTCATTGCCCTGCAAACCGCGGACAAAAATCATGTACTTATACCTGCCAATTGGAATCCGGGCGAAGATGTTTTTGTACCTTACACGGATAAAAAGACCGAGAAGGAGGCTGGTATTTACTACATAGCACCCTTCATGATCGCCAGGGAAATGAAGTAATAATCCTTTCTTATACCCAACACTGGTCAATAATCATACAACCAAACAAGCCGGAGTATTATGCTCCGGCTTTTTTGTTGCAGTCTTTACAGTCCTGAAACATAAATTCTTCTGCGGCAAGAGCAGATTACCTGACTTTGGTATATTTTTGTTCACTTACTTTCATCCCTTCGGGTGTAAATCGGGTCATAATCCAGTTCGTCGGCGTTATAAATTCAAATTCAAATTTAGCCAGGATCTTTTCAGGATTCAGGTTATCAACGATATCTACACAAAACTTTTTATCGGTAGTGAACGCGCCAATCCAGGTAAAATAATCTCCATTGGGGTAAAGTAATAAACCTTTATGTTTGCCATCTCTTTTGTCGAATCCTGCATTGTTCAAATATAAATCGGATTTCTTGCCCTTTACTACCAGTGATACAATTGTTGTATGTATTTCCCCGTATGGTTTGCACTCCCATACTTCAACGGTATCTTTGTTGATATCGCAATTCCATGTGCCTAAGAACTGCTTGATCAGCTCATTCTGATTGAGAGTTGTCTGTGGTGTCTGCGCCTGTACCCCATTTACCACAACAAATAGAAAAACAAGAATCACTGTGAAATTAGTTTTTGTTCTCATGGTTTTGGTGTTTAATTAACGAATGGAAATGAATAACCAGATAAATTACTTAAGCAGGAGCGTAAATTCAGGAAAAACCGGGTGTATCTGACCAAATGTCCTGATCATTTGCGTAAGCCGGGCAAAGACCTCTGGCCTTCCAGAAAATTCAGTTAGTTCTTTAAAACTCCCTTCTCCACCAGTACTTTCCCGTCAATATATACAGTACTCCCGGGCAGAAAGAAGGGCAGACCCAGTGTACAGTTGTTTTGTCCGCCGGCCCAGGCATTGTTGCCAACTCCAACCGTTACCATACCTGCCGGCATCCAGGCCACCATTTTACTGCCGGGCTTTATGTTAATATCAGGATTAATACCCATATCAAAATAGGCAAACTCTTCCTTGCCGGTTTCTGCAGCGTCATAAATGGCCTTGAGCGGTTCAAGCCCCGTTCTGGCCGACAGGGAGGTGAGCTTGCCCTGTTGAAAAACAAGCGTTAAACCAGCGATTTCCTTACCCTGATAAAAGAAACGGTCTACCATTACCTTTCCTTCAGCTGTTCCTGCTACCGGGGTCACATATACTTCTCCGGCCGGCAGGTATGCTTGCGAAGCGGCAAATCCTGCCAGCACGTCATCTGCAGAGATAATGCCATCACTTACAAAGACAGGTCGGCTTTCAATCCGGAATTTCAGGTCGGTTCCATTCGGATTGGTAATACGTACTTCCTTACCACTCGTCAGAATGGCTTTTATGGATCTACCTCTGGCTTCAAGCTTTGTATAATCGGTGTTTACCCCTTTCCAGAAAATACCGGCCAGCTCCTCACGGGTTAACCCGAATTGTCTGGCCTGGTCTGCAGTGGGATAAAGACCGTTACCCAGATTTACCCCTTTCACATTCCGTTTTTCCAACAATTCATTTACGGGTTCATAGGCCTTACCTCTGGCTATGAAACGTTCGGGCGGAATATCGGCAAGCAGATCAGCAGCTTCATTAACATTCACTGCTATGACTGCATCCAGGAATTCAAATATTTTCATATCAAGATCCGGTGCTTGTGAATCATATTTAGCCGGCACATCGGTATACATGAGACGTGTCATCCGGTCACTTCCGATTGTCACAAGAGGGAATGCACCCAGCTTTCTGATATTGACAGCAATGTTTTCAAGTAATTCCAGATCGTTTACTCCCCCGTACACCAGGACCATTTCACCTTCGCGGATGCTGCCGCACTGGTTCACCAGTTTTTGTGCCAGTGATTCATAGTCAGCGGTTGTGCTGTTCTTTTGTACGTTCTGGGCCTTTGAGATAAAAAAGAAACCCATCATTAAAATTACAACGGCGATGTTTCTAAATGCTTTCATTTTGACCTCCAGTTGTTGATTTAATGCTGAAAGACCATCTGTTCAGTTTATGTAAATCACCTCCTTTCTATACATTGATCTGAATTCCGACAGGAAATGCTATGATTGAAAAGGAAAACTTATGGGACTGGAAAGCAGGATAATAATTTACGACAATTGGGACCTGAAGTCAAGTAAATTTTGACCAAATAAACAGGGCAATTTTATGCAGCGCAATTGCAACTGCTTTTTCAGTCGGGCAGGTGATTCGAAATCACGAATTCCAGAAGCCGTACATGAGAATATTTCGGTAATGACCGGCTTTCTTTCTTGAAAGAATTCTCAATCATCTGAGGATTACTTTTTGAATACTGAAGGTATTAAGCTATAAGCACGGCAAATCGCCGACTATTATAACGGAGAAACAACTTATCGTCAGTACAATGACCACTTTAACCATATCGTGTAAATTGCATAACAGTCAAATGGTAACGTTATGATTAGGACCCCTTATTTTACAAATGGTTTGTTTATCTCACCGGACGGGGAGATTATAGAGGTGACCTTTGAAAATGACATGTTTAAATTGTCCTTTGTCAATGAGAAAAGGCAGATTGAGATTTGCAATACCGCGTGTGGCTGGTGGTTCACCAACGGCTATTCCTTGAGGAAGAACGGGAACGATATTGAGTTGGCCAAAGACAATAGCATGGATGGTAATTCAGTAATTTATAACAGGATATCAATGGGGTAATAAACAGCCTAAATAACAGCGGAACTACGCTCATTTGAAAAAAATCCAGATGCTAACAATACCCCGGGCAGAGACATTGATCTGACTTGAATTTGCATTGAAATACCCCTATTACCTGCCCGGAGGGGTTGTTTTACAATTGTTTATCCCCTACGGGGAAAATATCTGTTGCAAAATTGTTTTCCAGAGTACCGTAACCGCTAGGGGGCAGGAACAGCCCCATAAGCTGATGGGGTTGCAGCAAACTCAGCTGATTCGGTGAGCAAGCATGCATACTGCTCGTGATCGCGCCGTCAGCTGGCAACAAGAAAGGCGACCGGAAGTGGGCCTATATATCCAAGATTACTCGCGCCCACAGGCCAACCCACAAACCCGCTCGTGATCGCGCCGTCAGCTAACAATAAGAAAGGCGACCAAAAGTGGGCCCATATATCCGAGATTACTCGCGCCCACAGGCCAACCCACAAACCCGCTCGTGATCGTGCCGTCAGCTGGCAACAAGAAAGGCGACCGGAGGTGGGCCTATATATCCGAGATTACTCGCGCCCACAGGCCAACCCACAAACCCGCTCGTGATCACGCTGTCAGTTATTACGCATTAAGGCGACCTTTGGTCGCCTTATACTTTCGTGTTTCCAGCGTGATTCCGGCGCGATTCGAACGC
>DIAS01000040.1:16368-25158 GCA_002415855.1 Bacteroidales bacterium UBA5072
TATCCAACTGAGCTACGGAACCATTAAAGATTTAAGATCAAAGAAATACATTCAGGTAGGAAGAACAGAACCTATCTGATCAGTTTTAAAGCGTGCAAAAATAATAAAAAACAGATTCGTGAGTGACCCTAATGATATTTTAAATACAGAAATCTGAACACCGATTGCTTTTTACAGCTCCTGCCACTGCACCTTACTTCCTCGCCCTCTCCAACTCCGCCTTGAGCTCATGTACCTTCTCCTCCGTCAGTTTCTGTTCTGTAACATCGAATTGGATTCCCAGCAACCCGATATTACCGGTTGTCGCTATCATGAAGGGCATCTTTATTGTCCGCAGGTGTCGGGTCACCCCTTTGCTGTCGGTTTCCGAATGTACATAAACTTTCGTACCCTCCTTCATGATCTCAATCTCCTGTTTGCGCCAGCTGTCCACATCCTCATTCGGATGATTGTCGTAATCTGTGGTTCCGATTATCTGATCCGGGGTTTTGTCATATACGGATGCCACAGCAGAATTCACAACGACAAATGCACCATTCTCATCTTTTAAAAAGACCTTGGCTGGCACCTTATCCAATATGTCAATCAAAAGCTTCCGGTTGCCATCAATAACTTTCGCCATATCCAGTGCTTTCAATTCCAGATTCTTCAGGTTTGATATGTCTTTGCTTATGCCAAAAGTTCCGATGATCTCGCCACTGCTGTCAACCAAAGGCATCTTGGTAGTATTTACCCAGCTTGCCGTACCATCTTCATGTACATTTTTTTCCTCGAGATCAATGATCGCCTTTCCTGTTTTAATGATTTCTTGTTCATCCTCAAAAGCTGGCCTTGCATGTTCTTCCGGGTAAAAGTCAAAATCGGATTTCCCAATGAGTTCTTCCGGTTTTTCAAGGCCAAACAGTTTAAGCATCGATCTGCTGAACCGGAGAAACCGGCTTTGCTTATCTTTAAAGTAGATATGTTCCGGCACATTATTCAGCAGGGCATCCAAAAGTGCTTTTTCCTTCTGCAATGCCTCCTCCTTGAGGGCATTCTCCCGTTCAATGCTTACAAAGTCGGTTACATCCAGCTGAATGCCCAACAAACCGGTCTTGTTCAGGTGGGGCAGGAATATGGGCGATTTGGTAGTTTTCAGGAATTTTTTGGAGCCGGTCAGTGATTCTTCCTGGATGTAGGTCTTCGCACCCTTGCTGATGATCTCCAGTTCATTTTTGCGGTATTCCTGAGCTTCCTCAAGCGGATGGTTGTCGAAATCAGAAGTACCCAGGAGTTCCTCCACGGTTTTGTTATATACTTTGGCCACTTCGGAATTTAACAGCAGAAGCTTTCCATCGTGATCCTTGACAAAGATCTTTCCGGGTATGTGATCAAGCACCTTCAGCAACAGTTTGCGGTAGTCCTCCATCTCCTTGATCATTTGCTGATTCCGTTCATTTTCCTCCTGCTTGAGTCGTTCCATCTGCTCATGGGTAGCCTGCAACTCCTCGATATTCTGCCGGAGTTCCTCATCCTGAGCTTTCATTTCTTCGGCCTGCTGCTGGAATCTCTCGAGGTATTGGGTAGTTTGTTGATGAAGCCTCACTGTAATAAGGGAAGCGGCAATACTTTCTGCTACTTTTTCAATAAATTCCACTTCATGTGGTTTGAAAACATTGAAGGATGCAATCTCCAGGACCCCCAGCACGTCCTCTTCCTTTTTCAGGGGGACTATTAACAGGCAGCCTGGTTTGGCTCCACCCAAACCCGATGATATTTCAATATAATCATTCGGGATCTTGTTGATTAACACGGTCTTTTTTTCCAGCACGCAATTGCCTGCCAGTCCTTCTCCGATATTGATCTTCTTCTGCAGGAATTTCTGCCTGTCATAGGCATAGGCAGCCACAAGATTGAGGTATCTGTCATTCCCTTCCCCGTCAATGAGGAAGAGCCCTCCCTGGTTTGCCGAAAGATACTGTATACTTGTTTTTATGATGTTAAATGCCAGTTTTTCGAGGTCTATATTGTCAGAGCGAAGAATGTCGTTGAACATGGCAACGCCATGTGTAGTCCAGTTCCGGATTTCATCCTCCTGTTTTCGTTTCTCTTCCTCCTCCCTTTGGTGGATCAGATTTTTCTTCAGGTTTTTTAAAGAATGTCCAAACTGATCATCTTCATTTTCTGTTCTAAATTCAAGATCAGTATTGCCTTTCCCCATTTCATTCACGAACATGGCTGCCTCATTGACTCGCCGGCTTAGCTTTCCGATAGCCGCCACTGCCTGTCCGATTTCATCGTTGGTATCCGATTCCGGCAACCTGATCTTTTCTCCGTTTGATAGTGCCAACGTGATGTCAGTGAGGCTTTTTAACCGCCTGGATATGGGATTGTTTGTAATACCCGAGATATAGTAGAGCAATCCGGCTATCAGCAGTGCAATTCCGGTCATGTAAAATAAGAATCTGTTTAGCGAAGCTACGGCCTCTGCCATATCCACCTGGTTCACAATGATCCAGTTCAGCCGGCTGATTTCAAGCGGGGCATAGCTGCACAACACCTTTTCACCGGTCTCACTGACATAACGTGTCAGTTTTTCCTTCCCTTTCAAAGCATCGGCAAAGGCTCTTGAATCAACCTGCTGCACCAGTGCCGTGCTTCCGTATCTCTGCACCATCGAGGCTGTTGTCCCGTTGCCGGCATGATATTTAAGCCTGCGAACATATTTTTTAGCGCCTGACAGGAATTCAGGATCGTTGCAGCGGTAAAGCAAATCCGGTCCTATTACCAGTGTTTTCAGGCTATTCTCCTTCGAGAGATCCTGCTTTTCAATTGCCAGCAGTTGATCAAGAACAGCAACATCAAGAACAAAGACGACCGCACCAAGTAATTGTGACTCGCTGTAAACAGGGGTGGCGATGAACATGCTTGGCTGGAAGAATGCAGGAAGATAGAGGGATGCATCCACATACACAGGAGGACTCTGTTTCGGCTGTCCGATAGCGCTTTTAAAAGCCATACCAAGACCACTGTTCTTGTAAGGGCCGTTGAACAGGTTGGTTGCAAAATCGAGGTTCTTCTGTACCGAGTAAGTTACGTATCCGGTTTTGTAATCAACAAAAAGGATATCCGTTAGCCCTGCCTGTCGGGCAAATCTAAGAATATCGGGGTGATACTGGGCATGCATATAACTGTAAGCACTGCCATCCTCGGCCTTGCTGAGTGTACTCTTCGAGCCCAGTGGCTTGGCATTTGCTGCCAGGTACAGATACTGCAAAATCCTTTGCTTGTTATCAGCCGGCAAGATAACGGGCAGATTAATCCCGGCATGGCTTCGATCTTCAAGTACCGGCAGAATGTCCGTGTTGTAAAAACCTTCGGTCAACATGCTGATCTTATCCAGGCTGGTCACCGCTGATGTGAAATAACTGTCACTTTCTATGTTCTGGAATGCCTGGGTCAATTGATTAAATGCTTCAATGGTCTGCCGGTCTCCTGTAAATGTACCCAGTTGTTGATCAATATGTCGAAAATATTCTTCCAGATACCTGGCTTTTGTGTCAGTAAGCAAAAGTAGTTTGTCACTGGCTTCCCGGATAACCGACCGGCGCTGAGACAGATAGACTGCAGAAACCATAAGGCTGATGGCAACGACTGCCCGAACCAGAAAGTTCAGTAAAATCTTCCATTTGATACTCCAGGTCCTGGGATTCAGGTAGGCTAAGATACCTTTCCTGTCAGGAGCAAGTGATCCGATTTCTGAGGACATATTCATAAAATTAATCTTAGATACTCAAAGTTAACAATTAAACGATGTACGAGATATTCATGCCGGGTGTTACCAAAAGAGGAAAGATAATGAAATTAAGAAAAAAATTACAGCAGGAATGATAAAATAAATTACATTTGCGATCTGTCAGAAAAAACAATGCAGTAATGAGCAAAAAGATTGAAGAAACACCGCACGGATTTCAAAGTGTTGAAAACGCATTAAGTCGTACCGAACAGTATATTGAAGAGAATCAAAGAAGCCTTACCATTATCATCCTGGCAATTGTGGTAGTGGTCGGCGGATACCTGGGTTACAAGAAGTTCTACCTGGAACCCAACAATCGTGAGGCACAGGCCGCCATGTATATTGCAGAGCAATACTTCGAGCAGGATTCATTTAATCTGGCACTTGAAGGTGATGGTGCCAATTATGGGTTCCTCGATGTAATTGATGAATACAGCGTAACAAAAACCGCTAACCTGGCGCATTATTATGCCGGGATCTGTTATCTGAGAACTGGTAAATACGAAGATGCCATTGAGCACCTGGAGAAGTTCGACGATGAGGACATAATGGTTGCAACAGTAGCGCTGGGTGCTATGGGTGACTGCTACATGGAGCTTGACAACAAAGAAAAGGCTGCATCCCTTTACCTGAAAGCCGGGCAGCGCAAGAAGAACTCATTTACTTCTCCAATCTACCTGAAGAAGGCCGGCCTTGTTTATGAGGACCTCAAGCAGTATGAGAAGGCGCTGAAAGCGTACGAGTTGGTGGAAAAGAACTATCCGGACACTGAAGAAGGCAGGCAAATTAAAAAGTACATTGCTGAATTGAAAGTTAAAATGGACTGACCGCGGGTATTATACCATGGCCACCGCTCAAAAAAATCTATCATCCTATGAGCCTGGGGAAGTTCCCAGTGCCCGTCACATGAAATTCGGAATCGTGGTTTCGGATTGGAACCAGGATATTACCTATTCGATGCTGGATTCCGCACTCCATACGCTTGTCAGGCACGATGCGAGGGAGGAAAATATTGTGGTAAAGCACGTGCCCGGCAGTTTTGAACTTCCTGTTGCAGCAGAATGGCTTGCCGAGAGCGATGAATACGATGCCATAATTTGCTTGGGCTGTGTTATTCAAGGTGAAACCCGTCATTTTGATTTTATCTGCCAGGGTGTCGCCCAGGGAATCATGAAGCTCAACCTCGATTATATGATCCCTGTCATTTTTGGCGTTCTTACAACCAACAACGCTGAACAGGCCCTTGAACGTGCCGGGGGCAAACATGGCAACAAGGGCGATGAAGCTGCTGTCACCGCCATTAAAATGGCCGCCCTGAAAAAGGAGATCGAATAACGATAAATCTATCGGTAATGTTTAATGAACAAGATTTTGAGGATATTCGGCCATATCATGATCATGAAATCAATCCTGCCCTCCAACGAATAGTCAAAGTCCCGGAATTCCTGAAGATCCTTGAATTCCTTTTCCCGGACAAAGACAAGAACCTGATCATTGAGGATCTGTTGCACACCTTTTCCGCCCTGGATTTTCAGAAACGGTTCATGCATCCCCTTGTCAACTCAATTGTCAAAAAAACATCAAACGGTCTTTCAACAAGCGGTTTTGACATGCTAAAGACCGGCATCCCTTATCTTTTTGTCGGCAATCACAGGGATATTGTGCTTGATTCAGCGATCCTGCAAGTGGTGTTGCTCGACCACGGACATGATACTTCCGAAATCACTTTTGGCAGCAACCTGATGACCAACCAGTTCATCATTGATCTGGGAAGGGTGAACCGGATGTTTAAAGTATATCGCGGAGGCAACATCAAGGAGCTTTTCAGAAATTCACAGATCCTGTCAGCTTACATCCGTTATACCATTACACAAAAACGCGTATCGGCATGGATCGCCCAGCGGAATGGCCGTACCAAGGATGGAAACGATAAGACCGAGTCGGGCTTGCTGAAGATGTTTAACATCAGCAGTACATGTGAGTTCAGGGAGTCATTCACAGAGCTGAATATAGTTCCGCTTGCCGTATCGTATGAGTACGAACCCTGTTGCGCCTTTAAAATAAAGGAAACAGTATCTGCCATGAAGGGCATCCCTTACCAGAAAGAACCCAGGGAAGATCTGATCAGCATCATTACAGGAATTACACAGCACAAAGGCCATATTCACCTGGCCGCCTGCACACCTGTCAACCAGCTCCTGCCTGAAACCGAAGGGATTCAGAATCTCAATGACAAGATCAACAAGCTGGCAGCACTCATCGATTCGACAATTTACAGTCACTACAAACTGTGGCCTACGCATTACATTGCCTTTGACCTGCTGAATAACAGCAGGAAGTTTGCAAAATTGTATACTCCCGAAAAGCAGGAGGAGTTTCTGCAATACATGAAAACTGAACTGTCAATGTTTGCTGATGACACTGCACTGGCAGAACAGCAGTTGCTGAAAATTTATGCCACCCCGGTAATCAACGCAAGCCTGGCTGATCAATAGCCCTGCCAGGCGCCGGGATTGGGAACGTCGTGGTCGTTTACCGGATTCCTCCAGAAATCGAATCCGCCGCTTTCGTGGATTATTTTCCCCTTTTTCAGAACGGGCGAAACGGGAGATAGCCTGAATTCCGGCAGAGTATGCAAAGAATCAGTGATTACTGCCGATAGAGACTGGCCGGAAGGGAGTATCAGCTTCGGATCGGTAAGAATGGCATCAACATCGGTATCCGGAATCTTCGGTTGCCGGGCAGTGAAGGATGACCAGTAAACATTATGGTGAAAGACCGCACCTGTATAACTGCCATCAATGAACCTGTCAGTCTTTCCGGTCACCAGGAATATGTTGTTTTCAAACAAAAATCCTTCATAGGCCCCCGGCTCAAAGTTGGCACCTGCGCCCAGGGAAGTCACAACTGTATTGTTGTAAGCATGAAAGTCACTCATAGGCAGGGCTACCGGATCGCACCACATGAAGATCCCTGCCTGACTGTTTTTTATTCCGTCGTTATAACTGATGTTGTACCGGGCAATATTGCCGGCCCATGCTGTTGCCCCTGCATACTGAAAAATGCCAAAACCGGCGCCTTCATTAAAGGCAGCAAGGTTATACTGCAATATTGAATACCGCATACCTCCGTCAAAATCGAATCCGCCTCCGTCTTTTCCGAATCGGGACGTCTTGTTATGATGTGAATAGCAATGCTGAATGATCACACTATCACTCATGTAAGCCCAAATACCAACCGGGCCGTTCCCTTCACGTGGCATGTCCCATCCGTTATTCATGGCTTCACAGTACTCAATCAGACCATTCACGACACCGGCCATCAGTATGCCATTCCCGCTGTGATTATCGGATATTGCCGGACAACCGGGATTGTTGGCTGCCAGGGAGTAACCAATGTAAACGTGCTGCAGGGTTTTGAATTTCTCACCATTTGAGCCGTATTCCCTTTCTCCCGATTCGGTGAATATGCCGCAGAATCCGTTGTCATGTACATTGGCATGAGCAATGGAAATGTTACTGCCTCCCGCAACGTGGATACCGCTATACAGGTAACCGGAGGCTTCAAGACTGTCGATTGATCCGTATGTTACATGACGGAAAAGTATTCCATCCGCGATATTGCCGTTAAGTCTTCCGGATCCTCTCAGTATAAGGTTCCTGCAAACCAGAAAACTGCAATCTTCCGCTACAATGGCTGCTGAATCTGCAGATTCAATGACTGCCTTTCCACCACCGTAGGTAGAAATCACAACAGGTGCGGCAACACAGCCTTTCAGGCCTGTAAGCCTAATCCCTCCAGGAAAAACCTGTCCGGTTTTCAGCAATACGTGATCACCTGGAGCAAATTTATTTTCACTGATTCTCCCAAGTGATTTCCAGGGTTTCCCAGGTGAGGTTCCGGTGTTGGCATCGTTACCGGTTTCCTGATCAATGTAATAAATTGTGGAACGATTAATTCCTGGGGATTTGCAGCCCTCAAGGCTCAGAAGAATCAACAAAGTAACAGGTAGAAGAAACTTATTCATGTAAAATATTTGGGTTCCATAGCTGATATCAGCCGGCTTCAACGCAGCTCAGCCTGACACATAAGTCACACTGCGCGTTGTGGAAGTGTACCTCCCCTTTTTCACTCCCACATCGGCACCTCAATCGCAAGCAACTCAGTGAATTCCTGCGCCTTAAGAATCAATGATGCTGTTTCCCAAATTCCCGCGCCATCTCTTGTCTGAAGTTGCTGGTCTTCACCAAATGTAACCGATCCGTTCATAACAAACAAATAAACCCCGTTTAGCCTGTCATGTAGGGTGTATTTCATTTCTCTTCCTGCGGACAAATCTATCCTTGAAAACCAGGCCTTTTGCCTGATAGCCATTTCTCCATGCTGCGGATCAGGGCCAGCCAGCAATTGCCATTGATTTTGGCGCTGCAGCGGGTCGAAAGCCTTTTGTTCATAGCGCGGCACAATGTCTCGTTCCTCGGGAAAGACCCAAATCTGCAAAAGCCGAACCGGTTTATCAGGGAGGTTATTCACCTCGGAATGAAAGATTCCTGTACCGGCTGACATCGCCTGTACTTCATTCTCATGCAGCACCTGTGTGTGACCCATGCTGTCGCTGTGTTTGAGTTCTCCCTCAAGCATGATGGTTACAATTTCCATGTTGTCATGCGGATGTCTCCCAAAACCTGCCCCACCTTTTACCCAGTCGTCATTCAACACGCGGAGCGCTCCGAAATGAATACGCTCCTTGTTAAAATAATCCGCAAAGCTAAAAGTATGGTAGGTATCGAGCCAGCCATGATTGGCGTGCCCGCGTGATAAACCTGGATGTATAATGGTTTTCATCATAGTAAATGGTTATCCCAGCTCAGGACGAGAATTCTTATGATGGATAACAAGCGATGCAACAGAATGTTCCGGAATTGAACCAGGAATTGCCAGATAACGCCGGCTGAAAACCAAATTCTTTTTACGCATAACCGTTTACCGCTTACCGTTTACCGTTTACCGTTTAC
>DIAS01000040.1:25417-99936 GCA_002415855.1 Bacteroidales bacterium UBA5072
TTACCGTTTACCGTTTACCGTTTACAGTACACTACTCGCTTCACCTCTCCCCTAATACTTATATTTATTCCTGAATGCTTTCGCTTCTTTCACCATCTTTCCAAACTGCTTGCCCAATCGTTTCCTGTCCTCAATCTTGATCTCGAAATGTTTCTGTTCTTTCATAAGTTTCAGATAACTCTCGTAGATCTTCGGATCCAGTTCCCCTGTTTCGTAGGCCTTTGCCACAGCACAACCTCTTTCAGACAGGTGCTTGCAGTCGGCAAACCTGCAATCTCCGGCCAGCCGGTCAATGACCGGAAACAATCCTGATGATGAGACCTCATCCTCCAGGGCCATCCCAAATTCGCGCATACCGGGTGTATCGATCACCAGACTTCCGTTGGGCAGCTGAAAAAGATCCCGTGTAGTAGTGGTGTGCTTTCCCTTGTTCGTTGACTCACTGATCGTGCCCGTCCTCAGGTGAAGGTCATCCATCAGGGCATTGAGCAATGAGCTTTTCCCGACCCCTGATGAACCTATAAGAATATGTGTTTTTCTTGGTAACAGCACCTGGTTGTATAATGCTTGAAGTCCGTCCGGATCTAAAATACTGCAAAAATAAACCGGGCAGGTCCGGCCCAAACGCGAAACTTCACGGCTGTATGCCTCACGGTCACCTATCAGATCCTCTTTGTTCAGGACTATTACCGGTTCAATGCCGCAGGCGGTGATCTGTACGATATAGCGATCCAGTCGCATAAGGTTAAAATCACGGTCGAGACCCTGAACGATCAGGGCATAATCGATATTTGCCGCAAGTATTTGCCGCTCGGTGCGGTTTCCAGGGTTTTTTCTGGAAAGCGCGTTCTGCCTTGGAAATACGTCTACAATGTAGCCCTGCAGGTCATACTTCAGGAAGTAGATCCAATCGCCTACCCGGGGCAACAGCTCAGCATCGGCTCCATAGAGCAGTTTACCCGACAATTCTGCTTCCATCTCTCCGAAAGAAGTCATGAGGTGATACCTGAAGCCCTGCACCGATATGACCCGGCCAATATGAAACTCCTTACCTGTTTTGTTGCCGGAATGGTGTTCCTTGAAATAATCATTCCAGCCGTAATGCTCGAGCTCGTTCATCTACGATGTAATTAAGTGCTTATGCAATGAAGCTGCGAAAAAAGCAAACTGATCCGCATAAAGTATCAGTTATCGTAAATATAAGACCTTTTGCATTACAGCAGAATGGTTAAAACGCTAAATTTATGCTTCATTATCCCGACACATGACCTTTGCAGAAAAAGTCATCGCTTTTTACACCCGTTTGAACTATGCAGGCCCTCTGCCTTCGGGTGTTTCACTTATGAATCCCTTCCTGGAACATAACGAAGGGATGAAGATTGCACGCGAATTTTACGCCAGGTTTTATGAAGATAATTCACCCCGGATAATTATATTGGGTATAAACCCGGGTCGTTTTGGAGCAGGCAGTACCGGCATTCCTTTTACAGATACCATTCGTCTGAATGAAAAATGCGGTATCCCGTTCGACAAATTCAGGACATATGAGCCATCTTCTTCATTCGTCTATGAAATGATCGATACATACGGCGGCGTGTCAGAATTCTATAAAAGATTCTTTGTCAGCGCCGTTTGTCCGCTTGGCTTTACCAGGTTCAATGACAACGGCAAAGCAATCAATTATAATTACTACGACAGTCCGGCCTTACTTAAAATGGTATATCATTTCATCCTGGACACCTTAAAGGAACAGATTGATTTGGGGATAGACACCTCTGTTGGTTTTTGCCTGGGCACAGGTAAAAACGCACATTTTTTACGTCAAATAAATGACAAGAACCACTTCTTCAGGAGAATTGTGGCCCTTGAGCATCCGAGATATATTATGCAATACAGGGTTAAAGCAAAGGATGCCTTTATTATGAAATACATTACGGCATTCTGTAACCTGTGAAGCTTGTATTTGAATGAAAGTCGTTTTACTTATCGGGGCATTTCAGGCATTGTTTTTTACAGCGCTCATTCTGCAGAAGAAGCAGAAGGCAGCTCATGATTATATCCTGGCTGCATGGCTGTCCTTTCTTGCTATACTTATAGGAGTATATGCCTATTATACTGAAGAGCTGTTTGACCGTTCACCACACCTGATCAGCAGCTATATCTCGCTGTTGATGCTGCACGGGCCCTTTCTCTATTTCTATACCGGGGCTCTGGTATCCGGGGGAAAAAGGATAATGACCTGTAAATCCCTGTTGCATCTCATTCCCATTGTCCTGTTCAATATTTACCTGGCGGTAGCCTTTAGCGATCCTCTTCTTGCTGCGAAAGTGAGACTTGATTATGTTGATTCCGGTGTAAAACTACCCTGGCTTTATATCGTCTTCCTTTTGGCCACGGCCTTCTCAGGTCCGTTTTATATTGTCTGGGTGATTAAGCTGCTGCATGGTCATGAAATGTACCTCCTGAACAATTACTCTTTTCATGAAAAAATAAATCTGACCTGGCTTCGTAACCTTGTTCTTATCTTCGGTGTAGTGTGGCTTGCTTTATTTGTCTTCGCCTTC
The DNA here is from genome assembly GCA_002415855.1 of Bacteroidales bacterium UBA5072. Lineage (GTDB taxonomy): Bacteria > Bacteroidota > Bacteroidia > Bacteroidales > UBA10428 > UBA5072. The sequence goes on from DIAS01000040.1 coordinate 27,982, forward strand.
CTGCACCATCTTATGTTTTTATTTACCCGTGACTTTTGTACCAATGGATTGTTTATTTCGCTGACGGTTTTTGTATTGCTGACAGGATATTTTGGGTTGAAGCAATCCGTTATCCTGCAACCTGCACCACCAACTGATAAATCTGTGATGGCTGACAACAAACGGCGTTATTCCGGTTCTGCCCTTACGAAAGATGCCGGACATGAACTTATGAAAAGACTTGAAAAGCTGATGCAAACCGAAAAGCCATATCTTGATGCGGGACTTACCTTAGAGCAGCTTTCCGATCGTTCAGAGATCCCCCAGCATTACCTTTCCCAGATAATCAACGAGCGGCTGAACCGTAATTTTTTCGATTATATCAACACGTATCGCGTGAAAGAAGTAATGGACAAGATGGCTGATAAAAAGTACGAGAACTTCTCGTTACTCGGGATAGCACTTGATTCCGGATTCAACTCAAAATCAGCCTTTAACAGGTTCTTCAAAAAGGCCACAGGAAACACACCATCGGATTATAAAAGTTCACTGCTTAGATCCGGCCGTTAAAGCTCCTGATCCGGATAAACAAGTCCCGTTTTATAAAGTGGGGCGATTGAGGGGTAAGCATCCTGTAGTTTTGGTATGAAATTTACTGTTAAACCAAATTTTCATACCATGAAAACAATTCAGAAGTTCCGCAAGGCATTAGCAATTTGCCTGCTTGCAGCAGCATTTTCACTTCCGGTATCCGCACATTGTGACTCCTACGATGGTCCGCTGATCAAAGATGCCCTTCAGGCAATTGAAACAAACCGGGTTACTGTTGTGCTAAAATGGGTAGCACCCGAATACGAAGAAGAAGTGACGAACTTGTTCAATAAAACGATCCGTTTAAAGCAGGAAGATCAGGAGCAATATGCCATAGTTGAGAAACAATTCCTGGAAACTTTGGTCAGGTTGCATCGTGAAGGTGAGGGAGCACCTTTCACGGGTCTGAAACCTGCAGGTTCAGCATCAGGAATTGTCTTACTCGCAGATGAAGCCCTTGCTAAAAAAGACATTGAAAGCCTGATTGAAAATTTAAATATCCATCTGGCAGATGCCGTCAGGGAAAAATATAAGGTTGTTGCAGAAAAAGCCATGACCAAAGATAACAGTGTTGCTGAAGGAAGGGAATATGTCCATGCCTATGTTGAATACACGCATTTACTGGAAGCTTTGCACAGTACAATGACAGCAGGGCATGCGCATGAAGATCATGCAGAATGACAAAGTTCTACAATAGCTTCCACGTGTATTTTAGTTGTATTGAGCATGGGTATTGCGGCATAAGTTTCTTCTTTGAGTATCAGCGGGAACTCTGTACATCCCAGGATGAGCGAATCGATGTGCTGCTCAAGGACCATTTGTCTGATCATCTCTATCAGGACCTGCCTGGTTTCATCCTTGAAAATACCCAGCTCAATCTCGCTGAACAGCTTTTTGTTGAGGATCTCCCTATCCTGGTGATCCGGAAGGATCACTTCGATCCCTTGCTGCCCAAATACATCCTGGTAAAAGGTAGCTCCCATTGTAAAACCTGTGCCAAATAAGCCGGGGCGCTTCAATCCTCTTTTTATTGCTTCCCTGCAGGCAGCTTCCACAATACTGATCAGGGGCAACGGCGATCTTTCATTTATCTGTTCAAAAAGCATGTGGGGAGTATTAGCAGTTATGGCGGCAAAATCAGCACCCGCTTTTTTCAAAGCCTGCAGCTTTTCAACCATGATTTCAATGACACGACCGTATTCTCTTCGTTTCATCAGAGCCAGAAACTCAGACAGGTTAACACTATAGATAATTATTTCGGGATAATCGAGATCTCCCTTTTCATCCTTGAAGGCATTGATGATCTCACTGTAGTAGGCCAGCGTGGACTCAGGGCCCATCCCGCCGATCAAGCCGATACGTTTCATAAGGCAATATTCTTTTGAATTAGTGGAAATGCATTTCAGCAAAGTCCATATAACGATCCCAGTCGTAGCGGGTAATGGCATGTCCTCCGCTACGGATGTGGTAGCCGATGGTTTTCCCTACCGGAGTGTTCAGCGGGGGCAGTTCAGTTACAGTCAAACCAGCGGTGCCGAGCAGTTTAAATACAGGATCGGCGAAAAAAGCGCCCAGGAATTCTCCTTTCGGATCCGCCCAAAGGTCATCTTCCGCACTGGCTATATAAACAGGTCTGGGAGCGATAAGGGCAATCAGCATATGCTGATCAACGGGAAGTGAGGCTTCATTGTTGTTATATTCCTTGAACCGGTCACAGAACCAATGCGGAAAATTGTTGTTAATAGAGGCAACGGTTTCACCAAATATCCTTTTGGACAGCGCTGCTCCGCCACACCCTGAGTTATTGGATACCACGACGGCAAACCGTTGATCCTGTGCTCCGGCCCAAAGCGCGGCCTTTCCCAAACGGGAGTGTCCGAGAACTACAATCTTTTCAGGATCAACAGCCTCATCGGTTTCCAGGTAATCAAGTGCCCTGCTCAAACCCCAGGCCCATGCCCCTATGGAGCCCCATTCGCCGGTGCCCGGTTTTGTCTGGCCCCTTTCATAAAACAAGGGGTGCACACCATTCCGGAAGCCATCATCAAAGTCCGGGTCAATGTCACCATAATATACTGTGGCAAGGCCAAAACCCCGATCAATGATCCCCATTACCGGCCAGCTCATGGAATCTTCTCCCCGCTTGTATTTTGCAGCTTCCCAGCTACCTGAAACTGCAACCTTCGGATCATCCGTTATGGTGTGATTGCCTTTAAAATTCAACCCCAGCATCACAGGAACGGCAGTTTGTTTTTTAGGCAGGTACAGTAAAAGTGACATGGATGGCCCTTCCATATCCGGCGTGAAATAAACCGTAATCTCTTTACGGATGGCCTTTCCGTGCAACGCATTGCTGTCTGAGGAAGCGATAACAAAACGAAGATCACGTTTGCCTGCCGGTGTCTTACCGTAGACCTGGGTTTCAAACAGGCTGAGGATCTCAGGCCGGCGTTCTTTCCACCAGGCAGATTCATCAGTAACCGGCGTTCCGTTGTCAAGCACGAGCGCATCCGGCAGCGTATAGGGCGCCACCTCCGATTCATCATAAATCACCTCGGGTTGCTGAGCTGACGTATTTCCTGCTGCGGATTTCATTACGATGACCAGTAAGAGCAGAAATTCAAACCAGCTTTTTCCGGTAATGTACTTTTTCATAAAGGAGTATGTGTTTGACTGATCAGGACTTTTTCAAAGGTAGTCAGATTATTCCATGACAAAGCATGGTTAATTCATAAAATCCGGTATTGTTGTCACGGTTCATTCCATTGGCTTTCTTATATTTTTAAAAGTAGCCATTGAGAAGATCCTTGCCTCCATATCTGTTGTCCCTGAATGACTTTCTTCCTTACTTTTCTGCCATAAGCAGGAATACAAATCATTTATCAACACCTGCATCTTCTATGCATTTGTTTTATACTTTTAATGTCTCTAACTTAAAATTCCTGCATGTCATGAGTGGTTTTTTCGGCTGTATATCAAAGAACGATTGTGTATCAGATGTGTTTTACGGAACCGATTATCATTCCCACCTGGGCACAAAAAGAGCCGGAATGGCCTTTTATTCAAGGGATAATGGTTTTCAACGTGCCATACACAGCCTGGAGGATGGATATTTCAGAAACAAGTTTGAAAATGACATGCTTGGCTTTACCGGACATATTGGTATTGGCATCATAAGTGACACGGAGGCACAACCTATTCAGGTCACCACACATCTGGGCCGTTTTGCCGTTGCCACGGTAAGTAAAATTGTCAACCTGGCCGAGCTTGAAACCTATTTTCTGAAGAAGCATCAGACCTTTGCTGAAACAAGCCAGGGATCAGTAAATCCGACTGAGCTTGTGGCAAAGCTTATTGCTGAAGGTGACGATTTCCTGTCAGGAATTCAGAATGTTTACAACCGCGTAAAAGGATCCTGTTCCCTGATTATACTTACCGAGGACAGTATTATTGCCGCACGTGACAAACTTGGAAGAACACCCATAATCCTGGGGAAAAAGGAGGGTGCCTGGGCAGTGACTTTCGAGACCTGCTCATTTCCAAATCTGTCGTTCGAAGTGGAGAAATTCCTGGGCCCCGGAGAGGTAGTACGGTTGATGGCCGACGGCTATGAGCAGTTGCGCAGTCCTAATGAAAAAATGCAGGTTTGTTCCTTTCTGTGGGTTTACTACGGTTATCCGCCCTCCTTTTACGAGGGTATCAATGTGGATGAAACCCGCTACCGTTGCGGGGCTGCACTTGCAAAAAGGGATTCAGTGGAAGCAGATTTCGTTGCCGGGATCCCTGATTCGGGGTTGGGGCATGCCATAGGCTATGCCAATGCCAAGGGCATCCCGCTGAAACGTCCCTACGCCAAGTATACACCAACCTGGCCACGTAGTTTTATGCCACAAAATCAGGTTACCCGTGACCTGGTGGCGCGTATGAAGCTGATAGCCAACCAATCGGTGATTAAGGACAAAAGCGGTGTCTTTTTGGATGACTCAATCGTACGCGGAACGCAACTGAAGGACAATGTCCGCGACTTGCATAAGGCCGGCATCAAAGAGGTTCATATGCGTATCGCATGCCCTCCCCTTACTTACCCCTGCGAGTTTCTGAACTTCAGCCGGTCACGGTCAAATCTCGATCTGGCCACCCACAAGGCTGTCAGGCAAATCGAGGGGAAAGATGAGTTCGATATGGGGGACTATTCTGATATCAGGAACGGGAAGTATACCGCCATGGTGGAACAGATCAGAAAAAACCTGAACCTTACCACACTGGTGTATCAAAAGCTCGACGATCTGGTTGAGGCTATTGGAATTCCCAAGGAAAAGCTCTGCACGCACTGCTGGGATGGTTCGAGCTATTACCAGTAGTGCGGATTATCTTGTTTTCGATGGTAAATCCGTTTGTGATCCCTGCTTCACGAATTCCGGGTCAAATGTTTTTCCATAACCTTAAAAAAGGATTCCATCGAAAACGGCTTAACGATCACGTCATTACATCCAGCCTGTAACGCCTGTTCCTCTTCTTCAGGCGATAAAGCGGCAGTCTGGGCAATTACAGGGATACGCTGGTCCTGCATCCGGATCTTTCGGGTGACCTCTTTCCCGTTCATATCAGGTAACTGAATATCCATGAGTATCAGATCAAAGTTCGCATCGTTGTGATACTGTTCCAGGGCATCCATACCACTTTTTACACGGATAAAGGAACATTTTGACAGTTTCAGCAACTGGTTCAGATAAAGAAAGCTGAGGTCATCGTCCTCTACAACAAGAAGTCTTTTATTCTCAAGATTAAGCAGGGTCATATAAAACCTATTGGGCATTTCAGCGTAAATGTATAAAAAATCGTACTTTTGGCAACACCATGAAAAAAGACATTCTTTCCCGGTTAGTTCAGTTTTTCGAAAAGGATATCTGGAAAATATCCACCAAAGATAAACATCCTGTTTTCAGTTTCCTGGTCAGGCAGGGCCGTATTTTTTTCATTGCCGTCAGGGGATTCAACAAGGACAAGATCCAACTCAGGGCATCCGCACTATCCTTTTATACCCTGCTTTCCATTGTCCCGGTACTGGCAATGGTCTTCGGTATTTCACAGGGATTTGGCCTCGAGGATTATGTTAAGAAAGTTCTGACAGAGCGTTTCCAGGAACACGAGGATATGCTTAAGGTGCTGCTGGAATTCGTCGACAGGTACCTGAGCCGGATCAACGGTGGCTTTATTACCGGCATGGGTATGCTTATTTTGTTCTGGTCGGTGCTGAAAGTGCTCGGGAATATCGAAAGCTCCTTCAACAACATATGGCAGGTAAAGAAAACGCGGATGATCACACGGCAGTTTACCGATTACATATCCCTGCTGGTTGTTGCACCTGTTTTCCTGGTGCTGGCGAGCAGTTTTAATGTCTCACAGCTGCAAAGCATCTCCAGCAGCATTCCATTTCTGCATTACCTCGACTCGGTGCTGAAGGTGCTGGTCACCATGTTGTCCTATACCCTGGTATGGTTTGTATTTACGCTGATATACATAGTTATTCCGAATACCAAGGTCAGGTTTGTGCCGGCCCTGATCGCAGGAATCATTGCAGGAACAATGTTCCAGTTGCTGCAATGGGGCTATGTCAACTTTCAGTCGTTATTATCAGGTTACGGGGCCATCTACGGCACATTTGCCGCCTTACCCCTGTTCATGATGTGGATGGAGCTGAGCTGGCTCATTGTTTTGCTGGGTGCCGAGATTTCCTTTGCCTATCAGAATGCTGCCAACTATGAACAGGAAGCGGAAGAAATACAGGTCAGCCTGAAGCAACGAAGGGTACTTGTACTGTTGGTGGCTCAAAAGATCGTCAGAAACTTCACCGATGGCCTTGCGCCCATGAATGCTGCTGCCATTGCTGAACAATTGGGAATTCCGGTACGGATAGTGCGTGATTTGCTTTACGAGCTCCTGAATGCAAGGATAATCATTGAAACAGTAACGCATGAGGTGCGGGAAGTTGCCTACCAGCCGGCTCTTGATCCGGCAAAGATAACGGTGAGCTTCGTGATTGACGCCCTTGACAGGCAGGGTCAACTGGTTACGCTAAACAATGATACTGCGGAACTGGGAAGGATCAACCTGGTGGTCGAATCATTCTATGATGATCTGAAGAATTCAGGGAAGAACACAACCCTGAAAGAGCTCTGATCCATCAGTGGTAATCCAGTGATGTCTTCTAACACTCTGTAAACCAGGTATTTCCGACATGTAAGCAATCTGCCGTCACCGGTGTGATACAGGCTCATGCCAGCGCCGGATAGTTATCTTTTAACCCTTGCATTGCCTTCCCAAATACTCCATACCTGTTCTTCATCGGCAGGTTGTGCATAATCCGTGAGGAAGGTTGTGGCCATGGCACCGCTCGCCCAGCCGAATTCAATCCATTTCTGCGCTTTCCAGCCTTTTAATATGGCGTAAAGCATACCACCCACAAAGCCATCTCCACCCCCGATGCGGTCAAGCACTGCAATCTCGCGAGGTTCAACAACATGCCACTGATCACCCACCAGCATGATGGCTCCCCACTTGTGCCGGTTCGCATCAATTACCTGTCTCAGCGTTGTAGCAAAAACCCTGGCATTGGGGAATTTCTTTCCCGCACGGTCGATCATTCCCTTGAAGCCTTGTATCTTGTCTGCAATATCCTTCCCTCCTGCTTCAGGCCCCTCAATGCCCAGACACAACTGAAAATCCTCCTCATTACCGACCAAAATATCCGATATACCGGCGATTTCAGTGAAAATAGCACGAAGCTCCTGCTCACGTCCCTTCCAGAAGGAGGCCCTGTAATTGAGATCAAAGGAAATCCGGGTACCGTATTTTTTGGCAGCCCTGGCCAATTCGAGACAGAATGTGCTTGTTTCTGCCGACAGTGCGCCGATTAAACCCGATAAATGGACAATCTGCACGCCTTCATTTTTAAAAATCCTTTCCAGGTCAAAATCATGCACACTAAGCGTGCGCCCCACCTCACCGGCACGATCGTTTAAAACCCTCGGACCGCGGGATCCATAGCCGCTGTCTGCTATATTAAACTGGTGACGGTAACCCCACGGGTCACCTTGTTCAACTTCTTTTCCTTCAAAAGCCAGGTGCCGACTCGCGAGGCTGTTCTTAATGAACTGCGCAACTGGACTGTCCTTGACAAAAGTAGTAAGAACCTTAACCGGAAGGCCAAGATACGACGAAATGCTGGCCACATTGGTTTCGGCACTTGTAGCCTGCATAGTATATAATTCACTGCTTTGCACCGGCTGCCCGTTTAAAGGTGTGATGCGAATACCCATACTGGTAGGGACAAGTAAGGAAAATACACAGTTTTTCTTAAGTTCAATTTCCATGGTTACAACAATTATGATAGCGTGTTCAAAGATAATTATTTGGTGGAACTGTGGAATGGTGGATCAATGAAAAGGTTGAACAGTACAAAATATACTTTATCTTTAACGCTTTATTTGAACACATCAGCGTATGAAACACTATCTTGTTATTACAGCATTCTCGCTTATGATGACATTATTGGGCTGCAATGAAAACAATCAGGAAAACCGTCCGCGGGAGGAAGGTGATTTCCTCAACCAGTTGACAGAACAGGAAATCAGCGGAGGAAAGCTTACGGCTGAGTTGTTGTGGAAATTCGGCCGGGTAGGCGATATGCAGCTTTCTCCCGACGGAAAGACTGTCTTGTATACGGTTACCCGTTATGATGCAAAAACCGATAAAAAACACACCTGGATTTTTTCAGTTCCGTCGGAGGGCGGACAGTCATTTAACATGACTGATGGGTTGCCTTCATGTGTTAATCCCCGTTGGATAAACAACTCCGCCATAGCCTTTCTATCCAAAGAAAAGGAAACCATGCAGATTTGGAGAATGAATGCTGACGGATCGGATAAGACCGTTATTTCAGAAATTGAAGGCGATGTGAACGGATTTGAATTTGCACCGGACGGCAGTCACCTTTTCTATCTCCAGGATGTAAAGATGGACTCTGCTGTCCAGGACAGGTACCCGGATCTTCCGTTGGCCAAAGGACTTGTTTTTGATGATTTGATGTACAGACATTGGGATGCATGGACAGATTATGCATACAGCCACATCTTCGTGACCCGGTTTACAGATGGCAGGATCAGCAAAGGCGCGGATATCCTGATAGGAGAGCACTATGATTCCCCGCTCCCACCCTATTTTGATATCGCCGACATAGCCTGGAGTCCTGATGGGGTGAAACTGGCCTATTCCTGCAAGAAACTAAAAGGAAAGGATTTTGCCATAAGCACCAATAGTGATATATATCTTTATGATGTTGAAGGAAATACAACTGAGAATATCACCGATGGAATGGCAGGATATGACCGCTACCCGGTGTTTTCTCCTGACAGCAGAAAGATTGCCTTTATGAGCATGGAAACTCCCGGATACGAGGCCGACAAAGAAAGGCTTTTCATTTACGATATAGAAAACAGGACCAGGGAATATGTTACTTCCCGGTTCGATCAGAATGCAGAACATTATGTTTGGAGTTCCGACAGCCGGAAGCTTTACTTTATCAGCGGCACACAGGCTACTTACCAGGTGTATGAAGCTGTTCCGGAAAACGGCGGGATCCGCCAGGTTACGAAAGGCGAACACGATTTTACGAGTATTGCCCTTAGCAGCAATGTAATGACAGGTACCAAGAGTACCTTATCCATGGCCCCGGAGATCTACCGGATAGATCCGGGAACGGGTCAGGAGACTCAGCTTACTTTTGTCAACAAAAACATTTACGATGTGATCAGGACCGGAAAGGTCGAAGAAAAGCGGGTAAAAACTACCGACGGCAAAGATATGCTGGTATGGGTTGTATTTCCGCCTGATTTCAATCCTTCAGAAAAATACCCGGCCCTGCTGTATTGTCAGGGGGGACCTCAAAGCGCTGTTTCCCAGCGTTTCTCCTACCGCTGGAATCTTCAGTTGATGGCAGCCAACGGATATATTGTTGTGGCTCCCAACCGGAGAGGTCTACCTACCTTCGGGCAGAAATGGAATGAACAAATATCGGGTGATTACGGGGGTCAGAATATCAGGGATTACCTGAGTGCCATTGATGCCGTTAAAAAAGAACCCTATGTGGATGCGGACAGGCTGGGCGCTGTTGGGGCCAGCTATGGCGGTTACTCGGTACTTTACCTGGCAGGTATGCATGAAAAACGGTTCAAGGTGTTCATTGCACATTGCGGGATGTTCAACCTCGAAAGCCAGTCCGCTGCAACGGAGGAAATGTTCTTTGTCCACCATGACCTTGGCGGCTATTACTGGGACAAACCCAAGCCTAAAAGCTTCACACAGTTCTCGCCCCATTTGTACGTGGATAAATGGGATACACCCATCATGCTGATCACCGGGGCCAATGACTTTCGCATTCCCTACACAGAAAGCCTGCAGGCTTTTAATGTGGCCCAGCTCCGTGGCATACCCAGCAGACTGCTGTTTTATCCCGACGAAGGTCACTGGGTAATGAAACCTCAGAACAGCATTCTCTGGCAAAGAGAGTTTTTCGGCTGGCTGGATCAGTGGTTGAAATAGGGACCAGCGACGAGAGACGAGAGGGTTTTGGGTATTGAATTAGGAATTAGGAATTGATCATTAAATACTTCCAGAACATATGCACAGTATTGGTAAGTTTTTCGCCCTGATACCAGTGGTTTTTCCATGGGTCCTTCTGGGACAGGGCGCTGCAATTCCAAACCCGGCGGATAGCGTACTGACTATTGCCAGGTGTGCCGATTTTAGTGTATCAGGAGACGGCAGTAATCCTGAATGGACTAAGGCACAATGGATAACGTTCGGCCAACGCGGTTCAAATGCATCTTACAAAACAATGTTTAAGATCCTGTATTCCGGAAAGGGTATTTATTGTCTTTTTTTCTGTGAAGACCAAAAAATCTCAGCAACCCTGCAGGGTGAGAACCAGGATCTTTATCGTGAGGATGTTGTTGAGGCTTTCTTTTGGGCAGATGAACGTATTCCGGTCTATTTCGAATATGAACTGTCCCCGTTGAATTATGAATTGGTGCTCATGGTGCCGAACTATGACGGCAGATTCCTCGGATGGATTCCTTGGCATTACAGCGGGGAAAGGGTTACACAACATGCTGTTCACCTGGAACCGGGACAAGAAAAGAACAGAACAACATCCTGGACAGGTGAATTCTTCCTTCCATATGAACTGATGAGACCCATGGTGCAGGCAGCGCCAGAAAAAGGTACGCGTTGGCGCGCCAATTTCTACAGAATTGATTACGACAACCGTCCCGCCCGGTGGTCATGGATGCCTGTTCAAAGCAATTTCCACGATTATGTGCGATTCGGAACTATCCTGTTTAATTGATTCCATGCTGAGATTGTTCAATGATAAGAACATCCGATCCTTACATCTCCTCAAGACCTGTACCTTTACCCCAAAGCTGCCCGATATCATCTTGACCAGGCACATGCCACGCTCAAGGCCTGACAGGCATGCCGGTTCCGACTGGTAACCGAATTCACCGGCAAAATCTCATGCCCATTCAAAGGTTAAAAATCCGTAAACCATGGAAACTTTTTATATATAATTAGTTTCCTAAGTATTTTTAGTTTATCTTTGCATCATGCATGAAGAATTAAACAATATCCTCCAGCGGGTACACACACTTTACCGGAAGTACGGCATAAAGAGCGTTACGATGGACGACGTATCGCGTGAATTAGGCATTTCAAAGAAAACGCTTTACCAGTATGTCCATGATAAAGACGAGTTGGTCAGAAAGGTGATTGAATTTGAGCTCTCCCAACACCAGGGACATTATCATGAGAGCTTACGGGAAAAGCTGAATGCCATTGAGGAACTGGCTGAAATTGCCAGGTGCATCAGTTTTATGCTGAAGGAATACAGTCCGGTTACAGAGTATGACCTCAGAAAGTATTATCCAGATCTCTATTTCCGGGCACGTGAAATCAGGCGTGAACGGATCCACAAGTTCATCCTGGACAACCTGATCAAGGGGAAGAAAGAAGGATTATACCGTGAGAACCTGAACACAGATATATTGGCCAAGTTCAGTCTGTCCAACATCGACGGCATGTTCGAAAGCGATATCATCACCATCAGTGAATTCCTTGACCAGCAGTTTTTTCTCGAGTATTTTGTTTATCACCTGCGTGGAATTGTAAGTGAGAAGGGGTTGGCCATACTCGACAGCACACTTCGAACCTATGAGATTGTGATATAAAAGGAGGAGAATACTGAAGGAAAGAAGGATCGAAACCGATGATCAGCACGAATAACATTATAAATAGTATAGGATAACCACAAGAAAAACAACATACAATGAGAATAACACCTTTTTTATTTGCGATGCTATTATCCTATCTGGCAATCCCTCTGGATGCCCAGATAATGCCCGTTGAAAAGACATTGCAGTTCTCCCTTGGAGAAGCAAAAGATTATGCGTTGACCAACAGTCCGATCCTGCTGAATTCAGCACGCGACGTTGAGATAGCCAAGAAACAGGTCTGGGAAAGCACATCAATAGGACTCCCCCAGGCCAATATAAATGGATCATATTCCTATACCCCCCAGTTGGCAGGATTATCAGAGCAACTGGGCGAATTTATTCCCGATTTCGATCCCAACGCTCTGAAAACGAGCATCTTCGGGAGTTTCCAGGTTGACCAGCTGCTTTTCAGCGGACAATACCTCATCGGCGTCAAAGCTGCCAAAGTATACGCCAACATGAGTGTTCTGGCCAATACCAAGTCGAAAATCGGTGTAGTGGAGAACATTACCAATAATTACTTCAGTGCGCTTGTTGCCAGGCAATCAAAAAGTATTCTCGACTCTACACTGGCGGCAGTGGAAAAAACACGCTTTGAGACCGAACAGATGTACAAGAACGGTTTTGTTGAGGAAACCGATGTGGATCAGCTGAAAATACTGTCGTCAAACATAAAAAGCAGCTTATCGGTGGCCGAAAGACAAATTGATCTGATGGAAAGGTTGCTGAAGTTCCAGATGGGGTTGTCGATCGATCAGCCGATAGTTCTTACCGACAATATTGATGCGCTGGTGCTGACCATGGATGTGGAAGTTTCAGCGATTGACAGCTTTGTGCTTGACCGGAACATCGATTACAAAATAGCAAGCAACCAGGAATACCTGATGCAGCTCAATCAGCAGGTGAAAAAGTCCGAATACCTGCCTTCAGTCTCGGGCTATTACTCCTATTACAAAAGCTTCGACGACAACTTTTTTAACGACCAGTCTCCAAGCACCTTTGGCCTTTCCTTTTATGTACCGATCTTCAGCAGTGGTCAGAGAGCAGCCAGGGTAAGCCAGAGCAAGCTTTCTTATCTGAAAGCCAAGACCAATAAAGAGATTGCCGCTGAGAGCCTCAGGATACAATATCAGACTGCTCTTTCAGAATACATATCAGCCCATGACATCTATATTCTGCAAAAGGAGAACCGTGAATTGTCCCTGCGCATTTATACCAAGTCGATTACAAAATTCAGGGAAGGAATCGGATCTAGCCTCGATCTGAACCAGACCCAGTCCCAGTATTTCGATGCTGAAGGTGTTTACTACAGGGCATTGATGTCACTGGTTTCAGCCAAGTCAAAACTGGAAAGTCTTTTAGCGAACTCTATTAACTAATTAGCAACATATAAAATCATAATAAAATGAAAACCAAAGTATTAATTGTTCTTGCACTGATGATCGCTGCTGCCTGTGGCGGCAACAAAGAATCCCGGCTTGAAGCATTAAAAAGCAAACGTGATAAAATCAACCAGTCCATTGAAAAGCTTGAAGCAGAAATTGCAGCCTCTGCAGATTCGACTTCAAAAAATGATGACGCAACCTTCGTTTCGGTTGAAGAAATTAAGACTCAGGCATTTAACCATTATATCGAAGTACAGGGTAAACTTGACGGAGATCAGAATCTTTCGGTATTTCCCGAAGCCATGGGTGTACTGATGGAGGTCTATGCCAAAGCCGGCCAGCATGTGTATACCGGTCAGGTGCTGGCCCGGATCAATGATGCACAGTACCAGGAACAGCTCAAGTCCTTGCAAAGCACCTACCAGTTAGCCCTGGATACATACGCGAAGCAGGAAAACCTTTGGAAACAGCAGATAGGTTCGGAAATTCAATATCTCCAGGCAAAGACAAACAAAGAAGCGCTTGAATCTCAAATTGCCGGTATTAACAAACTGATTGATATGACCCGTATTAAATCTCCCATTGACGGGACAATTGAAGAATCCATGGTTAAAGTTGGGCAATCGGTCTCTCCTTCCATGCCCGCATTCAGGGTGGTTAATTTCAGCAATCTCAAGGTTACTGCCGATGTTGCTGAAGCCTATACTTCAAAGATCAGCAATGGCGATGAAGTGATTGTTTACCTGCCCGACGTCAAACAGGAAATCGTTGCCAAGGTAACTTTCTGCAGCAAGTACATTAATCCGGTAAACAGGACCTTTGCGGTTGAGGCGAAGTTGAATTCAAAATCTGATAACCTGAAGGCCAACATGATCGCTGTTTTGAAGATCAATGATTACCGTGTTCCCGAGGCATTTGTACTACCTGTTAACCTGGTGCGGAACGATAACAAGGGGCAGTATATATTACTGGCTGCCCAGGAGAATAACCAGTTTATTGCCAGAAAGACGGTTATTCAAACCGGACAGATCTATAACGGGTATACCGAAGTCATCAGCGGGCTTGAACCTGGTCAAAAGATCATCACAAGTGGTTACCTGAACCTGGAAGAAGGTGAGCCGGTGAGGTTCTAATTTATAATATGCGCAGAAAATGATCCAAAAATACAAAGAATTCAAGCCCACCAGCTGGGCCATTGATAACAAGACCAGTATGTATATGCTGGCACTGATCCTCGCAGTTTTTGGTTTTATCAGCTATACCAGCATTCCCAAGGAACAGATACCGGAAATTAAGCTGACCTATATTATGGTAAATACCCCCTATCCGGGTACATCCCCCACGGATATCGAGAATTTCATCACCCGTCCGCTGGAAAAGAACTTGAAATCAATTGAGGATGTAAAGGAAATTACCAGCAATTCGGTACAGGACTATTCATCGATCGTGGTGGAATTCAATACGGGTATGGACCTCTCGGAAGCCAAGCAGCGGGTAAAAGATGCTGTTGACAAGACCAAAAAAGATCTGCCCACTGATCTCAAGAGCGATCCCTCAGTCATGGAGCTGGATTTCTCCGAAATACCCATCATGAATATCAATCTCTCGGGAGACTATAGTCTGGACAACCTGAAATTTTATGCAGACAAAATGGCTGAACGGATTGAGGAAGTTCCCGAAATAACCCGTGTGGAATTGGTTGGCGCCCTTGACCGTGAAATACAGGTGGATGTTGACATGTACAAAATGCAGGCAGCCATGGTCACATTCCGTGATATCAACAATGCCATTGCCTATGAGAATATGACCATTTCAGGCGGCAGTATTGACATGGCCGGCATGAGCAGGTCGGTGCGTGTAGTCGGTGAATTCAGCAACGTGGATGTAATTAAGAATATCAGCCTGATATCTTCGAGCGGAGCTATTGTAAAGCTTTCTGATATTGCAGAGATCAAGGATACGCATAAGAAGCAGGAAAGCTTTTCCAGACTGGGCGGTAAGAATGTTGTTACACTGAATGTCATTAAAAAAAGCGGACAAAACCTGATCAATGCGGCAGATCAGATCAAGATCATCACCGATGATATGAAAGCTAACGATTTGCCCAGGGATCTTTCGGTCACAGTTTCGGGCGACCAGTCCTATTATACCCGGAACATTCTGAAGGAGCTCAACAATACCATCGTTATTGGTTTTCTCCTCGTTACCATGGTACTGATGTTCTTTATGGGATTGACAAATGCCATTTTTGTCGGATTTTCAGTCCCACTTTCCATGGCGCTTGCTTATATCGTGATCAGGCTTCCGTTCTTTGACTTTACCCTTAACATGCTGGTGATGTTCTCCTTCATTTTTGCGCTGGGTATCGTCGTGGACGATGCCATTGTGGTAATAGAGAATACGCACCGTATCTTCAGCAAAACAGGACTTGATATCAAAAATTCAGCTAAAGCTGCAGCCGGCGAGGTGTTCATACCCATTCTTTCGGGTACGCTCACCACCCTGGCACCTTTCTTTCCGCTTGCATTCTGGCCGGGTGTAGTAGGTAAATTCATGTATTATATTCCGGTTACACTGATCATAACGCTCTTCGCTTCGCTTATCGTAGCCTATGCCTTCAATCCGGTATTTGCGGTGACATTTATGAAGCCTGATGAAAAAGAAGGTGAGGAACGCGACCGGAAGGCTATATTAAAGACCGGGGTAATAATTTTCCTGATCTCGGCCTTGTTTTACATTCCCGGATTCCTGGGCGGAAAATTCTTCCTGGGACTTGCCAATCTCGGCGTATTCATTGCTATCAGCTATGTTCTGCATAATTTATACATGTGGAAGTTCCTGCTCAGATTCCAGCAGAACATCATCCCAAAAATGCTGCAATTATACGAGCGTGTGCTGAGATGGGCATTGAAAGGCCGCAGGCCTGTAAGGTTGCTTTGGGAACTCGTTGCACTGTTTGTGATCAGTATTGTCATCTTTATGATCAGCAAACCGAATGTCCTGTTTTTTCCTGACAGCGATCCGGCTTCCATCTATGTCAACATTAAAATGCCGGTAGGAACTGAAGTAGAAGTTACCGATTCTATAACCAAGCTAACCGAGGAGCACGTTTTTAAAGTTCTTGGTGAAAATAATCCGATCGTCGAATCGGTTATCTCCAATGTAGCTCTCGGAGCCTCCTCCGAGATGTTCAGTTCCGGAGCCATCACTTCCAACCTGGGAAGAATAACCATCAATTTTGTTGAGTTTGCCAAGCGGCATGGTGAAAATACAAGTCCCTACATGGATAAAATCAGAAAGGAAGTTAAAGACATAGCAGGTGCTGAAATTACTGTTGACAAGAGAAGTATGGGACCTCCGGTAGGAAAACCCGTTAATATTGAAATTTCCAGTGAAGACCTGGTTGAACTCATCAATACCACTGAAAGTTTAAAGCACTTTATTGATTCTGTCAAAATCGCTGGCATTGAAGAGCTCAAGTCGGATTTCGAAACCTATAAACCTGAATTAATTGTAAACATTGACCGTCAGAGGGCCAATCAGGAAGGTATCACAACGGCTCAGATTGGGAATGAATTGCGCACTGCGATCACCGGAACGGAAGTATCCAAATACCGGGAAGATGAGGAACAGTATCCCATACAGCTACGCTACAATGAATATCTGCGTGAAAATATCGACAGGCTGATGAACCTGAAAATTACCTTCATGGATATGTCATCCGGCCGTTTAAAAAGTATTCCGCTGTCATCCGTGGCCACAGTCACCTATCAGAACACTTACGGAGGAATAAAACGGAACGATCTGAAAAGGGTGATCACCCTCTCTTCAAATCTGTTATCGGGTTATAACTCCAATGAGGTGAATACGAAACTTCGACAGGTTCTTCCAAAATTTAACAAACCTGCCGGGACGGTGATTTCAATTACCGGTGAACAGGAGGACCAGGCCGAGAATATGGCATTTCTTTCCAAGGCAATGCTGGTTGCTATCTTCCTTGTGCTGTTCATCCTGATTACGCAGTTTAATTCACTGAGCAAGCCCTTTATTATAATTTCAGAGATCGTATTCAGCATCATCGGGGTATTGCTGGGCTTCAGCCTGTTCAAAATGGACTTCTCGGTGATCATGACCGGTATGGGAATTGTTGCACTGGCAGGTATTGTTGTCAGAAACGGGATATTGCTTGTTGAGTTTACCGATAAACTCAGGGAGGAAGGTGTGCGAACCAGAGAAGCCATCATCCAGGCCGGAAAGATCCGGATCACCCCGATCGTGCTTACAGCAACAGCCACCATACTCGGGTTGATCCCGCTGGCAACCGGATTTAATATCAATTTCAGCACCCTGCTGACTGATCTGAATCCGCACATTCATTTGGGCGGTGATACCAAGGCCTTTTTCGGTCCGCTTGCCTGGTCGATCATCTTCGGTCTGTCCTTTGCAACTGTGCTTACACTGGTATTCATTCCTGTTATGTACAGTATATTGCACACAGCAAAGCTCAATATCACCAGAAGCAACCACAGGAGAAAGCTCAGGAGGGCCGGCAGGAGCTAGGGAATTAAGAACTCTCGCAAAGGCCTCGCAAAGGCTCAGAATCGCAGGAAGGGTAAATAACCTGTCACCTTTGAGTCCTTTTGCTTAGTTGGGTCTTTGCGAGAAATTCTTCCTGTGCATAAACCTCTGATAAATGCAAGAGATCCTTTTATTACTTTTGTCTTTTTATTTCCATGATATCACAACATTACGGTGAATTTGCGGCCCTGCTTGTAGCATTCTTCTGGTCCATTACTGCATTGTCCTTTGAAGCTGCCAGCAGAAAAGTGGGTTCATTAGCTGTGAATATAATCAGGCTGGTCATCGGTCTGATCTTTCTGACGGCTCTAAATCTTTTTCTCCGTGGATTGGTCTTCCCGTCCGATGCTTCAATGCACAACTGGATCTGGTTATCGGTATCTGGTCTGATCGGATTTGTGCTCGGTGATTACTTCCTGTTCAAATCATACACCATCATCGGTTCATGGTTTGCCATGCTCATCATGACCCTGGCTCCACCCATGGCGGCAGTCTTCGGGTGGATACTGCTGGATGAGCAATTGGGATTCCTCTCGATCACCGGTATCATCGTTACCCTGCTTGGCATAGTGATCGCCATGTTCAGGCGTGATAAGGAGAACCGCAAAGTAAAAGTCGGGAAACCTTTGATCGGGTTGCTGTATGCATTCGGCGGAGCTTTGGGACAAGCTCTGGGCATTGTATTCAGCAAATATGGCATGCAGGATTACAGTCCGTTTGCTGCTACGCAGATCAGAATAATTGTCGGTATTCTTGGGTTTGTCCTTCTTATCAGCCTGTCGCATAACTGGCAACCCGTTCGTGCTGCATTGTCTGACCGGAAAGCAATGGTCCCCGTAACCATCGGATCGTTTTTTGGACCCTTCCTCGGCGTTTCCTTCTCCCTCCTGGCCATTCAACATACCACAACCGGTGTAGCCTCCACCATCATGGCGCTGGTTCCTATTTTCATCATTCCGCCCAGCATGTTGCTGTTCAAACATAAAATCACCATCCGGGAAATTATCGGCACCATGATAAGCCTGGGAGGCGTAGCGCTGTTCTTTCTATAATTTGCATAAATCAATTGTAATACTTACTTTCGGATTCTCTTTATTATCAACAGGACCATGAAAGACTACATCAGACGGGCAGGAAAATTTATCCTTTATATGGCGGCAATTTTCATCATTGTACTTGTTGTATTGCCACTCATCACCGATGGGAAGACACCAACGGTGACACTTGATGAGCTGATTCACAACCAGAGGTTTATTCTGTTTTTTACCTTTCTTTTTGCCTATGCCCTGGTTTATCCGCTGATTGCTTTTGTGAAATTAAAACGGCATCTGAACGGCACTTTCACCGATAACCGTGAGGTAATAGAGAAAGTATTTGAAGCCCTGCAATATATCAAGACAGAAGAAAAGGAAGGAAAGATCGTCTACCGAAGAAAATCACAATTTGCGCGTTTCTCGCAATGGTATGAAGACAGTGTAATCCTTGAAACCAGTGAGAATCCGGTCATCATTTCGGGTATGCGCAAAGCGGTGACCCGAATAGATAAAATGATTGACCATTTCCTGTTCAGGTCTTCAGAATAATTCCGGTTTATACAGGTTTCGGGGTTTTAAACTGTGTATAACGCTGCGACACAAAATCCCAGTTTGCCACATTCCAGAATGCATCAATAAATTCAGCCCGCCTGTTTTGGTATTTCAGGTAGTATGCATGTTCCCAGACATCGATGCAAAGAAGCGGAAAACCTTTCTCAGCGGCTATGTCCATGATCGGGCTGTCCTGATTGCCTGTTGTGGTCACCTTCAGTTTGTCGCCATCAGCAATCAGCCATGCCCATCCCGAACCAAAAACCGATTTGGCAGCAGCACTGAATTTTTCTTTAAAAGCGTCGAGGGATCCAAAATCTTTATTCAGGGCATCAAGTAATTCCTGAGACGGTTGCTTACCGGTTGCAGGTGCCAGCATATTCCAGAACCATTTGTGATTCAAAAAGCCTCCCCCGTTGTTCCGGATGGCCGGAGAATACTTCGATACCTCAGACAGTATCTCGACTGCAGTTTTGCCGTTGAGCCCTGCCTCTTTAACAGCAGCATTGAATTTTTCAGTATAAGCTGCATGATGTTTGGAATAGTGCAGCTCCATTGTCCTGGCATCCATATAAGGCTCCAGGGCATTGTATGCATAAGGCAATTCGGGGAGCACAAATTCACCGTTCCACTTTTTCCGGGCTCTTCCAGCCTTGAGCTTAGAAGCTGAACCCATTGCCAGGAATCCTGCTGATCCGAGAAAAAGTGATTTTATAAAAGTTCTTTTATTCAATTTGAATCAGATTTAATGTTGTTGTATTACAGTAAAGATTTAACAAACTTACTATAAAAAAGTTTAAAATCTATGTCTGTTAATTGTTTATGAGGAATATCTGATCAATACGATGGCCGCAAGGCAGCTGCATTTCAACAACCGTGGGTTTTAACCCACGGACCTTTAAAGCCGAAAACTACTTCTCCGGATACAACACCACCCTTACATACTTCTTCAGATCAATCTTCTTTGCAGCTTCCTGAAGTTTTTCCGATGTCAACGCATTGATCCTGTCGGCATACTGGGTAATCAGCCCAGGATCGTCAAACCTGTATACATTGGTAAGCCTGCTGAGCCAATAGCCGTTCTCCTTCAGGTTCTTTTCCAGATCACGACGCTGGGCCTCCTTGACCTTCACGAGGTCTTCGGGGGAAACGCCCTCTTGTTGGATTTTCCTGATTTCGCCAATTGCGGCCTTGGTTATCTCACCGGTATTCTCAGGTGAACAGGGGATCATAATATTCAATACCATATGCGGATAGGGAATTTTAACCAGATCACAGGCAGCACGCACAGTATAGGCGCCGCTCATCTCTTCCCTGATCACGTCGATATAACGGATACTCAACAATTGTCCAAGTGATTCGAAGACATGATCTTCCATAGGATCATAGGACGTGGCGGTTTCAAAATAAATCCCCAGAAGACTTTTGGGATCATTTCCCTTGTGAACCGATTTGTCGGTTTTTTTGGCTGGGGGCCGGATGCCCATATCCTTCCAGCTTTCCTGCCGTTTTAATGATGGAAGACTGGCCAGATAACTCTCAATCAAAGGTTTTACACTATCCACTTTAAATGATCCTACCAGGATGAAGGTGAAATCAGATACATCCGCGAAACGATCACGGTAGATCTCATAAAGCCGGCTGATATTTACCTGAGCCAGATCGCTTTCAGACGGGATTATATCAGCCATGGGATTGTTCTGTGTAACGGCCCGGGTAAACTGATCTTCGAAATAGGTCTCCGGACTGGAGGAGGCATTCTTGTAATAGTCACGCTGCAGTTCCATGATCGACTGGAACATAGCGCTGTCTTTCCTGGGGCTTGTAAAATACAAGTAGGTCATTTGCAGCATACTTTCCAGGTCCCTGGGGGTCGCCGAACCGGAGACTCCCTCGTAATAATCACTGATATAAGGACTTACAGTAACATTTTTCCCGGCCAATAATTTACCGATATCGGAAGGTGAATAATCGGCAAAGCCGCACTCATTCACAATATCATCGGCGAAGTAAGCCGACTGGTGATCGGCCAGTCCATATACCGAATATCCGCCCGGACTGAAAGCAGAGAAAAGCACTTCATCGTTTTTAAAATCGGTAGGCTTTAATACTACCTTGGCACCGTTCGAAAGCTTCATTTCAACCGTGCCCAGTTCCTCATTCTTTTTAGTAAGGAGGATCCTGCCCTTCTTGGGCTTATCGCTCATCAGCTGGCTGCCGGTGATCTTGTCCTGATATGGCGTTATTTCGCTTCCGGACGCCAATGTAATGATATTCAGAACTTTTTCATTTTCCGGCAACTGCAGGTCTTCCTTCTGGGGTGCCAATACAAACATAAGCCGGTTATCAGCAGTAATGTTGGTTTTCAGAACTTCATTCACCTCCTCCAGTGTGATCCCGTCGAGGTATTCCCTGGCGAAATTATATTCAAATTCAATTCCCGGAAGCGGCTCATCAGTAAGGAAGTTACGCAGGTATTCAGCAGCAAGGCTGGCTGACGTGGTTTTGTCGCGCTCATTGTAAGCATTTTCGATAAAAGAATAGAACTCCTTTTTCTGACGGGTGAGCTCACCTGCAGTGAAACCAAAACGGATAGCCCGTTCACTCTCTGTAATCAGCGTTTGTATTCCCTTTTCAATGCCCTTCTCAGGCACCATGGCTGCCAGCTGAAAAGCACTTTTCTCAGGCACCATGGAACCATAAGACACCTGCGCACCCATTACCGGCGGATCAGGCTGTTCCCTGAGTTCATTCAGGCGCTGGGTCAGCATACCGGTAACAAGCTGATAGACCAGTGATTTCCTGTAATCTTTCTGTAGAACTTCCTTTTCCGGATCAGTTTTACAGAACAGGGCAATCTGAACCACCGGCATTTCTTTATCAGAGAAAACAATTACTTTGGTCCCCTGCTGATCAGGGACTGGAAAGGCTTTGCGTGGTCTTTCGTTAGCAGGGTTCTGAAGTGCGCCGAAATGATCCCGGATGGTTTTCTCTGTTTCATCGGGATCGATGTCACCAACCACGACAAAAGCCATAAGATCAGGCCTGTACCAGTCCGCATAGAACCTCTTTATTGCACTGTGGGGTGCTCCTTCAATGATTTCCTTCTTTCCGATCGGAAGCCTGCCGGCATATTGTGATCCCTCGAAAAGGGCCGGGTACAGCTTATCCATCAGACGCTGGCTGAGTCCCTGATTTATGCGCCATTCCTCAACAATAATACCTCTTTCCTTATCAATTTCAACTCCGTCGAATGTAATATTGTGGGCCCAATCCTCCATGATCTGAAATCCTTGCTGAACAATATGTGCAGAATCCGTAGGGAGGGTAAGCATGTACATGGTTTCATTCAAAGAGGTCATGGCATTGACTTCGGGACCAAACTGCACGCCCACGGATTGCATATAATGCACCAGTTCGTTTTTGGCAAAGTTCTTTGTGCCGTTAAACGCCATGTGTTCAACAAAATGAGCCAATCCCAGCTGGTCTTCATCCTCCAGCACTGAACCTGCCTTCACGACCAGCCGCATTTCAACCCGGTTTTCAGGTTTGCTGTTCTTCCTGATGTAATAGGTAAAACCGTTTTCCAGCTTCCCGATCCTGATCTTGTCATCGACCGGTATGGGCTGTTCCAATTTATCCTGGGCCAGACCGGCCTGCCAGGATGGAATGGTAAATAACAGTGCAGCGATGCATTGCCATATCCTCAACATAATGGTTTTCTTCATGACAGTGTTTTATATTATTCAACAATAACGAAGTTAGGGTATTATTCAGGCAGAAACGGAAAGTAATCATGCAGGTTTTCTTTGGTAAGCCGGGATCCGTATTCGGAGTCCTCGAAAGCCTCGCAATACCGGATCGTGGTACCCCTGTCGGCACCATAAATTTCAACAAGCTTTTCTCTGTATGGATCGGCATTCCAGTTGTTCTTCAACATTTTACCAAGCCATGCTCGCCTGTCGGCTTCCGAAGCCGGAACCTGGTCGAGCACACCCCTGTTAAAAGGAAGCCATTCGTACATTTGTGATGTATGCTGGTGGTACATGTCCATTTTCTTTTCAATCACATCGTCTATGTCTACGCATACGTCTGGTTTGAATGCTTCAGGATGTGTAAAACCATCTGCCATATAAAGAAATACAGGATTTTTTGGTAGAAAGGGAACCTCAGGCAACACAGTGGGAACAGTGACCATATAGGCTGCATCGTTAACCAGAATTCCGGTATAGCGGTGATCCGGATGGTAGTCGTAGGGTCGTGGGTAGATGACAATATCAGCCTTTTGTTCCCGTATGAGCTTGATGATCTGAAGCCTGTTCTCATAGGTAGGCATCAGTTGTCCGTCATGATTGTCAAGTGTGATATAACGGATGCCGATCACCTCACCTGCCCTGCGGGCTTCTTCCCGGCGTATCTTGGCAAGTTCAGTCGCTTTAATGGATTGATGCCCGGCATCACCATTGGTAACCGAAACCATGAGCACATCATGTCCCATTTGTGCCCATTTATAGGCACTGCCCCCCATTTCATCGGGATCATCGGGATGAGCGCCAATAATAATGACATGAAGCTTATTTTCTTTAGCTGTCTGTGCATAGGAAGGAGCAATATATGCTGCCAGTCCTGCCAGAAATAAAAATCCCCATATTCGTTTCATGATAGATGTTTTACGTTTGAGAATGCAAGATAGCAATAGTTTACATGGCGGGCAAGTCCCTGTATCCGTTTTTCGGGAACGATTCCACAAACTGTCCCATGAAAGGCTGACGCCACAGGTGATATCATTTTGCATAAACTTTTTCCCAGATTACATATTGAAATTCCCTGCAATGAATAATATATTTGATCATATGAACAGTCCATTAAGTAATAAAATCAAGGCAACAAGATGAACTCCGTATTCAGTATCCTGCTCATGGCAATCGGCAGCATTTGTGCCGCCAGTTTTTATGTACCCATTAAGAAGATCAAAGGGTGGTCGTGGGAGTCCTATTGGCTGGTGCAGGGGGTATTTTCCTGGATCATCGTGCCTGTTTTATTTGCATGGCTTACCGTCCCGGCGGGAACGCTGGGTTTGATCTTCAGCCAGGCACCGGCTTCGGCCAAACTTTGGGCAGTTTTTTACGGCGCGCTTTGGGGTATAGGCGGACTTACCTTCGGACTCAGCATGCGTTACCTGGGCGTAGCCCTTGGACAGTCGATAGCCCTGGGTTTGTGCGCGGGCATTGGCACTTTGGTTCCGCCTGTATTCAGCGGGCAGAACCTGTTCGTCGACAGATCGGGAATTCTTATGCTGATCGGCGTTTCCGTCAGCATTGCCGGTATTGCCATTATCGGCTATGCAGCAAGTTTGAAAAGCAGAAGCATGTCTGAAGCAGAAAAAAAATCCGCGGTTAAAGAATTTGCACTGAAGAAAGGGATCCTGATTGCAGTTCTGGCCGGCGTTATGAGTGCGTGCTTCAATTTCGGACTTACCAGTGGAAAACCCATACAGGATGCAGCATTACGTTTGGGTACGAATCCGCTTTTCGCCAAAAATCCGGTGATCCTTTTCGTTACGCTGGGAGGCTTTGTCACGAACTTCATTTATTGTATCATCCTCAACATAAAGAACAGGACAGGCAAGGATTATTTATCTGTTTCCGGTCAGGTACTGGTTAACAATATTATCTTCTCAGCCCTGGGCGGCACACTCTGGTACATGCAGTTTTTCTTCATGGGCATGGGTGAGAGCAAACTACCCCCTGCCATGGTAGCCTTTGCCTGGAGCATCCTGATGTCGATGAACATCGCCTTCAGCAATATCTGGGGAATCATACTTAAAGAATGGAGAGGTGCAGACCGGAAAACAATTTCGGTTTTGGTTCTGGGCATCCTGGTGCTGGTCCTATCTACATTTGTAATTAAACTGTGAAAAGTCTGCACAGTTCAAGCGGATGATTTACCAGCTGTTTAGCGCCATTTGCCAGTAATTCCTCCCCTGATCTGAATCCCCAAAGCACTCCCACCGGATACATGCCTGCACTGGTGGCTGTGATCATGTCCACATCTGAATCTCCCACATAAATTATATCCCCGGGGGATAATCCCATCTGGTTACTGATGAACAAAGCCCCGGCCGGATGGGGTTTCCTTGGAAAATCAGTTCGGGCGCCCATTACTTTAACAAACTGGATATCCCGCAATAGCCTGGATACAATTCGATAGGTAAGCGGTTCGGCCTTGTTCGAAAAGACAGCCAGTTTTATGTTCAGGGACTTCAGTGTAGTCAGCATCTCCAGGATGCCATCGTATAGCCGCGTATTTACCAGGCAATTCTCCCTGTAATCTTCCATCATCTCAGCCAGGCACTTCGATACGATGGCAGGCTGGCGGGAATTCTCCGGCAATGACTGCTGCATCAGATTGTCCAGTCCCCTTCCAACAAGCAATTTGAAATCTTCCTCCGGATGGATCGGGTATCTGTGTGCTTTAAGCACACGGTTCACCGATCCGGCTATATCTGAAAGTGTATCTGCCAGAGTTCCGTCGAGGTCGAAAATTGCGCCTTTAAAAGTCATGATTCAAAACGTTTTAAAATAACAAGGTATATCAGGCTTTTTACGGGTGTTTTTTAAAGTATTCAATGATAATCCCCGGAGATGACATACCAGGCATGGATGCGAGTTTTCTGTATTTTTTCTTCATTTCCTTTACTTTTTCCGGATGCTTTGCGGCCAGGGCCATATCCCCCAGGTAGGTTTGCATCCGGGTGATGAGTTCACCGCCACCGGTCTCACCATGCCCCGGAACAACCGTGCTGACTTCCGGCAATACACGCAGTTTCTTCAAGGCTTCTATTGATTTCCAGCCGTTGCTTCCTTTCCGCTCATCGAAAAAGGTATTGACACCGTTAAAAACCAGATCGCCTGTGACCAATAAATCCCTGTTCCTGAAATAAGCTACTATATCACACCAGGTATGTGCCTGCCCGACACTGATCAGCATAACAGTCTCGTCACCCAGCCGGAGGTTCATCGTATCGGTTACCCATACCGAAGGCATACCCGCTTTGCCTTTGTTGGCAGTTATCCAGTAATTTTCATCAACCCTGCCTGAAATGATTTTTGCATTCCTGTACAACGGATTACCTCCGGTATGATCCAGGTCAGCATGTGTATTGACCACAATTACCGGTTTCGTGCCAGCCAGAGATTCCACCTTACGGTGTAGTCTTTCTGCAGATTTTCCAAACTTGGTATCGATAACAAGTACTGCGGAATCTGATTCAAAAACAACTGAATTGCCGCCTCCACCGAGGTATATCGTCAGTGCACTGTCTGCATGGATTACTGAATTTCCGAAATACAGTTTTTTCATTGTCGGAAAATAAACTGCAGCCAGTATAATAAAAAGTAAGGCAATGATTAAGAGGATTATGCCCAGGATTCTCAGAATTTTACGGATCATGGTTGGAGTAAATCAGGATTTGGGAATCGTTAATTGGTAAATTTCATATGGTAGTGTGCGCTTTCAAGGATTTTTTCTTTTGTAAAGTAGTCCGGATGGTATTTTCCGCTGACATACAAATCAGTCTGGTCGCAATAGTGTTTGCTGGCAGGTATACCTGAATTGCCGGTTGGGATTATGGTAAGTGAATTATCCCAGTTACTCAGGTCGAAGATATGGCGGTGTGATGCGCCATGATTGGCATCGTAGGGTTTGTTACTGTCATAGCTGTAAGGAGAAACCGTGTGGAAGCTTCCACCCACCGGGAAAGGACCGCGGTTCAGGCTGAATACCCTGTCGAGTACCCTCACCGATCCCAATGGATGAGCCAGGATAAGCCGGTGTACGCTTCCCCATTCCCAATCATCGGGATTATTACCCAGTCTGATCTCGAGGTCGGCAACGGCGTGGGAAAATGCGGCTATAACGGTTTCATCGAAGCTCTCGGTCTTATTTTCTGTGGTAATATCGTCAAACCAGACAGATGCCTTGCTATCGATCAGCTGATCAGTGGCATTGCGTGTTATTGAGCTCACCCCGTTAAAACTGCTGAACAAATCGCCGCCCAGCTCATCAGCAAACGTGGAACGGACAAACTGCATATAGAAGGTCTCGAAAATAGTGGCAGCCGGGCTTTTGGAACTCATAACGAAATTCCATCCTTTCAGTATTTCAAATGCCTTGCTTTCAACAGGATTCATGTTCTGATAACCTTCCAGAGCCTTCACAACAGAAGGCATGTACTTTTCCGCCATTTTCGATTGCTGATCCAGCTGTATCGTCTCGAAGTCCTCAACTGATAAAACTTCCCTGGCTGAAAGCATCTCCGCTATTCTTTCAAAACGGCTGGGTTGCGCATACCACGAACCGATATGGTAGGGATAATCGGGCGGGGCTGTCCGGTTGTTTGCAGAGGCTACAAAACCATTTGCAGGATTGTAAAGATAAGGCAGCTCTTCGAAAGGGACATACCCTTTCCAGTCATAGGCATCCGAATTGCCGGGCAGGATGCCAAACTGTATGTCCCTTTTGCGGATGGGAATGCCTGCAGCACAATACAGGCCAATGTTGCCTTTCTTATCGGCATATACAATGTTCTGACTAATGGAGGTAAAGGTTTTCAGGGCATCGGTGAAATCCTTCCAATTGTTGGCCCGGTTCAGTAAAAACACGGTCCGGATTTCATTGCTCATTTCATCACCCACCCAATGCATGGTAACTACCTTCTTCGCCAATTTTTTAAAGGAGGATACCACCGGCCCCCTGTGGGAAAAACGCAAAGTTTTTTCAACCTGCTCTCCGCCGCTGATTTTGATGACTGTTTTTCTGTCTTCGAAGTTCCGCCATGCTCCGTTGTATTGATACTTTGTGGAATCCTCAGGATTAATCGTCTCCTCATAAAAATCGAGATTATCCACGTAAGTATTGGTCATGCCCCATGCGATGCTGTCATTGTGACCGCAAATGACAAAGGGAGTCCCCGGGAGCACCAGGCCGGTCACATTAAGCTTCCCGCTGATGAACTGATGCATCTGGTACCAGATGCCCGGGACACTGAGACCCAGATGCATGTCATTGGCCAGCAGAGGCATGCCGGTGGTGCTTTTCGAACCGGAAACAGCCCAGTTATTGCTTGCCTCCAGAACATCTGCGCCGAGTGGTTGTAAGGTGGCCATATGAAGGAGCATATCCGGCAACAGGGTCGATGTGCTGCCATTCCTGCTGTTCCCGGGGTAAACAACCGGCTGGTTCCGCAACAGGTCAGGCAGTAGCTGCCGGTATCTAACGGAATCCACAGTGTTCCTGATGTTGGAGAGAAGTATCTCACTCCAACCGGCTTTCAGGTCCCAGGCCATATACCCCACCATGTTTACCGTATGAAAGGGTTCCCACTTTTCCGGACGGTACTTCAGGATAGTGAATTCAGGAGGCAGATTATCCTCGTTATCGGCAATGTACTGGTTGACTCCCTCTGCGAAAGCGGTCAATGCTTCAAGGATGGCAGGATCAGCCTGTGAGAGTATATTCTCTGATTTTTCGCGAAAGCGTAATGCCCTTAATATCTGATCGTTTTCAATATAATCCTTTCCAAATATTTCAGAAAGCCTACCCTCCGTGACATGCCGCAACATGTCCATCTGCCAAAGCCTGTCCTGTGCCATGAGGTACCCCACTGCCAGGTACAGATCATGTTCATCCGCCGCATAAACATGGGGTATGGCATAGTTGTCACGGTACACCTCCACCGGGGCATGAAGTCCTGTCAAAGGAAGATCTTTGTTGTAATCGGGAAGGGCCCTGTGCCCGAGATGCCTTATAAAAGTAAAACCGGCGGCCACTGCAAGTGCCAGTAAAATCACTATGGCTAAGAGTATACGTTTCAGAATTTTCATGCGCGGTAAATTATGGGTTTATGGAAGACTAATTTTCAAGAATACCGGCTGATGATCTGAGTTTTCGAAACCCAGATCCGTGGTACTGATAGCCAGCGACCTGATATTCGGCGAAAGCAGAAAGAAGTCTATCAGTGTGGTCCGTGTTATACCTTTTGTATAGGCAATATCAAGGCGTCGGTTGGTTGGTTTGGACGGATCATAGATCCATTGCCAGTCAGCCGGCAGATAGTTGGTCTCGATCCCTTTGTTGTTGACGTCATCAAAAACTTCTGCCGTAAAAGCGGGAGTAAAAGCAGGAGGGCACTGGTTCCAGTCGCCACCGACTACAATATAATTGCCATTTTCATATTCCGAAAGCAGGAATTCCTTTAAATACTTCATCTGTTCGTCCCGGATACTGCCATCATCATAGGCCTCATTGTGCGTATTGATGACAAGCAGCTCCTTTCCGTCATTTACCGGGAAGCGCATGACCAGAAAACACCTGTCGAGCATAAACAACTGTTTTGGCCACCCATATTCACCGGGGAAAGTATACCGTACGGCAGTGGCCGGATTAAACCGGCTGAGTGAAAGCAATCCGGAGTTAACTGATCCCATGGGCTTCATGGGTGGTACAGGAACAAAAAAGACATTATAATTCTTGCCATAGAAGGAAGCGAAAGTATTGAAGGTCTCCGATAAGTCACTGACTTCATTGAAGGAATAACTTCTTTTGCTTTTAACATCCACTTCCTGCAGCATAATGATATCAGCCGAATCATTACCCTTCAGGAATTGCCTGATGGAAGCATAATTACGCATGAGTTGCGCTTCAGGTGTCCGGACCCCTTTGCCCCCGTCGTAAAAGAAATCCATCTGTTTATCGAGTCCGCAGTATCCGATATTCCAAATCAGAAGGCTGATCGTATCGGAACCGGGAATGGTATCAACCCTATCCTGAAATCCGGTCAGTTCCGTAGTTTTTGCCGGACTGTAATCTGATATGGAAGCGTAAAGGATCAGGAAAATGAATACCAATGCCACGATCAGTATTACTACCAAAAAGATCTTCAATATTCTGCGCATATAAAAAGTATTTAATTGTGTGACCGACAGTGCAATTTTCCTTAAAAATAGAACAAATTTCTGCTACCCCGGTTGATTGCTTGACTAAAAATACTAATTTAGATGTAATTCAAAGCTTGCCTAACCAGTATATCTATGAAAATCAAGACATTGTTATTTTCAGCGTTCTTATTGACCGCTATTCTGCCTGTTTTAGCGCAGGCGCAAACAGATTCCATCCAGTCAACAAAAAAGGCCGATAAAATCAAAAAAGGCTGGAACTTTGGCGGAGTGCCGGTAATAGCCTATGATTCCGATATCGGATTTAAATACGGAGCAGTGGTAAATGTTTTCAATTACGGCGACGGAACGCGATATCCCAAATACGATCATTCTTTATATTTCGAATGGTCGCGTACCACCAAGGGAAGTGGGATCAACCAGTTTATTTATGATTCCGAGCGACTCATACCAGGGATCAGGCTGTCAGTTGAAGCCAGTTTGCTGACCGAGCAATCGCTTGATTTTTTTGGTTTTAACGGCTATGAATCTTATTACAATCCCGATCTGGAAGATGAAGATAGCGATAATTACCTGTCGCGGATGTATTATAACATGGATCGAAAACTCACCAGACTGAGGGCTGATTTTCAGGGCAAGATCACCGGACCGAAATTCCGCTGGCTCGCCGGTATCGAATACAGCAATGCCAAAATGAATACCGTGGATATTGAAAAGTTGAACAAGGGCAAGGACGATGATGAATTGCTGCCCGATACTGCACTTTTGTATGACAACTATGTTGCCTGGGGAATTATTCCGGAGGACCAGGCTAAAGGAGGCAAGGTAACGCTGCTCAAAGCCGGACTGGTTTATGACACCAGGGACATTGAGGCCAATCCGATGAGGGGTATATGGACGGAAGTGCAATTGCTGGTTGCCCCCGCATTCATGGGGAGTATTGACAATTCCTTCACCAAACTTGCCATTACCCACAGGCAGTACTTTACCCTTGCGCCACAGGTCCTGAACTTCGCCTACCGGTTAAGCTACCAGACAAAGCTGGGCGGTGAAATGCCTTACTATACGCTTCCTTTTGTTTACAATACAGCGCCGAATTACACGCGCGATGGTGTGGGAGGGTCAAAGACCGTAAGGGGAGTGATGCGAAACAGGGTTGTCGGAGAAGGAGTTTTATTCGGAAACCTGGAGCTGCGCTGGAAATTTTTACGTACCACGCTCTTCAATCAGAACGTCTACCTTGCGCTGAGCGGCTTCCTCGACGGCGGGATGGTAACAAAGAAACATGATTTTGATAAGGCGGGAGTTCCGGCCGACCAGCTGTATATGGTTGAAAACGCTGATGAGAAACTGCATCTTGGAGCCGGTGCCGGATTTCACTTTGTCATGAACCAGAATTTTGTGATCGCTGTTGATTACGGTCGTGCACTTGACCCGGGTGACGGTGAGAGCGGGTTATATATCGGATTGAACTTCCTGTATTAGGCTGTCTCCGTAAATGCCCGGAGGAGCGGTATTATGACAATAGAATCATCATGAAGACTTTACACTTTATTTCAAATTTTGCCTGGGCGCTGGCAATCTTGATATCCTGCAAATCATCCACCCATTTTGAAGGCGGTGATCCCGGGATTGCCGAAATGAAACTGATGGACGTTAATGCTCCGCCGCCGGCCTCGCCCCTTCCCGAAACCTTTGCAACGGATGAATCCATGCCTCCGGTTGCTGTCGGCACGGTTGAAAATCCTGTTGTTGCACGTAAAATCATCAGGGATGGCCGCATGGAGATCCGCGTCAGGGAATTGGAACAGGGCAAAAAAGAAATTGACAGCCTTGTGGAAAAATATAAGGGATATTATGCGGATGAAACTTTTAACAACCAGGACTTTGCTCATGGGTATGCTTTGAAGATCAGGGTACCCGCTGCCGGCTTTGATGCTTTTATTGCCGAAATTGAATCGGGAGCAGGAGAGGTAGCCTTCAAGAATATTTCTTCCCGGGATGTCACCGAGGAATACATTGATCTGGAAACCCGATTGAAAAACAAACGGAATTACCTGGGCCGTTATGGTGATCTTCTGAAACAGGCCCGATCCGTAAAAGATATACTTGAAATAGAAGAAAAAACCAGGTTGATCGAGGAGGAAATTGAAAGTGCCGAGGGAAGGCTGAAGTACCTGAATAACCAGATCGATTTCAGCACACTTGATCTGCAGATTTCCCGGAAAAATGATTTCAACCTTAACCAAAATAACAAAGGCAAGTTCATCGACCGGCTGAAACTGGCACTCGTAAAAGGCTGGTTCGGGCTGGTAAGCTTTGCACTCTTCGTAATCAAGCTGTGGCCATTCTGGATCATTGCAGGTATGTTATACTATTTGGTCCGGAGGTTCCTGAAGAAAAGGAAGAAATAATGGGACGGACTTTGAAGGACCGGCAGCGGCGTTGGCAATTTGCCCGGGAATATTTTCAGAGCCATCCTGAGCGGCAGCGAAGGATCTTTACATCAGGATGCTTCTCTTCGGTCAGCATGACAAATCGTTCCTTCCGGTCACCATGACAAAAAGAATGACAATAAATAAACCATAAAATATTTCCACATCCCATAAATTAACTTATTTTTGTATTGATAATCTATTCATTTTTTTATTTATTTATTTTATGAACATTTACGTAGGTAATCTTCATTTCAATGTTAGTGAAGACGAATTAAGAAAAGCTTTTGAGGAATATGGTGAAGTTGCATCGGTTAAAATTATAACCGACAAGTATTCCGGAAGAAGTAAAGGTTTTGGTTTTGTTGAGATGCTGAACGACAAGGAAGCAAAAGAGGCTATTGACAACTTGAATGGCGCTGAAATTAAAGGACGTGCTGTAAACGTTAACCAGGCCAGAGAGAAAGAAAATAATTCCGGCGAAAGACGGAATTTCAGACCAAGATCCTAATTATGGAACCCAAGGCCTGACAGCGTCACCTGACCTGTCGGTGTTTTTTGAAAAAAAATAACCTGGTATGCTCGCATACCAGGTTAAGTTATTTAGAGGGGTCTGGATCAGAAACTCAGGTCCAGCCCGATGGCAAGGATCAGGGTATCCTTGAAATAAGTATCGGTTGTAGTATAATCTGCACCGGTGGCCTGCAATGTATGCGTGTAAGTCTTCGTACCCTCATTATAAATGGAGTATGATACACCGGCATTGATCATCAGGTTATCCAGTACCTTAAAGCCCAGTCCGCCTCCAATGGTATTGGAAGTAAGACTGTAACTCAAATCGCTTTGGTATTCTTCACTGACACCGGTTTTAGCCAACAGGTAACCACCACTCAGGAAAAGCTTGTCGGTGAGCCCGTATTCCAAACCGAGACCCATTTCCCAGTAATTGTTATCAATGATTTCGGAATTATCAACCTCCTCACCATCAATCATTTTACCATAGCTGACTCCCTTATCCCAGTAATAATGGAATCCGGCAGTAGCGGAGAATCTTTGGCTCAGTTTATAATCAACGCCTAATGACAGCATGGCCGGCATGTCGCTGCTGATCTTCTCGCCGTCCGGGAACATGGTGATGGGGGTGAAGTCCTCCTCAAGACCGATGATAAAATCGCTCTTTGTATCATTTTCAACATCGATGGTGGTCTTAAACTCATATTTTATACCAATATTGAGCTTGTCAAAGGCGAGATTGACTCCAATGATGGGTGTTATACCCGAGCCTTTCTGCACCACATCGGCTTCCTGGTTGAACAATGTACTGGTCAGAATTGCTGCATTGGCAGCCATCCCTGATGCATAAGTAGCCTGTCCTGCCTGGGCGGTATATGTTTCAGCGGCACCATCACAATCAGTCTGTATGTCGCCGATTCCCTGGGTAGGATCAACGCCTATCGCCGTAAGGCCTCCTTCGAGAACTGCACGCTGCGTGGAAGTTATGGCTCCGGCACTTTCAGCATCTGCAAGGGTTGCAGTCGGAGGCAAACCAGCGTCCATCATACCACCCATTGTGCCGGAGAAAGTTGTGGCATAAGTCGCCCCGGTAGTAGCCTGCGTTGCCAGACCGTCATATGTTGTGGAAAAATCATCAAATGTTTCACTCACATCGGAATAGACTCCGTTGGGATTAACCTGCACATTCCTCAGGTATCCTTCATAGGTGTTCTTTACTGAAACGTAACGGGCACCCAGATAAGCCGAAATAACGTCCGTGATCTGGTAAGTTAAGCCCAATTGGTATCCGAAATAAACCGAAGTACCTTTGAAATATACCTCTCTTCTATAATCATCCGCTGTAATTCCTAATGGCGCGCCCAGTGCATTGACCATGGGTACCATATCGGCAACGCTTTGCTCAAAAGAGGGCAATCCGTCTTCGAAGGTAGCGCCACCGCCACCACCTATTGGATTAAACCCGAAGGATACGGCAATTTTATTCTTCTTCCATGTGGCGTAAAAGCTTGGGAATATTGGTGCTTTCACATCACCGTAATAGGTTTTGGGAGTCGGACTCAGGTACGTGTAATCATTGGTAACATCTTTGTTCTGAAAAATCGTCTGCGAACTTAATGAAAAATGAAAACCATC
Organism: Bacteroidales bacterium UBA5072; assembly: GCA_002415855.1. Taxonomy (GTDB): domain Bacteria; phylum Bacteroidota; class Bacteroidia; order Bacteroidales; family UBA10428; genus UBA5072. The sequence continues at coordinate 62,969 of DIAS01000040.1, forward strand.
TTCCAGTTTCGTCAAACCGGCAGGATTAAAGTAAACGGCATCCGGACCGATCGCGGCATCGCGAACCAGGGTTCGCACCCAGTAAGCGCTCTGGTTGGAATTGGTCACTATCCCGCCGCCAAATGCAACGGTAGTCAGGAGAGCAAGACTAGTGATCAAGAGAAATTGTTTTTTCATAGTTTTTTCTTATTAAGTTTATGAACGAAATTTAAACATTTCCTGAATATTTGCAACAATACACAGGTTAATTAATACAATCCTGGCACAGCTTGAATAATTTATAATATTGATATTCTTTTATATACGAATTATTCGCATATGTTGAATTATTCAAATATTTAATATACCACAGAATAAATGCATCCGGTGACCGGGAATTACCGCACAATACCTACTTTTGGAACCTGTTGGGAAGGGTAAAGGGTGTGGGTTGGCTAAAACTTTATTTACTTTGTACCGAAAATAAAATCTTCAGCACTAAAATGGCAGTTCAGAAACCTGGTATTCCAAAAGGCACGCGTGATTTCGGGCCGGAAGAGATGTCAAAGCGCAATTATATCTTTCATACCATAAAGCGTGTTTTTCAGCGGCATGGTTATGCTCAGATAGAAACTCCGGCCATGGAAAACCTGGATACGCTATTGGGCAAATATGGTGAGGAGGGTGATAAACTGCTTTTTAAAATATTGAATTCGGGAGATTTTCTGCAGGGATTTGACCTGAGCTGTCTGCAAAGCAGCGGGGCCAATGCAGCATCACTCCTGATCTGTGAAAAAGGTCTCCGGTATGACCTTACTGTTCCCTTTGCCAGGTTTGTAGTCCAGCACCAGCATGAAATTCAGTTTCCCTTCAAACGTTACCAGATTCAACCGGTATGGCGTGCCGACCGGCCGCAGAAAGGCAGATACCGTGAGTTTTATCAATGTGATGCCGATGTTATCGGGAGCAATTCCCTGCTGAATGAAGCTGATCTTATTCATATCATTGACGAGGTTTTCCGGGAACTCGGCATCAGGGTTAAGATCAAGCTGAATAACCGCAGGATACTTGCGGGTATTGCTGATTATATCGGACAGGCAGATAAAATATCGGATATTACCGTGGCCATTGACAAACTCGAGAAGGTAGGTATTGAAGCGGTAAACCAGGAGCTTCGCTTAAAAGGTATCGCTGATGAGGAAATAGGCAAACTGGAACCTCTTTTTGACATCAGGGGCAGCAACCGTGAAAAGCTGGCAAAACTTTCAGAACTTTTGCAACACAGTCAATCCGGCATTCACGGCATCGGGGAAGCAGGCCGGCTTCTGGATCTGCTGGATGTGCTTCAGCTGCAATCGGATTATGAACTGGACATTTCTCTGGCCAGGGGGTTAAATTATTATACAGGCACGATCATTGAGGTCAAGGCCATGGACACAGAAATTGGCAGCATCTGCGGTGGCGGCAGGTATGATGATCTGACAGGCATTTTCGGATTGAAGGATATTTCCGGCGTAGGGGTTTCTTTCGGTGCCGACAGGATTTATGATGTGATGGACCAGCTGCAATTATTCCCTGTTGAGGCTGCGTCAGCTTCCAGGATAATGTTTGTGAACTTTGGCGAGAAGGAAGCACGCTTTTGCTTGTCCCTGCTTGTTAAACTTCATTCGGCAGGGATCGCCGCCGAATTGTATCCCGATGCCGCGAAGTTGAAGAAACAATTGTCCTATGCCGATGCCAGACATTTTCGCTATGTAGTTCTTGCAGGTGAAAATGAAATGCAGGAAGGAATGCTGATCGTGAAAGATATGATCAGCGGTGAACAAGTAAGGGTTGCACCCGATAATCTGTTGGAAATGGCCAAGCGTGAACGGTAAGGGGTGATGGGTTTTATTCAGTTTCCTGTAATGATCTCCGCTACAGCAGGCTGCAATCCTTCAGATGTTGCTTTCAGCAAGATCTTTCCGGGTTCCTTGTCCGCCTTTACGATCACCAGGCATCTGCCCTGCCAGGCCTTCCGTTCCGGAAGCGTATAACTTTCCAGGCTAAGCGGGTTGGCATTACCTGTTCCCACGATACTGCCAGGACCGGCAATCTCAAATTTCACGAGGTTCTCCGCCTTGGGATTCCTGGTCCCTGAGGAATCTGTCAATTCAACGGTAACATAGCACAGATCCTGTCCGTCGGCCTTGATGTCGGCGCGGTCGGCGGATAACCGCAACTTTGCCGGTGCCTGTGCCGTTTTCAACTCACAGGTACTGATGAGTTTTTTTCCATGATAACCCGTGGCTTTAAGCACACCTGGCTGATAAGGGACCTGCCAGCCGGCCATGAACCGGGTTTCACGGTTGACTGTCTTTCTGCCCAATGATGTTCCGTTCAGAAAGAGCTCAACCTGCTCACAGGAAGAATAAACAGTTACCTCCAAGGGCTTATCGGTGTATGTTTCCCAATTCCAGTCGGCCACCGCGTCGTACCAATGCCATTTTGACCAGGATTGCCGGTTGGGATTCAGCGCGAAAGAAGGCACAGGCGGCGTGATAAACATTGATACCTGACCGTCTTTCCAGAGGGCATCGCGGTAATATGACTGTGGCCTTTTCCAGCCGCAGATATCAATATCACCGCAAAAAGCCAGATTCCACGGAAAGAAATTCTGCTCCTGCCAGTATCCGCGCCAACCAATACTGGCCTCACCGATATAATCAAATCCTGTCCACACGAAATCGCCGATCACCCAGGGGTAATCAATCACATCCATCCAGCTTTGAAAAGCTTCCAGCGGATAAGACTCCGTTCCGACCATGATACGTTCCGGGACCCTGGTATGGTCATCAAGGTAGATGCTGGCTTTGAGATGATCACCTCCGGCCGCGTAGTTGTAACCGGCAACATCCAGAACCGCAAAATACGGATCCTTGTCCGGTTTAAGGTCGTTCACGGCTGAGGTCACTGCCCTGGACGCATCGAGACTACGGACAAAATCGCCTAATTCCCGGGCGGTTTGAACCACTTCCGGCGTATGCCGATTGGGGATTTCGTTGCCAATGCTCCACATGATCACAGACGGGTGGTTAAAATCGCGGAGGACCATACTTTCAATATCCTTTTTCCACCAATCGCGGAAATACAAGTGATAATCAAAGGGATTTTTCTCTTCTGCCCACATATCAAAGGCTTCATCGATAACGAGAATTCCCAGTCTGTCGCATGCATCCAGTAAAGCAGGTGAGGGAGGATTATGGGAGCATCTGACAGCATTGAAACCTGATGCTTTCATCAGTTCTATCTTCCTTTCTTCCGCCCTGTCATATGACTTTGCACCCAAAGGTCCGTTATCATGATGAAAGCATGCTCCTTTCAGTTCAACGGACTTTCCGTTCAGGGTGAAACCTGCGACCGGACTAAAAGCTACCGTTCTTATCCCAAACAGGTTTTCTTCCTGATCACGCAAAGTGTTGTCGGCATATACCTCCCCATGAGCGGTATACAAGGCAGGATCATCCGGTGACCACAATTCAGGATTTGCCACTTCCAGTTCCTGTACAAACTCATATCGCTGGCCGGGTCCAAGGGTTCTAAGTGATTCTGAGCGGCCGTTCCTTTCTCCCTTCCGGTCTTCTATCGTGGTAACAAGCTTTACTTCAACCGTCCGGTCACCCTGGTTGACTATGCTTGTCCTTACACTTATCGCGGCCATTCCCGGGGTAATTACGGAAGAAGTGATCTGAGTCCCCCATGGCAGGATATGAACGGGCTCATCCATGGTCAACCACACATGGCGGTATATACCTGATCCGGAGTACCACCGGCTGTTTTCTCCTTCATTCCTGACCTTAACGGCAATTACATTGCGATGGCCCGGGTCGATAAATCCGGAAACATCATAGAAAAATGAAGAATAACCATAGGGATGGCTGCCCAGGTAATGGCCGTTAAGCCAGCATTCAGCATTCATATATACGCCGTCGAACCGCAGCGTAACGGATTTCCCCCTTGTGTTTTCAGGCAGAACAAAGGTTTTCCGGTACCAACCTGTTCCTCCGGTAGTAAATCCGCCACTTACCTGACTGATGGCATTCGAGTCGAACGGTGTGTGATTTGCCGAAAAGTCCGCCGGGCAGCCCGGCAGGTCCTCAATACTCCAGTCATGGGGCAGATCAACTATCCGCCACCGGGAATCATCAAATTCGGGCTGCTCAGCACGCTGGGCAGCGCCCCGGTGAAAGCGCCAGTCAGCGTCGAACAGACCGTTCTTCTCAAGGTGCGTTTGGGCGAATGATGCCGTCAGGGATGCTGCCAGCAGCAAAACGAGCATTTTTATTTTCATGCCTTTTCCGGAGAAATTTCAGAACAGACTATTGATCAGGGACCTTTGCGGATCGATGGGATACTTTTCATCCGGGGCGAAGAAGGCCTTGCGTTTTATCCATTTGCCCCGGGTAAAATCGGGGAAATCGACCAATGAACCGCCTCTGGCGACCGACATTTCAGAAAGCGCTGAAACAGCGCTCCAGGCAGCTGCATCATAAGCATCGAGGGGAACCGGCTGCTTATCCCTGACGGCTTGAAAAAAGTCACCCAGCATGATGTAATCCATGCCGCCATGACCACCGCCTTCGGCTTCCTTTCCGTGCTCACGCCAGTATTTGTGGTCATACCGGTCCATCCACCCGGCTGAATCATCCCACTCATGAGGCACTTTCGATTTTCCTTCCACGTATATCGTATCGCCGTCGTTGTACCAGAGACCGCTTGTTCCTTCAACCCTGAAACCCAGAGAATAGGGCCTCGGAAGGCTGGTATCATGGGTTACGATGATTGTTTCTCCATTGGCACATTTGATCATGGATGTGACAATGTCACCGAGGTTGAATTCAATATTGGCGTAAGGATGCTGCGTTCCTCCATTGTCGACGATGAACTTGTGCAATCCCCGTGATTTGGTGGCCATGGCGGATAGTGTGAGGAAACGGTTCCCCCTGTTGATATCAAGGTAATTGGCAACGGGACCAATGCCATGTGTGGGATAAAGGTCGCCATTGCGCCTGATGGCATGTAATCCTCTCCACTGTGCCTCAGAATAAGCCTTAGCACCCATTATTAAAGGTCCCCCGCTGGCATAGTCATAATGGATACCGTCATTGAACTTTACGGAACGCAGATCATGTTCATAACCGCACCGGCAATGGATAAGCTCTCCAAAAAGCCCTGTGCGGACCATATTGAGCACTGCCATTACATCGCGCCTATAGCATACATTTTCAAGGATCATCAGCTCCTTTCCTGTTTCTTCGTGGACATTGACAAGGTCCCAGCACTCCTCGAGGGTATTTGCCGCGGAAACCTCAACCGCCGTATAGGAAATCCCGGCTTTCATAGAGGCGACTGACATCGGTACATGCCATTCCCAGGGAGTGGCAATGATAACGGCATCCAGTTCTTCGTTTTTCAGCATATCCTCAAACGAAAGCTCATGTCCGGTATATACGCTGGGTTCTTTCCTGCCATTGGAGGCTAGCAGCTTCAAGGCGGCATCCAGCGATGGTTTCTGAATATCACATATTGCGGCAATCTCAATGTTCTTAAGAGCCATGGTGTCATTCAGGTGGCTCCGGCCCCGGCTTCCCACGCCAATAAATCCGGCTTTTACAGGTGCCGTTGGATCATCAGCTCTTTCAACCTGCTTTCCGGTTTCCGCAAACAATTGTCTGTCTGCCAGATTCAATCCAAGAAGACCGGCACCGGTCAGGGCACTTTTGCGAATGAAATCTCTGCGATTATTCTTCATGTTGATACAGTATGTATTACCTGGTTCAATTCATTTCAAGCATCACTACCGAAGCGGCAGGAAGTATTACGGTCAGGATATTCCGGTTAAGTTTGGCACCGCTGAAAGTAACAGGTTTCACATTCCCGGGACCGGAGAAGGTATTGTGTGCCGAGAGTTCTCCGGCTGTAAGCAATGTTCCGGAAAGGTTGCCGGGCAGCGCACCGCGTATTTCGATGTTTAATTCAACCGCCTTGTGCGGATCGGCATTGGTAAATGTCACATGTATTTTTCCGGCCTTGTTCTTCGATGCTGACGCAGAAACTGCAGGGATTGCGTCACCCTGCCAGGAATATATGGGTGACTTAAAGCTAAGCGGTATCAAGGCTGCGTTCTGATGTACCTTATACATCTCGAAGACATAATAGGTAGGTGTTAGCACCATTTTATCGCCATCGGTGAAAATGATCGACTGCAATACATTGACCAGCTGGGCGATGTTGGCTCCTTTCACCCTGTCGCTGTGATTGTTGTAAATATTAAGATTGATGCCTGCAACCAATGCATCCCGCAGTGTATTCTGCTGAAACAGGAATCCTGGATTGGTTCCAGGTTCCACATCATACCATGTGCCCCATTCATCCACGAACAGTCCGACTTCTTTTTTCGGATCATACTGATCCATGATGGAAGAATGCCTTGTGATCAGCTCTTCCATAAACAGGGTATGTTTGATGGTGGAGAAGTACTCTGCCTCTGTGAACTGCGTGGCTGAGCCCTTCTTTTCCCATGTACCGGGGATGGTATAGTAATGCAGGGAGACCCCGTTGAGCATATCATGCGGAATATTCTTCATCAGAGTTTCCATCCAATGGTAATCATTTGAATTAGGTCCGCCGGCGATCTTAAAAAGCCTGTTGCTTCCATAATTACGGGCATAAGTGGCATAACGCCGGTACTGGTCAGCATAGAATTCAGCCGTCATATTTCCTCCGCAACCCCAGTTCTCATTGCCAACACCCCAGAATTTTACCTTCCAGGGCAGTTCCCGGCCGTTCATCCTGCGCAGCTCAGCCATCGGACTTTTACCATCGAAAGTTATGTATTCCACCCACTTTGACATTTCTTCGACAGAACCGCTTCCGACGTTTCCGCAGATATAGGGCTCGGCTCCCAGTTGCTCACATAAATCGAGAAATTCATGCGTACCAAAGCTGTTATCCTCTACCACTCCCCCCCAATGGGTGTTGACCATTTTTGGGCGGTTTTCACGAGGTCCGATCCCATCCATCCAGTGGTATTCATCGGCAAAGCATCCGCCCGGCCACCTGAGATTCGGTATGTTTATCCTTTTGAGCGCATCAACAACATCATTTCTGATACCCCTGTTATTGGGAATTGTTGAGTTTTCACCGACCCATAAACCACCATAGATACAATGTCCGAGATGTTCGGAAAAATTTCCATAGATATGACGGCTAATGGTATCTGCAGTCTGATCGGTATTCAGGACCAAACCAGCAACCTGTGCGGACAATGATACCGGCACAGCAAGCATGGTCAATGCAAAACTGTATGTAAAGAATTTTCGCATGGTTTAAGCAATAGAATAAAAAAAAGATATTTAGAACCTGGTCATCCAGGCCTCCGGAAAAATCTCCTCGCGTATACGTTTGAGCTCCTTCACGGCCATTTCCTTGTCACTGAAGGAAGCGAAGCTTACAGCGTGCAGATTGCCGATCTTTCCGAATTTCTCAGCATTGAATCCCTTATTCCTGAGCGATTTAACCAACTCATCCGCGTTGATTTCATCCCTGAAGCAACCGGCAACGATATAATACCGCAGCTCTTCGGCAGACTGAGTCTCATCCCCGGATTCCAGGGCTGGTGCCTCCCTGAAAATAATTGCCGTATCTGTGGCTGCGAGCCTCACAGAATCGGTCAGGTCCTGAAAGATGGAATCCATCATACCTGCCGGGACTTCCTCCTTTTCCTTAAAAAGCCCCCTGATTTTATCGCCAAGCACAAACCATGCAATTACTGCAGCATTGGCCAGTAAAACCAGGATCACCAGTTTCACCACAAGATTGGCAATGTTCAGGGACGATTTTTCAGGACGGGACTCACCTTCCACCTGATCTACTGCCGGTGAAGGTTCCGGCTCAGCAGGAGTCACTTCGGGCGTAGCAACAACAGGGACTTCTTCCGGAATGGTAACGGGACTTTCCGGGACCGGCTCCTCTGAATTTTCCTTAAGATCATCCTGTGGTGTGACCGGAATGGGTTCTTCAACCTTTTTTTCAGGGGTCACAGGTTTATTTCGCGCAGCGGGGACTTTCCTGCCTGTACGTCTTGTCTCATTCTTCAGCTGCGAACGCTCTTCCTCGCTTGCTGTATCAGGAAGCTCCAGTTCAATTTCAGATGTTTTGTCGGGTACCCTGTCCTTGCCTTCACTTTCAAAAACAACCTTTCCGCTGCTGTCCTTTTCCAGCATGCCAATACCTTTGAGCTTATAACCCTTGCCGCTGTCGAGCAATTTTGTGACATTCAATACATAATCCGCAACCAGCTGACGGGCTGTTTCCAGTTCCACGCCCTCGGATTTGGCTATGGCTTCAATGAGTAATCCGTCGTTGTACCGAAGGAATTCATTAAACACTATGATCCTTGGGTCTTTTTGTTTGATAATAAAGGCGCCGAAATCTGGTATTATTACCCTGAGGTTGCTGTTTAACAAAGCGTTAATACTTTTCTCCATGAGGTCGGAAGCAGTTTTTAATTAAAAATAGCAGGTGAAAGTTACAGGTTGAAAGTTAAATCCAGTTCTAAATTACACCAAAATATTAATTTTAAAGGAATATATGAAAGGCAAAGTGTAAAAATTTTGGCTATAAATAAAAAGCGAATAAAATGGAGACCGGAATACCGGACTTTATTTTTTTGTTGCTATCTTGCAATACCATACAGTAAACATGAACCTATGAATTCGAAAAAAATCCTGGGCATTGACATCGGTGGTTCCGGCATCAAAGGTGCACCAGTTGATATCAAGACCGGCAAGCTACTGGAAGATAGATTCAGGGTACCAACGCCCGAACCTTCCACCCCTCAAAAGGTTGCCAAAGCCATAAAAGAACTGGTGAAGCATTTTAATTGGGATGGTCCCATCGGATGTGGATTCCCTGCTGTTGTGCAAAATGGTATGGTAAAAACGGCAGCCAACATTGATAAGTCATGGATCAATACCGATGCCAGAAAACTGTTCAAGGAGGCCACTAAACTTCCTGTTTGGGTTCTCAATGATGCAGATGCTGCAGGATTGGCTGAGGTGAAACTGGGGGCAGGCGCAGGTTTCAAGGGGGCTATCGTGGTGCTTACCATTGGAACGGGTATCGGCTCCTCGCTGTTTATCAAAGGAAAATTGTACCCGAATACAGAATTCGGTCATGTTGAATTCAAAGGCATGGACGCAGAAGCTTATGCCTCTGACAACGCACGGAAGAAGGAAGAGCTGGATTGGGAAACATGGGGAAAAAGGCTGAACGAGTACCTTTCGCATATTGAATTCCTTTGCTGGCCCGAATTGATCATTATTGGCGGCGGCGCAAGCAAGAAACTTGATCTTTTCAAGGATCAGCTAAACCTGAAAGCCAAAGTGGTACCGGCAAAGTTCCTCAATGAAGCCGGGATTATCGGAGCTGCTATGGCAGCTAAGGTCAACATCAAGAAACATTAAAGGGGATCCTGTTCAGGATTGACCTGCCCAGGGTAATTTCATCGGTATATTCCAATTCATCACCGATTGATACTCCTCTTGCCAGCGTTGAGAACACAGGATTATACTGGCTCAGCCTGCGGAAGAGGTAAAAATTGGTAGTATCCCCTTCCATCGTTGCGCTTAAAGCAAGGATGATCTCTTTGATCCCGCCCTGCTTCAGGCGGTCCTCAAGACTGCCGATATTGAGGTCGGAGGGCCCCAGTCCGTCCATGGGAGAAATTATGCCACCCAGTACATGGTAAACGCCCCTGTACTGTTGTGTATTCTCAATGATCATGACATCCTTGATGTTTTCCACAACGCAGATGGTGGTGTGATCACGCCGGTTATCGGCGCATACCGGACAGATATCCTCATCACAAATATTCCTGCATATCTTACAGAATCTTAACTCAGTACCCAGCTTAATAATGGTGGTCCCGAAAGCCTCCAGGGAAGCGCTGTCCTGCCTGAGCATGTGCAATACCAGGCGGAGTGCTGTTTTCTGCCCAATCCCGGGCAATGTGGCAAATTCATTGACTGCTGTTTCAAGCAGCTTCGAAGGAAAGTTTAAATTCATGACATGAATAATAATCTGTTAATCCGCTTTGACAGGACTTAATTACCCGATAAAACTTGCCAAAATTAATCTTTTATTCCTGCCTCTGTTTTTCACATGGTTTGTTTTTAGTATTCTTGCAATTAAAAGTACCAAATATTATAAAATGAATCCCTGGATCTTATTGCTCATCGTTGTTGTATACTTCAGCCTGTTGATTCTTATCTCCATTATTACCAGCCGGGGCGCCGATAATGCTTCCTTTTTCATTGGTAACCGAAAATCCCCCTGGTTTCTTGTGGCGTTTGGCATGATCGGGGCATCTATTTCAGGTGTTACTTTTATTTCGGTTCCCGGAGAGGTCGGGGCAAGCGCTTTTTCATACCTGCAGCTTGTTTTCGGCTATTTTGCAGGTTATATGATTATTGCCAATGTATTGCTGCCGTTGTATTACAGGATGAAGCTTTCTTCCATTTATGTGTATCTCAACCATCGGCTGGGATTGCACAGTTATAAAACCGGGGCTTTCTATTTTCTGCTCTCCAGGGTTATCGGCTCTTCCTTCAGGTTGTACCTTGTTGCACTGGTCATCGACAGTTTTATCCTGTCGAAGATGGGCATTCCCTTCTGGCTTACGGTGCTTATCACCATCGGGCTTATTTATGTGTACTCATTCAAAGGAGGTATCCGGACAATCGTTTACACCGACACCTTCCAGACTTTTTTTCTCATCCTCGGTGTTATTCTGTCGATTGTGCTGATCACCAAAGAGCTTCACCTTAACCTGGCCGGTTTAATCAACAGCATCGGCTCCAGCCGCTATTCCGAGATCTTTGTCTGGGATTGGAGACCGGGTAATAACTTCTTCAAGCATTTTCTAAGTGGCATGTTTATTTGCATCGTCATGACCGGGCTCGATCAGGATATGATGCAAAAGAACCTGAGCTGCAGGAACATCCATGATGCAAAGAAGAATATGTACTGGATGAGTTCTTTGCTGGTTCTTGTCAATGTCCTGTTTCTGTCACTGGGTGCTTTGCTTTACCTTTATGCCAACTCAAAAGGAGTCATTGTGGAGAATTTCCACAACCCGGGTATTGTGCAGGACTGCCCGATCGGGCTTAAATATCCCGGTGTGGAGGGCATGCAGTGCAGTGGCACCGATCAGCTCTTCCCCTTCCTGGTTTTCAATTACCTGCCTCCTGTAGTGGGTTTCGTTTTTATCATGGGACTTCTGGCAGCAGCATATGCAAGCGCGGATTCTGCACTTACCGCGCTCACAACTTCGTTCTGCATTGACTTCCTGGGTTTTAAAGAGGACAATCAGCGGATGCGTACACGGAATATGGTGCATGTCGGTTTTGCACTTCTTTTCTTCATTGCCATCATCTTATTCAAGGTACTGAATAATGAAAGCGTCATCAACGCCCTGTTCAAAATAGCCGGGTATACTTACGGACCTTTGCTGGGGATGTTTTCATTCGGTATACTTACCCGTTACCAGATCAGGGATAGGATTGTACCGTATGTGTCGGTAATTGCACCGGTCCTCTGCTACTTTCTCGATAAGTACTCAGAACAGTTGTTCTGGGGATATAAGTTTGGATTTGAATTGCTGATTATTAACGGATTGATCGTATTTGCGGGACTTTATCTAACCCGGAGGAAGAAGATACATGGAACAAACATCGATTGACAAGCCGGTTCTTATTTCAGCCCGCTGCGAACCAGCAAAGGTTCAATCGAGGCTTCCTGTCCCCTGAACCGTTTATAGAGTACCATCGGATCTTCGGTACCTCCGCGCGACAGAATATTTTCGCGGAATGATCTGGCGGTAGTCCTATCATATATTCCGTTCGCCAGAAAAAGTGAAAATGCATCGGCATCAAGCACTTCGGCCCATTTATAACCATAATAGCCGGCAGCATAGCCTCCGCTGAAAATGTGGGCAAAACCCGTACTGAAATTGCATCCATCCACAGCCGGGAATATCTCAGTGGGGGCCATGGCTGCCTTTTCGATTTCAGCGACTGATGTATCCATTGAATCACGGAGCGTATGCCAGGCCATGTCGTCCAAACCAAAGCTGATTTGCCGGATGAACGCGTAACCGCTGTTATAATTTCTGCTCTTCAGCATATTCCCGAGCAATTCATCGGGAATCCTTTCCCCGGTTTCATAATGAACTGCCACCTGGTTGAGCCATTCCTTCTGCTCAGCCCAGTTTTCCATAATTTGCGACGGCAGTTCTACAAAATCGCGGTATACATTGGTACCGGCCAGGCTCTGGTAGGTACAATTGCTGAAAATGCTGTGCAATGCGTGACCAAATTCGTGCAGGAAGGTCCTGACCTCATCATAGGTCAGCAGGGATGGTTTCGATTCAGTGGGTTTGGTAAAATTGAGCACCAGTGAAACATGCGGCCGGGTATTCTGGTTCCCGAGTTTGTGCTGTTCCTGGTAGTTCGTCATCCAGGCTCCTCCCTGTTTGCTTTCGCGCGGGAAATAATCGATGTACAGCAAAGCCAGGAAAGAACCGTCTTCATCAAAAATCCTGTAGGTTTTTACCTCGGGGTTGTAAACCGGAATTGTGGTATCGGCCTGAAAAGTTATCCCGTAAAGTTTTCCGGCGAGGTTGAAAATACCTGCTTCCACATTTTCAAGCCGGAAATAAGGTTTTATCATCTCATCCGTAAAGGAAAACTTTTCATTCTTCAGTTTCTCGGAAAAATAGGTCCAGTCCCACCGCTGAAGCGTAAAGTCAGCATCTGTTCTGCGGGCAAAAGCCTGGACTTCGGCATACTCCTTCAGAGCAGCAGGCTTTGATTCCCTGAGCAGATCAGCGAGAAACGAATTCACCCTGGCGGAGGATCCGGCCATCCTTTCTTCAAGAACATAATCGGCATAGGTTTGGTAGCCCAGAAGACTGGCCAATCTTTGCCTGAGGTTGACAATCTTCCGGATTATTTCCTGGTTGTCCTTGTCATTCAATTTAAAACACCGCGAGTTGTATGCACGGTATAACTCTTCACGAAGTTTACGGTTATCGGAAAACTTCATAAAGGGCTGGTAACTTGGGGCTTTCAGTGTAAACAACCAGCCGGTAAGGTTCCGGTCTTTGGCCTCCAAAGCTGCAGCTTCTATTACATAGTCGGGTAATCCTGCCAGATCATGCTCATCGGAAATATTCAGCTGGTAGGCGTTGGTTTCATCGAGAAGGTTCTCCTCAAATTTCAAGGTGAGCGTGGAAAGCTCGGCGGTTACCTTCCTGAACTCACCCTTGGCTTCAGGGCTCAGGTTGGCTCCGTTCCTGACAAACCCCTTGTAGGTATCCTCGAGGAGCTTTGTCTGCTCCTGATCGAGCCCCAGTTTCTCACGTGCATCATAAACAATCCTTACCCTTGCAAAAAGCCGTTCATCCAGGGTAATGTCATTATAATAGTCTGTAAGCATGGGTGAAACCTCCTGTGCTGTCTTCTGGATTGCTTTGTTTGTTTCTGCCGAATTGATATTGAAAAAGATCAGTTCGAGGCGTTTTAACTTATAATTCAGGAGCTCAAGTGCTTCAATTGTATTTTGAAAAGTGGCGGTCTCCAGTGCTTTGGATATCTTCTTAAGTCCTGCCCTGGCTTCCTCGATAGCAGCTTCAAAAGCAGGCTTATAATCTCCGGTGTCAATCCGGTCAAAAGGAACGGATTGCAGGGGTGTATTAAAGTCGATCATTAGCGGATTATCTGTTTTAACATTTTTTGATGAACACGAAATTAAGAATAACACTGAAATAGCCAGTGGTACAATTGCTCCTTTCATGATTCCGGGTATTAAAGAGCATGCAAGATAACAGTTTGTCCCTTAGAAAAACAAATACAATGCAATTATGTTGACATGATTTTCGTCAGCCTTTCCGTTATTGCATGCGGGTTTAAGGGCTGATGGCAAATGTCATCCTCATTCGTTTCCTTTTTATCTATATTTACCAAAACAAATTGATCATGAACAAGACCATTCTTCTCGGGCATGGCAGCGGAGGATTGATGACCAGCGATCTGATCAGGGATAACTTTGTTAAGCACTTCAACAACCCTCTTCTCAACGTACTGACCGATTCCGCAGTGACACAGATAGGCGAAACGACCGTGGCCTTTACCACCGACTCCTTTGTAGTGGATCCGGTCTTTTTTCCGGGTGGTGACATTGGTAAGCTGGCCGTTTGTGGTACCGTAAATGACCTGTCTGTTTCGGGTGCAAAACCTCTTTTTCTGAGCGCCGGATTCATACTGGAAGAAGGATTTCCACTGGATGATCTGGAAAGGATCGTCCACTCCATGGGGCAGGAAGCCCTGAAGGCCGGGGTTCAGATCATTACCGGCGACACCAAGGTGGTTAAAAAAGGTCAGTGCGACAAGATTTTCATCAATACAGCCGGGATAGGATTAATTGAAAAGCGATATGCGAGCATTTCCAGGGGTAAGCTCATCAGACCGGGAGACAAGATCATCGTTAACGGATACCTGGGTGATCATGAAATTGCCATCCTGTCGGCACGCGAAAACCTGATGTTTGAGGAACCCGTAATTTCCGATGTCACCTCGCTGAACGGACTGATTTCCTCCCTGCTGGAAACCGGGCTTGAAATCCGGTTTATGCGCGACATTACACGCGGCGGGCTTGCCACGATCCTGGCGGAGGTTGCCTCATCACTGAAACATGGTGTACTGATTGATGAGCAGTTGATCCCTGTCCGGGAACAGGTCAACGGTCTTTGCGAAATATATGGATTTAATCCTTTGTACCTGGCCAATGAAGGGAAGGTTCTGATGATCGTTGCCCCTGAATCAGCCGAGCTTGCCATAAAAATGATGCAACGGTATGATACAGGTAAAGAAGCCCGGATGATCGGGACGATTACTTCGGATAATCCCGGCAAAGTATTGATGAAATCCGTGATCGGAGGTACAAGGATCATCGACAGGCTGGCAGGGGAACAGCTTCCCAGAATTTGCTGAACATTCTCAAGGTTTTACACATGCATGAATTTTCAATAGTGCAAGGTATTGTCGGGATAGCCCTCGAATCGGCACGCAAACATAATGCCGGACACATTTTTGCAGTAGAGGTAGAAGTCGGGCAAGCCTCCGGGGTCGAAAAAGAGGCCATGGAATTTGCCTGGGAGGCGGCCGGAAAGGGGACCATACTTGAAGGGGCCAGGCTTGTCCTTAAGGTGATACCGCTGCAGGTTGCCTGCCGTAATTGCCTAACGCCCTATCAGCCCGCTGAGCTTTTTGATCCCTGTCCGGTTTGCGGCGAGGTGAATCCGGAGGTTGTTGCAGGTAAGGAATTGCGGGTTGTTGCCATTGAGGTTTAACAATTGACTGAACTGATTATAGCTGTTTTATATTACCTTTATCGTCAATTTGTTTTCAATACAGACTCACCATGTGCGAGAATTGCGGATGCGGCGAAGGGGGACCAGGTTATACCCTGATCAATCCGGCAGGAGAACCCCACCATGATCATGATCATGATCACCCTCACAGTCATGATCATGATCATACACACGGACACCTGCATACACATGAACATCAGCGAATCAGGATCGAAGCCGACGTGCTTCAGCAGAACAACCTGTTGGCACAGCGCAACCGGGGTTATTTTGAAGCCAGGAATATTCTGGCGCTAAACCTGGTCAGCTCTCCAGGTTCGGGAAAGACAACAATCCTGGAGCGCACCATTACCTTACTCCACGGGCTGCAGGTGTATGTAGTCGAAGGCGATCAGCAGACCTCCCTCGATGCTGACCGGATCCACGCGACCGGTGCACCCGTGATACAGGTGAATACCGGGAACGGATGTCACCTCGATGCAGAAATGGTGCATGCTGCCTTGAAGTCATTGCAGCCAAAAGATAAGGCCCTGCTGATCATCGAGAATGTGGGCAACCTGGTCTGCCCTGCACTGTTCGATCTGGGGGAGCAATACCGGATCGTTATCATCAGCGTCACCGAAGGTGAGGACAAGCCGCTTAAATATCCAAACATGTTCCAGGGTTCGCAGCTTTGCCTGATCAACAAAACCGACCTGTTGCCCCATGTTGATTTTAGCGTGGAGAAACTAAAGACATATGCCCGCAGGGTAAATCCCGACCTGTTATTTTTTGAATTGTCAGCGAAAACCGGGGAAGGATTTGGTGAGTGGGTAGCATGGATAAAGGAAGCACGGAGCTGGGAGTAGCAGCGACAGCATGAGCCTGCAACCCGCAACCCACAACATGTTCAACCCAATTTCCCCTCGTCCCTAATTTAGAATCAATATATATTACCACAACGTAACATTTACTGTTATTCAAATAACAATAAAACTGTTATTTTTGTAACAGAATTTTTAGGATTTACGTATGATTGCGTTTACCGGATGGGTTTTAATCGGGGCATAGAATGAAGATAGCTGAAATTGCCGGCATTACAAATGGCAGGGTGATATGTGGGGACGAATTGTTGGATCATGAAATTACCCATGCATTTTCATCCGACTTGTTAAGCGATGTATTAACCGTAAACAGGGTGGGTATACTGCTGATCACCGGGGTAGCCAATCTTCAGACCATCCGGACCGCAGAAATGGCAGAGGTAATGTGTATTCTGCTGGTACGTAACAAAAGAGCCAGCCAGGAAATGATTGGCCTGGCAAAAAATCTCGGGTTGGTGATCCTCGAGAGTCCGGGATCGATGTTTGCTGCAAGCGGCAAACTTTATCAGGGCGGGATCAGGCCGCTTTATTAAAATATCCTGGTTTATGACACAACCACAACTGCCGGAGCAGGATGAAAGAAATGAAATTTGAATATCTGATTGAAGGGGGTGATTTTATCAGGGCCGGTCATGCATCAAGCGATATCAAAAAGATTCTCAACCAGCTGAACCTTGACCCGGCTATTGTCAGACGCATAGCCGTTTCCATGTATGAAGCCGAGGTAAATGTTGTGGCACATGCATTCCGGGGAGTGATGAAAGTTAACATCAATCCGGAAAGAATTTTGGTGCTTGTGGAGGATGAAGGACCCGGAATACCAGATATTGCCCAGGCCATGCAGGAAGGATATTCTACGGCTTCGGACAAAGTGCGTGAAATGGGATTTGGTGCAGGCATGGGATTATCCAACATGAAAAAAAATACGGACATTCTTGATATCCATAGTGCTATAAACAGGGGTACTGTAGTGAAAATGACCACCTTCACGAAATCCGGAGCGTCATGAGCAGTGCCTTTCATCATGCATTAAAGATCGAGGAAGAGGTGTGCACAGGCTGCACACATTGCATTCAGGCTTGCCCTACTGAGGCCCTCAGGGTCAAAGGCGGTAAGGCACGGCTGATTGCGGAAAGATGTGTCGATTGCGGGGAATGTATGCGGGTTTGTCCGGTCAATGCCATTAAGGTAGAGGAGGACGATTTTACCAAGATTCTTGATTTTGAACACAGGGTTGCAATTGTGCCATCGGTCTTCATTGGCCAATTCGCGCGTAACATCGCCACCCGTAAGATATACAGCGGCATGCTCGAGGAAGGGTTTACCCATGTTTACGAAGCTGAGCATGGTTCCGGTATCCTAATTGATTTGATTAACAAATATCTGGCTGATCATCCCGGAACCCGTCCCGTGATCTCTTCTTTTTGCCCGGCTATCGTGCGCTTGATTCAGGTCAGGTTTCCCTCCCTTGTGGGTAATTTGATGCCCTTTAAAGCGCCGCTCGATCTGGCCGCCATTTCATTCCGGAAGAAGCTGACTGAACAGGAAATACCGGAAAAAAATGTCGGGGTATTTTACATCACACCATGTGCAGCTAAAATTGCTGCTGTAAAAAGTCCCGTTGGTGAGGAAACCTCCCCCTTCAACGGGGTCATCAACATGAACACCTTATACAGTAAAGTATTTTCGGTAATCAAACGGGAAGAAAAAAGCTTCTGCATTGTTCCCGAAAAAGAACAGTTATTGCCTGAGGAAATGGAATGGACACTCACAGGTGGTGAAGCCAGGCATATCCATGGCAGGTGTCTTTCAATTGACGGGATCAGCAATGCCATCGAATTCCTGGAAAGATTGGAGAACGGTACACTCGGCAACTTCGACTTCCTGGAAATGCGTGCATGCGATAAAAGCTGCGCCGGGGGCATACTCTCGTCCACAAACCGGTTTCTGGTATCGGAACGCTTACACAAACGTGCCGAACAATATTACATCGACAAAGGCAACGGGAAGATCTTTAACAACAAGACCATTACCCTTTACAAGGATTATGTGATCGCCAATGCTTCGCTCCATGACATTGAACCCAGGTCGATCATGAAGCTGGATGAGGACATGGTGCTGGCCATGAAGAAAATGCAGAAGATCCAGAAGATAAAAGGCTATCTGCCGGGAATCGATTGTGCAGCCTGCGGTGCTCCTGGCTGTCGGGCCCTTGCTGAAGATGTTGTTCAGGGACGTGCCCGTACCAGTGACTGCGTCTTTGTGGCCATTAAGGTCAAGGGCGGTGAAACCATGAGTCAGGTGGCTGAGTATACCGAGGAGATCTGGGGCAGGAACAGGTTTAAAAATATGCTGCCGGAATGAAAAATGGACAGGGAAACAAAGAGCTGAGTAGATCGGTTGACCAAGTGATTGGTTGATGAAGAGGTGATTAAAAAATGAATGATGCAAGGCCGGCCCTTGTGACTGGCCGAAAATAAAAAAATATGATTACAATTGCAGATATAGTTAGTAATTTGAATAGCAGCGTTTTAGCTGGTTCAGATAAACTGCAGCGGCCGGTGAAGGGTGCATATGCGTCCGATCTGCTGAGCGATGTGATGGGCAAGGCCCGTGAGGGGGAGTTGTGGATTACCATGCAGACACACAAAAACATCATTGCAGTGGCTTCCCTGAAGGACCTGTCCGCCATACTCATTGTCAATGGCGGCAAACCAGATGAAGATACCCTAGCCACAGCCCAATCGGAGGGTGTTGTGATACTGGGCACTGAAGCCAGGTCATTCAGCACATGTGGCAGACTTTACAAACTGATGGAAGGGGATGCGCTGGTATAAAGCGGATATGCATTTGCACACTGTGCTTTCTCCCTGTGCTGATCTGGATATGAGTCCGGCTAAGATAATTCAGCAGGCTGTGCGGAAAAAGCTTGACATCATTGCGGTTACTGATCATAACAGTACCCGGCAATGCAGGTTGACCTGTCAGATCGGAGAAAGATACGGAATTACCGTCCTGGCAGGTGCTGAGCTTAATACAAAAGAAGAGATTCATTGTCTTGCGTTCTTTGAAAACACGGATAAAGCCGATTTGTTTCAACGGGTGATCGACCGGAACCTGGGTATGATTATCAACAAACCGGGAGTTTTTGGGCATCAGCTGATCGTGGACGAGGATGAAAACATCCTGGAGGAAGAGAACCGGTTGCTCTCAGCATCCCTTCATCTGGGTATCGAAGAACTTGCTGACGTGGTGCATCAGCTTGACGGTATTTTTATTCCTGCACATGTCAACAGGCAATACAACGGCATCTACAGTCAGCTTGGTTTTATTCCATCCGGGCTTAATGCGGAAGCACTTGAAATAACACGGAACCATAGATATGCCGGATTTCTGGAGGAACATCCGGAGATTTGCCGTTATTGCCTTGTCACGAATTCCGACGCTCATAGTCTGGAACAGATCGGGGTATCTGTTACCGGGTATTACATGGAAAGACCGGTTTTCGAAGAAATCAGACTGGCATTGAAAGGAGAAAATGGCAGAAAGGTAAAACTACTGTGAAAGACATCTCTTACCATATACTCGATATCGTCAGGAACTCCCTCAATGCCGGAGCCCGAATGGTTGAGATACACATCCTTGAATACAGCCAGACCGGTCAGCTCGTGCTGAAGATCAAAGACAACGGCAGCGGAATGAAGGAAGAGATGATTAACAAGGTGACGGATCCCTTCTTTACCACCTCGGTAAAGAAGAAGGTAGGGCTCGGACTTCCCTTGCTGAAGCAAAATGCTGAACTGACAGGCGGCAGGTTCAGCATTGAATCGGCAGTGCAAAAAGGCACCCTTGTGGAGGCCGTTTTCAACCTGCATCACATCGACATGATTCCGATCGGTGATCTGGCCCTGACTTTCAGAACGCTGATCGCATCGTCTCCCGATACGGATTTCCTTTACAGGTATCGTGTGGATGACTGCGGATTCGATCTGGACACAGCTGAGATCCGCATGAGGCTTGAAGGGGTGAGCCTTAATACGCGTGAAGTTCTGGACTATGTGACCGATGCTATCCATGCAAATTTAAAGGCATTGAAAGGATGGAAATGACCTATAAAGTATTTAATAAGACCATTTATAAATTGACGATTCACGAAGAAAATTAAAAGGTAAAAGAATTTTATTCAGCACATTAGAAATAAATTTATAGAATCAATAATCAAACAAATTATGGACAAAATAAGAAATCTTGCCGATCTGAGAGAGCTGAAGGACAAGCTTCAGTCGAAAACGAAGCTGCGGGACAAAAGTGAAACGCCCGAGCAAATGGTGCAGATCAAAGTGGCCA
This sequence comes from Bacteroidales bacterium UBA5072, assembly GCA_002415855.1. Classification (GTDB taxonomy): domain Bacteria; phylum Bacteroidota; class Bacteroidia; order Bacteroidales; family UBA10428; genus UBA5072. The sequence continues at coordinate 83,627 of DIAS01000040.1, forward strand.
TGGCTACTTGCTGTATTGCTTCGGGTTCGAGAGAGACCATGAACTATATTGTTGACGAGCTGGATAAACGGAACATTGACGCCGTAGTAACCCAAACCGGATGCATGGGTTATTGTTATGCTGAACCGACGGTTGAAGTGATCCTGCCTGGCAAAGAACCGATGGTTTTTGGCTATGTAGATTCCAGGAAGGCCGACGAGATCATCGAGAAGTACATCAAAGGAGGCATGCTGGTTGAAGGAATCATACCGGTTAACTATAAGAAAATTGACTAATTCATAAAACTTAGGAGGCAAATATCCATGGCGGATTATAAAATTCATTTGCTGGTTTGCGGAGGTACGGGATGCAAATCTTCAGAAAGCCAGATCCTGGCAGAACACCTGCGCAATGAGATCGGGAACCAGGGACTCAAGGACTACGCACAGGTTGTTGGTACAGGGTGTTTTGGTTTCTGTGAAAAGGGACCTATTGTAAAGATCATTCCGGACAATACCTTTTACACCCAGGTAAAGCCTGAGGACGCAAAAGAGATAGTTGAAGAGCACATCGTCAAGGGCCGCAAAGTATCGCGTTTGTTGTATAAAGATCCAAAAACTGAAAAGATCATCACCGATTCGAAGGGGATGGAGTTCTATAAGAAGCAGGTGAGGATAGCCCTGCGCAACTGCGGTGTAATTGACCCCGAGAACATTGAAGAGTACATTGCCCGTGACGGTTATTCCGCGTTGGGTAAGGTTTTGACCTCCATGACCCCGGAGGAGACCATTGAGATCATCAAGAAATCGGGCCTTCGCGGAAGAGGCGGTGCAGGATTTCCCACGGGTTTGAAATGGGAGATCACCCGGCAGTCGCCCGGAAAGGAGAAATATGTGGTTTGTAACGCCGATGAAGGTGACCCCGGAGCATTTATGGACCGTTCGATCCTGGAAGGTGATCCCCATTCGGTGATCGAAGCGATGGCGATAAACGGTTTTTGTACAGGTGCTTCCAACGGTTTGGTGTATATACGGGCTGAGTATCCGTTGGCCATCGACCGGCTGAAAAATGCCATTGACCAGGCCAGACATTACGGGCTACTGGGAGAGAAGATATTCGGAACAGATTTCTGCTTTGATATCACCCTGCGGTATGGGGCCGGGGCATTTGTTTGTGGCGAGGAAACAGCCCTGATACACTCCATGGAAGGCGGGCGTGGTGAACCCACCATGAAACCCCCTTTCCCCTCTGTTAAAGGATATCTGGGAAAGCCAACCAATGTAAACAATGTTGAAACATTTGCCAGTGTGCCGGTGATCATCAACAAGGGATTCGAATGGTACAGCAGCATCGGAACCGAAAAGTCAAAAGGGACGAAAGTATTTGCCCTTGCCGGCAAGGTAAACAATGTGGGGCTCATTGAGGTTCCCATGGGCATAACCCTGCGTGAAGTAATATTTGAGATTGGCGGTGGCATTAAGAACGGAAAGAAATTCAAGGGTGTTCAGATCGGAGGTCCCTCAGGTGGCTGCCTGACCCATAAGCACCTGGATGTCCCTATTGATTATGAAAGTCTTGTGGCTGCCGGCGCCATGATGGGTTCAGGAGGCATGATCATCATGGACGAAGATGATTGCATGGTGGATGTGGCCAAATATTTTCTTGATTTCACGGTAGATGAATCCTGTGGGAAATGTACTCCCTGCCGCGTGGGCAACAAGCGGATGCACGAGTTGCTTGTCAACATTACCAAGGGTAACGGCACCAAGGATGATATAGACAGACTCATGAATTTGGGAAATGTTATCAGGGATACGTCCCTGTGTATGCTCGGGCAATCTGCTCCCAACCCGGTTCTGTCGATCATCGACAACTTCCGTGAAGAATATGAGGCCCACATTGCGGAGAAAAAGTGTCCCTCAGGTGTTTGTAAAGCGCTCATGATCTACGAGATCGTACCTGAAAACTGCGTGGGTTGTACGGCATGTGCCAGGGCCTGCCCGGTTGGGGCCATCACCGGCGAGAGGAAAGAAATTCACAGGATTGATCCTTCCTTGTGTATAAAATGCGGTGCATGTATGGACAGGTGTAAATTTAATGCTGTAATCGTAAATTAATTATTTGAAAAATGGAAATGGTAAAACTCACAATAGATAATAAGCAGGTTGAAGTTCCCAGGGGGACAACAATTTACAAAGCAGCCAAGCTGGTTGGTGTGGAGATTCCTGTGCTTTGTTACATGGACCTGAAAGACCTTAATATTGAACATAAACCGGGCGGTTGCCGTGTATGCGTAGTTGAAGTGGAAGGGCGCCGGAACCTGGCACCCAGTTGTTCCACGGAGGTTACGGAAGGAATGGTTGTAAAAACACATTCCATCAGGGTGCTGAACGCCCGCAGAACAGTCCTGGAACTCCTGCTCTCCGATCATCCCAAGGAATGTCTCACCTGTGCCAAATCGGGCAACTGCGATCTGCAAAACATGGCGATCAAGATGGGCATACGGGAAATTCACAACGAGGATATTGCAGAGATGTCTACTTACCGCATGGACACCTCCCCGGCCATCATCCGCGATTTGAACAAGTGCATTATGTGCCGCCGCTGCGAGACCATGTGCAACGATTTTCAGACCGTCGGGGCGTTGTCTGCCATCAATCGTGGTTTCATGTCAGTTGTGGCACCTGCCTTTGAAATGGACCTGGAAGATTCGGTGTGCACTTATTGCGGACAGTGCGTGGCTGTTTGCCCCACCGGTGCACTTACCGAGGTGGATCATACACGCCAGCTGATTCGTGACCTGGCCAATCCGTCCAAGACTGTAATTGTACAGACTGCCCCGGCTGTAAGAGCTGCCCTGGGTGAAATGTTTGACCTGCCTGCCGGTACGCTGGTTACCGGGAAGATGGTAGCTGCTTTGAGAAGACTTGGCTTTAAATACGTTTTCGATACCGATTTCAGCGCTGACCTTACCATAATGGAAGAGGGAACTGAACTGCTCGATAGGCTTTCCCGTCACCTGAGCGGGGACAAAAATGTTAAACTGCCCATTCTTACCTCTTGCTGTCCCGGGTGGGTGAACTTCTTTGAATCACAATTCATCGATATGCTGGAAATTCCGTCTACTGCCCGTTCACCTCAGCAGATGTTCGGTTCAATAGCCAAAACATATTTTGCCGATAAGATCAGTGTAAAACGTAAGGATCTGGTTGTGGTCTCCATTATGCCCTGTCTAGCAAAGAAGTATGAATGCACACGAGATGAATTCAAGGTGGATGGCAATCCCGACGTAGATTATTCAGTTTCCACACGAGAACTTGCCCACCTCATCAAACAGGCCAACATCGAATTCCACAGCCTGCCCGAAGAGGAATTCGACAATCCTTTGGGGGAATCAACAGGAGCAGGTGTCATATTCGGAGCTACAGGCGGTGTTATTGAAGCTGCGGTAAGAACGGCTTACGAATTATTCACCAAAAAGAAGCTTGAAAAAGTAGACTTCATGGAACTGCGCGGCATGGACGGGATCCGTGAAGCCACCATTGATTTTAACGGTCTGCCGGTCAAGATAGGCATCGCTCATGGATTGGGCAATGCCCGTAAACTCCTCGAAGATATCCGGAGCGGTAAATCAAGCTACCACGCTATCGAGATCATGGCCTGTCCGGGTGGATGTATCGGAGGTGGTGGTCAGCCCCTGCACCACGGAAATATTGAAATTCTGAAGCAAAGGACGGCTGCCATATACCGGGAGGATGCCAGCAAGCCCATCCGGAAATCTCATGAGAATCCTTATATCGTGAAGTTGTATGAAGAATTCCTGGGAAAACCCATGAGCGAAAAATCGCACAAGCTTCTCCATACGCACTATGTAGATAAAAGTAAAAAAATCATTTACATTTGACAGGTATTAATTTTAAAGGGATAACACAACATGTCTAGAATAAAAGTTGAACTGAAGAAGAAGGATGTGGATACCATTAGGGAAATATGCAAGTCCTTCGATAACCAGCCCGGTGAACTCATCAATGTTTTGCACAAAACGCAGCACACATTCGGATACCTGCCTGCTGAGGTTCAGGAGGTAGTTGCCAAGGAACTGAGTGTACCCGTGGCCAAGGTTTACGGCGTTGTCACTTTCTACTCTTTTTTTTCCATGATACCCAAAGGAAAACACCCGATTTCTATTTGCACCGGTACCGCTTGCTATGTGAGGGGTGCCGAGAATGTCCTGGCTGAGTTTAAAAAGACCCTGAAGATTGAGGTCGGTGAAACCACTGCGGATGGCAAATTCTCCATCAGCTGCCTGCGTTGTGTTGGTGCATGCGGCCTTGCTCCCGTGGTGATGGTCGGTGAAAAAACCTATGGCAGGGTATCGCCCGAAATGGTGAAGGATATCCTCAAGGAATATGACGAATAGCTGTTAGAAACAGGGAGATCACAGGACAGGGGCGTATCACATGATGCGCCCCTGCTTTTTATGTCACACCGGAAAATATTCCATCTTCTTTTTGAGTTATTTGTCGAGAATGGAATTTATACCAATGTAACCCATCAGGTAGAAATTCGTAATAGCATTGTGTATTTATTTATTAACACACCGAACACCATGAAAAAAGTAATAATGGTACTGATCACGGCATTCTTTCTGATCGCTATGCTGGCATCATGCAACAAGAACGTATGCCCTGCATACGTTATGGATGGTACGACCGAGCAGGCAGAAAACAATGGTTAGCCCTTTTTATTACTGGCCTTTTTTGCTAATTTTATATCATAAAACAAAAAAATCATGACTGTCAGAAAATTTTTTATTTCCTTGTTTTTTTTAGCCTTAATTGCTCTTACCTTTGTAGCCTGCAGCGGTACAAAGAATGTTTGTCCGGCTTATACCCTGGAAACGACGCAAGCGCCTGCCAATCCCAACAGTTAGAAGGCAGCCTGGTATCATTTTTTAGGTAATTCCGGCGATTCATTGTATCGGCAGAATTAACTTAACAATTTCCTGCATTGAAGAAATTTGTTGTTTTTCTGCTTTTTACGTTGTTCAGCCTGTCAGCGTTTACCCAGGGTGAAATTGACACGCAGGAAAAAATCCTGTATCAGAATGAAAGGAGCTTTTCGCTTTCCTTGAACTCTAATGGTTTCGGGGGAGGATATCGTTTCGGAAAAAGAAAAACCTATCTCAATAAGGTTATATACGACTTCGATTTTGCCTATATCAAGCATCCGAAGGAAGTCAAGATATCTGCCTCTCCCACGTCTTACTCCAGCAACAGAAAATACGTTTATGGGAAGACCAATCTGTTTGTAAATTTCAGACCTTCCATTGGTTTGCAGCGCGAGGTTTTTTCCAAGGAAGACCGTGGCAGCATTGCAGTGAGATATTACGGCAGCATCGGCCCCAGTATCGGGATCACCAAACCTGTTTACTACAACTTTTATATTATTGGTATTTATAATAATGAGTACTACATTATTGATACACGTGTCGAGAAGTTTGAATTCGTCCAGCACCCGCAGACAAAGGAGATTGCCGGGCGTGCTCCCATTTGGAAAGGATTTGATGAACTCGCCGTTTATCCCGGATTGCATGCCAAGGCCGGCATAAGTTTCGAATACAGTTCTGTTAACCGGCTGATCAATGCCATAGAGGTTGGTATGGTTTTCGATGCCTTTGCCAAGAAGGTTCCCATCATGTATACCGATTACAACAGCCAGTTCTACCTGACCTTATTTGTCAGCTACCGGTTTGGCTGGGTAATCGACAAAAAGTACAAAACCCCGAAGATCACCAAGGAAGGAGAGTTGCAGCAGGATTAGCATGACAGTCCTGTCATGCTGGTATCCGATAACTGCCAGAATCAAGGCATGAATGCTTAGGCTTCATTCAATTCCAATGATTTCTCTTTCGGAAATACCTATTTTTTTATAACTTTGCATTTCGATGAATAGATATTCTGTCAACTTTTTATAACCAATTAATTAACACATAAATATGGCAAAGATTAAAGTAGGTATTAACGGTTTCGGTAGAATCGGCCGGCTCGCTTTCAGGGCATCAGTTCTCAGGAATGACATAGAAATTGTCGGCATCAATGATCTGATCGATGTTGAATACATGGCTTATATGCTGAAGTATGACACCATCCATGGCGGTTTCAAAGGAACCGTGGCAGTAAAAGATGGCCACCTGGTTGTTAATGGCAACACCATCCGCGTTACTGCTGAAAAGGATCCGGCAAACCTGAAGTGGAATGAAGCAGGTGCCGAATACGTTATTGAATCCACAGGTTTGTTCCTGAGCCGGGATAAGGCAGAGGCACACCTGAAAGCAGGTGCCAAAAGGGTTGTTTTATCCGCACCCTCCAAGGACGATACCCCGATGTTTGTATATGGTGTGAACCACAATACCTACAAGAAGGAAATGGACATAATTTCCAATGCTTCCTGTACAACCAACTGTCTTGCCCCTGTCACCAAAGTTCTGCATGACAATTTTGGGATTGTCGAAGGTCTCATGACCACTGTGCATGCTACCACAGCCACCCAGAAAACCGTTGACGGACCATCGGCAAAGGATTGGAGAGGTGGCCGCGCTGCTGCCGGCAATATCATTCCTTCATCAACAGGAGCAGCCAAGGCAGTTACAAAAGTCATACCCGAACTGAAGGGTAAGCTTACCGGTATGGCATTCAGGGTTCCCACACTGAATGTATCGGTGGTTGACCTCACCTGCAGGCTGGAAAAAGCTACAGATTACGATGCCATCAAGGCTGCCATGAAGAAAGCTTCCGAAACCAACCTGAAAGGTATCCTCGGTTATACCGAAGATGAAGTGGTTTCCAGCGATTTCATCGGTGATGCCCGTACTTCCATTTTCGATGCCAAGGCTGGTATTATGCTGAATGCCAATTTCGTAAAAATCGTCGCCTGGTATGACAATGAATGGGGTTACTCCTGCAAACTGCTCGACATGATCGTTCATATGAATACCGTAAAATAAACCCTCAGGGATTACGGCCAAAGGTTTTCCTGCCGGAGGTCTTATTTTCTTAGGATGTATAAAGTCCCGAAGGTCCTCGTACCTTCGGGATTTTTTTTGGATGGCCAATCCGGAATCTGCCGTATGTGTGTTTTTAACCAGACAGGCGCCATTAATAAATGTCAAAATCTCCATATATTTACTTAGAGAAATAGAATAGATGTTATTTTTTCAGGCACAAATCCCTACCGCTATGAAGGTTAATCTCCTTAAAAATATTCATCTTGCAGGAATCGTGTTGGGTAGTTCTATCCTGTTGTGGTCTGCTTCCTGTACACACGAACCTGCTGATATTGGCGAACTCGACACGGTATGCTTTGATTCCCAGGTTTTACCGCTTCTTCAAACCTCCTGCGGTATGTCTGGTTGTCATGGCAGCGGATACTCGCAGGAAGGTTTTGATGTAAGCAATTACCAGACGATCATGCAGGCTGTGTCACCCGGTGATCCCCGGGGCAGTGAATTGTATAAGGTTATCACCAATATCAACGGTGAAAATATGATGCCTCCCGACCTGCCGCTGACAAAAGAACAACGAACCATTATACAGGTATGGATTGCCCAGGGTGCCGGTGAAACATCATGTGAAACCGGTTTTATCATGAAACCGGTAAATTGACCAGTTGGTAATCAGGTATATAACATCATTACGCGTATGAAAACTTTGGTTTTATTAATTTCTGTCGGTCTGATCCTTTTAACCGCAGCAAGCTGTTATTACGACAGTGAGGAATATTTGTATCCGCAGCTGGGTAACGAGTGTGATACCACCAACATTACTTTTACGCATTCCGTAACGCCAATCCTGCAGAATTCCTGCTATGGTTGTCACAGCAATGCCACTTCGGCCATGGGTGGTGGAATCAAACTCCAGGACTATGCTGATGTAAAGGTCAAGGCTGATGACGGAAGCCTGATTGGCACCATCACTCATGCCGGGGGCTACTCACCGATGCCTATGGGAGCTGATCAGCTTCCCGAGTGCAAAATAACGATCATCCAAAAATGGGTGGATGCCGGTGCCCCTGACAACAAAAAATAAAAACTTATGAGAACCAGCGGAATTTACCTGTTTATTGGCCTGTTGGTGTTTGCTCCGTTACCCGGACTGGATGCCCAGGATATTGACCAACTGCTTCAGGAGGCTACCGGAAATACGACTGAATATGCAACAGCAACCTTCAAATCAACCCGGATCCTCAACGGCCATTCCATTGAGCGCATGCAAAGCGGTCAGCTTGATGTAAGGTTCCACCACCGGTTTGGACAGATCAACTCCGGGGCTTACGATCTTTGGGGACTGGACCAGGCAAACACACATTTTGGGTTTGAATACGGGATAACCGACTGGGTAATGGCGGGCATTGGACGTGGAACCTATGAAAAAACCTACGACGGCTTCCTTAAATTCTCCCTACTCCGTCAATCCAAAGGAGAAAGAAACATGCCCGTATCACTGTCCTATTTTGCCAGCCTGGCCATTAACTCGTTAAAATGGCAGGGTACCGGAACCCTTGACTTCTGGGACAGGGTGACCTATGTTCACCAATTGCTGGTTGCCAGGAAATTCAATGAAAGGTTTTCACTAGAAATAAATCCCACCTATGTTCACCGAAATATGGTTGAAACTGAATTGGATCCCAATGACGTATGGGCTTGTGGAGCAGGAGCCAGGTTCAAACTTACCAAACGTGTTTCGGTGAATGCCGAATACTACTATGTGCTACCACCCATCCATGATTACAGAAGCAGTGTAACTTACAATCCGTTGTCTTTCGGAGTGGATATTGAAACCGGCGGACATGTCTTTACGATCGTGCTTACCAATTCCGTGGCCATGATTGAGAAAGGGTTTGTGGCTGAGACAGAAGGCAGTTGGAAAGATGGCGGAATACATCTCGGATTCAATATCTCCAGGGTTTTTGCCCTGAAATGATCCTTTCTTAATTCTCTTTGTTATTCAATATATTTAACATGACGGATTTGAAAATGAAAACAAGAATTCTTCTGCTAGCTTTGTCGGTAGTCTTTTCGTCGGTGAATGCCCAGAAGCTGGTTTCAAAAAACAGTCATATCTGGTTTTTTTCACATACCCCCCTTGAAGATATTGAGGCGCATAACCGGCAGGCTGTCAGCGTTTTGGATCCATCCACCGGCGATCTGATCTTCAACCTGCTGATAAAATCATTCGAGTTCAAAGTGGCGCTGATGCAGGAACATTTCAACGAGAATTACATGGAATCGGATAAATATCCCAAAGCCATGTTTACCGGAAAGATCACCAACAATTCCGCTGTCAATTATAAGAAAGATGGCTCTTATGCTGCCCAGGTCAGCGGGGACCTTACGATGCTCAGTGTTACCAAAGCGGTCACTACAGGGGCCACCATCGAGGTGAAAGATGGTAAGGTTACTGCCAGGGCTGAATTCAGTGTTAAACCCTCTGATTATAACATTGTTATTCCGGCCGTAGTTGAAAATAAAATTGCCAAAGAGTTGACAGTCCATGTGGATGCTGTATACACTATCCTTTAACAATCAATTTTATGAAAGCTAAATATGTGTATTTGCTGGCATTTGTCGTCATCGCCCTGGTAACAGTCCTGCTGACCTGGAAATATACTTTCAGGGCAGCGGATACAAGCGTGGCATCGCAAAAACCCGACTTTGAATTAACTGGCTCAGATCTGGTAACAGCCTATGAAAAGGATGAAAATGCGGCCAATGCCCTGTACCTCGAAAAAATACTGCTGATCTCAGGCCTTGTGGAATCAGTAACCTCGGATTCTCTTGGTTTTTCGGTATATTTAAAGGAGAAGGATGCAACAGCGGGTATAAATTGCAGCTTTGACAAAAGCGCTCTTGACACTTCCCGGATCAGGACAGGGCAACCAGCGAAGATTATGGGCATTTGTACCGGTTACCTGATGGATGTTGTGATGACTAAATGCTCATTGGAATCCCCGATGAATCAGTGATTTTATACAGGTAGTGCCAGAATTATTGTAACTTCGGTACGTGAAGATCGTCTTATAGTAAAACCCATTTGATAATACCATGCTGAAGAACTATTTTATTACCGCCTGGCGGAACATAACCCGTGATAAATTCTACACTCTCCTTAACATCACGGGTCTTGCCATAGGACTGACTGCTACCATCTTCATTGCGCTCTATATTATTGATGAACTTACGTACGATAAATCGCACCTGAACTACAAACGGATCTACAGGCTCGAGTCGCATTTCGTCATCAACGGAAAAGACGATCTGTTCGCCGCAACCCAGATACCGCTGGCACCTACACTCAAGGATGAGTACCCCGAAATTGAGGAGTATGTGCGGATGGCTCCTACGGGTACCTTGTTCCTGAAGTTTGGCGAGCGGGAGTTCCAGGAAGACAGCATTTACTTTGCAGACTCTACGATATTCAGGGTCTTTACGCATCCGATGATAAAGGGCGATCCGACAACCGCACTGAACAGGCCATATACCATGGTTATGACCGAATCACTGGCCCGCAAATACTTCGGTGATGATAATCCGGTGGGCCAGACTCTGAAATCAGTTGAAGGCAATGTTTATGAAGTCACGGGGGTCATTCAGGACCTTCCCGGTAACCTTCACCTGAAATTCGACGGATTGCTGTCAGCGGCCACCTTTCGTGAGCTGGTGGGCACTGAAAGATTTAATGACCGTAGTGCGGGTTCATTCTGGAATATAGGCATATACTCCTATGTGATGTTGAAAAAAGGGGCTAGTTTTGATCCAATCCTGAAAAAATTCCCTGCTTTCTATGATAAATACATGAAATCCGTCGGGGATCAGATCAACAGCAGTTTCACCCTGATGGCCAAACCATTGGCAAGAGTGCACCACCATTCATCCGACCTCGGTTATGATCAGCCTGCGGGTAATATTAAATATGTACTGGTCTTTACCCTGGTAGCCATCCTTATTCTGGTCATCGCCTGCATCAATTACATGAATCTTGCCACTGCACGCTCTGCCAAACGTTCTAAAGAAACCGGCATGCGCAAGATTGCCGGTGCACAGCGCTCAATGCTGATCCGGCAGTTCCTGACAGAATCGCTCGTTATCGTGGTGTTCTCAACATTGCTGGCGTTATTGCTGAGCAGGTTGTTACTCCCTGTTTTTAACGAGATTGCCAATAAGCACCTGAGTTTTTCGGTCATCTGGACACCTGCCGTTATTGGCGGTATTTTAATTCTGGCTTCCATTGTCGGTCTTCTGTCCGGAAGTTATCCGGCATTTTATCTGTCTTCATTCGATCCGGTGAATGTCATCAAAGGACAAAATGATACCCGTGGAGGCAATGGCGCCTTACGCAAGGTGCTGGTTGTGTTTCAGTTTACTGTTTCAGTAGTCATGATTACAGGAACCTTCATTATTGGATCGCAGTTCCGCTATATGCAAAATACGGATCTGGGATTCGACAAGGATAACCTTGTGGTTATGGAAATGCGGGATACAACTTTCAAAAAGAGCCTGGAGCCCTTTAAACAGGAACTGCTTAAAAATCCCGACATCAGAGGGGTTGCCTTTTCCTCCGGGAATCCCGGATACGGTATGAGTATACAGGTAATGCGCATTGAGGGTGATAGCGGATCGCTTGTCGACAGGGCAATTAACAACTTCTATGCTGACTATGATTACCTTGGCCTCATGGGGATGAAGATCGTGGAGGGAAGGAATTACGACAGGAACATGAAATCGGACATTGAAAAGGCTTTTGTCATCAATGAAACAGCCGCACGGAAATTTGGCTGGGTCGATACGACCAGCATGGCCAAGGGCAACTATGCAAGCGCCCTTGGCAAACGTTTTCAGAATGGCGTTGATGTGCCGGGTAATCAGGTGCGTGACGGACAGATCATCGGCATTGTCAAGGATTTCCATTATGCGTCCCTGCGCAATCCAATAGAGCCTCTGGTAATACAGCTGAATGACCAGGACCGGTTCCATTTTTTTGCCAATATCCGGATTAACGGTAAAAACAGGCAGAAGACAATTGAATACATTGACAAGATCAGGCAGGACTTCAATGACCAGTATCCTTTCCAGTACAAGTTCCTTGATGAAAACCTCAATGACTTTTACCAGGCTGAGAAGCGGATCAGCATGCTGACCCAGACTTTTGCAGTACTTACCATTATAATTGCTGCGCTGGGGTTACTCGGACTTTCTTCCTTCCTGACCCAGACCCGCACAAGGGAAATTGGGATCCGCAAAATTTCAGGGGCCTCGGCCAACCATATTGTCATGATGTTTACAAGGGAATTTTCTGTCTGGATACTCGTGGCCAATATCATTGCTGCCCCGGTTGCCCTGTATGTACTGAACAAATGGTTACAGTCATTCCCCTACAAAACAGATATCCACATGTGGATATTTGTTGCAGGACTCATGATATCCTTGTTCGTGGCGCTCCTGACCGTTAGCCTCAGGGTATTCCAGGCTGCATCGATTAATCCTTCCGATGCGGTAAGATATACCTGACAGAGCGGATTTCGCTAAATATACTCTATTAAGTTGAAGGGTACTTTTACTGTATTACGGTAATGCTCACCCAGGCTGAAAATGGCTTCATCATCTTCCTCATAGTACCAGCTGATAACACATTGCTTACCTTCATCGTGCCGCTTTTTCAAAATGCGAAAAATGCCCAGCAGGTATTTTGATGATCCGCTGTTGACGTATTCCAGGCTCATTTCGAATTTGGTCACTTCAAGAGGATTCTGGAAATACTCTTCCAGCCAGTCAATCAGAGGATCGAAGAAGTCACCGGGATTTTCAGGTATGGACCTGCCTTCAATTTTCATGATACCTGTTTCCGGATTGAAATTTATACCTGGTGTATTGGGTGTTTTTTTTATGATCAATTCTTTCATATGTAATGAAATTATTATGATTATTCATACCGTAATGCCACAATCGGATCAAGTCGTGATGCTTTCTCCGCGGGGTAATAACCTGAGATCAATCCGACAACAGAACACAAGAATATCCCGCCGATCATCCATAACCACGGTACAATAAAGTCGGATTTCATCACTAAAGATACAATATTTCCAACGAGAATTCCCAACACAACTCCTAAAATACCTCCAAACTGACAGATAAGGACGGCTTCAAAGAGAAACTGCTGCTTGATGATTCCGCTTCGGGCTCCAATCGCCTTACGAATGCCGATCTCGGTTGTTCTCTCGGTAACGGAAACAAGCATGATGTTCATGAGTCCGATAGCAGCACCGAATAAAGTTACAACACCGATGATGGTGGCAGCTATCAGGACAATGCTGATCAGATTCTTGAAAATGGATGAGAGAAAATCGCTCCTGACGATGTTGAAATCGGTCTCATCAATAACATTCAGGCGGCGTACAGAACGGAAAAGGCCCTCGGAGTATCCTTCCGCTGCCTCTGTCAGGGTTTCCAGCTCGGGGGCAACATTGATAGAATAATCCTGGCGGGGAGCAGGAAAATATTGACGAACATTGGTATACGGAATTATACAAACGTTATCGCTGCTGTTGACGCTTGAGCCTTTCTTTTTTAATACACCGATAACCACGTACTTGCCGCTGCCTATGGATACCTTTTTACCGATCGGATCTTCCTGGTTCTTGAAAATCTTATTCGCAATATCAATTCCTAAAAGTACAACGTTACGGTTCATCAGAACATCCTGGTACGAAAGTTCACGTCCCTTCTCCACCTCAAACCCAGCCGTGAAAAGGTAATCCTCATCGGAACCGATAACGCTCACGTTGGGATGGGTTTTCTCCGATTTATATTTTACGGTGGACATGAAAGATGCAGTCGTATAAATGGATACACGGGCCGGGAAATCAAATCGCCTTTTAAACTCACTTGCCTGCCGGTACGTGATATAGGGATGATTCTTTTTCCGGTATCGGCTTTTGCCAATCTGAACCGTAAAGCCCCGGCTTTCGATGGAGAAGGTATTGGCACCCATGGTGGCAAACTGCTTGGTGATAGTGCTTTTGATTGAATCAATCGCCGTGAGGATTCCTACCAGTGCCATGATACCAAAAGCAATGATCAATACCGTGAGAATAGACCGTAACTTATTGGCCTTGATGGAACTAACAGAAACCTTCATGTTCTCAACCAGCGATGCTTTGACTATCATGAAATCCTAATTAATTATCATACAGAAAGAAAACAACAAACAATTAACGTGCAAACATCCGATATATGATTTCTTTGCAGGTAAATTTGCTGACACGAAAAGTAATAAATCTGTCAGGTTATTCAAAGGAATCCGGTATTTTTATGGGAAAAATAACAAAACATATGTACGATACGATCCTCAATCATCGTAGTATTCGCAAATACAAGCGTGATCCGGTGGACGGGAATATTCTTCATGATATCCTGAAGGCAGCAACAAGGGCTTCCACTACCGGTAATATGCAGGTTTACAGCATTGTTGTCTCCTCGGAACAAAAGATAAAAGAGGCATTATGGGAGGTGCATTTCCGGCAGGACATGGTAAAGCAGGCACCTCTGGTGCTGACCTTCTGCGCCGATTTCAACCGTTTCAACGCTTGGTGCCGTTTGCGGAAAGCCGCTCCCGGTTATGACAACTTTCTGTCGTTTGTTACAGCTGCCATTGACGCGTTGCTTGCTGCACAAAACTTTGTCGTAGCCGCTGAAGAGCATGGCCTTGGCATCTGCTATCTGGGTACTACTATTTACAATGCGGAAAAAATAATTGAAATCCTGGAACTTCCGAAGGCCGTTGTGCCAGTAACAACACTTGTTGCAGGCTATCCTGCCGAAGTTCCGGAGTTAACGGACAGATTGCCGGTTGAAGCCGTAGTGCATTATGAGAAATACAGGGACTATTCAGCCGGGGATATTGACAGGCTTTATGCCGAAAAGGAATCGCTCGAGCTCACGGCGAAGCTGCTGGAAGAGAATAAGCTTGAAACACTGGCACAGATCTTTACCGATAAAAGATATACAAAGAAAGACAATGTATTCTTCTCGCAAAAATATCTCGAAGTAATTAACAAGCAGGGATTTATGAATAACCTGGCTGAAGACCGGGAATAAGCAATGCCCTCAGCCTTCAAACGCCACGCCCATTACCTCCGCGATCTCCTTCATCTCTTTAACAACGGCAGGCAATAAGGTGATTCCCTCTGCCCTGAGGCGCACTTCTTTTTCCCGTTCGGGATCTCCCGGAATAATAACCTTTTCACGTCCTTCAGCCGGTTTTGCCTGCCGGAAGGTCGTGATCCACAAATCCATGGAATCTTTAAAGGCCGCAGCATCCTGGAAGGCATCGATACGCATGGCCCCGAAGAAATGGCCTGTCCCCTCCCCCACCTTTTCATCCAATACAGGAAGATAGGCAACAGATGGCGGCACAAAAGGGCCGAAATTAGCACCTGAACATACTGCCGAAAAAATATCCACGATCGCACTCAGACAAAAACCTTTGTGACTGCCGTGTACATAGTCTCCTCCCAGGGTCAGCATGGAACCTCCCGCTTTCAAAATAGCCGGATCATCGGAAGGATTCCCGAGCTTATCCTGGACAAACCCATAAGGGACCTTTTCACCTTTCTTCTCAGCTACTACAAGTTTGCCACGGGCAATGGGCGTGGTGGCAAAATCAGCGACAAAGGGGGGCTGCATTCCTGCAGGAATAGCAACAGCTATGGGGTTGGTGCCCAGCATTGGACTCACGGAGAATGTAGGTGCAACCTGGGGATTGGCATTTGTCATGGAAAGTCCTATCATATCATGTTTAAGGGCCATCATGGCATAATATCCGGCAATACCGTAATGGTTCGAGTTCCGGGTTGATACCCATCCGGTTCCTGCCTTGGCGGCCTTTTCAATGGCTAACTCCATCGACCGGTTTGCTGCCACCATCCCAACCGCTCCGTCACCATCAACAACAGCAGTTGACGGTGTTTCATGAACGATACGCACATCAGGTTTTACATTGATGCGACCGGCTTTCCAAAGCTGATAATAATCCTTAATTCGAATCATACCATGTGAGGGGATGCCGCGCAGTTCGGCGGCCGTGAATACCTCGGCAATTTTCAGGGCATCACTTTCACAACATCCCATTTTCATAAACACATTGCGGGTAAATTCAAACAGATATTTCTCGGTATACATGATGTTTTGATTTAAGGTTTATTACAAGAGCTGCAAAATTAATAATTTAGTTGATAGCTGGAAGGGTTGTGAGGGTTGTGTGGGTTGTGTGGGTTGT
>DIAS01000040.1:100215-120061 GCA_002415855.1 Bacteroidales bacterium UBA5072
GGTTGTGTGGGTTGTGTGGGTTGTGATTGTTGGGGGAGTTGGGTATGTATATAATTATAAAATACTATTTTTACACCCGATGCGTTAATACTTCAGAATTCTATTACACCCATATCTTGAAACACGTACTTCTGCTTCTGGTATTCTGTCCTCTCCTCCTCCATGCACAAAAGGAAAAGGTGAAGCTTCTTCCTTATGATGATGATAAATGGCTGCATTTTGGGTTCTCGATGGGAATGAATACCATGGATTTCAATATCCGGAGCTCGCAAATGGCTGTGGATTCTGGGATTTACACCGAGGTATCCTCGTTGAGGCCGGGATTTCATGTTCATGCCCTTTCAAACTTCCGGCTGAATGATTTTATGGATCTGCGCTTCACTCCCGGAATAGCTTTTGGAGGGGTCAGGGAAATCAATTATGTCCTGACGGATCCGCAAAGCACCATCATCAATCAGGCAGACAATCCGGTAAGGGTGGAATCCAACTTCCTGGAGTTTCCTTTTCTCCTGAAATACAAAGCATTACGACTGAACAATTTCAGACCCTTTGTTATTGGCGGATTCAACACACGCCTCGATCTTGCTGCCACCAAAAAGACCTGGGGTAGGTCAGAGAAGGAAAACAACCTTGTTTTGGTAAAACCGCTTGATTTCTATTATGAAATTGGTGCCGGTATGGATTTCTATCTGGAGTATTTCCGGTTTGCCATTGAATTCAAGTATTCGGTGGGCATCAGGAATGTTCTTCGGACCAGTATGAACAAACACGGTGAGGTGATCGTACCTGATCCGGAAGACGCGGTTTTTACCGATGCCATTGACAAGCTTTATTCCAGGATGTTTATGATTACATTGCATTTTGAGTAATTTTGCTCATTACGCAATACGCTGCTTTGATTGAAAAAAGAAGTCACCCTGATATTATCACCAGCCGAGGCTTACAGAGAAGAAGCATATCTGCCTGTTGTTGCCGGGTTAATTGGCGTATCTACCAGCGATATCAACCTGGCCCGGATTGTACGCAAGTCGATTGATGCCCGCGGCAGAAACATCAAGGTAAACATGTCCTTTGAGGTTTACATCGGTGAGGAACCTCCATCTCCCGTGGAAAACACTTTTCTGTATCAGCCTGTTGAGAACAAGCCTGAGATTGTTGTCATCGGTGCAGGGCCGGCAGGTCTCTTTGCGTCACTGCGCCTTATTGAGCTTGGCTTCAGGCCGGTACTTCTTGAAAGGGGCAAACCTGCACATGAACGAAAAAAAGACATTGACCTGCTCGAAAGCAATCACATGCTGAACACCGAATCGAATTACTGCTTCGGGGAGGGAGGTGCAGGTACTTTCTCTGACGGCAAACTGTATACGCGGTCAAAAAAAAGAGGTGATATTAACCGGATACTGGAAATTCTTTACCTGCATGGAGCCCCCGAAAGCATCCTGTATGAGTCTCATCCGCATATCGGTTCCGACAAGCTGCCGGAGGTTATCACCAATATTCGCAACACCATTACACGGGCTGGTGGTATTGTGCGTTTCAACACGCATGTGACCGGCCTGGGTATATCAGACGGCCTGATTACCCATTTATTGACTGATACGCATGAAAAAATTACCGGACAGGCTTATATTTTTGCCACAGGACACTCAGCCCGCGACATATATTATCTGTTAAACTCCAAGGGGATCCAGCTCGAAGCCAAGCCCTTTGCAATGGGTGTAAGGGTGGAGCATCCGCAGGAGCTGATCGACAATATCCAGTATCATTGTCGTAAGGATAAATATCTGCCCGCTGCCACATACAGCCTTGTTGAACAGGTCAGAGACCGCGGGGTATATTCATTCTGCATGTGCCCCGGAGGTCAAATAGTGCCTTCCTCAACAGCTGCCTTTGAAATAGTTGTAAATGGCATGTCGGTTTCCAAACGCAACTCACCTTTTGCCAATTCAGGAATCGTTGTGCAGGTTATACCATCCGACTTCAGGTCATACCAGAACCTCCAGGGACTGGCCGGAATGCGTTTGCAGGAACACCTCGAACAAAAAGCATACAAACAGGCACATAGCGGGCAGAAAGCGCCTGCTCAGCGGCTCACTGATTTCGTAGGTAACCGGCCATCGCAGGATCTCCCGGTATGCTCTTATCTCCCGGGGACTTCCGTTTCACCCATGCACGAATGGCTGCCTGACTTCCTTAAAAGGAGCCTGCAGGACGGATTTAGACTTTTCGATTCAAAAATGAAAGGCTTTTTATCGCGTGATGCAATAATTGTTGGCGTTGAATCACGAACTTCCTCTCCTGTGCGCATTCCCAGGGATCCCGAAACCGGCAGTCATATTCGGATCAGGAATCTTTTTGCAGCCGGTGAAGGAACAGGTTATGCCGGCGGAATTGTATCATCAGCCGTTGACGGGGAGAGCATGGCAGCTTATAGCACCAGATTCGTAACAGGTCACTGATGTCTTCCCTGACCCGGTTTGTGTAAGACAATATGAACAGGTTCGAGGGTAACCAGACACCCTTTTGGCATTTTAATCAGGTCAGGTTCGATCTGGGACAGAAATTTTTCAAGTACATCCGTTTTATCAACCATTTCAATGATTACAGGGAGTTTTTCGGTAAGCTCCCAGAACTTTGATGAGCTGATGTGCCTGCTACTTGATCCATACCCCATAATTCCCCTGTAAACCGTAACACCTGCTACTCCCTTTTCCTTTGCAAGTCGGACAATATGTTCATAAAGCAAATGCGAGCCCAGTTTATCCGTACTGCTTGCATAAATTTTAATGACACTGTGCGCTGTGGATTCCATATTAGAGTATGTTTGTGGTGGTGTAACCCAGGTAAACCGACAGAAAGCCAAAAAGAAGACTCATTCCGGTATAGATAAATACAGACAGGAATTGTCCATTGCGCATGAGCATCAGGTTCTCACTGGTGAAAGAGGAAAAAGTGGTAAAGCCGCCGCAAATGCCTACCATCAGAAAGAGCCTCCATTCGGTGCTGAGGAGGTCGCTTTTTTCGGAAATCCCGGCCAAAAGCCCGATGAGGTAACTTCCCAGCACATTCACGCTCAGGGTCCCCAGGGGGATCGACAGGAAATCATACTGAAGATTAAGCTTTGACAGGAAGTACCGGGCTATGCTTCCAAAAAAACCACCTGCCCCAACAAGTAAAACATGCCTTATCATACTGCAGATCAATAAAGTTTTGCCGAATTTAGGGTTTTTTCTGAATTCCGGGGAAGTGGATGGTGAAAATAGCTATGAAAGCTGACTATCCCAACCTGCTCCATATCCACTGCCACGTTGTTTGTTCCCGTCGGGGCGACCGGTACGATGAATTGCATACCAAACAGGTAATATACTAAGGTAGCGGAAAAATACCAGGAATGCATTTACGGCAAGATCGATGGTCAAGTGATTGCTGTACGATAATTAATCCCGGGTTTACATCTATAAATGTGCAGCGTTTGTATAATTATTTTGTATCCTGAGCCTCTCTGTCATACTTTTATACTGGTATCCGTATATTTGACATATCAAAAATAACTCTTTATGTTTAAGCATCTGTTCGGCAGGAGTTTCTTCATACCTGTTCTCCTGTTTTGCACAACATTAACCGTAGTTGCTCAGAACAACAGGGTAAGCGGGACAATAACCGACAAAGCGGACAATCAACCCGTCATTGGCGCCTATGTCTATCTCACCAACCTGAAAGATTCCACTGAAAAAGTAGCCTCTACCACCGATATCAATGGCAGGTTCCAATTCTCGAACCTGAAAAGGAAATCCTACCGGCTTACCATTCAGAGCATTAATTACCAGCTTGAATCCCGGATCATCGAACTTACCGGTTCATCCACCAATCTCGGGACTATCAGTCTTGCCATGGAAAGCAAAGTTTTGAATGAAGTTGTTGTGGTTGGTCAGGGAACCGCCGTGCAGAAAGGAGACACTACCTCGATGTCTGCTGACGCTTTTAAGGTGAATGTAGATGCCAACGCAGAGGATCTTGTTAAAAAGATGCCCGGGATTACTGTGGAGAACGGAACGATCAAAGCCCGCGGCGAGGAGGTAAAGAAAGTGCTTGTTGACGGCAAGCCTTTCTACGGCGATGATCCGTCAGTAGCCCTGAGGAATCTTCCGGCCGACGTAATTGACAGGGTTCAGGTATACAATAAGCTGAGTGACCAGGCAGAGCTTACGGGGTTTGATGACGGCGAGTCATCACGGACCATCAACATCATAACACGAAAAGGTGCCAAGTACAGTACGTTTGGCAAAGCAACAGCGGGAACAAATTTCGATGACAAGTACCTTGCAGCAGGTAGTCTGAATGTTTTCAGCGGACCACGCAGGTTTACTTTTACAGGCATGACCAATAACATCAACCAGCAGAACTTTGCCATGCAGGACCTCATCGGAACCAGCAGCCAGGGCGGCGGCGGAGGATTTGGCGGAAGGTCCTTCGGTGGCCAGAGCGGGGTAAGCAAAAGCAGTTCTCTTGGGTTTAACTACCAGGATAATTGGGGGAAAAAAGCATCCGTTTCCGGCAGCTACTTCTTCAACACTACTGAAAACATCAGGGCTGTCCGATCCGATACCAAATACCTTATGATTGATGAGGGCAATTTTTCCACGGATACCAGCCTGACTGTTTCAAAAAACTATAATCACAGATTGAATTTACGGATTGAATACAACATTGACACCCTCAATTCGTTGATCATTGTGCCCCGGTTCAGTGCCCAGAACAATAAATCCAACAGCCTGTCAAACGGACTAATTACCGGTGGTGACGTATATTCACAGACCGTGACTGACAACCTTACCGATGCTGCAGGATATAACGTTGGCAACGACCTTACCTGGCGGCATAAATTTATGAAAAAGGGAAGGACTTTATCCCTGCGGTCTTCTATATCCATGGACGACAGGGACTCAGAAAATACGCAGCTGGCCTCTGTTGATTCGGTTCCTGACAACCAGTTCTCGGATGAGACGACCAGGAATCTATCGCTGAATACCAACCTGAATTATACAGAGCCGGTCGGGAAGAACGGACAGCTGCAGCTGAACTACAACAACAATTTCAGAAAAAGCGATTACTACAAGGAGCTTTTCGGGCTGGCCGATGAAGCGGAGGTACAGGAACGGATCGATTCACTTTCCAATGTTTATGAGAACAATTACATTACAAACAGAGCCGGTGTATCTTATTTATTCCGGAAGGACAAGCTTAATTTTTCTGCCGGACTGAATTACGAAAGAGCTGATCTGAATGGGACGCAGACCTTTCCGCAAGAGGAAGATGTTTCGGAAACCTTTCAGAAGTTCCTGCCGAATCTCATGATCAATTACAAGTTTTCCGATATCACCAACCTGCGCCTGTTTTACAGGACATCCACAAACGCACCTTCGGTGACTCAACTGCTCACAGCCATTGACAATTCCGATCGCATGCGGCTCAGAACAGGTAACCCGGCCCTGAAGCAGGAATACAGTCACCGGCTTATGGCGAATTACTCCTATGCCAATCCCACCTCTGGTTTCAATGCTTTTGTTTTCGTGGCAGGCAATTATATCACCGATGTGATGACCAATAAAACAATCTATGCCGGGGGTGACACCCTTGTGCGTCCTGAAGGCATCGATATAATATTGTACCCAGGCGGACAGATCACCTATCCCGTAAACCTGGATCACTCCATGGGGATAAATACCATGGTCAACCTGAGTTATTTTGTGAAGCCCATTAAGAGCAACGTAAGCCTGGTCACCGGACTTGGTTATTCCCAGTCACCTGAGTATGCCGGATCCATTGTTAACAGATCCAACAATTATAACCTGATGAACAGCCTTATTGTTACAAGCAATATCAACTCGAATATCGATTTCACCCTGTCGTATACCTCCAATTACACCAGGGTAAAAAACTCGGTGGATACGCAGGAGGATGAAGAGTACTGGTACCAGTCGGCCAGTGCCAAGCTTAACCTGGTTCTCTGGAAGGGCTTTGTTGTCAATACGGATTTACTTGGGCAATACAACAGAGGGTTATATGAAAGTTACAATGAAAAATACCTGGTATGGAATGCCAGTATCGGCAAAAAATTCCTTAAAAGCCAGGCAGCCGAGCTGAAATTCGGGGTATATGATATTCTCGATCAGAGCAAGAGTATTTACCGGACTGTGACGGCTACCTACACCAGGGACACCCAGGTAAATACCTACAGACGGTACTTCCTCATCCTTTTCACTTACAATTTAAGATCGAAACAGGCGCAGGGACAGCCTGCACAGCAAAAACAAGAGGATCAGCATGATCACCCCCCCGGTATTCCGGGAGGCATGCCTCCGGGAGGATTCAGACCTGGTGGCGGCCCTCCGGGCGGATATCATGATCATTAATTATCCCAAAAGATAGTCAATTCGCAGGGATGCAGGATCAAGCGTCCCTACTCTATTTTTGGCAAAGCTTCGTTCACTGCATTCAAAACCGGCTGTACCGAGATCTTGCTGCCCACGGCTTCCTGCATCCATTGCTGTGGGGTGAGCCGCCCCAGGCTGTACATCCGTTTGACCTCACCGGCAAAATCCTTGTTCTTCAGGTATTCTTCCAGCCGAAATTCAATAATATGGCCATAAGCATAATTGGGCAGGTACAGGGGTGTGTTGACCATATGTGAATATATGGCGAGGATAGGCTGATCCTTTGTGCCCAGAACCGGTGCATAATACTGGTTCCAGATTTCCCGGGCAATTGTATTCACGGCATTTTTCAGTTCCTCAGGTGTGGCGCTGGGATGAGCATACAGCCATTTCCAGGTACCGATGTCGACCAGCGAGACCCCCATGATTTCATAGAGTGACCAGAAATTATCGAGGTACCCGTAATATTCCTGCAGACTATTGTTGTCCTTGATGCCCAGCAGTGCCAGATCGTTTTTCTGGAACATAAAGGCCAGCGTTTCCGTGAAAGCCGTGTTGGGAACCCCATGAAGCATATAATAATCCACATTGTGGAGGCTAATGGTCTGTTCAACATTATGCCCGAATTCATGGACAGCAATGTTATACCCCTTGTAATCCATGCCGTCAGCAAAAATCCTGGTTCTGAGCAGTGATTTCTGTTCACGGGTTTCAGCTCCCCAGGCATGTCCGGATCCGCGTGCCGGATCAACCTGAATTTTTGAGACTATGGAAAGGGCCTCTTCCTTGTCAAATCCTAATTTCATGAGCATCTGCGGCAGATCCTTCTGTACAGCTTCGGGATCGGGATATTTGGAACGGGTTGCTTGATCCAGGGTTTCTGCCGGGATGGACGTACGGGTCTTAAACCCGTCGTACCAGATATCAAAAGGTTCAAGGTCGCGACCGACACGCTTTTTAATGACTCCGGCGACCTTTTGCACTTCGGGAGAGGAAAGATAGGTGGTAAAAAGGTTTTCCAGATCTGCGAGGGGTAATTCCATGTCCTTCTCAAAACTGCGGAGCAGGAAAGTATTCAGGCTGGGATAATAAGCATCTACCTGTTGCTGCGCATGAAAGAAGTCAAGTATCATGGCATACCTTGTATTGGGTTCCGGTATTTTTACAACCTCCTTGCCATCTTCAAAAACCTTGTTGCTGAATGGATTCCAGGTATATACCGATGAGTTGATCACTTCCTCAGGTATCTCCTGGGTGATGATCCGCTTCATAACTTCATAAAGCATTCGTTGTTTCCCGAGTCCCTCAGCCCCGTTATAATTGGATTTAATCTCGTCACGGATATTCCAATGACTCAGTAATTTCATGTCCGGCGGGAACAAGGTTTTGTTTTCATCATTCACCAGCCTGCCTGCAAAAATGTTGTAATCGGCAATATACATGTCCGATCTGGTATAGGCATTCACGACGAGCTGATTCACTTCTGAAGGAATCCGGGAATCGAAAATATCTCCCAGCCTGGCGTAAGCCCACTCTTTTCTTGTCCAGTCAGCAGCATGACTCGATTTTTCATTCAGGGAGTAGTAGGGAAAGTTCAGGGATATCAGAAATGCGATCTTGTTTCTGAAGAAATCATCCTTAAAATGGGTGGAGGGACTATAGGATCCGAATGATTCATCAACCGGTAGTATTTCGCCGATATCCAAATGAAGCGGCCGCTGGAGGTCGACCGTTATTTTATTAAAATAACCGAAGATCACTTCCAGGTTGGTGGATATCCTTTGGAACAATTTATCGAGCTGGTCAGGATCACTGACAAAGTTATCCCTGCACCATAAAGCAAATTCAGCTTCTGATCCGTCTGTTGCCTTCCAGAAGGAACCAGCCTGTCTGACTCCCTTATTGATTCTTTCACGCTGTAATTCACCATGTTCAGCGACCAGTGAATCAATGACCGACTGTAAAGATCTCTCCATAATAAAAGGTTTGTTAACGGTTGCCTGTTCATTTTGCTGTTTGCACCCGCTCAATAAAAGTGCCACCAGCAACGGTAAGATAATTTTTTTCATGGCATCTGAGTTATTTATCATTAAGATCACTACTGAATTTCCCTGGTGTAAATGTAAACAGAAAAAAGCGGAAGAAAACAGGAGAATTGTCACACTGTGCAGTTAATATGTAACCTATCATGCAATAAATCGTATAGTTATTTGTTCTATAAAATAACATACCTAAATAAACAATAGTCCTTATGAAAAAGAGCTTCTTACTTATTTCGCTGGCCGCACTGATGTTTCTTTTCTCCTGTAAGAAAGATGACAGCAGCGTTTTTGACGTACCTTATACCGATGAAACACCTGAACAAAGCAAGGAAAATGTTGAGTTAAATGCAATTGCCCTGGTAAATCAGCTCGATAATCTTTCCTCTGCAACAGGCATAGAGGTCATGATGCACCTGAATCAACTTCAGTCAGCTCCTGCTCCTTTGAAATCAACACAGTCCAATCCTGTTCTTGAACCACTTTCGCTGATCGGTTCGCTCAATGACAAGAACAGCGTTTCACAGGTATTTAACAGGATGAAGGTTATGGAAGAGCTTATGGCCGAAGATCCAATGTCATTCTCAGCCCTGTTTGATTCAATAGTCGGGAAATATACCTACAACTTCTCTACCGGTGAATTTGATGAAACGGAACTGGCCGATCAGGTTGTGTTTGAATTCCCGGGTAAAGAAACCGATGTTACGAACACGGCTGTATTAACCATCAACAATTTCACTGTCCAGGAAATTTCTGATCCCATTGAACAATGGCCTGCCGAGCTGGATACTGAACTTCCTGCCAGCCTCACAATCGATCTGACATATAATGGTACAAGCATTGCAGGTGCCCAGTTCGATGCTTCCTATCAGAGTAACGGTATGCCCACCCAGGTGGTTGTTGAGCTCTTTGTGGACGATTTCACCTTCACCACAACAGCCATACACAGTCCATACAGCAATGCTTCCTGGAGAAACACCCTTAAGTTCAATGAGGATATCCTGCTTGAAACCTATATTGCAGCCAATGGCAACTGGAGTGAAGATAATATTGCGAACAACGATACCGAAAACGGTACATACATTGAAAATATTATCAATAACGCCAATGCCCATGTCATCATTATGAACCTGCAGGTGTTAGGCGAGGTGAATATTAAGGGATTGGGTGATGGCATGCGCGCACTGGAAGAAAACCAGGACATATCATCCGAAGAGGAGTACTATCAGGCTATGGCCGATATCATCAATGCAAATGCAAATCTTATCGTGATCTATCGCGATTCCAATACAAAGATTGCAGAAGCCGAAGCCTATGTTGACACCTATTACGATTCCTATTCTGATGTAACCGAGTACTACCTGGATATGCGTTTTGTATATGCAGATGGTTCGGCCGTGGATGTCGAAACATATGTAGATACCGAACTGGATAATTTCTATACATCGGTGAACAATTTCATCGACCAGCTGAATGCCGAATACGATCTGAACCTTGAATATATCGGTCCTACGAGCAAATAAAATTTGGTAGTTGTGTTTTTTTCAGGTAGGGACGTAAGATTTTACGTCCCTACTTCTTTTTTGCGTATACCAGGTAATAGGTCGACCCATACCCCGACCAGATCCCCAGACCTCCCCGTACATTTGATTTCAGCTGGTTGTTGCTGGTCGCAAGCGGATTGGATGAAGCCAGAACCTCGCTCTGGTATACATTCCAGAAGTCAAACTGTTCTCTGTCGATACTGCAGAACTTGACACTGATGGTATCCCCCGCCTCAAAATAGTTTTCAGTATCCATGGTAATCATGCTCGAGTATCCCCGAAGGAAACCCAGGTCAACTGTTTCACCGTTGAAAAGCGCATCATTGAATGTAGAAATATTTGTCGAAACAAACTGGCTGTCTTTTCCTTTCCTTTTATAAAGTATCCTGTAAAAGTTTTCTGTACTTCCGTCATCTGTCAACCTGATCCAGAGCCTTCCCTTGTCGTCCATACCGGGATCAGGCTCGAACCATGCCGAATCAAGGTTAACCGGCTCCGGGATTGTTGTAACGGCGGTGATCGTATCCCCGTCCAGGATGACTTCAATGGAATATGTCTTTCCTGCTTCGCCATTCATATCGATGCTCCTGTAAACATAAGGAGGGAAATACGCCTGGTTCGGCTTCAGGGTCAGAATCTCATGATCAGATTCGGAAAAAAGGGTCACCTTGGCATGTGTTTCTGCAAAATCAGGCAATGTGCTTGAGTCGATGGCGGAGAAATAAGGGGCTGTGTGGGTCAGCAGGATCTCCGCATATTGCCCGTTCTCAATCCAGCCTTCCACAACCAGTTTGGATGGAGTTTCAGGCATGTCAAGCTCGAGCTCCTTTTCACAGGCTGAAACAAGGCAAAGCAAAATGGCTGTTCCCCAACAGGCAAGTAAACGGATCTTTTCTTTATCATCATTCATATCTTACAGCTTAATGTTCCACGATACGGAAGGGATTATGGGAAAAATTGAAATTTGTTTGGCAGAAACGGAAAGACTATGATCCTGTACAATATCACCCTGAATATCAAAAACAATCAGAAACGGGTTGGCCCTGTTGTATACGTTGAAAACAGAGAAATTAAGGCTCGATTCGAATTTCCGTTTTGGCTTAAAGGTATAGGTCGCCGACAAATCCATCCGGTGGTATGGGGGCATCCGGAAACCGTTGGTCTCGCCATATTCGGTCATGATGTTTCCACCCAGCAGGTAAAGCTGAACTGGCACCGTCATGGTATTCCCGGTGGCATAGATGAAGGCTGCCGAGAAATCCCACCGGTTGCCCGGCCGGTAATTGACGATGAGGTTGATCTCATGCCGCCGGTCATATTTGGCCGGAAATGGGTTTCCGTTATTGATCTCATCGAATTGCCGTTCGCTGTATGAAAGGGAGTATCCAATCCACCCTGTGAACTTTCCCTGCTGTTTCTGTACCAGGAATTCAATACCGGTTGCATATCCTTTCCCACTGGTAAGGCCATTCTCATAGGATACGTCTTGCAGCGATGCCCCCAAACCATAGAGCAATTCCACCTGGTGCCTCAGTGTTTTAAAATATCCCTCCACAGACGCCGTGTAGACATTATCGCTGAAATTCCGGTAATATCCGAGGGTAACCTGGTCTCCGAACTGCGGACGGGTTTCGGATGTACTAGGGATCCATATATCGGAGGGCATGGTAATGGAGGAGGCCGAAGCTACATGAATATACTGATAGTTTCTTGTATAAGAAGCCTTTACTGAAGAGGTAATCCCGGTCTGCAGCCTGGCTGTTATCCTTGGCTCAAGGTATGCATAGGATTTAACGGACTCGAGGTTGCCATAAACTGCTGTATCCAAAATAATCCCTTCGGCTGTCCTGTTGACATGTTCATAAGGTCCCAGGTGATTGTAATTGGTAAGCCGAAGACCTCCATATACCCTGAGTCTTTTTGTAAGGTCTTTTTCGTATGAGGCAAAAACTGAAAATTCACCGGCATACAAATCCTGGTAAGTACTATAATTCAAATCGACCTGGTTGATGGAAAGCATGAATTCATTGGGAATGAACCTGTAATACCGGGCCTCAAGACCTGCTTTCAGCGAACCTTTCCACCAGTCATTCCTTGAGTATTCAAGCTTATAGCTCAGGTTCCTGATGGAGGAATAAAGGTTAATTCCCATGATGTACTGATCGGAATGATAATTGAAGTCATAATTGCTGAAGCTCAGTGAATTTAAAAGGTAACTGCTGTCGTTGATCAGGTAATTCCAGTTCAGGGCCAGCAGTGTATTGCCCCAGTTTATATGGCTTTGATAGTTGATATCGGGATTGTCGAGTTTGAAATTGTCGCTGCCCTTGTATGCCATCAGACTTAACCGGTTGCGGCTGTTCAGTTTCGCTGTAAGTTTGACATTCAGGTCAAACATCCCATATTCGCTGCCGCTGAATACTTTTCCGGTGTCGTTTTGCATAAAAAGCCCGAGTATGGGTTTAAGCACCTCATTGACATAGGTCTTTCTAACGGATATGAAATAGGATAGCTTGTCCCTGACCAGAGGGCCCTGCAGGGTAACTTTTGAATAAATCAATCCCAGGCTTGCAGAAAGGGTATGCTTCTGAAAGTCTCCGTCAATAGATTTAACAGTCAGCACCGAAGATATTCTGCCACCATAACTTGCAGGAATACCCGATTTTATCAGACTTGCACTGCTGACAATATCCGCGTTGAAGACCGAAAAGAAACCCAGCACATGTGAAGGATTATAAACAATGGCGTTATCGAGCAATATGAGGTTCTGGTCGACATTTCCTCCGCGTACATAAAAACCTGAATTGCCGTCGTTTGCAGCCTGAACACCGGGCGAGGACCGCAGTGCCCTAATAAGATCAGGCTCACCCATCAGCGCCGGCATTTTCCTGATTTCCCGGCCTGACAATTCAATCATCCCCGTCCTGGCACTTTCCGTGTTCCCCGATGGGTTTTTTGCAGTTATGATTACCTCCCCGGATTCCTTGACCTCAGGGGCAAGCCTGAAATCAACGCCAATATCACCACTGACCTGGACAGAAACTTCTTTTGTCCGGAATCCTACATAAGATAC
Source organism: Bacteroidales bacterium UBA5072 (assembly GCA_002415855.1). Lineage (GTDB taxonomy): Bacteria > Bacteroidota > Bacteroidia > Bacteroidales > UBA10428 > UBA5072. Next base: position 113,306 of record DIAS01000040.1, read on the forward strand.
TACCAGGGAGTGTGTTCCTCTTCCAGCCTCAAGGCTGTAATTTCCATAAGTATCAGAGGAAGTGCCCCTGGCTTCATTTTTTAAATATACAGTGGCGCCAATAAGCGGCTCATGGGTCAGTGAATCACTTATGTGGCCGCTGAGCCGGAAGTTCTCCTGAGAATGCAAAAATGTGCCGGCTAGCAGGATGGTGATGATTGTCAGTGCAAGGCGTCTCAAATCAGGTCGGTGAGCAATTCGTTTGCCGATTATTTGGCTTCAACTACATCCATAATTTTCAGTTCAGTCGGCTTTGCCATCCAGTCCTTTGTTTTGGGTCCCCAGGCGGTGAAGTATGGCATGGCAAAATGCGCATCAATGGCAGCCTGATCTTTCCAGGTCTCCACGAAAATAAAATCAGCAGGATTATACGGATCCTGATAAAGACGGTAGCTCTCGCATCCGGCTTCGGCACTTGAGCTGTCGATCATAAGCTTTGCAGCCTCTATGAAGTCGGCCACCTTTTCGGGCTTTACATAGACCCTGGCTGTGATGAGTTTCTTGGTTACGACAGGGGTAACAGCAGTGGTATCAGCCGAAGTGCCTTCAGCAGGTTGCTTTTTATTGCAGGCACTCAGCAGGGCTGCCAAACATAATGTCAACATGACGGATCTCGTTTTCATAGCGCGCATATTAGTGGTTAAGTGGACAAATATAGCATGATTAACATTTCCGATGTTCAGTTACCGGCAAAAACACTGCATACAACAGCCACAGCAGCGGATACGTTCAATGATTCGACATGCCGGTGTATTGATCCGCCCGGAGGAATAGTGATCCTGTGCCTGATGCAGGAAGCAACACTGCCGGAAATACCGCGCGATTCATTGCCAAAGACAACAATACAAGGCTGCTCAGGCTTGCATGCATTCAAAGGCTGCCCGTCCATGAAGGTGCCGTAAATGCCAAACCCGGGCTGACTTGTCAATTCCGCAAGGAATTCAGGCAAGCTCACATAATGCACCTTCACATTGAACAAGGCACCCATGGAGGCTTGAACGACTTTTGGATTAAAGCAGTCGGCGCATGCATCATTGCAGAATACATTTCGGATACCGAACCAATCAGCTGTGCGGAGGATCGTTCCCAGGTTGCCGGGATCCTGGATGGTATCGAGGGCAATGGATATGGACGAAAGAACTTCTCCGCGATCCAGTATCGGTTGTGCGATATCGAGCAGTGCCAGTACCTCAGGAGGTGTTTCGAGCGAGGAGATACGCTTTATATCGGCAGCATTTGTCTCGGAGATCTCCTGGATGAAAGGGGAAGGCATTACACTGTTGCCGGCAAACCACGCGGGAGTGCCAATTAAGTGCCTGATAACATGACTTTTATTTTGAACAAGCTCCTGGATGATCTTATCGCCTTCCACCACGAACTGCTGGTGGGCATTCCTGAATTTCTTAATTTTTAAAGAGCTGAGGTATTTTATTTTGTTCCTGCTTAGCACATTATGGGTAATAAAATTATCTTTGCGCGAAGGTAATAAAATAACCGCAGTTGCTGGTATTGCCTGTACTTCAAAATTTGCACCATTTGTTTTTCTTTCGTTATATAGTCAAAAGCAGTATCCCGGTTTACCTGGTCCTTCTGGTATGGGCTTTGGCTTCATGTACGCCCACCCGGTATGTGCCTGAAGGCGATTACCTGTTAAGCAAAAACAAAGTGGTGACTGCACAGAAAAGCATTCCTGAAGATCAGCTGAATAGCTACGTTATCCAAAAGCCAAACAAAAAATTGCTGGGTCTGAGGTTTTACCTGTTTCTTTACAGCCTCTCGGACATTAATAAAGAAAAATGGCCCCACAACTGGCTCAGGAAGATCGGGGAAGAGCCTGTGATTTACAATCCGGGGCTTACAACGAGCAGTTTGGGACAGCTCAAGCAGTTTCTTGAAAACAAAGGTTATTATCACGCCGATGTCAAGGATACCGTTATGTTCAGGGGTAGAAATGCGCGGGTTAAATACAATATTACCGCCAATGATCCGTATAAGGTTAAAAGCATTTCATATTTCTTTGAAGATACCGGACTAGTGTCCCTTATCCTGCCTGACACCCTGAATTCGCTGTTAAAAAGGGGAATGCGGTTCGACAAGGATGTGCTGCAGCAGGAACGCATAAGAATTGAAAATCTGTTAAAGGAAAAGGGATATTTCCGCTTTTCCAAGGAGTATATTTTCTATAACGCCACGCTGGATCCCGATGATTATTCCGTGGATCTGGTAGTAAGAATCAAAGAGTTTGTTGAAGGTAAGCCTGACCCAAGGACAAAGACCAGGCATCATCATACTTACCTGATTGACAAGGTCTATGTATATCCCAATTTCAGTTCTCTGGATGCAGGTAATGGCAACGCAAGGCCAAAACCAGATTTCGATACTACATTTTACCGCAACCAGTATTTTCTGAATACCGGTAAGTCAACCCTGAAGCCCAATGTGATCATTAATTCAAGCTATATCATTCCGGGTCAGTACTACAAATTAAGCGATGTCAACAGAACCTACAGGAACCTTTCGGATCTGAACCTGGTACGGTATACCAACATTACTTTCTGGGAGAATGATTCGATTCCCATATCAGGGAATCAAGGATTTCTCGATTGCCGGATCGAGCTGGCACAAAAAAAGGTTCAGTCGTACCAGACCGAACTGGCAGGTACCAATTCGGCCGGTGATCTGGGTATAAGGGGCAACCTGTTGTATCAGAACCTGAACCTTTTCAGGGGGGCCGAAGTATTGAACATGAAATTCACAGGCGCCATTGAAGCGCTGAAGAACCGGTCGGAAGGAAAGTACCGGAGCATGAAGGAGATTGGTTTTGAATCCAGTATTGTTTTTCCGAAATTCTTTTCTCCTTTCAGACTGGAGAGCTTTGTCAAGAAATATTCTCCCAAAACCTCGATCTCCGGTTCTTTCAATTACCAATCACGGCCCGACTATACCCGATCCATTGCCAACACCTCCTTCTCTTACCGGTGGAAGGGGAATCAATATCTGACCCACACATTGTGGCCTATTGAAGTGAACTATGTCCAGATTTATGAAAACCTCTCATCCGCGGAGTTCCTTGATTCCATAAAAAACACACCACTGGGATACAGCTTTGAGGACCATATGGTAAATATGGCACGATACGGCATTGAGTTAAACAACCAGGCCATTGGTAAAAGAAGGGATTTTGTTTTCACCCGGATAAATATTGAATCTGCAGGCAATCTGGTGAATCTGGCCAAAAATCTGTTCAGCGAAACGAGTTCCGAAAAACCTTACGAGCTGTTCAATGTGCCATACTTTCAATATATGCGCGGGGATATCGAGTTCAGTTATTATAACATCATTGACAGGCAAAATACCTTTGTGTATCATTTGTTTGTTGGTGTGGGCGTACCATACGGCAATTCCATGACAATGCCCTATGAGAAAAAATACTTTGGCGGGGGGCCCAACAGCATGCGTGGCTGGAGTACCCGTGATATCGGACCCGGGTCTTATGTTCAGCCGGACACGGTAGAGAGTTCTGTCTTTTACTATCCGAATAAAAGCGGTGATATGAAGCTGGAAGCCAATATTGAATACCGGTTTAAAGTGATCTGGAAAATGGGAGCTGCCTTTTTCGTCGACATGGGCAACATCTGGGATATCAGGGAAGATGAGAACAGGCCGGGCGCCGAGTTTAACTGGAAACGTTTTCCCAAGGAAATAGCTGTCGGCACAGGGTTTGGGGCAAGATTTGATTTTTCGTTTTTCCTGCTACGGCTTGATTTCGGGATCAAATTGCGAGATCCGGCGCTGGAGGAAGGGGACAGGTGGTTAGGTTTCCGGAATATGGATTTGCAGGATCTGCACCTGAAATTCGGGATCGGTTATCCGTTCTAGAAGAACAAAGTAGGGTGCAAGTTACGGTACCCGCGGCGGATGTTACAGCGTTATGGCAATTAACAAAACCTTATATGAAAGACATGCTTCGGGATTTTTTGACTTTCTCCTCACTGGAGAGAAAGGGGACCCTTATATTGATAATCATGATACTGGTTATCACAGGTTTCAATTTCTATTTCTCACGGCAAAAGCCTGATGAAGATCCGGCATTGGAGGAGCGTTATCAGAAGGAGCTCCTGGCTTTTGAACAGCAGCTGAACCGGGTTGGTGACAGTGCTGATACCGGGCAGGAGGAAGTTCGGGAGAGTCTTGCCGTTGTCCCGGAATTGTTTTATTTTGACCCGAATGAAGCATCTGCCGCAGATCTGAGACGACTTGGCTTAAACGACAGGGTCATCCGGACCCTCCTGAATTACCGGAAGCAAGGAGGTCATTTTTACGGGAAGGATGATCTTAAAAAGATTTACGGCTTAAGTCAAGCGGATTATTCAAGGCTTCTGCCCTGGATAAAAATCCGGGGGGCGAAGGATGATCGGTTTACGGACGTAAAGGAGACCAGATACAATACCCTTAACATGAACCTTGCGGATTCATCCGACTTTGAATCACTGCCTGGCATCGGGCCTGTGCTCGCCAGGCGTATTGTGCGGTACCGATCGCTTTTGGGAGGTTATTACGAAACCCGGCAACTCCGCGAAGTGTATGGGCTATCGGATAGTCTTTATCAGCTTGTCGTTACCTGCATGATAGCGGATACCGGCCTCATTCGTAAAATAGACCTGAATGCTGCACAGGAGAGTGATCTTGCCAGGCATCCCTACATAGGCAAACACTATGCCAGGGGAATAATTTTCTACCGGTCATCCGTTGGAAAAATCAGGAGTCTGCAGGAGCTGAAAGCCAACGGTCTGCTTCCGGCTGAAAATTATGAGAAGCTAAAAAAATACCTTTCAATTTAACTTCTTTTAACAGGGTATCCTTTTCATTTACGGAATTTTTAACTAAATTTAAAATATTAGAAACATCCCGACTGATGCGGGTTATTGTTTTGGATTATTGCAGCTTAATATTTTTTTAATGGCAAAATTTGGTAGATATGGGCCAAAATGATAAATTTGCGGCTCATTAAAAAATTAAAGTATGATTATAGTACCGATTAAGGAAGGCGAAAACATTGAAAGAGCACTTAAGAAATTCAAAAGAAAATTTGAGAAAACAGGTGTGGTAAAGGAATTACGGTCAAGACAGGCTTTTCAGAAACCGTCCATGCGCAAGCGTGAAGTTGTAAAACGGGCCATTTACATCCAGCAGCTTCAGCAAGCCGAAGAATAAAAATATTACCGGGCAAGGGATAATCCAAAATACCCTATCAGTCGGATTAACATATTATCCCTGAGTCTATGAGGCACTTCGGTGACTTTCTACAATATATACAGCATATAAAGCATTACTCTCCCCACACGGTCCGATCATACCAGAAGGATCTGGAGCAGTTTTTCCAGTTTTGTTCATCTGACACCAGTGCAGAAGAATCCCGGATAGATCATCACCACATACGTGGATGGATCGTTGAGCTTATGGAATCGGGCAATTCCGCTCGGACAACCAACCGTAAAATCTCATCGCTCAAGACGTACTTCAGGTATTTGTTACGTGAGGGTGTAATCGCCAACAATCCGGTAGCAAAGGTTCTCACTCCGAAAACGGACAAAAAGCTTCCTGTTTTTGTGAGTGAAAGGCAAATGAATACCCTGCTCGACGAGGTCTCCTTTGGGGATGACATCAGCGGACTTCGAAACCGTACAATGATTGAAACCTTTTATAACACTGGCGCGAGACGTTCCGAGCTGATCGGCATGCGGGTATCTGACGTTGATCTGCCTCAGCAGCAGGTAAAGGTACTTGGCAAGCGTAACAAGGAAAGAATAATTCCGCTGAGCCGCAGCTTTTGTGAGGTTCTGGAGAAATATCTGCTTGTCAGGGAATCAGAGCATGCCGGTACCGGGGAAGAATGGCTATTCCTGACCCGCGCGGGGAAAAAGCTATATCCGCGGCTGGTGCACAGGATCGTTACACAATTCCTTTCAGTTGTAACAACAGCTGATAAGAGGAGCCCACATGTATTGCGGCATACGTTTGCAACGCACCTTTTAAACCAGGGGGCTGATCTGAATGCGATCAAGGAGTTGCTTGGCCATGCCAATCTTTCAGCCACGGAGGTATACACACACAATACATTTGAAAAGTTAAAATCAGTTTATAAACAAGCTCATCCAAGAGCGTAAACTAAGGAGGAAAAATCATGAACATCAGAATTAACGCCGTAAGGTTTGTTGCCGACACCAAGCTCGAGAAGTTTATTGAAAAAAAAGTCAGCAAATTGGCTCGTTATTTCGATGACATCATTAATGCCGAGGTATTCTTAAAACTTGAGAACACCCCTGACCTTGAGAACAAAGTGGTTGAAATAAAGATCTATATACCTGGTAATGACCTGTTTGCACGCAAGCAAAGCAAAACATTCGAAGAGGCCACCGATATTGTAGTGGATGCTTTAAAGCAGCAAATTCTGAAACACAAGGAGAAACTGCGGGGCCTATAATTCAAAAAATAATTTTGTGTTCTAAATAAATTGTTATACATTTGCGAACCGATTTTGGAGGGTATTGCCGATGTAGCTCAGTTGGCCAGAGCAGCTGATTTGTAATCAGCTGGTCGGGGGTTCGAATCCCTCCATCGGCTCGTAAAGGTATGATGTGTTCTTTATTTCTGAAGCTTACGCCTTTGAACCGGATAATCCGGTTTATTTGTAAAGGGGAGATACCAAAGCGGCCA
>DIAS01000040.1:120354-120654 GCA_002415855.1 Bacteroidales bacterium UBA5072
GGGGCAGACTGTAAATCTGCTGGCTGATGCCTTCGTAGGTTCGAATCCTGCTCTCCCCACGGGTTATTTGATGATTTGGTGATTTGATGATTGAATGGTTTAAATCGATAAATCGATAAATCAACAGATCAATAAATAATTTGCGGGAGTAGCTCAGTTGGCAGAGCATAACCCTTCCAAGGTTAGGGCCGCGGGTTCGAGTCCCGTTTCCCGCTCTCCACGCCGATGTAGCTCAGTTGGTAGAGCGTTTCCTTGGTAAGGAAGAGGTCACGGGTTCAATTCCCGTCATTGGCTCTAGAT
>DIAS01000029.1 GCA_002415855.1 Bacteroidales bacterium UBA5072
AAGAACTGGTTCTGGTGGGGACTGGATCTGATAGCTGATGGTATGGTGCTCATCTTTGTCGCAGGTGCTTGGTATCTGCTGGCAACGATGATCACCGGTAAAAAGCTTTTTATGGAAAACTGGGCAAGGGCTGCTCTTTTTGTAGAACTGGTCGTTTCATGGACGGTATGGTCGCATCATCTGCTTTCCGATCAGGCACAGCCAGGCATTCTTAAAGTAATGTCGGGTGAAATGGTAACGGCTTTTGAGCTGATCACACAGGGACTGGCCTTCTTCATTACCCTGGTCACCTTGTGGAGTGCCAAACCTTTGAAAATGACAAATGAGTTGAAGTTTTTGCTTGGGGGATTGCTGGGTTTTGCCCTTGCTGTTCCTGCCGGGATATTGCAGGCAGATATCGGTCTCAACCGTATTTTGCATAACACGCAGTGGATCATCGGACCCCATGTACATGTTGCCGTGCTGGTCGGGCTTACAATGACCCTTTATGCAGCCATCTACCTGCTATTTCCGATACTGACAAATGGAGCGAAGTTATACAGTCAGAAACTCGCCAATGTTCACTTCTGGTGCCATCTCCTGGGTGGAATTGGAATGGGTGCTTTTATGGGCATGGCCGGTCTGCAGGGAATGCTGAGACGCTCCCTTTACGTGAATGGGGAATATAATATTTACATGATTCTCGCAGGAATATCCGGGGGACTGCTTCTGGTGGCCTTCCTTGCATTCTTTTTCAATATTGTTATGAGCGTTGGCATAAATGGTGCTCTCGGCATCTTCATGCCATCCAAATTGACTACCAGAGATCCGCTTCCGTAAGACGGGTTCTGAGAGGCGCTTATACCTTGGGCGGAGTCAATGGCTCCGCTCTTTGTATTTTGTTTCAGTGGCTTTGCCCGTCAGCCTGCAAGAGCCTGGCCGACGGCAGAAGAAGGATGAACAAACTGTAAACCAAAACAACAGCCATTGTTAATAAGGCAATCCGGAATATTTCAGTGCTTTGCTGTTGGTCTCCGATTATCACCGACAGCATGTTGACTTGCAACAGGCCGGGTAGCGGGGCATCCCTGAAATTCCATTTAGCCAGAATGGTTCCTTTTTGCAGGAGGAGCAGGCCCGGATTGGCCCGAATAATTGTCTTCAGCGTGGTTTCATCTGTGGTGCATACGACAAAGGCAGGTTGAAAGCTTTCTTTGAACTTCCTGATCTGATCATTGGTAGAGGAGGTCAGGCAGTAAACGGGGAAACCCAGTTCGGAAGCCCTCAGCGCTATATTGTTCATACGTTCCAGTCCCTTTTTATTGGCTTCCTCTAAGAACGGGGCTATGATCAGAAACGTATATCCGCTTTCGTCCAGCACCTGCTGCGTGATGTCATCACCCGAAGGGTCGGTAATGGAAAAATCGTGAATGGGCGGCTCATATCCCTTCGAAATCAATTTCTGTCTGGTTTCCACCCACTTCCAAGTAGTATCTTGCCAGGGGAAGTTACTTTCCGTAAACTCCTGCTTTATCCCTTTTTTCTGGTAAACAAGAATGGTTTCGTACTGATCCATGGGAGACCCTTCGGGGATAGTCATCTTATCCGGAATGGAGGTTCCTGCAACATAAGGCCTGAAGTCCATCAAAGGCTGGTGTCGGAGGCAATAAACTGACAGGAGGAAGGCCATTGCCAGGTTCATGCCGGAAAGCACCCATTCCGCAGTAGGTTTAGCGAAGGGGGGATACCTTTTACGGTTAAGGAATATCACCAGTGTCGGACCAAGAAGTACAATATTTTTCCAAAATGTTTGCCAGTTGGTAAGCTTAACAGCATCACCAAAGCACCCGCAATCACTGACAGGATTGGTAAGTGCCAGGATAAAAGTCAGAATCGTGAAATATGACATGAAAATCAACAGAAGCCAGGCAGTAATTTTCATTCGCAGGCCTGCGATCAGGTTAAGTCCAATCATGAATTCAGCCGTGCTGAGAATGATGGCAAGCGGCATAGCCGCAAAGACCAAAAAATCAAAATGAAACGCAATGAAATATTCCTCGAATTTGATGGCTGATCCGGCTGGATCAATGGCTTTGACAAAACCGCTGAAAACAAATACCAGGCCTGCCAGGATCCTGGAGAAAAGTAAGACTTTCTTCATGGGATGGTGGTGATTATAATTGAATTTCCTGAATGATTCTGGAGAAAATGGCTTCCGGAGCCAGCATGCTGCCCAGGTTATCGTTACAACTGATAATGCTAAGATCGCTGAAAGTCCGGGCCTGCCAGAGATACATCTCACGAACCCTTTGCTGAAAATCCAGGTCTTCTTCGTGAATATCCCGCTGTCCCCGCAAATAATCACGCTCACTTCCAACACGGGTTTCTGTCAGCTTTTTCTGTGTGAATGAGAACGGAACATCGAGCAAAATATTCAGATCAGGCCTGGGGATTTGATTATAGCCGTATTCCAATTCCAGGATCCAGTCCCTGAGTTTTTCCTTTTGTTCCTGTTGCGGTAATTTTGCACACTGAAAGGCGATGTTGGAATACACATAACGGTCAAGCAATACCAGGTAGCCATCCTGGATCCATTCCCTGATCATCCGGGAGGCATCCATCCGGTCACCGGCGTACAACAAAGCCACCAGGTAAGGATCAACAGCATGGATACTGCCAAAATCACCACGCAAAAACCGGGCAATCATTTCCCCGTAAACACGAGAATCGGTTCGTGGAAAATGCAAGTACCGGTATGCAATATCCTTTTGCGCAAGATAATCCATGATCAGTCTCAGCTGTGTCGATTTGCCTGATCCGTCAACGCCTTCAACAACCAGGAACTTCATGCCGATCTTTTTATTACTTTTATCAAAATGTTGTTCAAAATGAGCACTAAAGATACATTATTTTCAATAAAACAGACCATTAACTGCCATGGCCGGTTAATTGATTTTTCAACGCCACGCGTAATGGGTATATTGAATGTTACACCGGACTCCTTTTATGACGGGGGATTTTACGGGAATGAAAAAGTGATCGTTAATCGGGTATCGGAAATGCTCTCTGAAGGTGCGGACATCATTGATATTGGAGCATACTCATCGAGACCGGGAGCGGCTCCGGTTCCCTCCGATGCGGAAATGGAAAGACTCAGGATGGCTTTGCATGCTATTCGTAGCGTGTTCTCCGGGGTAATTCTCTCGGTCGATACTTTCCGGTCGGAGATTGCATCACTTGTTGTACGTGAATTCGGTGTCTCTATCATTAACGATATTTCTGCCGGATTACTCGACGATAAAATGATCCCTACGGTAGGGGAATTGCAGGTGCCTTACATCATGATGCACATGCAGGGGACCCCGCAAAGCATGCAGAAAAATCCTGAATATCAGGATGTCACAAAAGAAATTCTCGCATTCTTCGCTAAGCGCATCAGCCTGGCACAAAATGCAGGTATTCAGGACATCGTTCTTGATCCGGGCTTTGGATTTGGCAAAACCATGGAACATAATTATACGCTCCTGAGGGAGCTGAATCTGTTCAACATGCTTGGATGGCCTGTTATGGTTGGAATCTCACGCAAGTCAATGATATACAAATCGCTGAATACAACCCCGGCAAACGCCCTGAACGGAACAACTGTTCTCAACACGCTGGCCCTGCATAATGGGGCAAAACTGCTGAGGGTCCATGATGTTAGGGAAGCTGTTGAAACTGTACAGCTTTATACATTATACCTCAAGGCCTCAACATTATCGGATAAAATATAGTATTTTTGATCAAAGTCCGTAATTCTGTTATCATGATTTCTGCTTTTATCCATGTCAGAATAATTGATGTGATTGATATTCTGCTTGTTGCATTTCTTATGTACCAGGTATACATGCTTATCAAAGGCACTATTGCTACCTATATATTTGTCACAATTATCACCTTTTACGTGGTTTGGTTGCTGGTTAAGGACAATATGCTGTTGTTGGGCAGCATACTTGGCCAGATCATCGGTGTGGGAGCTATTGCCATAATTGTTGTCTTTCAGCAGGAACTGAGGCGGTTCCTGATCATGTTCAGCGCCCGATATTTGCCAAAAGCCGGGATATCCATTGATAATTTTTTTTCCAAGATCGGTACAGGTTTACCGGAGATGAACATCAATGCAATTATCAAGGCCTGTGTGAATATGTCCAAAGACAAGGTTGGTGCGCTTATTGTACTGCAACGCAATTCACTGCTTGATGTTTATGCCGGTACCGGGGACCAGCTCGATGCCAGGACCACGAGTCGTTTGCTCGAATCAATCTTTAATAAAACAGGTCCACTGCACGACGGGGCAGTGATCATTTACCAGGACAAGATCAGGGCTGCCTGCTGCATACTGCCGGTTTCAGACAATTTTGAAATCCCCGAGCATTATGGTTTGCGGCACAGGGCAGGGGTGGGACTAACCGAACAAACCGATGCGCTGGTCATCATTGTTTCTGAAGAGACCGGGAGTATCTCCATGGCCGAAGCCGGCACATTAATACCTATTGATATCAAGACACTGCATAAAAAGCTTGAGGAAGAATTCCTGAAAAGGAAATAAAATCAGGCCGTTTGTTTGAGTCGTTCACTTTCCCTGCGCCGTTTGCTCATCAGGAACAATACCTTCTTTTCTTCTTTTCTGAGCAACCTTTCAATGTTTTTCTGGTGGGTGAAAAGCAACAGAACGGCAATGATCAGAGAAAAAAGCACCAGCGAGGGAGTGGTGGTCTTAAAGACAAAAATGACCATGATGGGAAAGGCAAAAGCGGCGATCATGGAGCTCAGGGAGACATACTTGGTTAAAATCAGGGTAATAATGAATACTCCCGTGCAGATGAGTGTCGGTTCAGGATTAATGGCCAGAACAAGTCCAAATAATGTAGCCACGCCCTTACCTCCTCTGAAACCAACATAAACCGGGAAGATATGGCCAATAATGGCGGCTATTCCTAGAAGCAGCTGAAATTCAATGAAGTCACCTGTTTCGGGAATGTAGTAATTGGTAATATGAATTAGATTTACAGCCAGCCAGCCCTTGAAAACGTCAATGATCAGAACAGAAAGACCTGCTTTCCAGCCAAGGATACGCATGGCATTTGTTGCACCGGCATTTTTACTTCCACGCTCACGGATATCAATTCCAAAAATGGATTTACTGATCCAGACCGATGTGGGAATCGATCCGATCAAATAGGCAAGAACAAGAATGCCAATATTATAGACTATATGCATTAAAGAACTTTAATATACGAGGGGGCAAATATAGTTATTATTATTCTTTTCACAAGGGTATTTATACCTATTTTAATCGGCTGGAATTCGTAAGTGGTTGTATATCAACATGCAGAGGCGCAATAAATTGCGCCTCTGCAGTCAATACATGGAGTGCAGATGCATTAAATCTGGGGACCTGAAGCAATTAACGCTTTACCTTCGGGGGTAACGGCATATTGTTCAAAGTACTTAATATACCTGGCTGATAAATCCTTGGCTTTCGATTCCCACAGCGCTTTATCGGCATAGGTATCACGCGGATCAAGTATTCCATCGGAGACATTGGGCAGGCTTACCGGTATGGTGAGGTTTAGCAGCGGGATATGCGCTGTTTTGGCCTTCTCAATTGATCCGTCCAGGATAGAATCAATGATAGCCCTGGTTTCCCTGATGGAAATCCTTTTACCTGTTCCGTTCCATCCTGTATTAACGAGATATGCCTTGGCATGATACTGATCCATCTTCCGGACAAGTTCTTTTGCATAATAGGTGGGATGCAGTGTCAGGAAAGCTTCACCGAAAGCCGGTGAGAATGAAGGAACGGGTTCGGTTATACCCCGCTCGGTACCGGCAAGTTTGGAGGTATACCCGCAAAGAAAATGGTACTGCGCCTGGTTGCGGTCGAGAATGGATACCGGAGGAAGAACACCGAATGCATCTGCCGAAAGGTAGATGATCATGGTGGCATGCCCTGCTTTGGAAGGAAGTACGATCTTGTTGATGTGAAAGATAGGATAGGAAACCCTGGTATTTTCGGTAATGGAACCATCAGCAAAATCAACAGAGCCATCTTCACGCACCGTCACGTTTTCGAGCAGGGCATTGCGCTGAATTGCGCTGTAGATATCGGGTTCATTTTCTTTGCTCAGGTTAATCGTTTTGGCATAACAACCACCTTCAAAATTAAATATACCCTGTTCGTCCCAGCCGTGTTCATCATCTCCAATTAGGTAACGCTTAGGATCAGCAGAAAGTGTGGTTTTACCTGTTCCGGACAGTCCAAAGAACAAAGCCACGTCACCTTTTTCACCCACGTTTGCTGAACAATGCATGGAGGCCATGCCTCGCAGGGGAAGGTAGTAATTCATCAGGCTGAAAATCCCTTTTTTCATTTCTCCCCCATACCATGTACCGCCAATTACGGCAAGTTTTTCGGTAAGATTGAACAGAACAAATACATCGGAATTTAAACCCTGTTCCTTCCATTGCGGATTTGTAACCTTTGAACCATTAAAAACAACGAAATCGGGTTCACCGAAATTTGCCAGCTCGAAATGCGAGGGCCGTATGAACATATTGGTCACAAAGTGCGCCTGCCAGGCAACCTCAACAATGAACCTGACCTTGAGGCGACTGTTAACATTTGTGCCACAGAATGCATCAACAACATACAGTCTTTTTCCACCGGATAGCTGATTAATAACAAGATTTTTACAGTGTGACCAAACGTTCTGGTTGATGGGACGATTGATCACACCATCCCACCATATGGTGTTTTCGGTTACAGCATCTTTAACAAAGAATTTGTCCTTGGGTGATCTGCCCGTAAAAATACCGGTTTTTACGGCGACTGCACCAGTGTCGGTTTGAACACCTTTTTCAAAGCCTTCCAGTGCGGGGTCCATCTCGTAGTTGTAAAGATCCTGAAAAGAAGGATTATGGATTACTTCTTTCACGTTGCTGATGCCATACTTGGCCAATTCATTTGGGCTGATAAAGCTCATTTGGTCAATTGTTTAATGGTTATTATTAGGACTACAATCAGGCAAAGATATATTATTTGTTCATAAAAAAAGCCGATTGTAAACGACTAACAATCGGCTTTTTTCTTTGTTCAGCGTATTGCTTATTTTGCAGCTTTTATTGCAGCCTGTGCTGCAGCCAGCCTGGCAATAGGAACCCTGAAGGGCGAGCAGCTAACATAGGTAAGTCCTGACTTAAAGCAGAATTCCACGGAGGCCGGATCACCACCCTGTTCACCGCAAATACCGACTTTAAGTTCGGGGCGGGTAGCACGTCCTTTATCGACAGCCATCTTGATCAACTGTCCGACGCCATCCTGATCGATGGTCTGGAACGGATCAGCCGAAAGCATTTTATAATCGAGGTAATGATGCAGGAATCCGCCAATATCATCCCGGCTGAACCCAAATGACATCTGAGTGAGGTCATTGGTGCCAAAGGAGAAGAATTCAGCCGATTTTGCCATGCGGTCTGCCAGCAGGCAGGCACGTGGAATCTCAATCATGGTTCCATATTTATACTCGATTGATTTTACGCCGAATTTTTCACAGACTTCTGCATATACTTTGTCCGTGATTTTCTTGGTGAAATCAAGTTCGGAAACATCGCAGGTTACCGGAACCATAATCTCGGGATGTGGTTCCTTACCTTCTTTCTTCAATTCAACAGTTGCTTCAAAAATAGCCCTGATCTGCATTTCGGAAACCTCGGGATAGGTCACTCCAAGGCGGACACCGCGGTGGCCCATCATCGGGTTCGATTCATGAAGTGCTTCACCGCGTTTGGCAATGGCTTCGACTGTTATACCCAAGGCTTTGGCCAGTTCAGCCTGTTTGTCTGCGCTCTGGGGAACAAACTCATGAAGCGGAGGGTCAAGCAAACGGAAGGTAACGGGAAGGCCATTCATGGCTTCGAGCGTACCTTTAATACTCTTCTTGACGTAGGGGAACAATTCATTCAATGCAGCCTTGCGTTCCTCAACGGAATGACTGAGTATCATTTTTCTAAGCAGGAACAATGGCTGCTCTGAGCCTTCGCCATAAAACATATGTTCCGTACGGAAAAGTCCGATTCCTTCGGCACCGTAATCACGGGCGACCTTGGCATCAGCCGGGGTATCAGCATTGGTGCGCACACCCATGGTGCGGAATTTGTCGACCATCACCATAAAATGTTTGAACTGCGGATTCTCGGAGGCGTCCATGAGTGCGATAGCACCCTGGTAAACATTACCTTTGGTACCATTCAGGGTTACAAGATCACCTTCCTTCAAAACAACATCGGAACCTGTGACTTTAGCTTTCTTACCGGCAGCATCAACATGAAGATGACCGGCGCCGACAATACAGCATTTTCCCCAACCGCGTGCAACGAGGGCAGCATGGGAGGTCATACCGCCACGAGCGGTGAGAATGCCTTCGGCAGCTCGCATACCTTCAACGTCCTCGGGATTGGTCTCTTCACGAAGCAGGATGACTTTTTCACCTTTGCGGTTCCATTTTACGGCATCTTCAGCTGTAAATACAATTTTACCAACTGCAGCACCTGGTCCGGCAGGAAGCCCTTTTACCAACGGGTTGACTTTTTTCTCGGCATTGGGATCACAGATAGGGTGGAGCAGTTCATCAAGCTGAGCCGGATCTACGCGTGTTACAGCTATTTTTTCATTGATCAGGCCTTCTTTAAGCATATCCATGGCCATGTTCAAGGCGGCAGTTCCGGTACGTTTGCCGGCACGGCACTGCAGCATGTACAGAACACCTTCCTGTATGGTAAATTCAATGTCGAGCATGTCTTTGAAAGAACGCTCCAGCGTATCACGGATGTCGCAAAGCTCCTTGTAAGTCCCGGGCATTGCTTCCTGCATACTTTTCAGGTGCTCGTTCTGTTCATTCTTGGTATCATCGTTCAATGGATTTGGTGTGCGGATACCTGCTACGACATCTTCACCCTGTGCATTG
>DIAS01000035.1:0-19455 GCA_002415855.1 Bacteroidales bacterium UBA5072
TCAGTTTCATGCCAAAAGCAGGCGGAAAGGTGACCATGGCGATCAGCATTCCATCCCGGTAGGTATCTGAGCTATACTTTGCCCTTCCTGTCACAAAGTTCAACGCATCGGTGTTTTTGCGGGATGTACCGATGATGGAAAAATCCTTTGCCTCTTTCAATTCGACGGATGCTGGCACGGGTATTTTTGCTGCCGCTGAGGCCATTTCACCATAGCCGGCTGATTTGCCGCTGGCTTTATGATTGAGTATGCTCTCCTTTGTGGTTATTTCCGACACGGGAACGTTCCAGGCCTTGGCAGCGGCCTCCTTCAGCATTTGCCTGGCAGTTGCACCTGCAGTACGCAATGGCTGCCATCTGGTCAATATGGACATACTGCCTCCGGTAAACTGATTGCCGTATAATGTGGGATTGAAGGGAGCCCTGTCGATAGCTACCTTTTTCCAGTCCGCATCCAGTTCTTCCGCTACCAGCATGGGCAGTGAGGTTGTGACATCCGTTCCGATTTCGGGGTTGGGTGTCATGATCGTAATCACCCCGTTTTCATCTATTTTAATATAGGCATTGATTTCAGACCACGATTCCGGCATGCCGGCTGCAACTCCCGCTTTCGCACGCAAAGAAGCGAACCAGTTGAATCCGAGCATCAGTCCACCTCCTGAAAGAGTTGTATGCTTAATGAATGATCTTCTTCCGAATTTTATTTTTGTTGTTGTCATGTTCTTTCATTTTAATGATAAAATGCGACGCCAATTCCCATGAATAAATCCGTCATGGATGAGCAACGGATCTGATGGCCTCCTTAATGCGCTGATAGGTACCGCAGCGACAAATGTTCCCTTGCATAGCCGTTTCGATTTCCGCATCGCTTGGATTTGGATTGGACTTCAACAACGCCGCTGCCGACATGATCTGCCCGGGTTGACAATAGCCGCACTGGGACACATCGTGCTCCAACCAGGCTTTTTGCAGGGGATGATCTCCGTTCTCTGAAAGCCCCTCTATTGTTATGACTTTCTGTTCTCCCACATCTGAAAAAGAAACCATGCAGGACCTTTCAGCCTTGCCATCCAGATGAATGGTGCACGCACCACATTGACCGACACCGCAACCGAATTTTGTACCAGTCATCTTCAGATTATCCCTGAGCACCCAGAGCAAGGGTGTGTCGGGGTCAACATCTACCCGATGAGTTTTTCCGTTGATACTAAGGTTATATACTGCCATATGCCGATAATTTAATTTCAGAAAGTAAATTTTAGTTATGGTTTTTAGTAACCTGGACTGAATTAAAGTTAATGATTTTTTTTTCATCTCCCTGAACCTGGAGACCAGTTTGCTTTGTCTATTGTTTATTGAAACTCGCCAATAATCCGATAAGTGACCTGTTCAAATCATGTATATGGAATACAACCCTGCCTGTGATTTTCATACTTCTTCCGGTGTTACCCAATTGCCATTCATAATGCCTGTTAAAAAGGTTTTCAAGCAAATCAACCGGGTAATTTCCCAAAATGGATGGTTGCTAGAAATATACATATCGATGGGAGAAATATGGGGCTGGATGTCAACATGGCTCGTATCAATATAATGCAAAAACCTCAGGCTTGATATTCCAGCCTTCCAACACCAGGGTTGCATGCTCACCGTCCAGATCAGATGCTTTGAATTCCACCCGGAGTTTTCTTTTCTCACCCGGAAGCAGTGAAAAATAATTATCTTCCCAGTAAACAGGCAATACCAGATCTTTCGATCTATTTTTCACAATCTTGGGATTAATAAAAAACGCAAGAGAGGCCGATTGGTTTTCAAATTGGATTTCAATCTTGTAATTACCATGCAGCAACTCCGGTTTTCCGGGTGTACACTTTACCTCAACCTGCGCAAGATCTCCGAGCGCGGTAAAGTCAGCATTCACATCCCCTTTAGATGATAACCAGTAGAAATTCGTGGAAATCAAATTACCGGTCGCATCCGTCAAATTCAGTTTGAGGAAGTAGACCCCCTGAACCGGAGGTTTTTCGGGTGTGACAACTTTCCGGCTTTCATCAGCGGAAATGTCAACGAAAATATCCTGATGGTACAACTGTTTCAGGTCAAAATCAAACAAGCTGACTTCAGCTTTCAATCCCTTGAAGTCGTTGTAAAAGCCGTTGACAACATAAACCGAGCTGTCATTGTATGCATACTGGATATGAAGGGTTTCACAGGCCTTTTTTGCTCCATAGAATGAACCGTTGGGCGTGAAGAAATAGTCGTATAACTGCCAGTAAAGAGACGGCCAGGCTGAATTATACATCCAATAAATGATACCGCTCGACTTGTACTTGTTCCCGGCGTAAGCCTCGAACATGGCTTTTGTGGCCTCAAGCTGCAATACCTGCGATTTCATAATGTATTCATCGAGTTTTTCGGGCTTTCCATATCTCGATTCCAGTGCCTTGCGTGCTTCCGGATAAAATGCCTTGTGCAGACGGATATCCCACGATTTACTTATGGGCCACAGGTCGCTCTCGGGCATCATCTTGCGCAGGCTTTCGACAGGCGATATCTGCTCACCTGCAGGTCCGGCTTCAGTATTGAACTCGAGTTTGCCATACCAGTATGAAGGAACACTATAGGCATATACTTTGGGATAAGGGCCCATCCACAAACCGGTATAACCGGCAATTTCACTGGCAGACTGAGTGGCTGATGACTGGTAGGGCCTTGTCCCGTCTTCTTCATCGAGCACCCTGATGTACCTCTTTTCAATTTCAGCCGGTGGAAAATTATCACTTCCATATAACCAGTCAATGACAGAGGGGTGGTTGCGGAGGTGAACAACCTGATCATGCCAGCTTTTTTCAGCAATATCAGCCGTATGAGGAGTCCAGCTCTTCCAGCGCTCCCATGCGCTGCAGCAACACCACCCTACAATCAGCATAATCCCTTCCTCATCGCATTTTTCAAAAAAGTGATCAGAGCCCCGTGGAGCTTCCATACGCAACGCATTCAATCCCATATGCTTGGCGTACATTATGTCGATATCCGTCCGTTCATCGGAAGGACGAAGCATCATATCCTGTACATAACCTCCCCCGCGCACTACGATGTTCTTGCCGTTGACCTGGAAAACGCGGGTATGCTTATCGTCAAACTCATTCATCCAGGAAGTGATCTCGCGGATACCAAACCTTGTGCTTACCTGGTCGGAAACCTTCCCTTTTACATCGAACGAAAGGTTCAGCTCATACAGGTTTTGAGGGCCAACTGTATGCGGCCACCAAAGGCGGGGATTGGCAATTTCGAGCTGTTTGTATTCTCCGGGATCAAAACGGATAACTTTTCTTTCGTTCGGTGCAAGCGTGATCTCGCGGGAAAAAAGAATGTCACCGATCCTTCCCTTGACTATTCCGGTCACAGCTTTATCTGTGGCATTGAATACATCGCTGCTGACGGTAAGCTTGGCCTGATTGGTTTGCGGCAGGTTGAGCTTTGTGATCACCCGTGGATTCTCGAGGGCTACCGGACCTGTGGCATGAACATCAATGTCATACCAGATCCCCAATCCCCTGTCGGGTGGAGTTGGATTCCAATCGACCCAGGTGATTGTCAGGTCCATTCCTTTGGGCGGAAAGATCTCAACCGCCAGGCAGTTATCTCCGCCTGCGAAAGCATAGGATCCGACATTCAGGTTGTACAACCGGTAGGCCCCTTCTATGACAGAAGTGTCGGCTATGAGGTGTCCGTTCAGCCAGATGTTGGCCCTGTAATTGATGCTGTGAAATTTGATCCAAACGTTCCGTCCTTTATAGTCTGCTGGTAGTTTGAAGACAGTACGATACCACCAGGGAACTTTAAACGGGCTGTTTTCAGGCATTCCCTTTCTCATTTCGGCGGAATATCCCGGTAAAGTTTCAATATTGGTGCCAAAATACGGATCAGGGTATACTTTGTTATCGACAAGGATGCCGACTATTGTGGAAGGGACTGTTGCAGGATACCAGGATTCAGGCTTAAAGCTCGTTGTCGATATCAGGTCACCTTTTGCTGTGATTTTTTCTGACGACTGAATCGCCCAGTCCTTTTGAAGCAGGATATTACCTGTTGTCTGCGCAAGGGCAGGGGATGTCACCCGTATATACAATGCCAGGCATACCAGGGCATTATGCATGATTGATGTTTTCATCAATTGGTTATTTAAAGTATACTTAAATATAGTCACACCCGGTGAATTATTCACAGGTTTTATCATGGTCACGGAAAATTCTCACAGGTTGGATCATTGTATCACCTTGTCAAATCGCAGGTTGCTTACCCGGCCGTTCCCCACTTTGCAGCCAGTTACCTTTTTGTTTCCATCGCGGATGAATTCAACATGGCTGAAATACCAACGGTCACCTGAAAATACATCAGTCTTTGAAGGCGTCATCCTTACATCCCCTGTCCGGAAATGCCTTGCGATCAGCTTGCCGGATTCAACCACAAAGGTATAGGTCGTATTCAGTTCGGGACTGTAAAAATCACCGGTCAGTTCTTCCAGGTTTACTGTTGAAGGATCAAAATCCGGCAGGCGCGGGGCATTAATTTCCTGACCGTTCATATTCACGATCATTTTGGTAACTTTCCCGTTCTCATCTTTTGGGAAAGAAACTTTAGCCTGAACAGGCTTTACCTCGAATTCGGATGCTGAAAGCGGTATCATTGGAGTTTTGGGAAGTTCCGGTGCTTCAGCATACAGGATGTTGCCTTCAACTGAAATGGTGACAAAAACTCCGGGCTGAAATTCGTATTTTCCGCTATAGGTGGCCAGTATATCAGGATCCACCGTAACGATACCAGAATCCGGTTTCGGTACCTCTGGCTTTGGTGTTTCATTTACTTCCCTGTCCTTCAAGTAAATGTCGATGATCTTGACAGCCAGGGCGCCGGGATTGAAGGAGGCCAGGTTACTCAGTACATTGACCGAGAATCTTTCCCCCGGAATTCTGAACAGCTGGGTGCGGTATCCGGCGTCTGCCCCGCCATGGGCAAAGTATTTCAACCCTTTGTATACACCTGCGCTCTGCCCCATGGCATAGTCAATTGTATCCCCGTTATGGAGCACTCCACGCTCGGCCATCTTGTCCATAATCTCTTTGCCTACCACCGGGTTCTCAAAATTCATGGCCCAGAGGCATAGATCGGGGGCTGTGGTAAACAGACTTGTCGCCCCGACAGTAGAATAATTCAGGTTGCTTTTCTTATACCCGGTACTGTCGGCATAGAACGAATAAGCCCTGTTCACAACCAGTTTTTCACAATCATCATAGAAAAACGTATGAGTCATCTTCAACGGCTCAAAAATGAAGGTCCGGGTAAAATCCGCAAAGCTCATTCCTGATACCCTGGCAACGATTTCTGCCAGAAGTGTATAGCCTGTATTGCAATATGTCATTTGGTCCCCGGGATTGAAATTCAGCTCTTTTTGCCGGCTGACAAGCCGCAGGATCTGTGCGGTCGTAATATTGTCATCAAGCCTCCATCCTGCCATTGCCAGCAATTCCCACTGATCGCGCAGTCCACTTGTATGATGCAGCAGATGATCCAGGGTGATTACCTTTCCGAAATCCGGTACCTCAGGGATATACTTCCGGATATCATCATGGATAGAAAGTTTGCCCTCCTTTTCCAGCAGCAGGATGGCAAATGCCGTAAATTGCTTGGATACGGAGGCGATGTGAAATACAGTGGACGGGGTGATGGGGATGCTGTATTCCATTTCAGCGCTCCCATAACCCTTCTCGAATATGATCTTACCATCCTTTGCCACAGCCACTGCTGCACCTGGTGACTGTAGATTGTCCCACACCGTGAACAGTTGATCGATCTGTTTTTCAGGTGTCACCCCTTTGGGTTCAACTTTCAGCCAGGTCAGATCAAACCTGCCTTGCTGATCCCTGGTGTCAATGGAACTGACCTCAAGGACATAAGTTCCTTTTTTACTGCTGAAGAGGGTCACGGGCTCATCACCGTTCCTGAAATTGGGGCTGTCGAAGTCCTCCAATTTATTTCCGTCAGGATCATAAGTAGTGATCATTGCATCGATTCCATGCTGGAAGAGATTAAAATAGGCGAACTGGTTGGCCTCGAGGTGCACGGCATAATGATGTTTGGCATCCTTTTTTAACATGTCGGAAACTATGACACCCTTTTTCAGTTCAACCTGTTTTTCCTGTCCCCTAACGGGCAGGACCGACAACGATAAAAACAGCGATACAAGAAAGCAGCAAAGTTCTTTTTGTGGTTTCATAGGGTTAATTTTTAAGGCGATGTTATTCAAATTAATTCTGGTATCCAGGTATGAGCCGGGCGGATCTTCATTTGGCCGCAATGATTGTTATTATTTATGTGAAATGGATGCCGGGTAGTATAAAATTCCACAATAAAATATATTAAATCTGCCTGAAGATAACGTTATTTCTATCGTCAGATATCCTGCTTATAGGTTGCGCCCGCCATGGCCAGGCTTATTTAAAAAGATCAGGATCCGTGGACCTTATATTGTTTTTAAAAGCCGCTACGAATGCCTCAGGATACCCGGATTCCCTGCAGATTTTCTGAAGCTCTACAGCAGGAGACAGAGCCGTAAATTCACCAATGGTATACCTGTAGGCTCCTAAATAGGAATATACTTGGGTTTGATAGTTCCTGCCATCAATGGTGACCTGCTCATCCTTTCGCTGATAGTTTCTTGAATAGATCTGTACCCTGTAGGACACTGCATCTTTCCTGTCGGCAGCAGCCTGATCGGTTGCTTTTATTTTACCGGCATTCTGTTCCGTCACAATACCTGGTTCATCGGGAATGATAACCGTTTTCCATTTTGGGTGCCCCTGCCTGCACAAAAGATCAAGATTCTGAATGATGCCTGATTTAATGGCAGCAACTGTTTGCTTATCTGCACTTGTCAGCTTTGATTCATTAACTACCAGGAGGGTCCTTACGCCAAAGGTAGGAATGTTCTTATCGAGCCATTTGTAGTCGCTTTGGTATATGGTATCATTTTCATAATATTTCGCCCAGCCGTTGAAATCTTCCAGTTCCAACAGGGCAATTCCGCCGGTCATTACCTGCGGATCAATATCCAGGAGGTTTACAGGAGCACTGCCAACAACCAAACCGGCATCAATGGTACCCTCGGAAAGTTTCTTTAACAGCTGTTCAAAACCGACATGATACGTGTCCCAGTTTACTTTCGACCGCTCCCTTATTATTTTACCGGTGGCAAACGATCCCTGATCCTCATTCCCGATTCCGACTTTCTTTTTGTCAAGGTCACGGAGACTGGTCAGACCACTGTTTTTTTTGGCAACCAGGTGAATTTCTTCTGTGGCAAGCTGGAGTATAACTTTCAATGAACCGGTTTTGTTGGTATTGTTGAGTTTATCTTCGGCCACCATAAGGTTCAGGTAATCTGACTGAATAAGTGCCATTTTATCGTCTGACGATGGATTGGTAAGTACTTTAAAATTGTGTGCACTTCCACCGGTTGTCTTGTTGATGATATTGATCCCGTTCTTCTCCCCGAGTACGGCAGCAATATCGTTGACAAAACGATTGTATGACCCTTTCTCAGGCCCGGATAGAATTTTCATCTGACCAAATACGTGCCCGGATAACAAAAAGAATATAGTTACCACCAGGAATTTCTTTTTTAAATGCATAACCGGAGATTTTGGATTTTTGATATTTATAATACTGTAATAAAGATAATAGAATCTGTCGGTTTTCACATAACCTGGTTTCGGATGCCGTGAATTTAAATCCTGTATACAACGGACAGAAAGTCCGTCAAACTTATTATTATAGGTAATTCCACTGTTCCCGAAATATCCGAAACAGAAGTGGTTATTACCGGTGGCTTTTCCAATTCCGTTTCTTCATGTTTGCAGCCGTTTGCAACGGTTAAAAGCACTATTATCATTGCTGTACGACAATACAAGATCTTACTTTTGGTTTTCATAATGTCTTAAACATGAACAATATGAAATTAACAACTTTGAATTACTAAAGTCAAATATCTTGGTAATTAATTTGTTGCAGGATCAGGAGACAATTATTGTATATATGTACTCGATGATGCCCTGCCGGATCGGGGCTGGGGGCCAAACTTCACTTAACAAGCAGACTTCAATTGAATCCCGTTCCAAATCACACCTGGAAATTTTGCTTTAATCCCGTTTTAACAATTTCGGTTGTATCCGCAAGAAGTCAGCAATTAGATATCCAATCAGATGGCAGCTCTGAGGTGATTATCGCCGACAATATCGAATGGGCAGGTGATTTAAAACTGGCACAGTGGCAAATGCTTACCGATGCCAAAATTAGTCTTAAAGGGAACAAAGCGGAACTTGAGAAAAATGGAGAAAAGATAGTTGCCACCATTCTTGAACCAAAGGATGCTGCATTTGAAGTTATCTCAGCTGAGCAGGCGCCTCCGGAAATGAATAATCCGGGTTTCAGCCAACTCATTGTACAAAGGACAGAAAATGGCCTTTCCAGTGAAATTGTGATAAGCCTTGGTGAACAGCTGCACCAGGGACAAAGAGGACGGTAACCGCGATTTGTCTGAATTTACTATATTAGCTTAAGCGATGTGCGATTAACTGAGCGTTCATTCTTACAAACATATAAACATCAACTTATGAAAAAAAACCTTTTCTTCATCACCTTGTTTATGGCCATCTGTTCCATAAACTACTCATCGTTAGCACAAACGGTTACAGCTGCCGAACAAAATCTTAAACTGGGCAGGGGAGTAAATATCATCGGATATGATAAGGCATTATGGCAGGACCATACCAAAGGCAGGTTCAAGGAATCGTACTTCAAAATGATCAAGGATGCCGGTTTTTCTTCTGTACGCATCAACCTGCATCCGTTTTCACACATGAATGATCAGTATCAGATCGATCCGGCGTGGCTGGAAACACTTGACTGGGCAGTGAAGAATGCGCTTGAAGCCGATCTTATGCTAATCCTTGACATGCATGAATATAACGCCATGGCCGATGACCCGGAGTCAAAGAAGGAGATGTTCCTTTCGGTATGGAGACAGCTGGCTCCCAGGTATAAAGAAACACCCGACAAAGTGATTTTTGAAATATTGAATGAGCCCAATCAAAAGCTCACCGTGGACATGTGGAACAATCTTCTGCTGGAGGCCATGAAAATCATCAGGGAGACCAATCCTAACCGCACCCTGATCATCGGACCCGGCAACTGGAACGGTATTGAAAGTCTGCCTACCTTAAAACTGCCGGAAAATGACCGGAACATTATTGTTACCGTTCACTTTTATCACCCTATGCGCTTTACACACCAGGGAGCGCCGTGGGCCGCGGAATATAAGGACAAGACCGGCGAAACGTGGACAGGTACTCCCGGGGAAATAGAAGAGGTAGAGTCAAAACTTCAAGTTGCCGCCGATTGGTCGCTGAAAAACAACAGGCCCATCTTTCTGGGTGAATTTGGTGCCTATGACAAAGGCGCAATGGACTCAAGGGCCCGATATACCGCCTTTGTAGCACGCACTGCGGAAAAACTCGGATTTAGCTGGGCCTACTGGCAATTCGACAGCGATTTTATCGTTTACGATATCGAAAAAGAAGCCTGGGTAGAACCAATACTGGATGCTTTGATGGGCAGTGCGAAATAAGAAATAAAATTGTTACTATTTATCGGGAATATGCACCCTGACTGATTTCTGCCATACAACCATCTGACGGGCATGCACGCGCAATTCCTCCGCCATTTCGGTATTTCCATCCTCTTCTAAGAGTTTTGCATAATATCGTAAGGTGGAGGGCGCATAAACATCCTGAGCCCTTAACAGGAAAACCGGTTCATCCCCGGGGATTTTACCTTCTGTATCGATAATCCTCCTGTTATAATCATCCCTGGTAAATTTCATGGTGTTATGCGTTAAGATGGTAAGGAATAGAATGGCAGTTTCCGGTGTTGGAATTTATGGTTTTTTTTTGTACATTGGTTACGGTTGCCCCATTAAATTATGCACTTCAACGTCGCCATAACTGAAAATCCATATAACCTGCCTGCGTTATGAATCACAGATTAGCAGCCCTGCTTTGCATTGTTTGTCTCGTTGTCCTTTCCTGTCACGACGATGATGATGAGAATCCTGCACCGAATGTGGTATTTATCGAGGAAGACATTGATACACCTCAAACCTGGTCAGGCAATACCATTTATATCATTGTGAAGTATGACTTCTATGTGACGAGTACTTTGACCATTCAACCCGGAGCCATTATCAAATTTCATCCTTCCGATGGTCCCTATATGATGCTGGGTGGTTCAGGTGTGGTAAATGCCCAGGGCACGGAAGAGGATCCCATTATCTTTACCTCTTACCTGGATGATGCCCACGGGGGTGACAACAACGATGACGGCAATGCCACACAACCTGAACCGCGAGACTGGGGAGGTATCCATACCAATGGAAATAACGGTTCAACTTTCAGGTATTGCGAATTCTATTATGGTGGTTCCGTATTATACCATGCAACACTCACCCTGTATGGCAATAATATCACTGTAGAGAACTGCAGATTTATTGATAACGACGGCAGCTCTGATCATGTAGGGGTTTTGGATGCATCCGATGCCGGTACAGGCACCGTGATCAGGAATAATATCTTCTATGGAAACGTTAGGCCTCTTTCCATCAGCGGAGCCTTTGACATCGATGACAGCAACATTTTCCATAATCCCGGTCAGCCATCGGAGACAAATGATCTTAACGGTATATTTGTCGATTTACTCTATTACATGACCACCGCCAGGCAATGGCGTGAAACCGAAGTTGCCTTTGTCATGGATGGTTATCAACGGTACATTGATACGGGTGGATCATTGACCCTGGGGAATAATGTGGTCATCAAGTTTCAGTCCACCGGTGAACTGTGGCTCGAAGAAGGTGCCGGCCAGCTAATAAATCACGATGGTGAAGGGGTATATTTTACTTCCTATAAAGATGATTCCAGAAAGGGAGACACCAATGGTGACGGAAATGCTTCCTCCCCGGCCAGCGGCGACTGGTCAGGCATATATGATAATTCTTTATCCTTACCGGCGCCTCATTTCTACTCCTGGGGTAATATTCTTTATGACAGTTACTAAAAATGTCTCACCTCACTCCCTCGCTCCAGAAGAAATTTCCATCCTTGTTTACATACCATTTTGCTATTCCGTTCACTGACAATCCGCCGGCTACATAACCCGCATGAAAAAGCGCAGTACCCGGCGGAACCGTGGTTACAATGTCAGCCGTTGATTCAGGCAATCCCTTCCGGATGTTTAATCTTACCGTGGTTGTCTTTTCCGCGAATTCCGGGATGAGGTTATACTGCTTAGGGTTTTTGCAAGTGCTGTATTCATGAATGATATCCCGGAGCAACTGGTCATAGGTACGTTGACTGTATGAAAGTGCGTTCACCGGGTCATGCCTTCTCAATGGATCTGGTAAAAAATGTCCGTATGTTGAACTTTCAACATTCAGATTAGGTACAAAGCAAATATAAGCTATAACCCATTGGCATCACATCCATACAATTTATTATCTGCACCTGCAATAAGCCTGACATGCTGGGCTTTCTCCGCAGGACCGGTTAAAGCAGGCACGCATTCGATAAGGGCCTTGTCATCCCCCAAAATATGTGCGGAAGCACTGTCAAAGTTGGGCTCGTTATCCTGATTATTGCAGGTTCGCCCGGACGCCGCTTGCTGTTTTAGGGTATATACTTCTTAACAATCCCGTACCTTTTATTGAATGCTGTCATATTGGTTGAATTTAAAGTTTAGCCCATCGCTTTTGTTTGACCAGTTTCTTTAGCGCTACCGGTTCCGCCTGGTTATGTGGTATTCTACTGATATTTATTACTATAAGGGCAGTAAGGTTTTGATTGTGTAAAATGGGAAAGAACTCTGGTAATTCATTTGTTTCTTTCCAGGATGAAGTGGTCAATAATTCTGCCGGATTGGTCATAAGTATCAATCCTTGGGGAAGAAATCACGTAGAATCAGCTGAAGTATAAAACCAACCCATTATGAATAATTTGATACTTGAAAAGACAGGCAATACTCCGGCGATTGAGTTTATGGAGGATGGCAGGTTATTGATTGAAGGCAGGTCACTTCCGGAGAATACCACGAAATTCTTTAATCCGCTGATTGAATGGGTAGCGGGATTAAATGCATCAGACGTAAGAATTGTGATTAATCTGGAATATCTCAATAGCTCCTCCACCAAAAAGCTGCTGGAATTATTGAAGGTGCTGGATGCCAATAGTAACATCAAGAACTTATACGTTGACTGGCTTTATGAACAGGATGACGAGGACATCCTGGAGAACGGGCAGATCTTTGAGGAAATATTGCTAAAGGCTCAATTCCGATACAGGGAATATTCGAGGGCTGCCTGATCGGATGTTTCATTTCTTTTGGAGCTCACCTGCATGCTCAGGGATTCGGCCTGGCTTTTTCCACCAACATTTCTCTTCCTGGTTTGTTAATCCGTTAACAAACTAAAATTCTGTCTCATGAAAATAGCTATTTTGGGAACAGGCACTGTCGGGCAGACTTTAGCCACCCGGCTGGTGAGCCTGGGTCATGAAGTGATGCTGGGCACAAGGGATGTTGCGGAAACGTCGGCCAGGAATACACGGAATAATTACGGAGGACCTTCTTTTGCAGAGTGGTACAGCGACAATAAAAATGTTGGACTGGGTACATTCAACCAGTCTGCCGTGTTCGGCGAGATCCTCATAAATGCCACACATGGCGCAAGTTCTATCCATGCACTTCGCTCTGTAGCAGCATCGGATCTCAATGGTAAGGTACTCATTGATGTGTCAAACCCCCTTGATTTCAGTAAAGGGATGCCACCTATCCTTATCCCGGATCTCTGCAATACCAATTCGCTTGGTGAGGAGATTCAGAGATCTTTTCCCGGGGTAAGGGTTGTTAAAGCCTTGAATACGATGTGGTGTGGATTAATGGTCAATCCCGCTTTGATAGCTGACAGTGATCATCATGTATTCATTTGTGGTAATGATGCAGCGGCCAAATCGGCCGTAACAGATCTCTTAACGCAGTTTGGCTGGAAGAGCTTTAATATCATTGATCTGGGTGATATCACCGCTGCAAGAGGAACTGAAATGTTACTGCCACTGTGGCTAAGGATTATGAATACATTCGGTAACGGTGCCTTTAATTTCAGGCTGGTAAGGGGTAAAGCATAACTTTCCTTTTTAGCCTGGCTTGTTGACACGGCGAAATACGTGAAATATTCAAAAATTCAGGGCTTCGACTTAAAATAGTATACAGCAGTCAAACCCAGGGTCCTGTTTTTGATTTTCTTGTTGTATTCCGTGTTGGACGATATATTGAAAACTCCCAGCTCATAGAACAATCCTGCCTGAATGTTGCCGAACATGGTTCCGGCTCCGAAATGAAAACCACCATCAGCAATTCTCAGGTCATCTTCATCCGGATCATTGCCCCATTTTACGCGATCCTGTCGTGTGTCCTGACCCCCGCTCTGCTCCTCTGTATATTTGTATTTACCGCTCAGGCCAAAAGCCAGGTAAGGCCCGAACAAGGCGTATAATTTGAAATTGTCCAGGTCCAAAGTATATCTTGCAGTTACCGGTATATCCAGATAAAGAAGATTAAGCTTTTTTATATACTTAATATCATCCCAGACTTCAACATTTTTAACGCCCTTTACCGACATCAGAAGACTGGCTTCAACCGACAATTCCCTGGTTATTGCATAGTCATAAACTCCGCCCGCATGAATTCTCAGGATGATTTTGTTATTGTCGGAATATACTTCATCTTCATCTTTATCCAGCATACCGGGAAAGTTGATCCCAGCCCTTATACCAAAAGACTGACCGTGAAGGCCATCCTCACAGACAAGGCTTAACAGACATACTAGCAGCAGGTATGTTTTATTCATTGAAAAATGATCATTAGGTTTTGAAAGAACGAACACAACATATGCCAAATGAAAGGTGAGCTCAGAACCGGTAAGTAAGAGAAAATCCCTGCTGATTTGGTGTACATTTGATTCCTATGGAAATATTATTGAGCAGTCCCCTGTATTTTCCCAGTTTCT
Source organism: Bacteroidales bacterium UBA5072 (assembly GCA_002415855.1). Lineage (GTDB taxonomy): Bacteria > Bacteroidota > Bacteroidia > Bacteroidales > UBA10428 > UBA5072. The sequence continues at coordinate 14,167 of DIAS01000035.1, forward strand.
GTGAGCCGATAATGCCCATGGTGAGTCCACCGGCTGCCAGTCCAACTCCAATAGAGAAGCACAATAGACCGCCCATGATTTCAAAATATGCCTCAGTCGGATCCTCATCACTGTCTGGTTCGTCGTCCCATAAATCAGCATTGGCAGACATCAACAAGCTTCCAATTACAGTCAGACCGCTCCCAATACCGGCCATAACAAAACCTCCGTTTCGCATGGCAGTATAGTGCTGGACTTTTTTCTCATAAAAACCTTTGAGGTCTTTTTGCGCCACGCTGGGCTGAAGTAGCACGAAGACAGCAAAGATCAGTAACCATGCAGTTTTCATCATACTGGCAGATTAGCATTATTCGGGAACTCAAACATAAAGGTAGAAAATAATTGGGAGGTCACCGGTCACTTTTCACCAGTTTTATTATGCCAAATGCCGATGGTATATGGAAATCGGGATTTTCTGATTCAGGCCTGATCCAGCTGATCCATCTGAATTCAGCTTCAGGGTCTGGCAGACGGATGCATTGCCCCCTGAACAGCCCGGCCTGTAATGCATTGTTATTGAGAAGATGCAATTTTTTCAAGGATTCAAGCGTGATCATTCCTTCAACAAAATAACCGGATGCTGTAGGACCGGATTTCACGGAAATATTCCGGCTTCCGGGCCACTGCCAATCATATTCAAACTGTCTGTAAAAGCGAGCCTTATAATCCAACAGGCGTCCCAGGGGATCCATTTCCAGGCAGTAGTATGGATTGAGCTGGTCATCTGCTCTGAAAAAGATCTCGACCCGGTCCGAATCTACCACTTCCATTTTGTAATTGTCTTTGACAAAAGTCAGGATGCCTGAACCGGTCACATCAAAACGAAAATAAAAGTTCAGATCGTCCCACAGCGCACGGAAAGTCATCTCAGGCGGGAGTCCTGTCGACCAGGGATAAATAAAATTGCGCAATGAACCGGCTTCATTCCAGTTTAAAACCGACTGTATCTTACAGGCATGATATATACCAACTGAATGGATAATGCTATGATTTAAGGACAAGGACTAAATTTCCGCCGCAAATATCCTCCGATTACAGATCAACTCAATCCTTAAGAAGCGAAATATTATCCTCAATTTGCGACCCATGATCTTTTATACTTTTGCAACTACTAGTGCTACCCTCGCCGCCACTGCCATGTTGCCTGCCCCTGTCATAATCCAAGCCAGAAACTGAGCTTCACCATAAATACGTTTGTAGGTGCTGCGCTGTAAAGATTATCGAGGTTGTCGGACAGGGAGGAGTAATAAACGTCGGCCCGGTTGTTCCGGCTGTTCTCCCATACCAGATAAATGGTAGATCCCGGTCTGTATTCCCAGCGGGCAACGAAATCTGACCGGAATTCGCAGAAACTGAAATCAGGATTGCCGAAGGAGTATGTATAGGGTCCCTCGGTAATAATATAAGTGTCTGAAGATCCTTCATAAGCGATTTCTGAGTCGGTAAAAGTATGCGTACGGCTGCTGAGGTCTGACGATGCGGCATCAGCTACCCTTTTAAAATTGCTGTAACTGCCCGTGGAAATGAACGGACTACCGTAATACTGCAAAGAAATGTCAGGGGTTATATTATAGTTCAAACGTAAAGTAATATTGTATGTCTGCTGTTTGATGCGGGCCAGGACATACTGCCATTCCGTACCGGTCTGCTTTTGTGCTACGTACATAAAATCATCGGTGTTACGGGCATATTCGAATTCACTTTTAATAAATATGTGGTTGCCCAACCTGAAAGAGAGGGCCGGTTCAATCATATTCTGCCGGGAAACGCCGTCGGTGCTTACCAGGCTTGTATTTTTAATGCTGAAAAGTACCCTTCTTGACTTGTCCGTGTTGAACACAATTGAATTTTTCCAATAAGGTGATAGCCTGAATGCAGGTCCTCCTCTTAAAAGGCGGGTGGCAAGTTCGGAAAAAACATAGGTTTCCTGGATCGACAGGTCCCAACGGTTTTTAAACTGGGAAGTGAATTGGGCGCTCAGATCGTTGTAAGTGTCTATCCCGCCGAAATTCCAGGAATTCATCTGAGAAAGGGTAAGGGTATAATTGCGAAAAAGGCCCCTTGGTTCGGTCTGCCGCCAGGCTACCTTGGTCTGGTTTGTCACAAGATCAGCCATAAACAAATATCCTGCGTCGTTCAGGTCGAATCCGGGCGTCCACCAACTGACTTTCTCCGAAAAGATGAACCGCTTATTTCCCTGTCTCCCAACACTCAGGTAACCTCCTGATCCGGCAAGGTAGCGACGGCTGGAGTCAACTCCCAGGTAGTCTTTTGCATCCGGGCGTTGATAATAGTGCAAGGCATTCCGTTGAAGGCTCACCATGGCTTCCTCTTCTCCATTAATGTAACTTGCCATTCCTTTGGCATCAACGAAATATGTTCTGTCTTTTGTGTATTGCAGCAGATCGATACCTGCCGAATAAGCATTACGGTTCAGATAATACAGGTGCGGGTCTTCAATGATCCTGTTGGTGGAGGTGAACATTGTCCCTACCTGGGTATTCCCCTTGTTGGCAATCTTTTGTATACGTGCTATCAGGAAGTTGGTCAGGGGCTCTACAACAGGCTTTGTTTCGATGCCGTCTTCCGTAACCCTGGCAGTCTCTTTTTGTGTTGTGCTTTGTAGTATACCAACGGAATAACCATTCCGGGTAGTCCCGGTGAGTTTTATGGCATTGATAATGTTGGTGAATTCGGGAACTTTGGAAAAGGAAGTGGAATCGTCAACTGCCGGAGAATACGACGGGGCATGACCAATCCGGCGGGAATAGAACATCATGTTCTGGTCGGCCGGGAAATCAAAGATATGTTTTCCCTCCAGGAAAAAAGGACGCTTTTCTTCATAAAAGGTTTCGAAGGCAGTTAGGTTCATCACCGAAGGATCTGCCTCTACCTGTCCAAAATCGGGATTAATTGTCACATCCATGGTGAAGTCGCCGATACCGAATTTCCCGTCGATGCCTGCATTGGCATTATAACGGGTGCCTGTGGAATAGGGACTTCCCGATATTTCAGGCTCGATAGTGGCCTTCCCGGAAACATAGGGAAGAAACTCCACAAGCCTGGGTTTACGTACTCCCTGCAAACCTACCATTGTGCCAAAGGAATAAACATGTCCGCTGTTTTTACGTGGTATCAGGCTCCAGTTCTGGGTCTCCTGAATTCTCCGGATAATGCGGCGTACATGAAGTCCCCAGACCATACCTGTATCACTGTGGTTATAACGGAGCTGATTGAGCGGTATCCTGAATTCCACAGTCCATGATGAATCGTTCACGGCCGTTTTCCCTTCCCAAACTGCGTTCCAGTTCAGGTTAACCGACAGGTTATCCGTAACGATCAGATCGGTTTTATTACCACCGGTATTGATGTTGAATTCAGCACCTGCTCTAGAATCGTGGTAAGAGTCAAAAGCAATACTGATCAGGTCGCCGGTGGAATTGTCATCACGGTTACCGATGAAACGGTTGATCTTATCGGGTTCCGGATCCCAGGCACGCAGGGCAAAATAGATATTCTTATCATCATACAGAATCTTAAACCGGGTAGGATAACTGGGCAGGGCACGTTCCACTGGTGTGTTCTGCACAAAGTTCTGTGACCAGGTCCCGTCATTTTGCCAGCAGGCATCATCAAGTATGCCGTCAATAGCGGGTAGTGGTCCCTTGAGTCGAACAGTTTGATAAGTACGTTTATACGCTTGTTCCATGGGGATCAGACTGTCTGTTCTTTGTGAGAAAACCAGGCTGGCGGGGCAGATGATTAGAAACAGGAATAAAACCGGCGATTTGGATATCATGGATACTTTTATTGGGAAGTTTAGCATCCTGTAAAAGTAAAATAAAAGTGAAAAACAAAAAGTGAAAAAATAGCAGGTGAAGCGAAGAAGAAGAATCATGCATGAATGTCCGGGAACCTAAAGCTTTTTAGAAGCTGGAGGCATATTGATCTGCTGCCTTTCTGTTTCTTAAAGTTCTTTTAATATTATGCCAGGCGGGTGTCCGGGTTGATTTATAATATCCGGCGCTGATCAGCCAGGTTTCCTGTAGCGTATAGGCAGGGGTTTCGATTTGAACCGGTCGACGTAATTTTTTAGATGTCAATTGGTTATTATGCCCGGCTGCAAGTGATGCCTCAACCGGTGCCTGGTATGCCAGGTCCCTTTCAATCGAGTTTGCCAGCAAATCCAGGTTCTGAAAAGCTTGTGCAACTTTCTCCTCCGATTCAAAGGCATCGGGAGCAACATACCTGGCAGCCTGATCCGTGGTGGTCATCAGGACTTCTAACCTGGCTAGGGCTGATTGTTCGGGTTCATCTTTGCTGACCGGTAAGGTTTGCGCCAGAACAGACGTGCCAAGGATTGCAGCTGTACAGACAATTACCATTGATCTCTTCAGGCCTGTCATGTTCATTTTTGTTTTCATTGCTTAAAGCATTACGTTCTGAACTAGCAAGAAACAATACCCGTGCCAAAAGCTGTAAGAATCAGATATACAGAACTATATGCAGAAATTACCGGATAACTTCCTGTCGTATACCGACCAGAAGTGATACAAGGGGTGTACGGATATGAACAGCGGGGAGCCGGTGACCAGCCGGCGAGCAGTGGTTTAAATCGACATACTGATTACCGTTTACCGTTTACTTTTGGTGTTTGCAGTTTTCTTAGCAGTTGCCGGCTTCCTGGTTTTTGCGGTTGCTTTGGGTTTCTCCTCAGGAACAACCTCTTCCGGAACAGCTTTTTCTTCAAAATCAAGCAGGTTCAATTCCAAAAGCGTGTTATACCAGGAGGCTAGTTTCCTGATATCGGAAACGTACACGCGTTCACGGTCGTAATTTGGCAATACATCTCCCATGAATTTCTTCAAAGCGTCAGGTGATGATTTGGGATCCGGGGCAGGCAAACCGGGATTGATCTCATGGATCTTTTTCAGAACATCTTTCAAAGGAACTTCCTCACCATCGGTAAAAATTGCAATATCGCCCAGGGAACTTACTTTTTGTGACGCACTGATAAAGCTTCTCTTTTTATCGGTAAATGATTCAACAATAATGCCATTCCTGCCTTGCGACACAAACTTGTATAACCCGCTATGTCCGGAAACAGACATGATTTCCTTTAAATCCATGGTGTTAGTTAATTATGAATTAATTGGGGGCAAAAATATAACTAAAAACGAATAACTAAAAACTAAAAGCGAAAAACTAAATGTGAATCAATAAACAACCACAACCCACAACAACCACAAC